>JBIITN010000022.1:0-30070 GCA_044340485.1 Ilumatobacteraceae bacterium | reverse complement strand
ACCATTCGTTACAGCCTCACGGCTGATCCGGTAGAAGAAGCGCGTGCGGGTCGTCAATTACTTGAAGCACTCGGATTGCGCGAACGAAAAAACGTTGACCTCATCGCATGTCCAAGTTGTGGTCGTGCAGAAATAGATGTGATCGCTGTAGCGAATAAAGCAATGCAAGCTTTTAGTGATCGCAAACTTCCACTTCAGATTGCCGTCATGGGATGCGTGGTAAATGGTCCCGGTGAAGCACGTGAAGCAGATCTCGGAATTGCCGCAGGCAATAAACGAGGTCACTTGTTTGTGAAAGGTCGCAACGTCGCCGTTGTGCCAGAAGATGAAATGGTTGAAGCGCTCGTCGAATGGGCAGAGTTCATTAACGAACACGGAACCGACGCCGCCATTGCCCGTGCCGACACAGCGCGAGCAGAGCGTGAGGCACAGCGCGATCGTTCAGCGCTTCTTGAATCACAAGGCGAAGACGCCAATAACTCTGAGGAAAAGATCATTGAGATTCGAAAGATTTCTCACTAGATCGAAATATTGTGGATGCGCTGTTATGCGCGCCCTGTACATACCCACACAGTCGCGTTGCCGCGTAGTTCCAGCTTTTCCTGAGGCATCACCACTGCTGCCTGCCCGCCCGAGAGGGAATCTGTTGTTCCGTCTGTGACAACGATAATGCGGTGCGCGGATGCGATATCAAGTGTGTGTGAGCCACGCAGTTCGATGCGTTGTACGGAGAACGCATCGGTGGGGCACGAATATGTGCCGACGTTGCCATCTATGAGTGGATGCACTACTGGTTCATCGAGTGGTCGCGTGTCGACAACACGAAGCAATTCTGCAACATCAACGTGTTTGCTGGTGAACCCAGCACGAATGACATTGTCTGATGCAGTCATCACTTCAAGACCTGCTCCACGTAAATAGGCATGCACATTTCCAGCAGGAAGCGACAGCGCTTCTCCAGCAGCGAGTTCCACATAGTGAAGCAGTGGAGCCACGCACAAGCTGTGATCATTCGGATACAACACAGCGAGATCACTCAGCCATTGAGGGGCACTATCGAAAGATGCACTGATGTCATTTGCATACACCCACTGCAGATACGCATGAATGCCGTGACGCTCTAGATAGTCGGCTTCATGACGCCACTCCATCGCGTGTAGTAACGCAAGCGAGGTATCGATGGGAGCAAAGCCGCACAATGCATGAAATGGGGTGAGTGCAATAATGAGTTCTGGTTTGTCGGCGTTATCGCGATATGTGCGTAGTGGTGAATTAAGTGGAATGCCACGTTCGTTTTCTCGTGTGAATCCTTCGATTGCCTGTTCGCGCGTTGGATGTGTCTGTAGAGATAATGGGGTGGCAGCTGCCAAAATCTTCACCAAGATGTCGAGGTCACCGGTGATGGCAGAGAGCAAGACATTGCCAGAAGATGTCTCAACTCGTGACGGCGCAACATGGTGGGTTCCAAACCACAATTCAGCCCACGGAGTGTTATCGGCTGGCTCATTGAGAAGTGCTGGAATAAACGAGACGTCGCCCCAGTCGTACTTTTGGACTGATCCGACAAGACGATGCATGAAAGTGTCTTAGTCCTATTGACGCGTTGTTGCAAGCACAGCCTCGACAACATCATCGATGGGCACGTTTGTGGCGGTACCTGCATGGCGATCGCGAACTTCGATTTCACCTTGGGCGAGCCCCTTACCAACAATCACGATCGTGGGGATACCCAGCAATTCGGCGTCTTTGAACTTCACGCCAGGGGATACACCTTGGCGATCATCAAGTACAACCTCAACACCACGTTGTTCGAGCGTGGCGGCCAATTGCTCAGCGTGAGCTGTGATGTCGTCATTTGGTTTGCCCGTGCTCACGATGTGAACATCTGCTGGCGCTACAACGCGTGGCCACTTAAGACCAAGCTCGTCATGGAACACTTCAGCAATTGCGGCAACTGCTCGCGATACGCCGATGCCGTATGACCCCATAGTGACTACAACACGTTTTCCATTTTGGTCAAGCACTTCAAGTCCAAGTGTTTGTGCGTACTTAGTGCCAAGTTGGAACACGTGACCAATCTCAATACCACGCGCAATTTGCAGTGCTGCGCCACACGTTGGGCACGGATCTCCATGGTGAACCTCTACTGCTTCGATGGTTCCATCGGCGGTGAAGTCGCGACCATTCACTAGATGAAGTACGTGGGCGTCTTTTGTATTTGCACCGGTGACCCACGAACTATTTGCAACAACACTTGGGTCAATGAGGTATCGAATACCAGACGGTGAATCCGAACCAAGAACTTGCGGTCCAATGTAGCCACGCACAAGTTCGGGATGCTTGGCAAAGCCAGCATCGTCTAATACGTCAACTTCGGCAGGCGACAATTGTGCTTCCACACGTTTTATGTCAATGTCGCGATCGCCGGGTATTCCAATCACAACAGTTTCACGACTGTCGTCAGGGTGACGGACCGACAGCACGATGTTTTTCAATGTGTCGCCAGCCGACCAAGCACGATCATCGCGTGGATGATTCTCATTGAGGAACACAACAAGTGATTCGATAGTTGGGCAATTCGGGGTTGGGACAACTTGCAATGAAGGATGTGAGTCAGTGTTTGCGGGCAATGATCCTGTTGTGACTGCTTCAGTGTTTGCTGCATAGTTACATGCGCTGCATCGTACGAACGTGTCTTCACCAACATCGATGGGCGATAAGAACTCTTCTGATTGTGAGCCACCCATTGCGCCACTCGTTGCTTTCACAATCACATACGGCAGTCCGAGACGATCAAAGATGCGTTGGTATGCACCGCGGTGGTCGTCGTATGACACTTGTAGACCGTTTGCATCAATGTCGAATGAATACGAGTCCTTCATTAAAAACTCGCGTCCGCGCAACAAACCTGCGCGTGGTCGTGCCTCGTCGCGATACTTCGTTTGAATTTGATACAGCGATACGGGCAAGTCTTTGTAGCTGCTGTAGAGATCCTTCACTAAAAGAGTAAACATCTCTTCGTGAGTGGGTCCGAGAAGATAGTCGGCGCCTTTACGGTCAACGAGACGAAACAAATTGGGACCGTATTCAGTCCATCTGTTGGTTGCGTCATAGACATCACGGGGCAAGAGCGCGGGGAAGTGCACTTCTTGGGCGCCAATGGCGTCCATTTCTTCGCGAACGATGCGTTCGACATTTTGTAGTACACGCCAGCCAAGTGGGAGCCAGGTATAGCCACCAGGGGCAGCACGGCGGATGTAGCCGGCGCGTACTAAGAGCCGGTGGCTGGGCACTTCTGCATCGGAGGGGTCATCGCGCAGAGTGCGAACAAAGAGACGAGAGAGACGAAGCATCGGCTGGGAACCTTAGTTTGCCTTGGTATGATTGCGCCCGTCCTTTGAAGTTCGCAGAACCGAGAGGCACGGGCTAGCCCCGTGCCTTTTGTTTTCTACAAGAGAAGGCCCACCCCGGTGGGCTACAAGAGAAGGCCCGCCTTGGTGGGCTACAAGAGTAAGGCCCGCAGATGCGGGCAGAGAGGTGGTGAGACATGGCCGATAATGCAGTAGTCACGGCAATCACCGCACTTGTTTCTCCGATTCTCAGCGATCTCTCCCTCGAGTTGTACGACTGTGAATACGCCGGAGGCGTGCTGAAGGTCACGATCGATACCCCAGCTGGTTCCAGCGCCGGTGTCGATCTGGAGCAGTTGGCTCTCATCACCCGACTTCTTGGTCGCGAACTCGACCACGATGACAAGGATGTGATCATCCCAGGCAAGTACACCCTCGAGGTCACAAGTCCCGGGCTCGAGCGCACACTTCGCACTTCGTCGCATTTCCAACGCGAGGCCGGCAAGGTCATTTCGGTACGCCTTACCCAGCCCGTTGAAGACCAGCGTCGCTTTCAAGGTCTGTTGATGTCGGCAACCGATACCCATGCATCACTTCGTCGCGAGGACACCAATGAAGTTGTTGACATTCCACTTCACCTGATCGATAAGGCTCGCACGGTTTTCGTGTGGGGCCCACAGCCAAAACCAAACTCACCTGAAGCGCGTGCGGCACGTCGCGGCGCGTCTAGTTCTAACTCGGAGGTCAATGCCACATGAGCAACATGGACATGTCTGAAGCCGTACGCATGCTTGCCGATCACCACGGTATTTCTGTTGATGCGTTGTTGCAGGTGCTTGTTGAAGCACTCGCCACCGCATACAAGAAGCGCCCCGGTGCAGCCGATGAGGTCATCGTTGAGATCAATCCTGAGACACTCGACATGAAGTTCATCGCATACGACGTCGATGAAGACGGCAACTGGGTGAACGAGCGTGACGATACGCCGAGCAAAAACGAACTTGGTCGCATCGCCGCCGTGACATTCCGTCAGGTAATGAGCCAGCGCATTCGCGAAGTTGAACGCGATCGTAAGTTCGAGGAATATGCAAACCGCGAGGGCGACATTGTCACCGGTATTTTGCAGCAGTCTGACGGTCGTTATGCGTTACTCGATCTTGGAAAAGTAGAAGCACTGCTTCCTCAAGCTGAGCAAGTGCCATACGAGCGTCCCGAAGCCGGTGCGCGCTTGAAGGCATACATCGTGGAGGTCCGTCGTACTGCAAAGGGTCCACAAATTGTGGTGAGTCGTACACACCCAGGTCTGATCAAGCGTTTGTTTGAACTCGAAGTACCAGAAATTGCCGATGGCATTGTTGAGATCAAATCATGTGCTCGTGAGCCTGGTCATCGCACCAAGATCGCTGTTGCATCAAACGACCACAACGTTGATCCAGTAGGTGCATGTGTCGGTGCTCGCGGTGGACGCGTGCGTATGGTCGTGAACGAGCTTCGCGGCGAAAAGATTGACATTGTTTCCTACAGTGAAGATTTACACGAGTTTGTATCGAAAGCATTGTCGCCAGCAAAGGTCACCGAAGTTCGTTTGAGCGAAGACAGCACGCAAGCCGATGTCATTGTTCCCGATTTCCAGTTGTCTTTAGCAATTGGCAAAGAAGGACAAAATGCGCGACTTGCAGCACGTTTAACGGGTGTGCGCATCGACATCAAGTCCGAGACGCAAGCAGCAAATGAAGCAGCCGGAATTGTTGCTTCGCCAACTGATGAAATCTTTGAAGAGGGCGAGTGGCGTACAAACGACGACACTGGCGCACTCGAATTTCATGCAGTAGATGGATCAGTAACCACCGCCGACGAATGGTCGGGCAGCGACGTCGAAAATACGGAGGCATAAACCTTGCCAGCAAAGAAGATCCGCATCACTGAGCTCGCCAAAGAGCTCGGCATGACGAACAAAGAAACAGTCAGTCTGTGTACCGATTTGGGTATCGACGTGAAGAGCTCGTCGTCCTCCATTGAAGACGCGCAGGCCGATCGCGTTCGTCGTCGTGCGGAACGCGAAGGGCTGAAACGCGACGTTCCGCCAGACGAACCAAAGCCCGTTAAGAAAGCCGCAGCAAAGAAAGCTGCGACGCCAAAAGTTGCAGCAGAGAAAAAGCCGGCAGCGAAAAAAGCTGTATCGAAAAAGAAGACAGATGAAAGCGACGCTGAGGTAACGATTGCAGACGTCGTTCAGGCTGAAGTTGTTGAAGCGCCGCCAGCGCCGGTTGAAGCGCCTGCTCCTGTCGTTGAAGCACCAGCGCCCGTACAGGAAGTAGTGAATACTCCTGCACCTCGTGTTGAAGATGTGCCAGTACGTGAAGAGCCTGTTGCGGCAGTTGCCCGTGAAGATGACACGTCTCGCGAGCCAGCACCTGAGACATCGCCAGCACCTGCAGCACCTCCTGTTGCATCATCTCCCGTGACATCGACTCGTGACACATCTCGCGTGATCTCAAGCGGTCGACCAACTGGTGGAGCACCAACTGCACCGTCTGCACCGCCACAACGTCCCGCTCCTGCGCCAGCTGCGCGCACAGCCCCGCCGCAGCGACCCGCATCGCCGTCTGGTCGCCCGATTCCACCACCACCGCGTCCTGTATCGCCGTCTGGTCGCCCGATTCCACCACCGCCTGGCAGTGGTCGACCAAGTGGCCCTGGCGGTCCAGGGACTCGTCCTGGCATGCGCCCTGGCCCTGGCGGCCCGCGTTCTGGTGGTCCAGGAACTCGTCCTGGCGTGCGTCCTGGCCCTGGCGGTCCTCGCCCCGGTGGCCCTGGCGGTCCTCGTCCTGGTGGCGGTCCTGGTGGCGGTCCTGGTGGTCGTCCTGGTTTTGGTCCTCGTCCTGGTGGTGGTCCTGGTGGTGGCGGTCCTCGTCCTGGCGGCGGTCCCGGTGGCGGCGGTCCCGGTGGCGGCGGTCCTCGTCCTGGTGGTGGCGGTCCTGGTGGTGGCGGTCCTGGTGGTGGCGGTCCACGTCCGAGCGGCCAACGTCGTGCGCCACGAAAGAAGTCACGTGCGCGTCGTCGGCGCGAGTTCGAAGAGTTGCAGCCACAGTTCACGTCGTACACGGCGTCGAATGCACCCGTGCCAGAAGGCACGATCATTGTCGAACGTGGATCATCTGCTCAAGAGTTTGCACCGAAGTTAAATCGCACAGCTGCTGATGTTGTCCGTTTCTTGTTAGAGCACGGCGAAATGGTTACAGCAACCATGACGCTTGGCGATGATCAAATGGAATTGTTCGCATTAGAAGTCGGCGCCGAAATTTTGCTTGTTGATCCAGGTCAGCAAGAAGAAATGGAATTGCAGGCACTGTTTGATGACAGTGATGACGACGATGAAGACGCACAGATGTCGCGCCCGCCAGTGATCACAGTTATGGGTCACGTTGACCACGGTAAGACAACGCTTCTTGACCGTATTCGTTCCGCGAACGTTGTTTCCGGCGAGGCAGGCGGAATCACCCAGCACATCGGTGCGTATCAGGTCGTGAAAGATGGCAATCCCATTACCTTCATCGACACTCCTGGTCACGCGGCGTTCACCAAGATGCGTGCACGCGGTGCCCAAGTCACCGACATTGTTGTGTTGATGGTTGCAGCTGATGACGGAGTCATGCCACAAACAATCGAAGCGATTAATCACGCACGTGCGGCCGATGTGCCAATCGTGGTGGCTATGAACAAGATCGATAAAGAAAACGCCGATCCGCAACGCGTGTTGACGCAACTCGCTGAGCAAAACCTTGTGCCTGAAGCATGGGGTGGAGACACGATTGTTGTTGAAATGGCTGCCCAGCAGGGAATTGGTGTTGATGAATTGCTCGAACAACTTCACGTTGTTTCAGAGTTGGAAGAACTCACTGCAAATCCCACCGGTCGTGCAAAAGGCATTGTGTTAGAAGCAAACCTCGACATTGGTCGTGGACCAGTTGCAACAGTTCTTGTTGATAAAGGAACGTTGAAAGTGGGCGATCCAATCGTTGCTGGCGCAGCGTGGGGCCGTGTTCGTGCGCTCATTAATGATCACGGCGAACAAGTGAAAGAAGCTGGTCCGTCTGCTCCTGTACAGGTGTTGGGTCTGTCGAGCGTTCCATTGGCTGGTGACGAATTCCGTTCCGCACCAGATGAAAAGACAGCTCGTCTCGTTGGTGAAGCACGTGAACAGCGTTTCCGTGTCCTGAACCAACGCGGAGATGCTCGTGTACAGCGTGGAGTAAAACTCGAAGACATCTTCAGTCAAATTCAAGCTGGTGAAGTAGCAACATTGAACTTGGTTATCAAAGCCGACGTTCACGGTTCGTTGGAAGCAGTTACAGAAAGTCTTCGCAAGTTGGAACGTGACGACGTTCGCGTTGCATTCGTGCATCGCGGTGTCGGTGGAGTCACCGAAAACGACATCACACTTGCATCAGCCACAAATGCCACGATTATCGGATTCAACGTTCGTCCAGATCGTAAGGCGCGTGATTTTGCAGAAAGCGAGAAAGTAGAGATTCGTACGTACGAAATCATCTACAAACTTCTCGAAGACATGGAACGGGCAATGCTTGGCTTGCTGGCGCCAGAGTTCGAGGAAGTTGTCACTGGTGAAGCAGAGGTGCGCGAGATATTCCGTGTGCCAAAGATCGGCGCCATTGCCGGATGTTTCGTGCGCTCGGGTGTCATCACTCGTGGCACCAAGGTTCGCTTCTTGCGCGAAGGCACCATCATTTGGAAAGGCAGCATCAACTCGTTGCGTCGCTTCAAAGATGACGTACGTGAAGTGCGTGAAGGTTTCGAATGCGGTATTGGTTTGTCCGACTTCCAAGATTTGAAGCCTGGTGACATCATTGAAACGTTCGAAGAACGAGAAATCGCCCGCGTATAGGTCGTGTGTGTCGTTTACATGCACAACTAGAAAACAGATACAACAAGAAAAGGGGAGAGCACATGGCTGACCTCGACTTTTATTTTGATCCCATTTGTCCGTGGGCATGGATTACGTCTCGTTGGGTCGTCGAAGTGCAGCAAAAACGTTCATACGAGGTGTCGTGGAAGTTCATCGCGCTCAGATTCGTGAACGAAGACAAGAACTACGACACGGATTTTCCCGCGGGGTACCCAGAGATTCACGGTGCTGGCCTTAATGGCATCCGTGTCGCTGCGGCAGCGCGTGCAGAGGGTGGCAATGAGGCTGTTGCACGTGTGTACACCGAGCTTGGTTTAGCGATCCATAATCGTCAAGAACGCGAGGCGTTACAAAAAGACACACATAGTTATGTCTCGTCGTTGTTGTCTCATGCCGGCTTAAATCCTGCGTGGGCTGATGCCATCGATAGCACCACCTACGACAACATCATTCGCGCGGAAACAACCGAAGCACTAGAGCGCACTGGAAAAGATGTGGGCACACCGATTATCACCTTCAATCCTGGGTCATCGCGTGAAGGCAGTTTCTTTGGTCCCGTCATCAGTGTGATTCCACGTGGAGAAGAAGCAACACGTTTGTGGGATGCGATAGAAGTGATAGCCACCACCTCAGGTATGGCAGAACTCAAACGCTCTATTCGCGAGTATCCAAATTTCGATTAACGAAAACTATGATGCTTTGAGTGCGTCGAGCACTTTGCTCCAACGCGTTGGGTCTGACTTGTACGGTGCATAAAAGCTGATTCGGCTGATCACATCGCCATAGCGCGAGTGAAGCTCTGGCGCTACGCGTTCTGGTTCGCCAACAACAGCAAAAGTGTTCAAGATCTCGTCATCGATGAGATTTCCCATTTCTACCCACTTGCCCTGCTTTGACAGTGTGTTGAGCTCGTCTTGCAGACCACCCCAACCGTGGATGTCGAGGACGCCACGGTAGGCGGGCGTTGAGCCGTAGAAAGCGATCTGTTGGCGTGTGCCAGTAGCGGCTTGTGCCATCTCGTCTTCGTTATTGCCGGTGACCACAAAACTTGGTCCCACAATTTCGAAACCTTCCATGGTCTTGCCCGCTTTTGCACGACCACGCGCGAGAGCAGGAATGGTGACTTCACGCAGATACTTCTCGGTGGTGAAACCGTGACACAGGAAGCCATCACATACTTCACCGGCAACTTCTGTCATCAACTCACCAACACCAGCGAGGTAGATCTTTGGTGTTCCGTATTCAGAGATGTCTTTGGCGTCTGGAGTAAAAAAGGGAGTCATCAAAGTGTGGGTATAGAAGTCTCCACGGAAATTCAGCGGTGTGCCGTGTAACCAGCAATCCCAGATAGCGCGGATCGCCAAGATCATTTCGCGCATACGGGGAGCAGGGTGGCTCCATTCCATGCTGAAGCGTTTTGTGATGTGGGGCTTGATCTGGCTTCCAAGACCAAGCATGAAACGGCCCTGTGAGTAGTACTGCAAGTCCCAACCGATGTTTGCAAGTGTCATCGGGTTGCGCGCGAATGCAACTGCGATTGATGTGCCGATCTCCATGCTCTTGGTGTGTTCGGCAGCAAGAAGTAAAGGAAGGAATGGGTCATGATTTGTCTCTGCGGTCCATGCACCCGAGTATCCAGCTGCTTCAACGTCTTTGGCACTCTGTGCGGCCTGTCGTAAGTCGTTGGAAATGCCACCGTCAACTTTCATTTGATTCCCCATCTCGTTGATTACGTAAAAACTGTTCGACCTCTTCGGCCAGTTCGTCCATCGTAGGCAGGTCGGCCTCGAGCGAATGAGTTGTGTCACCGGAGTCGAGATTTTTCACCGCGTCGTAGGCGTCTTCAAGGCGGCGCAACATAGTGAGATGCTCATCGTTGCTGCGTACTAGTTGATCGAGGCGCTCTCGTTGTACGCCGGCTTCACGGCGCAGTGGCGCGGTGTCGATCTCGAGACCTGCCATCGAACATAAATTGTCGATGAGTGCCGCGCTGGCGGCAGGGTAGGCCATGTTGGATATGTAGTGAGGAACTTGCGCCCACAACCCGATCACTTCCATGCCGCGGTCAAATAATGCGTGTTCGAGTAGTGCTTCTACACCAGCTGGAACATCAACTGTGTTACGTGCGTAGTTGAGTCGCGCTGCAACGTTTGGATCAGGAGTCGTGAAGGTGAGGCCGACTGCGCGGGTGTGTGGCGCACCATATGGGTATGCACCAAATCCGTACATGCGACGCACTCCAAGTTGAATTGCAAGATCGCCAACGGTGTTTGCAAACAACTGCCATGAGGTGTCTGGCTCGGGACCAGAGAGAAGGAGAACGTCTTTGCCATTGTGGTCTTTACCGACGCGCAACTCGGGGGTGATCCATACGAGTCGCTTATTGATGCCGGAGCGCACTTCCATGATTGGTCGACGTGCGCGATAGTCGATGAATGTATCGGCATCGAAAGAAATCAAAACATCAGATTCAGTGGAAGAGACAAGATGTTCCATTGCTGCATTCGCGGCACTGCTGGCGTCGATCCACCCGCTCAGCATGACAACAAGGGTTGGGTCTTGAAGTGGAGGTAGTTGTCCATGAACAACGAAAGGAAGTCCCACGAGTTGCAAGTTACCGCTATCTTGAAGACATGGCGATCAACGTAACTGAGGAAACTTTCCAAACAGAAGTCGTTGAACGGTCAATGAAAACTCCCGTTATTTTGGACTTTTGGGCAGATTGGTGTGGTCCCTGCAAGACATTGACCCCCATTCTTGAACGTGCAACCGATGCAACGGGTGGCCAAGTGGTGCTGGCAAAGGTGAATGTCGATGAAAATCAGCGTCTGGCCGCCGCATTTCAGATTCAGTCGATTCCAACAGTCGTAGTTTTCAAAGACGGACAACCCGTCGATGCCTTCATGGGTGCCCGAGGTGAGCACGAAATTCAGCAGATGGTGGCAGCTCTTCTTCCGAATCCGACCGATGTTCGTATTCAAGAGTTGTTGTCCGCTGGCACCGAAGAGTCTCTTCGCGACGCTGTAGCGCTGGCACCTGGAAATGAAGATGCGTTGTGTTCACTTGCGGAGTTATTGGTACAAAAAGGCGAGAGCGACGAAGCGCTGCAGTTGCTCGCTCGCTTGCCAGAGACTGATCGTGTGCGCCACATCGCTGCGATGGCTCGTCTTGCACAAAACCCTGTTGATAACTACGACGCCGAACTCACTTCACTGCTTGAGCGTGTGAAAACAGATGAGACTGCGCGTCAGGAATTTCTTGACATTCTCGAAGCGATGGGACCACACGATCCACGCACTGCAAAATTTCGCAAAAAGTTGACAGCTCAGCTCTACTAAGCGGTTCGCCTATGCCACATGCGGCACGATGTCTCCACATGGGCATCGATGGCATGGTTGCAACAACAAATACGGGTAGCTACTAACACACTCCGGCATTGGGTGGTATTTATGGGTCTGCGCCGACTCATTGGTGCTGGTGTCTCATGTGTTGTTGTGTTGTGCGTTGGCTGGTGGTTGCTTCGTTCACCTGCACCACCGGTGGAATTATCGATACCACGCGTGCCAACAACACAACTTTCTGCAAGCACAATGCTCACGCCAACCACCATCCCGACGTCGATCACCGTCCATGTTGCAGGAGCAGTAGAAAAACCAGGGGTGTATGTGTTGGCTCCTCAGGCTCGGGTCATTGATGCTGTTGCTGCTGCGGGGGGACCAACACGATCGGCCGATGTGAATGCAATAAACCTCGCATCTCCTTTGGTTGACAGCGAGCAAATCATTGTTCCGCGACGTGGAGAAAAGGCAATACGTCCTGATGCATCGTCACGACCCTCATCGGACTCATCAACAAAAGAACCCTCATATAAAAAGGATGGTCAGAACTCATTGATCAACATCAACACCGCAAGTGCAACAGAATTAGAAACATTGCCAGGAGTGGGGCCATCAACAGCGAAAGCAATCATCACGTATCGCACCACGGTTGCACCATTTTCATCTATTGACGATTTGCTACAGGTGAGCGGTATTGGTCCAGCAAAATTAGAAGCGATTCGCGCCTACATTGCTGTGTGACGCTTACAGCAAACTGTGTCTAATTGCTTACAGCAAACTGTGTCTAATTGCTTACAGCAAACTGTGTCTAATTGCTTACAGCAAACCAAGAATGTAAGCGCTGAGTACTACTGCACCAATTGTGCCAACAATGATACTGGTGGCATAAAAAACGAATTCACGGAACCATTCACGCCATCCGACAATCGGCTGAGTCGACACTTTTACTGACGACAACTGACCAAGAAACCACCACAGCATCAAACTCACCACAACTGCTGCGAGGATGCGCCCGGAACCTCCCGTTGCGGGGATACCAAGGATGGGCATGATGGGGAAGGCGACCATCGTGAGCACAAACCACATCACATTGCTCACTGTTCCGCTGAGCAATGTTTTGATGAGCCAGCCAACACAAAACAATCCGACAGCAACCCCGATACCCATTAGGCCTCCGCGTCGGCGCACATGACGTCGTGTGAGCACTACTCCGCCCGGAATCAGTACCCCTTTTGCGCGTTGGCTCATGTCTCGATGGTACGAGCCACAACAGCGTCAATCGTGGCATCTCACACAGATTGCATCTCGACATCGCTTTGTCGTGTGGACTCTTGGTCTGTGGATTTTCACGATCATCGGAAAGCGTGTTCCTCATGCGGCAACGTCACATCGGTGGTGGATGATTGCCGTTGCGGCGGCGGTGACGATTGTGTGGCATCGCTGCGTCTGGCGAGTTTTTGTTATCGGATGTGTGGTCGGTTGTATGAACGGTGCCAGTGCATGGTGGTTGTTTGACCAACCCACAGTTGGACCATGTGGTGGTCTCGCGACGCTTGTCGATGATCCTGATGTGCGTCCACACAATATTGCGGTGGTGATGAAGATTGACGGACGTCGCTATCGGGCCTACGCATACGGACGAGCTTCTCGCAAATTGTCATCTCGGTTGATGGGAGAGCAGGTGTACGTGACGGGTATGTGTAGTGCACTATCGGGACGTTTTGCGGACTGGGATCGTCAACGCCACATCGTGGGACGTCTGTCAATAGAGACCGTTCGAGAAGAGTATTCAGAGGGGAGTCCGTTGTATCGATCCGCGAATCGTCTACGACGTCATATCGCAGTTGGCATGCAATCAATGCACGCACCAGACCGCGCGTTGTTCACTGGACTCGTGATGGGTGATGACCGAGAACAACCACAATCAATGATCAATAGTTTCAGGGCAAGTGGGCTGTCGCACTTGTGCGCCGTGAGTGGTCAAAACGTAGCGCATGTGTTAGCGGCCGCCGGACCTTTTTTACGGTCACGAAAACTGGCGATGCGACTCGTATTGACATGTGCCTTACTCGCATGGTTTGTTGTGCTCACTCGTGCTGAACCATCGGTGGTGCGTGCTGCTGTTATGGCCGGCATCGTTGCCACAGCATTTACCATTGGTCGTGGAATACACACCAAACAAGTGCTGTGCATCACAGCAATCGGATTGCTGTGCATCGACCCGATGATGTCGGGCAGTGTCGGGTTCTTGTTGTCGACAGGAGCAACGGCCGGTCTGGCATGGTTGCTGCCATTCACATCACAGATAGTGGGGAAGGGTCATGTTCGCGATGTTGTAGCTGCAACATTGGCTGCAACCGTGGGTACCGCGCCTTTGTCATTGTTCTTTTTTCATCATCTACCAATTGTGTCGATCATTGCGAATCCATTTGCTGTTCCCATCGCTGGTGCTGTGATGTTGATCGGGTTGCCTATGTCGCTGGCATTACCGCTGTTGCCAAGCCCACTACAAATAGGCCTTGTGTATTTACTGGAAATTCCGGTCCGCCTCTTGTGGTGGATCGCAGTGGTGTGTGATGCGATTTCACCCCCGGCAGTGCTGAACGCTGCATGCTGGTGCGCAGTAATTGTGTGGTGTGTCTGGCGATATCGACGCCGTTCGCATCCACACGGCGTGTCTGTCTGATTCGCGAATAGCGCCATAGGCAACACCCATGTGAAAAAGTAGTGGCATGTCGGTCTATGTCATCTCTGGAGATGAATCGTTGATCAGCCTCGAGCTGTCGAACATCTTGCAACAGTTGATTGGAGATGAAGACCGCTCCATGATGCTCGAAGACATCAATGCATCTGATTCACAAACAACTGCTACTGGTATCGCAGATGCGCTTCACACGCCACCGATGTTTACCGAGCGACGAGTGGTTCTTGTTCGTAATGCGCACGACATGCCCGCAGATGTGGTTGCTCATTTTGCCCAATCGATCGAGACAATGAATGACACCACCGATCTGGTTGTCACCATCACTGGTCGCCAGCCCAAGGCATTGTCAGATACGTTCAAGAAGGCCTCCGCACGTACTATCGGCGCCACGGTGCCAACAGGAGCAAAAGACCGATTGTCATGGATCGAGTCGCATCTCGTTGAAGCCGGCATCTCCTACACCCCCGATGCCGCGCGTCTCATTGCGCTGTGGTTTGGCAATGATCAAGGACGCTTGTCTGGATTAATTCAAACCCTGCGCGCAACCTATGACGAGGGCACCAAGTTGTCACGTGCCGACATCGAAGTGTTTCTCGGTGAAGCAGGCAGCATTGCACCATGGGATCTCACTGATGCAATCGATGCAGGTGATGTCAATAAATCACTTGTCATGTTGCATCGCATCATGATCGATTCTCATCCGCTTCAAGTGTTAGCGCTACTCGCTAATCGCTACGCGAACATGATGAAACTCGATGGTCCCGCTGTACGAACAGTTGCAGATGTTGTGGCCATTCTTGGTGGGAAGGAATTCACAGCGCGCAAGGTATTAGAGCAGTACCAACGACTGGGAAGCAGTGGCGTCTCTCAGGCCATATCGCTGATTGCGCAAGCAGACGTAGACCTACGCGGTGGAAAAGAATGGGATGACGTTCTTGTGATGGAAGTCTTGGTTGCGCGACTTGCGCGTCTTGGTCGTTCGACGACTGCTGCGACTACTTCGCGGCGGCGTTGATTTTCTTCATGAGGCGACTCTTACGACGAGCGGCCGTGTTGGGATGAATGATTCCCTTGGTGGCGGCCTTGTCGATGCGCTTCACTGCAAGACGAAGATCGTCGTCTGAGCCAGTCGTCACGGCGTTCTTTACGCGGGTACGCAGTTCACTCTTAACGGCCTTATTGCGTTCTTCACGCTTGGCGTTTGTGATGATGCGCTTCTTTTGGCTCTTGATGTTTGCCACGTTGGTCAAGGCTAGCGGTGTAATGCGTGGTCCCCAACTACGAGGGCGCCCCTAACTGTGGGGCAGTAGAGTGAAACCGCCCATGGACCTTGCAAAAATCCGCAATTTTTCGATCATCGCCCACATCGACCATGGGAAATCGACACTGTCTGACCGCATCTTGGAGATGACCGGCGCCGTTGACGCGCGCGAGATGCGCGAACAATACCTCGACTCAATGGATCTTGAGCGTGAGCGAGGCATCACGATCAAAGCCCAGAACGTACGCGTCGACTGGAAAGGCTTCACATTTCATCTCATTGACACTCCTGGCCACGTTGACTTTGGATACGAAGTCAGCCGATCACTTGCAGCATGTGAGGGCGTGGTATTGGTGGTGGATGCAGCTCAAGGCATCGAGGCCCAGACACTTGCGAACTGTTATCTCGCGCTGGAACATGATCTAGAAATTGTCGCAGCACTCAACAAGATCGACCTACCAGCTGCTGATCCCGATCGTTATGCGATGGAGATTGAAACCGTGTTGGGTCTCCCTGCAGAAGAGATCTTGCGTATTTCTGCAAAGACAGGTGCCGGTATCGCCGAATTGTTGGATGCAATTGTTGATCGCATTCCACCACCAAAAGGTGATCCTGACGAACCGTTACAGGCTCTTATTTTTGATTCTCAATACGATCAATACCGCGGAGTGGTGTCGAGCGTTCGTGTGATGAATGGTCGTATGTCAGCGGGCAGTCGTCTTCAGTTCATGAACGCACGTACGGTGCACGAAGCAATCGAAATTGGCGTGCGCCGACCAGAGAACACTCCCATCGCCGAACTTGGTCCTGGCGAAGTGGGCTATCTCATCGCAGGTATTAAAGACGTGGCGCAAGCACGAAGTGGTGAAACAGTCACCACGGTTGTCCAACCAGCATCAAACGCGCTACCCGGATATCGCGACCCCAAGCCCATGGTGTTTTGTGGTTTATATCCCATCGACGGTGATGAGTTTGAAAACCTGCGTGAGAGTTTGGAGAAGTTAAAGCTCAACGACGCCTCGGTCACCTATGAGCCTGAGTCGTCTGGTGCACTGGGTTTTGGTTTCCGTTGCGGCTTCCTTGGTCTACTGCACATGGAAATTGTGAAGGAACGTCTCGAGCGCGAGTTCAATTTGGCGCTCATCGCCACTGCGCCGTCTGTCGCATATCGCGTCACAAGAACAGATGGGGAAGTGATGGTGATCGACAACCCCGCCGATTTGCCATCTACACAAAACATTGCCGGCATTGAAGAGCCGTATTTCAAGGTCAATATCATCACGCCGAAGGAATACACCGGCACATTGATGGAATTGTGTCAGTCACGACGTGGCGAAATGGTCAAACTTGAATACTTATCGCCCGAGCGTGTGGAACTGCATTACGCCATTCCACTTGGAGAAGTAGTGGTTGACTTTTTTGATCAGATGAAGAGTCGCACACAGGGGTACGCAAGTCTCGACTACGAACTTGAGGGTTACCGCGAATCAAATTTGGTACGCGTTGATTTGTTGTTGAATGGCATTCCAGCTGATGCATTCAGCACCATTGTGCATCGCGATAAATCTTTCGACTATGGCCGTCGTATGTGCGAGAAATTGCGTGAACTGATCCCACGACAAATGTTTGATGTGCCTATCCAGGCAGCTATCGGTGGCAAGGTCATCGCAAGAGAGACCGTGAAAGCCAAGCGCAAGGACGTGTTGGCGAAGTGTTATGGCGGTGACATCACACGTAAGCGCAAGCTTCTTGAGAAACAAAAAGAAGGAAAGAAGAAGATGAAAGCGATTGGTCGTGTCGAAGTGCCAGGTGACGTTTTCATCAGCGCTTTGAAACTGGACGACTGACATGACATCCGCCGTGAGTACCACAAAAACTGACGGCATGTTTCGGTCATTGCGTCATCGCAATGCACGTGTTTTTTTCATCGGTCTATTGGTGTCGAATGTAGGCACCTGGCTGCAGTTCACTGCTACCTCGTATCTCATCTACGACCTCACTGGCGCCGCCACCGATCTTGGCCTGAATGCCATGTTTCAGTTTTTACCAATGCTCGTGCTTGGTGTGTGGGCGGGAGGTTTTGCTGATCAACGCAACCGTCGCGTGGTGACAATGTGGACCCAATCTGTCATGGGATTACTTGCGATCTCTTTGGGCATAGCAGTGTTGGCGGACGCGGTGTCATTGTGGCTCGTGTATCTCACCTCGTTGGCGCTTGGTGTTGCTAGCGCAATTGACAACCCGTCACGTCGAGGATTGGTGATCGAACTTGTCGCTCCCGATGAGATCAGCAATGCAATGGCACTCAACACCACGGTGATGACGGGGTCTCGCATTATCGGACCAGCTGTTGCCGCAGCGCTGATCGGCCCACTTGGTGCTGGGTGGTTGTTTGTGGTGAATGGTCTGTCATTTTTGGCGATCATCTTTGCTGTGTACGCCATTGACACATCGGCATTGTTTCCGGTGCGCTCTGCCCCTATGGGCGGCACGCCTGTGCGCGATGCAATGCGATTTGTGTATCGCGACAATGTTCTCCGTTACACATTTCTCGTATTTTTCATCGTCAGCACGTTTGCTTTCAACTATGGCGTCGTGCTTCCCAAAATGGCTGATGAACAATGGGGACATGCCAACGCCTTTGGTTTGTTACTTACTGTGATCAGTATCGGAAGTGTCGCCGGGTCACTCGCTACTGCACGCCTACGTGAAGTGACCACCGGTTGGTTCACCGGTGTCATTGTGGCAACAGGAACATCCGCAATTGCATTGGCATGGTCACCAAACATTTGGATCGCATATCTTGTGTGCCTACCACTTGGCGCCGCTAGTACTGCGATGGTGGCCGCGATGAACAGCATTAGCCAGCAACGCACGCCTGATGAGATGCGCAGTCGCATGTTGGCCCTTGTCGCCGTCGCGTTCCTTGGTTCCACACCCATCGGTGGCCCGATCACGGGGTGGGTGGGCGACAATGTGAGTTTGGGGTGGTCGCTTGCATATGGTGGTGTCATCACGTTGTTGTGTGTTCCGATGATGAGGTGGGCGAAATGACAAATGCAATTTGGTGGATTCGTCGTGATATGCGCCTTGCCGATAACAAGGCTCTGGTGGCTGCCGCAGCACATGGAGACGTCGTTGCGCTGTTTGTTGTGGATCCAACATTGATTGCCGCGTCTGGGGCGGCACGTGTGAAGTTCATGTTTGAAAATTTGGCCGCGTTGAATAACGACATGAAAGGTGCCTTGGTGGTGCGTCACGGTGATCCCGTCGTTGAAGTGCTGCATGTGGCGCAAGAAGTTGCAGCACAACACGTGCACATCACCGCCGATTTTGCGCCGTATGGTCGACGACGTGATGCTGCGGTACGAGAAGCACTCAACGCACATAACATTTCATTGCACGAAGATGATTCCCCGTATGCGGTGAACCCTGGCGTCGTGCGTAAAGACGACGGCAATCCGTTGCAAGTGTTTACACCGTTTTATAAACGATGGGTCAACGTTGAGTGGAGCAGTGCTACAAAAGCGAAACCAGTTTTTGCGGATGTCGCACATCTCAATGTGGGACTACCTGCATCGCCCGACACAGAATGTGTCGTGCCAGAACCAGGCGAAAATGGTGCATGGGCACGTTGGGAGTCATGGAGCACAGTCGGATTGCAGGCATATAAAGAAGAACGCAATCGACCCGACATCGATGGCACCTCGATGCTGTCTCCGTATTTGCGCTTTGGCGTGTTGCACCCCCGGCAGTTGCTGTCGCAGTTAGGGAGTGGAGCAGGATCTGATCATTTCCGTTCCGAAATTTGCTGGCGTGAGTTTTATGCAGACGTGTTGTTCCACAAACCGCACACTGCATGGCAAAACCTTCAACAGAAGATGAACGCATTACCTGTTGATACAGACGAAAAAACCCAAGAGAAATTCGTGGCGTTTACATCTGGGCAGACGGGATATCCGATTGTCGATGCTGGAATTCGTCAAATGCTTGCTACGGGCTGGATGCACAATCGTGTGCGCATGATCGTCGCCAGTTTTTTGATCAAGGACTTGCACTTGCCATGGCAGTGGGGCGCTCGATTTTTCATGGATCACCTCATCGATGGCGACATCGCGTCGAACAATCACGGATGGCAATGGACTGCCGGCACAGGTACTGACGCAGCACCGTATTACCGAGTGTTTAATCCATTCGGGCAGGGGGAAAAGTTTGATCCCGACGGCACGTACGTGCGTCAGTGGGTCCCCGAACTTGCCGACGTCGATACAAAAAGCGTGCAGACGCCGTGGACGCTCGGATTGCTCGCACCAGAGGCATACCCCGCGCCGATAGTCGACCATGCCGTCGAGCGTGAAGAGGCCCTTGCGAGGTACAAGAAGGTCACCGGCAAGTAGCCTGTATTCCACGATGTTGGATGACCGCAAGACCGCCATCCTGCGTGCAGTCGTGCAGGAGTATGTCGCAACCGGACAGCCGGTTGGCTCGCAGCACATTTCCACCTTGTCCTCGTTCAAAGTCTCGCCCGCCACCGTGAGAAACGAGATGGCGGTTCTCGAGCAAGAGGGATACCTCGCCCAGCCTCATACCTCCGCTGGTCGTATTCCCACCGATAAGGGCTACCGATTCTTCGTCGACACCATTGCCCCCGACGGTGAGTTGACTGATGTTGACGTGCGTCAAGTGGGTGATTTTTTCAAGATGGCAGGGGGACGCCTCGAGGATCTCTTACGCCATACATCGACTCTTCTCGCCAACATCACACACAATGCAGCCGTTGTTGTGGGGCCAAATGTAGAGGCCGCAACAGTGCGTGCCGTTCACATCAACCGCATCACTGCTCGAAGCGCCACGGTGGTGGTCGTGTTGTCGAATCATTCTGTTGAAAGCGAAACCGTTCAACTGGCTGAAGACATCACAGACGATCACATCGCAGAGGCCGTCACTCATCTTTCGAAATACATGGTCGGTTCCTCGCTTTCCGACATGTCGCCATTTCCTTCTACAAACAACGCACACATCGACAGCGTGTGTTACGCCGCGGTAAATGCACTTGGTGTGCACCGCAATGACAAACCGGTATTCGTTGGCGGAGCGGCTGCACTTGCGCAAGCGTTTGAAACAGTCGATGTTGTGCGCGATGTGTTGCAAGTGATTGAGCAGCAATACATCGTGGTGTCAATGGTGCAAGATCTTCTTGATCGTGGCTTATCGGTGGCAATTGGAGCCGAACATGGAGTGGAGCCGTTGGCTACATGTTCTGTTGTTGTCGCGCCGGTGGTTGCAGACGGTGAAGTGCTTGGTTCTGTTGGCGTATTAGGGCCCACACGGATGAATTATCCGCAAGCTCTGGCCACCGTTGAAGTTGTCAGTGATCATTTAGGCAAGCGACTTTCGGAGAACTGACCGTGTCAGGCGATTACTACGAATTGTTGGGTGTTGATCGTTCTGCGGATGCAGACACCATTAAACGTGCATATCGAAAACTCGCTCGTCAATTGCATCCCGATGCAAACCCCGACGATGCAGAAGCAGAAGAGAAATTCAAACACGTCAGTCGCGCGTATGAAGTGTTGTCTGACCCTGATGCTCGCGCCAGGTATGACCGTTTTGGCGAACAAGGAGTATCGGGCGGTGCTGGTGCTGATCCGTTCGGCGGTGGGCTAGGCGATCTATTTGATGCATTCTTTGGCGGGTCTCCTTTCGGTGGTGGATCACGGGGACCAAGTGGACCACCACGCGGACAAGATCTTGAAGTCGTCGCCGATATTTCTTTTGAACAATCAATCTTTGGTGCACAGGTTCCAGTTGACGTGCGTACAGCTCTTGCGTGCAGCGACTGCAATGGCACAGGAGCCGGAGCAGGCACACAACCAGTGACATGTAGCGACTGTCAAGGAAGCGGGCAAGTGCGACGCGTCAAGCAGAGTCTGCTCGGACAAATGATGACAACCGGACCCTGTCAGCGTTGCGGTGGCATGGGCCAGATGGTGACCACACCATGTGCAACATGCAAGGGCGATGGTCGCACCATTTCACAACAGACGTACACCGTTGATATTCCTGCCGGTATTAGTACGGGTCAAACATTGCGTTTGTCAGGGCGAGGTGCGGTAGGTCCGCGCGGTGGCACTGCTGGTGATTTGTATGTGCACATGCGTGTGGCAGAACACGATGCTTTTTGGCGCGAAGACGACGACATTGTGACACGCCTTCGTATCAGCATCACCCAGGCAACTCTTGGGGCTCACATGGTGCTACCAACTCTTGATGGTGATGAAGATTTACTGATCCCAGCGGGCACACAACATGGCCGAGAGTTTGTGTTGCGTGGTCGCGGTGTTCCACATCTAAATGGCCGAGGTCGCGGCAATTTGCGAGTCCGCATCGCAATCGACATCCCCACATCACTCACAGACACCGAAGAGGAATTGCTGCGTCGTTTTGCATCGGAACGTGGTGATGATGTGGCGCCGCCCGACAAGGGATTTTTCTCAAAGATTAAGTCGGCGTTTTCGTGAATCAATCGCTGCGCACATCTGCCGCGCACGTATTTGTGGACGACATCACACGACCAGAGCTATATAAAGAAGATGCTGCTCATTTATCGAAGTCTCTTCGATTGCGTGATGGAGAGACGGTCTCTGTGGCAGATGGTCGTGGCGCATGGCGACTATGTGCATGGCGCACCGGCGAAGTACTAGAGATCATCGGTGATGTCAGTCACGAGACACATGCAGGCGTGCCTCTTGCCGTTGTGATTTCTCCAGTAAAAGGCGACCGAACAGATGTTGCTGTCGAGAAGATGACTGAAATCGGTATCGATGAAATCTTTGTGTTGTCCCCGGTGCGACGCAGCGTGGTGCGCTGGGATGAACGCAAGTTTGTGACAAATATTGAACGCCTTGGCAAAATTGCGCGCGGGGCTGCCATGCAATCACGTCGCGTGTATCTTCCGCGTGTCATCGGTCCTGTCACGCTTACTGCGATGTCGACACGGACACATTCTGCAATCGCTGACCCTGGCGGGACATCTGATCTTTCCGATGTTCACACAATTGTGATTGGTCCTGAAGGGGGCTTCGACATCGATGAATACCCAGCAGACATGCCAGTTGTGTCGTTGGGAGAGGGTGTTTTGCGTGCGGAAACTGCAGCAATAGTGGCCGCAACCTTGATGGTCGCACACAGAGCACGTCGTAGCGACCACACTGGGTAGTGATATGGCACACCCAACCGATGACGAACTGTTACGCGACTCCCCGTTTTCCCAGATGGTGGGAGAGCGATTACGGCGAATCCGTCAACAAAAACAATGGTCACTGAACGATGTTGAGACCCAAAGCGAAGGTGAATTCAAAGCGTCGGTGCTCGGAGCATACGAACGTGGAGAGCGTGCTATTTCGGTGCCGCGACTCGAGCGACTTGCACGCTTCTACGGAGTTGGAGTTGATCAACTCTTGCCACGTGATCCGGGCCGAGTTGATGCAGGTAGTGCGTCGTCGCCCACAACGAAACTGCGCATTGATGTTGCGAAATTGTCAACAATGTCGGGCGCGCAGTTCGAGATGCTCGAACGCCTGCTGCGCATGATTCAGGTTCAGCGTCAAGATTTCAATGGGAAAGTGATCACGGTGCGCGCTCACGACACGCGAGCCATTGCTGTGATGCTGGACGTACCGGTAGATCAAGTGGGAGAGCGGCTCGGTGAATTGGGGCTGCTGTTTGTTCCGCCATCACAGACATGACACGCACGTCGCTGTTCGGTGTGTATGTACACATCCCTTTCTGCCATCACAAGTGTGACTACTGCGCCTTTGCGACATGGGTCGACAAAAACCAACTCATCGATGAGTACATGGCAGCGCTGCGGGCAGACATTCAACGCACAGAGAACATGCCCCAGGTCGACACCGTGTTTGTTGGCGGCGGAACGCCCAGTATGGTGCCCGCACAATCCCTTGTCGATGTCATCTCATTGTTGCCACTAGCTCAGACTGCCGAAATCACAGTGGAATGCAATCCCGATGATGTCACTGCAGAGTTAATGAACACATACGTGAAAGGCGGTGTGAACCGGATCAGTATGGGTGTGCAGTCGATGGTTCCCCATGTGTTGAAAACTCTTGGTCGTACACATCAGCCAGCCAATGTTGTACGTGCCGTTCAAGCAGCACAGGATGCGGGAATTGCGTCAATCAATCTCGACATTATTTATGGCGCGGTATCGGAAAGTCTTGATGATTGGCGACACACACTCGAAAAAGCCATCGCATTGTCACCTGATCACGTGTCGGCATACGGGTTAACAGTGGAGCCAGGGACGGCGCTTGCAACACGGCCCGATGATTATCCAGATGATGATGACCAAGCCGACAAGTACTTGCTTGCGAATGAATTGCTTGAGTCCGCAGGTCTTATGAATTATGAGATCAGCAACTGGGCGCGATCCGGACATGAGTGTCGACATAACCAGATGTATTGGGGTCAAGGAAATTATTTCGGGTTTGGTTGTGCAGCGCACTCACACAAAGATGGTCGCAGATGGTGGAACGTGCGAACACCAGAGCGTTACATCGACTGTGTTGCACGAGGCGTGTCAACAGAAACCGCTGGTGAAACATTGGATGATGATACTCGTGGTCGCGAAGCTCTCGAGTTGGCATTGCGCACTCGTGAGGGCGTCCCAGTAGAGGCACTACCCGTTGCGGAACTAGATGACTTAGTGGAACAGCGCGGCGACCATGCGGTGTTGACTATTCGTGGGCGACTGCTTGCGAACGAGATAAGTCTGCGTCTTCGTAACAAATAACAGTATTAGTCAGTGAATTTCAACATCAAACAAAGTTCAATGAGTTCATGTTATTGTAAAAAGGTTATGTAGTTTTTGCATAATGAAAGGAAAATTCAGTGAAACCTGAAACCATTTTTAAGTCAGCATTTATTGCTGCGGCATTTGTAAGCTTTGTTGCGAGCGTGTCTATCTACTTTGCGGCCGACGACGGCGACGTCTTTGGTCGTCTTAATGGGATCTACGTTGGTGTCTGGGTACCATCGATTCTTGCACTGGGAGCGTTTCTTATGAGTGCTCGGAATAACAAGAGTTCATAATGAATCAAGTAGCGTTGCTCGTTTTTGGTGCCGCTGTTGTGGCCATTGTGTTTGTTGGCCTTTTCGCTTACGGCATGATGAGCTTTAGCCGTTGGTCTGATGCAGATTCGCAGAGCTGAAAAGTTCGAATAGAAGAAAAGCCGCCACCGCGTAATCGTAAATAGATTCGCGGTGGCGGCTTTTGTCTTTTTGCGTTACGCGCGCTCGTATGTGTCAGCTGACCGCGCTTTGGCGATGCTGAGAATCATTAAGCCATAGAGTGCTTTGGCGGTGATGTCTGCAAATGTGTAGCCAATCTGGCGTGCAGCCTCTGCACCTTCATGACCATCGGGGAAGATCACAGGGAAGAGATATGCGACGGGGTAGACCATCCATGTTCCAAGGAGGACGATTGTGGCATTGCGAATGGAGTTTGCAATTGCACCTGTCTCGCGGGCACGGGCCGCTTTTAGCTCGCCGACCAATACCCACAAAATGTAAACGAATGGCAGCATCGCAAGAATCCAGAAGATCCATTTGGTTCCATCATCTGATGACGTTTCACCCGGATAACCAAGTGCAATCATCAAGACGGTGGCGGGAACCAGCGTGGTCATTAGTGTCTTGCGACGTTCTGCTGTCACTCCAAGAACGATGAGTAATTCGATAACGAGCAACGGAACGGTAATGAGCCAGTCCGCATAGCGGTACCCTTCATTGACCGTGCCTTCGGACCAACCACTCCACATTCGGAAATAGTGGTAACCGGCGATGCCGACAACGATTGCAGATACCGCAACACCTGACTGATACGGCTTTGCCACACTCTTGATTTGAGTCAAGAAATAGACAAATGCTCCGAGCATTACCGCCGTGCCAAATGACAGTGCGTTGTACACGAGTTGATTTAGGGTTGGATCTTGAAGTATTTGGTTCATAATGAACAACCCTTCTATTGAGATTGTGGAAATGTTAGCCATGTTTTAAGTGCTGCTTGAACGTTGGTCGAGCCAGGGTTATTGCGCGAAATTGCCGACCTTTGATGGTACGGATACGAATGCTTGTAAACGACAACAGTCTGCGTCGTTGGATTCACTGATAGCCTGCAGACTGCCTTAACGGGCGCGTAGCTCAGTTGGTTAGAGCGCTACCATGACACGGTAGAGGTCCCGGGTTCGAGTCCCGTCGTGCCCACTAGACGCGAAGCGGCGCGGTGGGTGCGCAGTTGATGAAGTGCCCACTAGTTGATGAAGTGCCCACTAGACGCGAAGTTGGTGGGTCTTGCCTCTAGCCTTGCCAGCCGTGGAAGTCGTATTCGGATTGAGTGCGGCAAGTATTTTCGGGGTTGCGGATTATCTGGGCGGACGTGCATCGCGAAGTGTCCACGCAATCATCGTCACATTCTTGGGCCAGGCAGCAGCTCTCATCGTCTTATTGACAATTGCTTTTGGGAGTCGAGTTCCAGTTCCCGGAATTGAGGACTGGCTGTGGGGCGGTCTTGCCGGAGTGTGTGGGGCCACCGGGCTTCTCGCCTTCTATCGCGCGATGGGCAGCGGTTTCATGACGGTGGCGGCTCCGATTTCTGCAGTCACAACGGGTGGCATTCCCATTGTGATTGGTTTGCTTCAAGGGGAACGCCCCGGAGCATTGGCTTTGCTTGGGATGCCGATTGCGCTTATCGCCGTTGCTTTGGTGAGCGATGTGTTTGGTCCAGATCATCGTCGTGCGCCACGTTCTGTTGTGTATCTGTCGCTCATGGCGGGTGCAGTGTTCGGTTCGCTATTTGTGATCCTTGATCACACTTCCACCACGTCTGGTGTGTGGCCGATAGTGGCGATGCGTGTGGCGTCTGTGCCCTTCATGGCCATTGTGGTGTTGGTGTCGCGCAAAAAGGTAACCAGTGCGCGTTTCTATTTGCCGATCATCATTGTGTCGGGCGTGTTTGACAGCATCGCGAATGCCTTGTTCTTGCTTGCAACGCGTGAGGGGTACATGTCGGTAGTTGCCGTGATTGTTGCGCTGTATCCAGCAAGCACGTTGCTGTTAGCCACACGTATTGACAAAGAAAAGATTCATCGACCACAAGCAATTGGTCTCGGAATGGCAGCACTTGCGTTGATAATGATCACGTTGGCGTGATGCATTGAGTGTTTTGATGTCAGCCTTTGGGGAGTCCGAGCACGCGTTCACCAAGGATGTTGCGCATCACGTTTGATGTGCCCCCCATGACGGTGTACGCCGGTGCATACAAAAAGCTTTGTGTGTACTCAGTCCACAATGTGGCTTCCATGCCAAGGATTCGATACGCAAAGTCGGCGACTCGCTGTTCATGTTCGGTGCAAAAACATTTCGTTGCAGCCGAGAATCCTTTGGGTGCTTGGTGCAGTACTTCGCGCATCACGAGCATGCGTCCGAGGCGGTAGTAAATCTCAAGCTGAGCAATTTCCTGGCGCACAAGCGGATCGGAAGTGTCGGCTTTGCTGCGGGCGTATTGATAGAGCGCATAGTTGGATACGAGTCGATCGACTCCGCCGCGTTCGTGTTCAAGTTGCACCATGGTCTGTTTGAACGCGTTGCCCTGTACTCCTACGAGATGTGATTTGGGGACGCGAGCATCAGTGAAGAAGACTTCGCAGAAGTGCTCATTGGTAGTCATGTCGGTAATACGGCGCACTTCAATACCAGGAGTGTTCATTGGAACGATGATCTCACTGATACCAGCATGCGGTGGTCCCTCGTTGCTGGTGCGACAAATGAGATAGCAATAGTCGGAGTCGGCACCAAAACTCGTCCAAATCTTTTGGCCGTTAATGACCCACTCGTCGCCATCGTCGGCGGCAAAAGTTTTGAGTGACGCTAAGTCGCTACCGGCATTCGGTTCACTCATGCCGATACACCACGTTGTTTCGCCTGCCAAGATCGCTGGCAAGTACTTGTCTTGTTGTTCCTTCGTGCCGTATTGGATAAGAGCTGGTCCCATCTGGCGATCACCAAACCAACTCGCAGCGATGGGGGCACCTGCAGCGATCATCTCTTCAGCGACGATGAGACGCTCGATGGGTGGGCGACCGCCGCCACCAAATTCAGTTGGCCACACCATGCCAATAAACCCCTCTGCGGCAAGTTGCTTTGAGAAGTCTTTGCTGTAGCCGTTCATCCATGAGTCGTTGTGACGACCGTATTTTGCGACGCCATCTAATGCGACGGCGCGAGCCCGCTCGCGGAGGGCAACTAGTTCGGGGGTCCACTCGAAGTTCATCACTGCACATGGTAGGGGCGGATACTAGGGCCTGCGCTATTGTGTACAAGTACGATACAAGTGACATTTATGATGTCATTTCAAGAATCGAACACAACACAGTCCGATCACAGTTGAATCGAAAGAGACCCTCACATGGCAAAGATCAAGGTTGACAATCCCGTCGTCGAGCTCGATGGCGATGAAATGACGCGCATTATTTGGCAGTTCATCAAAGACCGCCTCATCCTTCCGTATCTCGATGTCAATCTTGAGTACTACGACTTGGGCATCGAATATCGTGACGCCACAAACGACCAGGTCACAATCGATGCTGCAAATGCCATCTTGAAACACGGCGTTGGTGTGAAGTGCGCAACCATCACCCCAGACGAGGCACGGGTCGAAGAGTTTGGCCTCAAGAAGATGTGGAAATCTCCAAACGGAACCATCCGCAACATCTTGGGTGGTGTGGTGTTCCGTGAACCAATCATCTGCTCAAACATTCCGCGCCTTGTTCCCGGTTGGACCAAGCCCATTGTTATCGGTCGTCACGCACATGGCGATCAGTACAAAGCAACAGACTTTCTTGTCCCCGGTCCTGGAACTGTCACAATCTCATGGACTCCTGACAATGGCGGCGAGCCCATCGAATTAGAAGTTGCCAAGTTCACCGATTCAGGTGTGGCAATGGGTATGTACAACTTTGACGAGTCAATCCGTGACTTTGCACGCGCGTCACTTCGTTATGGTTTGCAGCGCGGTTGGCCGGTGTACATGAGTACGAAGAACACCATCTTGAAGGCCTATGACGGTCGCTTTAAGGACCTCTTCGAGGAGATCTTCGAAGCTGAATTCAAAGCAGATTTCGAAAAAGCCGGCATCACGTACGAACACCGTCTCATCGACGACATGGTCGCAAGCGCTATGAAATGGGAAGGTGGCTATGTCTGGGCATGTAAGAACTACGACGGTGACGTGCAATCAGACACGGTTGCACAAGGTTTTGGTTCACTTGGTCTGATGACATCGGTTCTTCTCACACCAGATGGAAAGACTGTCGAAGCAGAAGCAGCACACGGCACGGTGACACGTCACTACCGCGAGCATCAAAAGGGTAATAAGACATCAACGAACCCCATCGCATCTGTGTATGCGTGGACACGCGGCCTTATCCATCGTGGCAATCTCGACAACAATCCACAGTTGGTCGACTTTGCAAACAAGCTTGAACAAGTCTGTGTTGAGTCTGTTGAACAAGGTGAGATGACTAAAGACCTCGCGTTGCTCGTGTCGAAAGATCAAGCGTGGTTAACCACTGAGGATTACCTCTCCGCACTTGATCGTCGCCTCCAAGAAAAGATGAAGTAATCACATGAAGGCAGTGGTACTTCGTTCCCACGGAGGCACTGAGGTCCTTCAGTTTGAAGACATTCCGTCGCCCGTGCCCGGTGACTACGACATTGTGGTCACTGTGCACGCAACGGCACTCAATAGAGCAGACCTGTTGCAACGCATGGGTCTGTATCCCAATCCATTTCCCGAGGACTTTGACGTCCCTGGTCTTGAATACGCCGGCGTTGTGAAAAAAGTCGGACAGCGTGTCACGCTGTGGTCGCCCGGCGACAAAGTGATGGGCATTGTTGCCGGCGGCGCATACGCACAAGAGATTCGTGTGCATGAGCGACAAGCAATGGCAGTACCTGGAACTCTCTCGCCGTCAGATGCGGCCGCTATTCCCGAAGTGTTTCTCACTGCATGGGATGCTCTTGTTGTCCAAGGTGGACTCACGTCTGGTCGGTGGGCACTTGTGCATGCCGGTGCCTCGGGTGTGGGAAGTGCCGCGATACAGATCTGTCGCGTCATTGGTGCACAGATTGCGGTCACATGTTCAACCGGAAAAGTTGCAGCGTGTCGCGAAATGGGCGCTGATGCAGTCATTGATTACAGCACGCAAGATTTTGTTGACGAAGTAAAGAAAGTCACCGCGGGTCGGGGAGTAGATGTTGTTCTTGACGTCATTGGAGGCGACTACGTCGATCGAAACGTGGCAGCTCTTGCGTTACAAGGTCGCATCATCCAGGTAGGCACTATGGCAGGCAAAGCAGTTCCATTCAACGTCGGCATCTTGTTGCCAAAGCGTGCATCCATCACAGGAACGG
>JBIITN010000021.1:0-31055 GCA_044340485.1 Ilumatobacteraceae bacterium | reverse complement strand
CACGACCACAACTTGGACATGCGATGAGGTCAACGTTTTTTCGTTCGCGCAATCCGAGTGCTTCAAGTAATTGACGACCCGCACGCGCTTCTTCTACCGGATCAGCCGTGAGGCTGTAACGAATGGTGTCCCCAATGCCTTCGAGCAACAAAGTAGCAATACCTGCTGTTGATTTGATCAAACCTGCTGGCGGTGGCCCTGCTTCTGTCACTCCGAGATGTAACGGTATGTCTGTGGCATCAGCAAGTTTGCGATAGGCCTCAACCATCAAAGGCACACTGCTTGCCTTCACAGAAATCTTCACCAAGTGAAAATCGACATCATTGAAGAATGCAAGCTCCTGCATCGCAGATTCCACCATTGCATCAGCAGTGAGACCTCCGTATTTGTCGTACAACTCGGGATCAAGAGAGCCCCCGTTTACACCAATACGAATGGGCAAGTTGCGATCACGAGCTTCAGACGCAACAGCTTTGATATGTTCGGGTTTGCGGATGTTGCCAGGATTGAGTCGCAGACCATGCACTCCCGCTTCCATCGCAGCTAGTGCCATGCGGTACTGGTGGTGAATGTCGGCAATGATCGGAATAGGTGAACGTGGAACAATTTGCGCGAGCCCAACGGCAGCTTCTGGTTCATTGCATGTACAGCGCACAATGTCGCAACCCGCAGCAGCAAGTGCGTAGATCTGTTGCAATGTGCCCTCAACATCAGCAGTTTTTGTGGTGGTCATTGACTGCACCGATATGGGTGCACCCCCACCAACGGGAACCTTGCCAACTGTGATTTGCCGTGTAGGACGACGCTCAATCATTGGTCTCTAGTGTGGCAGGAAAACTCAACAAACGTGTCGGACTGGTGAGTGCACGCAGATGCCTGCGCCAACGCAACTCACAGGGGTTGGGTGATGTCGAGGTACAGACCAGTAAACAACAACAGCAACAAGAGCCCCACCACGGTTGTGGCAACGGGCACCATCTTTGAGATATCGGCACGATAGACACGGCCTTTGCGTGAGCGGAGGCGCTCATACGTTGCAATTGCGGCGTGACCGCCGTCGAAGGGCAACAAGGGAAACATGTTGAAGATTCCCACGAACACGTTGACACTCGCCAAGAGCAACAACACGCCTTTCATGCCGTCTGAACGTCCGATGTCGCCACCCACCTGACTGACACCCACCAACGTTGTTGGCCGCGTCTCAAGTGATGTGTCTTCACCCGTGAGATGTCGAATGGAATTCATTGGATTCAATACTGTGACGACGCCCTTTACAGATCCTGCGATGGTGTCGCCAATGTCTTGCACTCCGCGCCACACAGATTCATATAACGGAATCGATACATAATCGACACTGTCGGAGGCAACGCCAAGATAGGCAATGGTCGGGTCAGCGGGATTAGCAGCAAAGGTGACTGTGGTTGTTTGTTGTACATCGTCGCGCAGGTACACAATGTCGGCCTGATCACCAGGTTCATACGATGTCACTGTGGTGACTACATCATCACGTGATGCAACAGGAGTACCGCCAATCGACACGATGGTGTCGCCTTGCTGCAGACCGGCTTGCGATGCCGGTGTGTCTCCGGCACCAAGCGCGGCAATGGTGACTGTTCCTGTTTCTTGAATGCGTCCTGCCGTTGCGTACACACCAGTGAACAACAACAACGCAATGATCATGTGCATTAACGACCCAGCAGTGATTACCAACATGCGGCGCGGGTACGACTTTGACCGATACGTCATTGGTTCGTCTTCGGGCTCTACGTCATCGAGGTTGTTCATGCCGATAATGCGTACGAATGCTCCCGCAGGAATTGCACGCACGCCATACTCAACGCCATTTCGATGCGTGCTCCACACCCGCGGACCAAAGCCCATGAAAAACTGTGTGGACTTCATACCGGTCCAACGTGCTGTGACAAAGTGTCCGATTTCGTGTAGGAAGACCGACACGATCAAACCGACAACGAAGATGAATGTCCAAATACTTTGAATAGCAAGCCACGCCAATAGCGCGAGCATGATCACTCCAATAAATACCGACTGCCGCTTTGTCTCTGGTGTGACGTCTTCAGCGGCACCGCCGGCTGCTATTTCACTACGGAACTTTTCATACAGCGAGGTCATGACACCAAAACTCTACGCATCGCATCACGCCCATGGGCATCGACCTCGAGAACATCGTCCACTGTGGTGGGTGTCACGTCGACGTAGGCATCCATTGCCGACTCAATGCTTGCGGCAATGTCGATCCACGTAATGCGACCGTCGAGAAATGCATCGACAGCAACCTCGTTTGCGGCCGACAAAAATGCGGGAGCCCCACCGCCCCGACGACCAGCCTCATAGGCAAGTGCCAAACATCGAAAGGTGGACGTGTCGGGAACCGAGAAATCAAGTTGTGACACTGTGGTCCAATCGATGCCACCAAAGGCAGTGCGACTGCGATGCGGGTATCCGAGCGCGTACCCAATGGGCAGGCGCATGTCGGGCATTGATAACTGCGCAATTGTTGAGCCGTCGGTGAATTCGACCATCGAATGCACGATGGACTGAGGGTGCACCACAACGTCTATGTGATCGAAGTCGATGCCAAATAATTCGTGTGCCTCGATCACTTCGAGTCCCTTATTCATAAGCGTCGATGAATCGACGGTGATTTTGGGTCCCATTTTCCACGTGGGGTGTGCCAGGGCGTCGGCCACTGTCACATTGCGCAATGACTCTGCACTGCGCCCACGAAAGGGGCCGCCACTTGCCGTGAGAACAAGTCGCGACACTTCGTCAATACCAAAACGCGATGATCGTAAGCACTGATGAATTGCGCAATGCTCACTATCGACCGGAACAATCTCGGCACCTTCGATGTGTCGAAGAGGCTGCACAATCGGACCAGCAGCGATCAAACTTTCTTTGTTTGCAAGTCCGAGAATCTTTCCTTGGCGCAATGTTTCAAGCGTGACGGGCAGTCCCGCAAAGCCAACGACACCGTTAATCACGACATCTGCAACATCGACAATTGCCGCGAGGTCTTTTTCCACTCGTACATCGGGCAGTGCATTGGCAACGTGAGCACGTGCGGCATCGTCGGTTACCGCTACTACCTCAGGTCGCCATGTGCGAGCCTGCTCAATGACCACGTCTGCTGCAGAGTGCACCGCAAGAGCGGTGACGCGACAGTGATCTGATTCTGCCGCAGCAACGTCAAGCGTTTGGGTTCCAATAGAACCCGACGAACCGGCGATCGCTACGCGCACGAGATGGTCTGTGATGAGATCAGGACACCCAAGGTTCGAACACGAGCAACGCGTAATACGCCGCTGGCAATACAAACAGGTACGAGTCGAATCGATCGAGCACGCCTCCGTGTCCGGGTACCACTGTTCCGAAATCTTTGATGTCGAGGTTGCGCTTAAACATAGATTCGACAAGATCACCGAGCGGGCCCATCACCGAAATGATCACGCCCAACAACAGCCATTCGCCAAATGAGTTCCAGGTATCGCTTTGTGTTCCTATGACCATCACAACCACAATCGATGCAATTGCTCCGCCAACGAAACCTTCCACGGTCTTTCCGGGACTCACCCATTCACGAAGTGGTCGTCGACCTGCAGAACTACCCACGAGGAGTGCGCCGACATCGTTTGCAATGACGCCAGCGACAACAAGGAACAATGTGTCAGTTCCGATATTTTCAGGCAGTCCGCTACTTGTTGAAAAACGCAGGATGAGCGCCGCGTAGGAGCCAAGAAGACCAATCCATACCACCGCCATTGACGTAATGGCAACGTTTGGCATTGGACCACTTTGCACGCTGGAAGCACCAAGAAAGCCCACCGATGTTGCAAGGAAAGCAAAAGTAATAACAAGTGGTAGCGCAGCGTCACCAATCCAGTACGCAGCAAGTGGTGCCGCAACACATGCTGCGATACCGGCCAATGTGGCTGGACGATAACCACGTTCGGTGACTTTGCTAAAGAACTCAACAGATGCCATTGCGAGAGCCGCAATGACAAGCACCATCACGGCCGCAGGACGCCACATGATCGTGCCCACAAAAACCGCACCAAGAATGAGTCCAGTTGCAACAGCTGTTGGCATGTCACGACCAACAGCACTGCGACCAGCACGCTGTGGTGCACGACGTACTTGTTGGGAACGCGGATCAGGTCCTCGTGATGGTCGCGGTTGACCACCAGTGATGTCTGCGTATTCGCGCGAGTATTCACCGGACACGTCTCGCATTTGACGACGTGGCTCGCCGGTTGGATCCGTCCCTATCGACAGACGTTCCGGACGACGAGTGGGAGTACTTGGTTGTTGAAATGTTGCCCATACGTCGGTGTCGTCGTCGGTGGGTTCGTTGAAACGAGGAATCTCGCCAGTGGGCGGCTCGGTCCAATGCGGAAGATCACCAGTGTCGCTGTTTGCAAAACTCAATGACGGCTCCGACGTGGGGTCATCGGCAAATTGCACTTTGCCAAAGTCAGACCCAAAATCGGTGCCGTAGTCCTTGCCAAAATCATTCTCGGCATCGCCAGTGTCATCGTCACGTCGGCGCCAGATGTCGTCACTCATTGTTTCCCCCTTTGCGGGATCAGTATCGCACACCCACGAAGCATTAGACCTCGAGTAGTTCTTGTTCCTTGCGTGCGAACGCTTTATCGATGGTCTCTACCTGGTCATGGGTGACCTTTTCGAGCTCTTTTTCCGCGCGCTCCAATTCATCTTTGGAGATATCGCCGTTTTTTTCAGCGGTCTCCAATGTCTTGCGCGCGTCGCGACGAATGTTGCGAATGGCAACACGACCATCTTCGGCCATGTTCTTTACTACCTTCACGTACTCTTTACGGCGCTCTTCGGTGAGGGCGGGAAAGTTAATGCGAATAACAGTTCCGTCATTTGATGGCGATAAGCCAAGGTCGCTGTCGCGAATTGCCTTTTCGATGTCTGCCAATGATCCACGATCATGTGGCTTCACCACGAGCGTGCGGGCTTCTGGCACTTGGAACGACGCCAGCTGCTGAATCGGGCACTTTGCTCCGTAGTACTCCACCTGAAGTTTCTCGACGAGAGCCGGGTTTGCTCGCCCGGTACGCACAGTGGTGAACTGCCCTTGTACGTGCTCAATTGCCTTTTCCATCTTCTCGATGGTTTCGAGCAAGGTTTCGTCGGTCACCCAACCAGCGTACCCACTGGCTCACCACGAAGGATGGACTTCACATTTCCACGTTCCAGTAGGTCAAACACCACAATTGGCAAGTTCTTTTCCATGCAGAACGTGATGGCAGTTGCATCCATCACTTTGAGACCCTTTGTGATCACTTCCATGTGAGAGATCTGCTCAAAACGCACTGCGGTTTTATCCAGTTTGGGATCAGCGTTGTACACACCGTCAACTCCCGAGTGGGTGCCTTTCAAAATTGCCTGTGCATCGATCTCGGCTGCGCGCAATGCTGCTGCTGTGTCGGTAGTGAAAAACGGGTTACCGGTTCCACCAGCCAAAATCACCACGCGACCTTTTTCTAAATGACGTTGGGCACGACGACGAATGTAAGGCTCTGCAACTTTGGGCATCTCTACCGCGGTCAATACTCGCGACTGCTGGCCCACACGCTCTAGTGCGTCTTGCAATGCAAGACCGTTCATCACGGTGGCGAGCATTCCCATGTAGTCCGCTTGTGCTTGATCCATGCCCTGGCCCGCACCTTTGATGCCGCGCCAGAAGTTTCCGCCACCCACAACAATTGCAATATCAACGCCTAGTTCGCTTCGCGCATCACGCACTTCTTCAGCTACCTGAGAAAGCACCGCACTATCAAGACCAAAACCCGATGGCTCGGCGAGTGCTTCACCGGAAAGTTTGAGCACAATTCGAGACCAAGCGGGTCGCTTTGACATGTCAGCCGATCTCCACCTGCGCGAATCGCACAATTGATGCAGATCCGATGAGTTGAGCAATGCTCACCTTGTCATCTTTTGCATATGGCTGTTCAAGAAGACAGATGTCTTTAAAGAATCCACCGATACGTCCTTCAACGATCTTTGCAATTGCTTGCTCTGGTTTTCCTTCGTTGCGAGTCAATGTTTCAAGAGTTGCTCGCTCTGCTTCAATGACATCGGCGGGAACATCTTCACGACGCAAGTAACGAGGACGAGCAAACGCGATGTGCACTGCCACATCGTGTGCGAGCTCTGGAGTTGCACCTGACATCTCAACAAGAACACCGTTTACACCGCGACCACCTTGGATGTGGGTGTAGGAATCGATGATGTTGCCAGTGGCTGCTTCCATGCGAACAACTTCACCCAATTCGATCTTTTCTTTCAACAAGATCTTCAAGTCTTCCAGTTGTTGCTGGCGCTCTGAAATTGCAGATTCACCTTTGACGGCGACCAATTTTGCTAGCTCAGTGGCTTCATCAATGAAGCCTTCGCTTGATGCAACAAAGTCGGTTTCGGACTTCAGCTTGACCATGACGCCCACATTGCCTTCATTAAGAAGTGCAACAACTCCTTGAGTGTTTTCGCGATCATCTCGCTTGGCGCTTGCTGCAAGACCTTTTTCACGCAACCACTGCTTGGCTTTTTCGACGTCTCCGCCGTTTTCTTCAAGCGCTTTTTTGCAGTCCATCATTCCAGCGCCAGTTGTCTGACGAAGGCTCTGAACATCTTTTGCTGTATACGACATTGTGGTGATTACTCCGCGGGGGTCGGGGGGGTTGCGTCTGACGAATCTGGACCGTCTGTTTTTGCGGCAGCAAGACGCGCTTCGCGATCAGCTTGCTGTGCAGCAGCTTGACGACGTGCTTCAGCTTGCTGAGCCTCAAACGCGGCTTCTTGCTCGACGGAACGTGCTGGCGCAGCGGTTGCTGCAGCAGGTGTGCGCTTTTGAGCGATGAAACGTCCTTCAATGACTGCTTCAGCAATAACACGAGCCATGAGGTCGTTTGCACGGATGGCGTCGTCGTTTCCTGGGATTGGATACGTGATGAGATCGGGGTCAACGTTTGAGTCAACGACTGCAACCACTGGAATCTTCAGCTTGTTTGCCTCAGTAACAGCAATATGTTCTTTCATGGTATCGAGAATGAAAACGGCGTCGGGGCGACGTGACAAAACGGAAATACCTGCAAGATCTTTTTGCAACTTCTCAAGTTTGCGACTCAACATGAGTGCTTCTTTTTTCGGCATTGCTTCGAATTCACCAGATTCACGCATGCGCTGGTATTCCTGCATCTTGCCGACACTCTTTGAGATGGTGCCAAAGTTGGTGAGCATGCCACCGAGCCAACGCTCATTGACATACGGCATGCCGCATTTTTCGGCATAGGAACGAACGGGGTCTTGTGCTTGTTTCTTGGTGCCAACAAACAAGATCGTTCCACCGTTAGCTACAAGGTCACGTACAAATGAATACGCGCCCTCAACTCGCTCGAGTGTTTGATCGAGGTTGAGAATGTGAATGCCATTGCGTTCACCAAAGATGAACTGTTTCATCTTGGGATTCCAACGGCGGGTCTGGTGTCCAAAGTGCACACCAGCTTCAAGCATTTGTCGCATCGTGACGACAGCCATGATTGTCTCCTTTACTGCGGTTGATCACACACCGAGCCGACGCCGAAGCGACCGCAGAAGGTCGATGTGCATGAATTACGGCCGATGCTCGCTTGACCCTGTGTCAAGTCGTGCAAAAGCCATAGGTGAGGCTAGCGAGATGACTCCCTAACGACACATTGGGGCGTTTGGCGCCACAAGCCGCGCACGCTTTGGCCCAACATAGGGCAATGGACTGATGGGAACATGGCCTCGCCTCACACCGAGATATACCCGTTGACCGCTGTGGCCAACCACGCTGCCTCGGACCACTACCTGCCCCGCTTCTACCTCGTTGCCGTGCTCATCGATCATGTCGCGCAAATACCCGTAGGTCAATCGCAGGTCGGGGGCAAACTGCAACACCACGAACAGATGTCCTCCTACTTCACCAGCAAAAGAAATGGTGCCGTTGGCAATCGCTCGCACCGGAGCCCCGTCTGCAACTGCCACCGATATTCCACGATGGCCAGCGCAATAGAGACAACTTGGGGCCTCAAAAGACCGCACCACTACCCCGTTCACAGGAGCAACAAAGACACTGGCGCACACCGTCAACAACGCAAGCAACATATCAGTGCATGTGTACCGATGGAGTTGCTGTCTGCTTACCCGAGTCCGGCAGCCGACAGTCGCGAACGCAACTGCAAGACCGCCTTTGAGTGAATCTGTGACACGCGACTTTCAGTGACCCCGAGCGCTTCACCAATTTCTGCCAGCGTCAGGCCATCGTCGTAATACAACACGAGCACTGACTGCTCACGTGGTGGAAGTTTTTGAATCTCTTCGCGCATCACATCAGACAACTCATTTGATTCCATGACGCGATCCGGTTGCGAAGTTGCGTCATTCGATGCCACGGTCGCATCAAACACCACATGATCCAATGGTCCGACATTTGCCGATGCGACATCTGACAACCACGTGTTCAGCTCCTCCACTGTTATCTGTAACTCTGTGGCGATTTCATCTTCAGTCGGAGCACGATGTAACGAATGTTCAAGTGATGTGATCGCTTCTTGAATGGATCGAGAGCGAGAACGCACGGAACGTGGGACCCAATCAAGCCCGCGCAATCCGTCCAAGATCGCCCCGCGAATTCGCGGCACGGCGTATGTTTCAAACTTGAAGCCACGGTCGGGTTCGAATCGGTCAATCGCGTTCATCAATCCAAATACACCCGCGCTTACCAAGTCACCCGTGTCGACACTTCGTGGCAAACCCGCTGCGAGACGACCAGCAACAAACTTCACGAGTGAGGCGTAGTGCACCACCAGCCATTCACGTGCAAGTGGATCTTGCGAATCGCGCCACGCTTGCCATGCCGACTCAATTGTGTAGCGAACTGGGCGAGCGTTCATGCGCGCGGATGAGATGTTGCGTACGCCGCTTTGAGGCGCTCTTTACTGACGTGGGTGTATCGCTGTGTTGTGGATGCATCACTGTGCCCCAATAACTCCTGAATGGAACGCGTGTCGGCGCCGTTATCCATGAGATGAGTGGCAAATGAATGCCGCAGTGCATGCGGATGAGTTCCCGCTGGAAGTCCCACGCGTTTACCTGCTGCGTCTAATAAGCGAGCGACATCACGACGCGCCAATGCAGTTCCGCGAGCCGATACAAATAGTGCATTTCCTGATTGCGATGCCGTCACTTCGTGGCGTGTTTGTAGCCAGCGCTGCAACGCATCTTTGGTGTGATCATTAAATGGGACAAGTCGTTCTTCTGATCCTTTACCAATCACCCGTAACTGACGCCGCGATGTATCGACGCTGTCGACCGATAATCCGCACACCTCGGACACACGCAAACCACTGCCATACAAAATCTCAAGTACTGCTCGGTCGCGCGCGCGTTGCCATTCGGGGGCGTCATCATCTTCTGTCGACACCAGTGCAATAGCTGTCTTTTCATCTAATGGACGCGGCAATCTGCCTCGCACCTTCGGTGTGTGCACACCCGAAGTGGGGTCATCGTCTCGCAATCTTTCGCGAATACACCACGTAAAAAAACGACGCAATGATGCAACTCGTCGCGCGATAGTGCGTGAAGTTGCACCACGATCATGGAGCACTGATAAATAGTCGCGAATCTGGGTCTTGGAAACCGATGAGATCACGTCACGTGCAGTGCGCGTACTAGCCGACACACTATTTTCGGCATCCATCATCCATTCGGCGAAAAGCTCGATATCTCGACGGTACGCCGCACGCGTGTTCGCTGCTGACGCGGTAAGCGACAACTCAAAATCAATCACCGACCACTGCGACAAACGAGAATCACGTTCAACACAATGACCTTTCAGATTGCTTCCACGGTCACGATGAGCAACTTGATGTGAGGCGCATTTAGTACACGACGCCACGTGTCGTAGTTCAATGTTTTTGGCAGGGTGTTGACGCGCAGGTTGTCCTCGACCAGCTGGATGCTGACGTACGTGCCACGTAAAGAAACCAGAGATGGTATGGCCACGCTGTTCGCATGTTTCGACGCTGTATCCAGATGCCTCGAGGTGAGCGATGTATGCGGCCACGTCGTCGTGGGTTACACGCTGAGCATCGACCACTCCGTGATCAACAACAAATGCTGCAAAATGTTCGAGGTCTGCAAGCCGCGTGGCACGAGTGGCTTGGACAAGGCGTACAGATTTGCCATATCGATTGATGTCAAAAGACTCAATGCTTCGCGCCATTGTTGACGCCCCAACCTTGCCCACGCTTCAACGGTAGTTGCACGCCTTGCCCTCGTAGAGGCATGACGCCAGAAACTAGGAAATCGCGTGCGGTATCGACCTGCCTGGCGCGCTGTAGGTATGCGAACCTGTCAATGCTTCCCACCAACCCCGCTCATGTGCCACCCACCCTTTGTGTTCAAGCCGTCCAAGACACAGAGCCACCATGACAACATCAGCAGCAAGACGAAATGTCAATATCTCAATTGTTGCTGCACCATCTTGCAATGCAAGCAACACTCGCTGTTCTTCTTCCGTTGGCAACTCGCGTACGTCGCTAAAGGAAAGTTCATTGCGATGATCGATGCTTAACTCAATTAAAACGTCTGATGCGTCTGTGACTGGTGCGCAACCGTCTCGTAGTAATGCATTGGTCCCTACTGATGCTTCATCACCTGGCGCACCCGGAACAGCCATCACAGTGCGGCCGCGTTTCTCTGCTTCGCGCACTGTGATCATTGATCCACCCGCAACGCCTGATTCAACCACCACGACAACTTCACTGATACATGCGAGTATGCGATTGCGTAACGGAAACAAATGCGCCTCGGGCCGTGTGCCAGGAGGAGCTTCTGACATCACTAATCCAACATCACTCACCCAACGCCAAATGGCGGCATGTTCTCGCGGATAAATCACATCAATACCCGATGCCACAACAGCAATTGGTGACACGGCACCACCAGCGTGCTCTCGTAATCCCACGTGTGCAGCCACGTCAATTCCACGCGCCAACCCAGACACCACCGCAACGCCATGATCTGATAGTTGTGCCGCTAATTGAGACGCGAAATGCCGACCCCGACGCGTTGCGTGTCGTGTGCCAATGATTGCAACGCGACGTTGTTCGAGGTGTGTCAACGAGCCTTTGTAAAACAACACCGCTGGTGCACTGGGGTCACCACTGAATACCCGGGGATACTCCGCATCAGAATGCGTCACAACATCGATGCCATGCTCATCGCATTGTATATACATGCGCTGTGGCAGATCCTTGTCTGCTTCACGCCACGCAGTCCTCACACGTTGTGGCAACCGTTCATCGACGTATGTGCCACGCTGTACGGCATCCCATGCAGACTGTGCGTCTGTATGCGCTAGCAACCGTCGTAATCGCGTGTGTGTTTGTAACGGAAGAGCCGCCAATGCGGCTGCATGTGCCCACATTGGGAGATCGATGCGAGAATTCTGCATTACACAGCCACCGTTTTTGCCATCACATCATGGCGCAGCTGTAAGGCCAACTCTACGTATTCGATGCTCACTGCTTCGGGTGCGCCTTTAAGATCTGCAATGGTGCGAGCCACTCGCCGTACTCGGTGATACCCACGTCCCGACAACGTGGCGCGTGACAGCGCGTGATGCAAACAATCTCTTGCACCCTCAGATAGCGGCGCAACTTCATCGAGAATCTCAGACGGAATGTCTGCGTTTAAACATCCTTGTCGTGCAAGTGCGACATCGCGTGCATGGGAAACACGTTGTGCCATCGCGGCACTTGGCTCGGCTGGCTGTTCATCAACGAGATCTTCTGCAGACGGTCGATTCATCATGATGCGAATATCGAAACGATCAAGCAACGGACCACTAAATCTGCGGACATATCGCTGAATCATGTGTGGCGAACAGGTACACAAACGTGGATTTACTTCACCGCATGGACATGGGTTTGACGCACCAATCAGAATGAAGCGCGCCGGCATCTCCACGCTGCCTCGTGCGCGCGACAATCGGATAACACCATCTTCTAATGGCTGACGCAATGCATCGAGAACAGACGGGGCAAACTCTCCCATCTCGTCAAGAAACAACACTCCCCCGGAAGCAAGACTGATTTCTCCTGGCCGCATGTGCGCACTGCCTCCACCCACCATTGCCACCATTGACACGCTGTGATGCGGTGCGCGAAATGGAGGCACGTCAGACACGAGATCATCGTGACCTACCCCCGCAGCACTGCGCACAATCGCTGCCTGTAATGCTTCGTGATGAGACAAGGCCGGCAACAAACCTGGCAATCGTTTTGCAAGCATCGATTTACCCGAACCAGGCGAACCCACCATCAACATGTGGTGATGACCAGCGGCCGCCACTTCTAACGCTCGTCGCGCAAAACTTTGTCCGCGCACATCAGACATATCTGCAATTGCACGTACTGGAAATTGCAACACACCCGTGGGCACATCTGGCCACGACATATTTCCCAACACACACTCCACCACCTCACGCAATGTGGGCACTGCGCGCAAAATGTGCGGTTGTATAAGCGCTGCCTCTTCGGCGTCAGCCTGTGCCACCACCACTTCTCGTGATGCGACAGACATCACCAACGGCGCAACACCCATGGTGTGGCGAAGCGACCCGTCAAGACCCAACTCGCCAATAAACGCGCACTCATTGACTGCCGACTGAGGCAACAACTCTTGGGCTACTAACAGAGCAATTGCAATCGCTAAATCGAGTGCTGCCCCGCCCTTTCGTTCACCGAATCCAACAAGATTGATCGTGACGCGTTTATTGGGCCATGGCAAGTCGCTAGACAACAACGCCGCACGTACGCGATCGCGAGATTCGCGACATGACTCATCTGGTAGCCCAACAATGGTGAACCCGGGAATACCTTTTCCGATGTGCGCCTCGACTACGAGCGGATGACCTTGAGCGCCAAGGAGTGTGGCCGAATGAATGTGTGCGTACATGAAATGCTCCTTGCCGTACCGTCACGTGCTGTGTGATTGGTGTGATGCCATTGAGATGGTCTGGTCTGTCAGACTTTGAGGGCATGTGTGCGAGTCGTCATGAAAAATCACCATCAAAAACTCGTCGCACATTCGGATTAGTTGTCTCGACCTTGATCGCAAGTGCTTTCATAACCGCCTGCACCGACAACACCCGCACCGGCTCTACTTTTTGCAAGCGACTCCAAGATGAACTTCCCGGAATTACTCAACCAATGGAGTCACAAGGAGATGTGCGCACCATGGTGTCGCGCTACAAACGACTCTTAGATGTCGCACCCTTATCTATCGAAGAAGACTTTCGCGTGTTGGTGGACTTGCTTGATCTTGCCGCTGATTCAGATCCGAACGATCCTGACAGTCTGCAAGAAGTTGCAGATGCGGCATACGCAGCGAACACGTCATCGTTGCAAGTATCCGAATGGATTTACGACACGTGTGCGGTCGACTTTGTTACAGGTATGAACGTGGCTCCACCACGCACACCGGCCCCACCAACAATTCCACCTGACACTTCTGTGCCAGATGCGGGTACGGAAGAGTCCCCTTAGAGGATTTCGCCGCGACGCACAATCACGTGGTCGACCAAGCCATATTCTTGCGCTTGTTCGGCGGTGAACCAGCGGTCACGTTCGCTGTCTGCTTGAATCTGGGCAATGTCACGACCAGAGTGTTGCGAGATCAATTCAGCCATACGGCGCTTTGTGAACGCCAACTGCTCAGCCTGAATTGCAATGTCTGATGCTTGACCACGCAACCCGGCAAGTGGCTGGTGCATCATGATGCGCGCGTTTGGCAGGGTGTAACGCTTACCGGAAGCACCAGCGGTGAGAAGGAACTGGCCCATCGACGCTGCAAGTCCCATACACACAGTGGCAATTGGGCAACTGACGAACTGCATGGTGTCGTAAATAGCCATCCCAGCTGTCACCGAACCGCCGGGGCTGTTGATGTAGAGCCAGATGTCGGCATTTGGATCTTCGCCCTCGAGATACAAAAGTTGGGCGCAAATTTGGTTGGCAATGTCGTCGTTGACGTCGGTGCCGAGCATGACCACGCGGTTCTTGAGAAGGCGCATAAAGATGTCGGCACGAGGGTCCATTCCGCCATCCAATGCATTCGGTAGTTGCGGAAGGGACTGCGAGTCAAACGAGGTCATGGACTGCAGGTTATCGCCGCAGCACACCGCTAAACACGACAGCGACACGTTCGTGATCACCAATCTCAGCACGTAATGCCATCAACCCGGCAAGTCCCGCCGACCCGGTTGGACTGACATCAATAGAGGTGGTGCGCTGTGCCAATGCCAACGCACTCTCAATCTGATCTTCGGTTGCCACAACAGGTTGACCACCACTGTCAGTCATTGAATTCAACACACTGATCCAGTCATAGGTTTCATCATCCAAGATTCCATCAGCAATTGAATGTGGCTCGGTGTCCCACGGCCACATACATTGAGACCAGCGTGCACCGGCATCTTTTGTTCCACCGGTTTTCGTAGCGTGTAACCACGCACGCGCTAGAGGAGCACAGCCTTGCGTTTGCACTGTATGCAACTTGGTGTGCGGACTCGTACGAGCGAAAGAGTCACCAACACATGACGCAAAGGCACCGCCACCCACTTGAATAAAGACCCTGTGTAATGCAGCCTCATTCAATGCGGCATAGGTTTCTGTCATTTCCCAACCAATGGTGCGTCCACCATCAAGACACCAGACGTTTTCAGTTCCCTGCACACCAAAGGGAATCGCACCATCGGCCACTGCCTCGCGAAATCGATGGACACATGGGTCGCCCGGTGGGTCATTATCGCGACGAGGACACGTGACAACGTTTGCATGTAGAGAATGCAAAATATTGAGAACATGATCAGATGCCGATGCCGGCACAAACACCGAAATTGGCCAGTTTGCAGAGGCTGCAAGTGTGGACGCGGCAATTGCCGCATTGCCACACGATGCAATTGCAAGTGCTGGACGTTGTTGTGTTCCTGACCATGGCGCGCAACCTGCGTGTTCGGCAAAGAGAAGATGTAATAGTTCGGTGAATATGTGACGGGCTTTATGAGATCCCGCAACATTGTGTGTTTCGTCTTTCACCCACACACCACCATCAGATGCAAAGCCAAGTTCATCCGACAATGCGTCTTCACGTCGAAATGGCGTGACAATAAATCCCGTTCCGCCAACTCGCTTCACCGCAGTGTCCGCGTCGGCAATGATGCGAATGCGATCGGTTTCACTGATACCCACTGCTTCGCCAAAAGCATCAACGTAAAGACCGGTGCGGTATCTCAGATATGGATTGACATCGTCTGCAGTGACCATCGTGAAGCGATCATCATGAAATGCGAGGACGTGTTTGCGATCGGCATCCGTTGCGTTTGGACATTTCCACGACAGCGGGGTCGCAATATCGACAGTTGCATCACAGACAGCGCAACGAAGCAGAATCACGACTATGAAGCGTGAGCAACACGCGAATTGAACTCACCGATGAGTTGATCCCACACTGGCGTAAAACGACGAAGATCCCGCCAGAACGATTGCGAACGACGCGCCTCAAAGATGTGAAGCGGGGTTCCCTGCTGTTCCACCCAGGTGTAATACCCAAGGTTAAAGATGCGGTTCTTGTCTTGCTCAGTGCAATCAATCATGTCACTGGTGGTGACAAAACCAAGGTGTTCTGCAAACACTTCGGCGGCATCCAACTCGGTGAAGTTGTCATCGAAATCGCGTTTCAAAGTCTTCACGCGCTCACTTGGGTACAGCGCTCCACCATCGGTTGCCACGGTGATTAATGCATCGTTTGCACCGAGGCGTAGCAACTTTGCAGTCTTAATCGCAGCGATGATATTACAAATGGCAGAAAAACCGAAATGTGTGAGCGCATCAATGAACTCTGGTGTTGCACCCTTTGTTTCACGCAAGAACTTGTGGCCAGCGAGTGTATTAAACAACACGTCCAAATGATCGGTCGCTCTGTCGGACACTGCGGCAACAACGTCACTGTTCATCACGTTATGAATAAGTGGGATGTGTTTGTCGCCAATTCCCTGAATGTTGTGTTCGCCGTATCCGTTTTCGAGCATTGTCGGACACTCGAGTGCTTCCACTGCTGTGATTGACGTGCCGTACAAATCTTTCAAACGATCGCCAGCGGCAATTGTTCCGGCGGAACCAGTGGCCGAAGTGAAACCTGCCAAACGAATATCTGCATATCCGTTGGCCTTCACGTGTTCAAACACATGTGCCAGTGCGCGACCAGTGACTTCGTAGTGACCAAGGTGATTTGAGAATTCCGAGAACTGATTGAAGATGAAGTTGCCGGGGTCTTTTTCCATCTCATTACATGCGTCATAAATCTCTTTGACGTTGCTCTCTGTGCCTGGCGTGCGAACAATGTCCGAGGGATCAACCACCCAACGATCAAGCCAGTCGAAACGTTCTTGTGACATACCAGCTGGTAATACCGCTACACCACGAGATCCAAGCAAACGACTAATTGCAACACCTCCACGCGCATAGTTGCCTGTGGATGGCCACACTGCACGGTGAATAGCTGGATCAAATTGACCAGTAACTACACGCGGTGCAAAACATGAGTACGCCGCAAGAACTTTGTGCGCAGTAATCATCGGAAAGCGATCACCAAATACAACAATGATGGGACTATCAATGCCCGTAAACCACGACGGCAACACCACGTGATCTGGAACAGACACTTTGTTTCCGTCGACGTTGTTATACCAATGCACGCGGAAAAGATTTCGTGGATCAGCAGCGTTCTTGTCGACGCCGCGAGTTGTCTCATCTGTGATCAGTGATGGATCTGCCAATTCACCAAAAGTAGGCAAGACAATTTTCTGTTCGGCAAAACGCTTCACACTGCTTTGTAGAGCACCGTCGTTTACAACGGAGTCGGTAATACCGAGGTGTTCGAGCAAGTCTGTAGCAGATACTGATGTGGGGGTCATTACAGTCACGCCACCAGTTTGACAGCCACAAACACCAAACACCTACACATCACCTGTACCCTGACCGATACGCCGGTGTAGCCCAATTGGCAGAGGCAGCAGGTTTAGGTCCTGTGTGTTGGGGGTTCGAGTCCCTTCACCGGCACGCGTGTGGTACCCCCTATGTGGGCGAGTCCTATTCCCACTCGTTTGGTCGATCCAAGCGCGTTATGCCCAAAGATCAAGCAAGGCCCGTAATGCACGAGCGCGATGAGATATCTCGTTTTTTTCTGCAGCTGTCATCTCGGCAAAGGTACGACCATCGCCATCATCGGGAATGAAGATGGCGTCATACCCAAAGCCATTGTGACCACATTCATCATGGGAGATCACCCCGGTGCACTCTCCCACCACAGTTGCGCATTCACCGTTTGGGGTTGCGATTGCGATCACGGTTCGAAAACGGCCACGACGGTTACTGACACCATTCATGCGCTGCAATACCAACAAGCGATTAGCGGCATCATTGCTGTCATTGCCGGCAAACCGCGCACTGCGCACACCAGGTTCACCGTGAAGCGCATCTATTTCTAATCCGGTGTCATCTGCTATTGCCACATCACCAACATGCGTTGCAATAGTTCGCGCTTTGAGACATGCGTTCTCTTCTAACGTCTCACCATCTTCATCAATATCGCCAACATCCGATGGTCGTGGAAGTAGTTCGACCACTCCGGCAAAGATGGCGGCCATCTCTTCCACCTTGTGTGGATTCGCCGTTGCACACACCACCTGTCGCATGACGTGTGTATTTACCGACCAAGTGGGCGTGGTGAAGGTGCCGACGAGGTGAGTTGTTGCTGCAGTGCAACAATTTGTGACAATCCACCGGCTGCAAGATCAAGTAACTCGTCTAATTCACTACGAGTAAATGCTTCGCCTTCCGCTGTTCCCTGCACCTCTACAAAACGTGACTCAGCGCCATTGACGGGCTGGAGCATCACCACATTCATGTCGACTTCTGCTGTGCTGTCTTCCACGTAGGGCAGATCAAGAACAGGTGCGCCATTGCAACGCCCCACTGAAATTGCCGCACAGTATGAATGCAACGGATGATCAACCACCAACTTGTTTTGCACAAGTCGCGTGAGTGCATCATGAAGAGCAAGAAACCCTCCACAAATACTTGCAGTGCGGGTTCCACCGTCTGCTTGCAACACGTCGCAATCGACTACTACTTGACGCTCGCCAAGCAAGGACATGTCACACGCGGCGCGCAGCGACCGGCCAATGAGACGCTGAATTTCAACAGTGCGTCCGCTTTGTTTTCCTTTGGCAGCCTCGCGGTCGACGCGCTCAGGTGATGACCCCGGAAGCATTGAATACTCGGCTGTCACCCAGCCTTTTCCTGATCCACGCATCCAACGTGGCACGTCTTCATCAATAGAGGCCGTGCATAGCACGCGCGTTTTTCCAAATGTCACCAAGACTGATCCCGCGGCCATCTCCGTGAAATCACGTTCGAAGGTGATGGGTCGTAGTTCGTTGTGTAGTCGTCCGTCGGGGCGTGTCATGAATCTCTCCTTTGAGTCCAGTGTTGTGCATGAAGAAGTTCGGGGCCAAGTAATCGTCTACCCATGTCGGCAAACCATTGCACATCGCCCGACGACAAGAATTGATGCTGACCCGGTGCCGTGGTGTTGTTCAAGAGATCTTCCGCTTGCAAACGCGCGACGAGTGCAAATGCTGTTTCATCACCACTACTCACGAGCACCACTTCAGGACCCATTACCTCAGAAATAACGCGCGACAGGTACGGGTAATGCGTGCATCCAAGCAACAACGCGTCAACTCCCGCTTCGATGACGGGGGCGAGAAGACGTTCGGCAAGAAGTACCACTTCATCACCACTTGTTTGACCGCGTTCAACAAACTCGACAAAACCAGGGCATGCGGTGGCGATGAGATGGAGTGAATCATCTACGTCGCGAAGAGCTGATTGATATGAACCCGACGCAATGGTCCCAACCGTTCCGATTACTCCCACCTTTTTGTTGCGCGTAGCGGTGGCCAGCGCCTGTGCGCCTGGTTCGATCACGCTCACAACGGGAACAGGTAACTCTTCTTCAAGTTCGTGAAACGCAACTGATGCCGCGGTGTTACAGGCGATGACAATGGCTTTTGCGCCGTAATCGTCCACCAAACTCCAGGCCAACTCATGAGCGTATGAACGCACCTCATCGGCGGGCTTTGGTCCATATGGATAGCGAGCGGTGTCGCCGATGTAGACCAGATCCTCATGTGGCAAGACATCGATGACGGCCCGAGCAACCGTTAATCCGCCAAACCCCGAGTCGAACATGCCGATGGGCGCAGAGCGGGTATCGGACATTGTCACAGGCTAGATCGGTGAGATGCGGCGTTGCTGTCTTCGCGGAGCCGCCGCTAACAGGAATTAAAAGTAAATGATCTTTTCAGCTGCTGCTTCTGCAACATCAAGATCGTCGGTGTATGCACCGGTCGAGAGATACTTCCATCCGCCATCGCACACGATGAACACGATGGTTCCCTCTTCGATTTCACTTGCGACTTTGATCGCGCCTGCAAGTGATGCTCCCGAAGAAATGCCGGCAAAAATGCCACAATCTTGCACTAAACGTCGTGTCCACTCGATTGATTCACGAGGACGAACAACACGCTTGCGGTCGAGCAGGTCGCGTCCGTGCCAATTGTCAAATACTGGCGGGATGTATCCGTCATCAAGGTTGCGCAAACCTTCAACTTGTTCTCCAAGTGGTGGTTCAACAGCAATCACTTTGATGTTGGGATTTTGTTCTTTCAGGTATCGACCAACACCCATGAGCGTGCCGCTTGTGCCAAGACCAGCAACGAAGTGAGTCACTTCTGGACAGTCGCGCATAATTTCTGGACCAGTGGTCTCGTAATGCGCACGTGGGTTTGCATCGTTTGCATACTGATATAAGAAGCACCATTCGGGATGTTGTGCTGCCAACTCTGTTGCGCGACGCACAGCACCATTTGATCCTTCTTCACCAGGAGTCAAGATGATGTCGGCACCAAACACTTCAAGCATTTGACGACGCTCAATGCTCACCGATGTGGGCATAAGAATGGTGATCGGATACCCCTTCATGCGCGCAATAGCTGCAAGCGCAATACCGGTGTTTCCAGATGACGGTTCGATAATGCGTTGACCGGGCAATAGTCGTCCCGTACGCTCCGCGTCTTCGATCATGGATTTTGCAATGCGATCTTTCACAGAGCCAAAGGGATTCTGGCCCTCGAGCTTGGCAACCAGACGAACATTGGGGTTAGGTGACAACTCCGACACATCAACCATCGGAGTGTTGCCGATGAGATCAAGAGCGCTTTGGTGTACAAACACCGATCCCTTGTTCTTCTTCACGTCTGCAACCGACATGTTGTCCCTCCGAGGCGTGAGTCCCCTCTCTGGCACCGCCATAGATGGGTCTCACGATTTCCGACTAATCCTGTCAGAATTGTAACCCTCTCGGTAGGGATTTTGTTCCCCGAATGCTCAGGGGACATGCGCCACAGCCAATCAGGCGATTTCCACCGCTTCTTCGCTGATGATCTCACCCGTAATGCGATACGACCGCACCTCTGGTGTACCGCGCTTCAGACTGACAATGACATAGTGCCAGCCCGGGTCTGGAGCTTGGGCAACGTCAGTTGGGCTTGGGTACGGCTCGGAATGTGTGTGGCTATGCACCACTCCGATCACTTCCATGCCGTGTTTTTCGGCGGCGAGTTCGATCTGCAAATGCTGCTTGGGATCGATCGTGTAAAACTTTGCGCTCGCAGCAACGTTTGTAACGGGAATGAATTCATGCACGTGTTGATCGCCAGATGCTGTAGGTGCACCAACGATCAAACCACACATTTCCTCGGGAAAACACCGATATGCATGGGCCGACATGAGATCTAGTGCGTCTTTTGGAATGACTAATGCGGAAGCAGATGACGCGCTCATGACATCTCATAGGCTACCGCTACGCTTCGATGCCCCTATGGGAAAGCCTGCAAACACGACTCTTGCGTCCAATCGCAAAGCACGTCACGACTACACCATTCTGGACGTGGTCGAGGCGGGAATTGTGCTGCACGGCAGCGAGGTGAAAAGCCTGCGCATGGGTCAGGTGCAGTTAGTGGACGCCTTTGCCCGCATTATTGATGGCGAAGTGTGGCTCGATGGGGTGCACATATCTCCATATCAATATGCTGTGGGAGTTGGTGCCCATGATCCCAACCGTGCGCGCAAACTTCTCCTCAACCGCAACGAGATCGACCGTCTACGCGAGCGTGTTGCGCGCGAACGCCTCACTCTTATTCCTTTGGCTTTCAAATTGATTGACGGAAAAGTAAAAGTGGAGCTTGCGCTGGCAAAGGGTCGCACAAAAGGTGACAAGCGTGAAGCAATTGCCGAACGCGACACACAACGTGAGATTCAACAAGCCCTCGGTCGCCAACGCAAAGGCATGCACTAGTTGACGCACATCTTGTGATCTTCGGTGAGGAATAAACAGGCACTTTTCCTGTTTCATGCGTTACTGACACAGACACGCAATACACTCTGAGTCACCACTCAATCCGGTGGAAACTATTTGGGGCTGACAGGTTTCGACATCAGTTTCTGCTAGCCGGTTGTGCGACCCGAGTTGCTCAGACTCGTAAAAAGGGGCAACAACAAGAATTGCCAACAAGCAATTCGCTCTCGCAGCCTAATTAGGTCGTAGAGAGACACCGTGACCAGCAATGGCGCACGGGGCCAATCCATCGCAGCCCGGCAACAGAAGCGAAGGATGACGGTGTGAAAGACCACTGACGGTGAGAAAGACCACTGACCTGTTGGAAAGACGACACGCGGTTCTGCAAAGAACATTCGACCCGTCGGAGATGTTGCGTCAGCATCACATCGGGAATGGTCGTATCGCAGGCGTCTAGTGCCTGATGGACGGGGGTTCGATTCCCCCCAGCTCCACCACATGTCGTGAAGACATATGTACACATCGTTGTACATGCTGTTGTACATCTTCTGTTGATATGCGATGTACATATTCGACGGCAACGCGTGTGGTGAAGGGTTTCACCACACATAATTTTGAAAAAGATTGCTTATTTGTTCTCTGCGGACAAGTTCATTGACTACTGACGTAGGGTGGACGTACCAATGGACGAGTCGCCTCGCTTGGGCAGGACGGCTTTGAGCTGTCGCCCCGTGCAGGCCCGACGCCTCGATCCCTTTTTTCGAAGAGGTATCTCATGCATTCACCATCCGTCTCTCATTTTCGCCCTCCCCGTGAACCCTCTGTTGGAATTTTGAGCACCTTCCCACCTCAACTCTGCGGTCTTGCTACCTTCGCGGCGGCACTCTCCAGCGCTTTAGAAATGAGTGGTAACCACGTCACACGTGTCGCACTCAACGATGGTCATTCTCCACTTCCGTATGCCGATGCACATCTTGTCAATGGTCAGCGTGGCGCCGCCGAACATGCAGCAGATGTTCTCTCTCAATGCGATGTCGCGATCATCCAGCACGAGTACGGCATCTTTGGTGGACTAGATGGTGACGAAGTTCTCGTCGTTCTCGACGCACTCTCTGTGCCATCAGTCGTCGTATTACACACAGTCCCCGTTGCGCCGACACCACACCAACGATTTGTGTTGGAAGAAGTGTGTCGAAAAGCCAGCCGCGTCGTCGTCATGACTGGCGCCGCCGGTCAACGTCTCGTTGATAAATACGATGTTGATGCATCAACTCTGAGTGTTATTCCGCACGGCGCCACTCTCCCCTGCAGTATCGGGCACACGACCACATCACAGAGCGATTCGTTGAATACAAAACAGAAGGTACGACTTCTTACCTGGGGACTTCTCGGACCAGGAAAAGGAATTGAACACACGATTTCTGCAATTGCACTCGTTCCAAACTTGCACCGTCGACTCAACTACACAGTCGCTGGAGTCACACACCCGAATGTGTTTGCACGCGAGGGTCATACATACCGACTTGACCTTGCACGTCGCGCACGGGACCTTGGGATTGCTGAATTAGTGACCTTTGATGAGACGTACCGCGACGTTCCCACTCTTATGCGTTTTGTGGCGTCGTCATCAGTCGTCGTGCTTCCATACGACTCCCGTGATCAAGTCACCTCGGGGGTATTAGTGGACGCGGTGGCAGCAGGCCGCCCGGTGATTGCCTCCGCCTTTCCTCACGCAGTTGAGTTGCTGTCAGACGGTGCCGGGATCATTGTCCCCCATGGCGATGTCGTTGCGTTAGCACAAGCAATACGTTCCGTCGTTGAAGACCCATGTTTGCTCACGTCAATGACTGAACGTGCAACATCATTATCGCCATCATTGAGTTGGACATCAGTTGCTGAGCAATACAGCACCTTGTGCAACACACTCGTACGTGTCCGCGTCGGCAATGCCTCATGAGTCTTAATCATGTTGACCTATGGACCCATCTCGACACCATGACCGACCATCACGGTTTGTTCGAACATGCAAAATTCTCGTCACCGCGAACCGAACACGGCTACTGCACTGACGACAACGCACGGCTACTGGTTGTCGCCTCACGCGACCACGGTGGCGATCGAGTCGAACGACTATGCCGAGTGGCGTTTTCTTTTTGCGAGAAATCCATGAGCCCAGATGGTCGCGTATTTAACCGTATGGATAGTTTGGGTCGCTTTATTGACAGTCCTTCAACTGATGATTGTTGGGGGCGGTGTCTGTGGGGACTAGGTGTCGCTGCTTCACACCACGATGACCCACTACTACGAGATACGGCTCGCGAATTGTTCGCTGTCGGTGCACAACAACGTTCACCCTGGAAACGATCGATGGCTTTCGCCGCCCTCGGCGCAGCAGAGTTGCTCGCCTCGGATCCGTCAAACGAAGTTGCACGTGCCCTCCTCAAAGATTCTGTGAACACAATTGGTAGCCCTGGTAGCGGTGTCTGGCGTTGGCCTGAAGCCCGTCTGACCTATGCAAATGCCGTACTGCCTGAAGCTTTAATTGCTGCTGGAAGCGCACTGCACGACACGCAATCGTTCGAACACGGGTTAACGATGCTCGATTGGCTACTTGAAGGCGAAAGTCCCACTGGCCAGTTATCGGTAACTGGTTGTCAAGGACGCGCAGTAAGCGACAAAAGACCGCAGTTCGACCAGCAACCAATCGAGGTGACGACAATTGCAGATGCGTGCTGGCGTGCCTACCAGTTCACGTCTGATCAACGATGGGCACAAGGCGTGCTACTCGCCAAGGAATGGTTCGACGGAATGAATGACTCAAAAACTGTCATGTATGACACGACGACCGGTGGCGGCTATGACGGCTTGCATTCACATGGCGCCAACCTGAACCAAGGCGCCGAGTCGACTCTTGCGTTTGTGTCGACCCAACAACGGTCAAATGCGCTACTTCTGACACATCAATGAGAAAACGAGAAACCATGACAACCAACACAAACACAGACATTGATCTTCGACCAGATCCGACACGGGTGATTCTGAGGTTTTTTGTGCCTGGTTGTGGCGACATTGAGCCCAGCGTCTCACGGGCTGGCTCTGTCATCGACCGAGTCCTCGCCCTGTCAGAAGATGAAGTCGAATCTCATCTTGTGTCGATTTATGAACGATTCAATCATCGTCATCTCGATCTCGAACGCAAGTTTATTCATCATGCGGAATTAGCTTCTGTGCGCCTCGATCCAGAGATTGAGTTCTCTAAGCAAAGGTTTCTCCTTCTTGGAGCCGCCTTCAGTCATGAGTTTTCGATCGAGGGCGCAGCACTGTGTAATCCCTCCATCGTGGCACTGCCATCTGCCAGTGATGGTGTGAACACTCGCTTTGTGATGAGCCTGCGTTGCATCGGCGAAGGGCACCGTTCGTCGATTGGTTTTTGCACAGGAGAGATCAGCCCAGACGGCCTCGTTCATCTCGATCCGAGAGGCAGTTTCGCCCATACCGGCACAATTGGCCCGGGAACACATCATCGCGGGGTCATGCACCGCAAATTATATGAAGTCGACAATGACCACGAAAATGCTGATTACGTTCTCGATCCGCTTCCCGAATGTTTTGATGATGACCAATTATCAGATCGGCTCGAAGCACTGATCCACGATGCGGCGACACGTCGCCACGCAGAAGACACATCAACTCTTTTGCGACGGGTTGCAGCGGGGACATACTCAGTCGAATTTCCAAACGAGATCAACCTCGTTGATCGTGTGCTGTGGCCAGAAGCACTTGACGAGCATCTCGGAATGGAGGATGCCCGATTCGTTGAGATCACTGATGGCAGCGCACCACGATATTGCGCGACATACACCGCATTCGACGGCAACCGCATCAGCCAGTACTTGATCACCACCGAAGACTTTCTCTCGTTCAATGCTGGACCAATAGCCGGTGATGCGGCAAGCGGCAAAGGTCTCGCCCTTTTCCCACGACAGATCGGTGGCCGTTTCGTCGCGCTATCGCGGGCCGACCGAGAAAATAATGCACTTGCCTACTCAGATGATTTACGTTGCTGGGACACTGCCGAGCCATTGCAATCTCCAGAACGACCGTGGGAGGTCGTCCAGCTCGGCAATTGTGGATCGCCCATCGAGACCGAACGCGGTTGGCTAGTTCTCACCCACGGAGTCGGCCCGATGCGGACCTATTCAATAGGGGCACTTCTTCTCGATCTCGAAAATCCGGTGCAAGTTATCGCGAGTACCACCCATCCGATCATCTCACCACGCCCCGACCAACAAAATGGCTATGTCCCGAACGTGGTCTACACCTGTGGTGCGCTCGCTGTTGGCGATCACCTCGTCATTCCCTATGGCATCGGAGATCAACGCATCAGTGTCGTTGTTCTTTCGATTCAGGAGTTATTGGACTCAATGGAGCCGATGTCGACATCTTCAGTACTCGAGTCTTTCTGATTTCTAGTAGGCAACGATTGACATCTCGCCCTACTTCAGCAGCGATCATTCACGTTCGAGTGTTATTGGCATTTCTGGGAGCTTTACCCACGGCTGACGATCAACACACCATGCTTCAACATTGGGCACGATGTCTGATGTGTCATCAAGTGTCCCCACTTTGAGAGCGATAACACCTTCACTTAATGCGATTTCAGAAACTATCGGCGATCCGCATGACGAACAGAAACGACGACGTACATACACCTGGTCACCTTTTTCACCCATTTCGTTATACGTGGCGAGATCTCCCGACACTTTGAGCTGTGATTCATGTGCAATCACGTTGACTGAAAATGCACTACCGCCTTGTCGTTGACAATGACTGCAGTGACACACCGCCGTCGCGATGGGATCTCCTGTCAGCTCGTAAGTGATTTTTCCGCAGAGACAACGTCCTGTTTTTGACATAGCCAGAACGTACCACTGCGGTGCCATCGTGTCGTCGTTTCCCAGGGATCCTGCCCCTGAAGGATTCACATTCCTGTGATAAACATGAATGTATGAGTGATGGATTGATTCATGAAGACGATCTACGCCGTAAAGTTCGCGAGACATACGCGCAAGTCGCAAACGCCGACACTGCTGGCGACGGTTGCGGCACGGCGGCTAGTTGTTGTGGCACAAGTGACGACACCGCTATCAATACTCTTATTTCCACCCGCATTGGGTACAGCCAAGAAGAACGCGATACTGTTCCAGCAGGTGCCGACATGGGTCTTGGTTGTGGAAATCCCAAAGTAATCGCTGCTCTACAACCTGGCGAAGTTGTAGTTGATCTCGGATCCGGTGGCGGATTCGACTGCTTCCTTGCCGCTCGTGAAGTAGGTGCTACTGGTCGCGTGATTGGAGTCGACATGACGCCCGACATGGTGTCAAAAGCTCGCGCTAACGCAACGCGAGGTGAATACACCAATGTGGAGTTTCGTCTTGGCGAGATTGAACATCTGCCCATTGCGGACGAGACCGCAGATGTGATCATTTCTAACTGTGTTATCAACTTGTCGCCCGACAAACCACAAGTATTTCGAGATGCGTTTCGTATTCTCAAAACAGGTGGACGACTTGCCATTTCCGATGTTGTCGCAACAGTGGAGCTGCCCGAAGACATGCGTAACGATGCTGCGCTCATTGCTGGCTGCATGGGTAACGCATCATTGGTAGAAGACCTCGAAAAGATGATGCGTAGTGCAGGATTTGACCACATACGCATTCAGCCAAAAGACGAATCGAAAGAATTCATCAAAGACTGGGCACCCGGTATCAACGTGACCGACTACGTCGTGTCTGCCACAATCGAAGCTGTCAAGCCGTCAGCATGTGCTTGCGGAGGTAAGTGCTAATCACGTTGCCTGCGGCACTTGCGGTCGAGCAGGCAAAAACCGAGCCGCTGCTGCTGCTCCTATAAGGGTCACCACTCCCGCAACAACACAACCGATTGATAAGCCACGAATAAAGGCTTCAATCACGTCGCTTTGCAATTGCACAACAACATCGTTACCAAGAGTCTCTCTCGCACCTTCGGTGACACCAAGTGCGATGCCAACACCGTCTTCAGCTTGGGACAAAAGCTCGCTGGGAACTGATTGCCACGCACTGCTTGAGTCCAACTGTGACGCGTACATCGACGCATATACGCTGCCAATAACAGCAACTCCTAACGTGCCACCCACTTCACGTGTTGCGTCATTCACGCCAGATCCTTGACCAGCTTTTTCTTTCGAAACTGCGCCCATGATCGATTCAGTTGCCGGGGCCGTGGTGAAACCAATACCCAGCCCCATGACAATCATGTTCAATACGATTAATTCATATGGATAATTACGATCCATAAAGAAAGCGATCCAGAAAAACGCGATACTCATCAACGTCAATCCTGTTGCGACAACGGTGCGGTTGCCATACTTCACCGCAAGTCGGGTGCCCGTAATAGCTGCTGTTGCGATGGAGATAGCAACTGGCAACGTACGAAGGCCACTACTTAAAGTGCCGTATCCACGCACAAACTGAAAGTACTGCGTGACAAGAAAGATGAAACCAAACAATGCAAAGAATGCAGCAGTGATTGATCCGCTCGCTGCGCTGAATCGAGCGTTCTTAAATAACAACACATCAAGCATTGGCTCGTCTTGTTTTCTCTCCCAACCAATAAAAAGCACTGCGAATACCACAGCTATGCCAAAGCCACTGAGGGTTTTCCCATCAAGCCAACCCCATGACGGGCCTTGAATGATCGCCGCAACGAGTGCTGCGAGCGCCACCGTAGAAAGCGCAACACCACCCCAGTCGATTGGTGGCGATTCCGGATCTCGGCTTTCAGGGATGAACATCAGCGTTGCGACAACTCCGATCATCGCAGCGGGCACCATCACTACAAAGACTGATCCCCAATAGAACGACTCCAGCAACCATCCGCCAATGATCGGACCGGATGCAACGCCAAGTCCTGTCATTGCACCCCACAGACCAATTGCTTTTGCGCGCTCGCCACGTTCGGTAAATGTGTTTGTGATGATCGACAATGTTGTAGGAAACACAAGCGCAGCACCAAGACCCATCACACCACGTGATGTGATGAGTAAACCAGTGTCGTTAGCAAGTGCGGCAATAGCGTTTCCGATACCAAAAATCACCAATCCCAATGCAAGAAAACGTCGACGCCCGAATTTGTCACTCAAGGATCCACCCACCAACACCAACGCGGCGAACACGAGGTTGTACGCATCGACGATCCACTTCAGTTCTGTTGTGTCTGCGTTCAACTGTCGCACAATGGACGGCAAAGCAATGTTGACAATGGATCCCTCTACCAAGACGGCATATGTGGCGATACAGACAACCGCAAGGATGAGTCCCTTGCGCTCTGGCATCACCGGCACAGATTCGATCGACATGGCATTTCCCCTAGTTACGATTACACGAATTAAGTTAATACACTAACTTAATAGGATAACTCAAGCAAGTACACTCGCAGTCATGCCCGCCCGTGCAGCACGCCCCACGCCTCGAGTCCGCCACGCTCGTGGCGAAGGTGCACTGCTTCGTGATGAACTGCTTGATGCTGCGGTAGCGCTCCTACGGGAGAAAGGCCACGAAGATCGAGTGTCGATCAGCGCCATCGTGTCTCGCGTAGGTGTGACGCCCCCAGCGTTGTATGCCCACTTTGCTGACAAAGACGACTTGTTTCGAGAAGTCCATGCACGTGGGATGGCAGATTTCGGCGATTTCATTGAATCACGTGTCACCAAAATACGCTCACCGCTACAACAGTTACGTGCACGTGGACTCGCCTATCTGGAATACGCACTAGCGCATCCCGAATCGTACAAATCACTATTTATGAACCCATGCTCTCCCGATGCAACAGCTGCAGATTTACCATTTCGCATGCTGGGAGCAACCGCGTACTTGGGGCTATTGAGAAATGTTGAACGATGTCAACGCGATGGCTCGTTGCCAATTGCTGTAAAAGACGTAGACCGTACTGCTCGCGGTTTGTGGGCAATCGCTCACGGCGTATCCAGCATCGCAATCGCCATGCCATCTGGACTTGATCCTTATGGACCAGCGCACACAATCACTAATTTGTCCGATCGCTATTTCATCGGCTTGGGTGCGCGTCTATAACACCCATTACTCAGGTCGCTGCTAAACGGAACCCGACGCTTCGCACAACCTTGATGACGTCTGGTCCGCCACTGTCTTTAATCTTTTTCCGCAATCGTGACGCATGACTGTCGACAGCATGTGCTGAACTTTCTAGGCGGAACGCGTCGATTGATTCCATGATTTGCTGTCGAGTAAAGATTCTCTTTGGATTCGCCATAAGGAGTTGCAAGAACTGATACTCGCTATTAGTCAACATCACTTCTTTTTTGTTCACAGTAAAGCTGTGCTGACTGAGATCCATTTCAAGATTTTCCCACGTCAGCACATTTGCTCGTGGTGCGCGTTGCGTCTGTCCTCTTTTTACTTGTTGAGTAATTCGTGAAGTAAGAATCCGAGGAACAATCGGTTTGGTGATGTAATCGTCAGCACCAGCGCTTAACACCATCTCTTCGTCGACTACTTCATCTCGTTTCGTCAACATGATGATGGGAACCGTGGATACAGCTCGAATGGATCGACAAATCTGCATGCTTTCTAGCGGTGCATGCCCTAAATGAATCAGCACAATGCTGTAATCGCGGAGCGGAAATAACTCTTCAGCCTCTTTGGGCGATGGTGTGTCGTACACAACAAATCCCATCAGTTCCAATTGAAGACGCACTTGCAGGCGGTCATCGGGGTCATCCTCTACCAGCAATGCATTAGGCAGATCTTCAAAAGTCATACGTGCTTTCCAACAAAATGTTTACTTCGTGCCAATAAAAAACAACAAAACGTGAAGGCTTTGCAAAAAGTTTGACAAGGACAAAACGTACCGTATCACTCAACTCCTTGAAAGTGTATTCATCATGTCAGTTACTTCACACAACCTTTCACATACAAACAATCGCCGATTCGGGATGTTCGCATTGATAATTGCAACAATTGCACTGTTGCTTGCGTTATTATCGCTGGTGCGTGCATGCTCTTCTGATAACGAAGCACGAGCGCGAGGAACCATTCAGCCAACTGACCTCGGAGTTCCAACTACTGGATCACCTGGATCACCTGGTGCAACAGGTGCAACAGGTGCAACAGGTGCAACAGGTGCACGCGGAGAAAAAGGTGCACGCGGAGAAAAAGGTGCTGACGGAACAAGCGTGACCGGTGACACCAATGGGGCACCAGGCACTCAAGGCATCCAGGGATTAATGGGACCACAAGGCATCATTGGTCCACAAGGCGAAGCGGGTGCGATAGGTCCACAAGGCGCAACGGGTCCACAAGGCGCACCAGGCACTCAAGGCATCCAGGGATTAATGGGACCACAAGGCATCATTGGTCCACAAGGCGAAGCGGGTGCGATAGGTCCACAAGGCGCAACGGGTCCACAAGGCGCACCAG
>JBIITN010000020.1:0-31373 GCA_044340485.1 Ilumatobacteraceae bacterium | reverse complement strand
GCGTTGGGTATAGCAGCTGGCGAGTAAAGCGGTAGCGGAGCTCGCCGCGTTGGGTATAGCAGCTGGCGAGTAAAGCGGTAGCGGAGCTCGCCGCGTTAGGTATAGCTGGGGAATAGTTACATCGCGGCGGCGTCGTGTTGTTCTTGCAACGCGGTGTGCTGTCGAAGTGGTAGCTCCACGATAAACAACGTGCATATAAATGCGAGCACTGCAAGAGGCACTGCCCACATAAACACGGCCTGAACTCCATCTGTGATCACATTGACTGCGTCTGATCGTGCAGGTTCGGGGAGTTCATTGATTGTTCGTGGAGTACGTAGATACTCGTCGTCTATCTTGCCGATCACGTGTGCATTAAAGATGGCCCCGAATGCAGCAAGTGCGATGGTTTGGCCAAGTGATCGGCACAACACAGTGACTGAACTGGCGATTCCGAGATCGCGCACATCAACACTGTTTTGCACAACAAGAGTTCCGGTTGGCATGGTCGCGCCCGTTGCAAATCCGACAAAGACCATGCCAATGACTGCGGCGGCAATTGCAGGTGGCGAGTCGTTGATAAATACCATGGCAACTACTCCGACGATTCCACACAACATTCCAAGAATTGGCCAAATCTTGTAATGACCTGTGGTGGCAATACGTCGCCCAACCCAGATGCTGGTGAAAGTAATGCCCGCCATCATCGGGACCATTAACAAACCAGAATTCATAGGCGATACGCCCGACACAGCTTGCAAGAACAACGGCATGAATGCGCCAACAGCAGTGATGAGTGCGCCAACTAACGCGACCATCGGTATCACCATTTGCACGATGCGGTTTTTAAACAAATGCAGTGGAAGGATCGGGTCTGATGCACGAGGTTCCCACCATAAAAAGCCTGCAAACAATGTTGCTGTGAGTGCGCCAAGCGCGACAGTTGGAGATGATGACCAACCCCATTCATCTGCAACCCAGGAAATCATCAGCACAAGCGAAGTAATGGATGACACAAGCAACAGCGCGCCGATGACGTCAACTTTCGTATTGCGTTTCACAAATGGAATACGTAGTGATGAGTGCACCATTGCACTTGCCACAATGCCCAGTGGAATATTGATCAGAAAGATCCATCGCCAATTCAATTGATCAACAAAGAAACCACCAAGAAGTGGGCCTGCAACGCTAGCTATTGCGTACACGCTCATGAACGCTCCGACATAGCGTCCGCGTTCACGGGGGGAAATGATGTCGGCGATTACTACAACTGACATCGCCATAATTCCGCCGCCGCCGATTCCCTGAATGCCACGTCCGATCACGAGCACGGTCATGGAGTTAGCAATGGCACACAGCAGTGAACCCGCAACAAATGTGCCAATCGCAATTTGTGTGAAGTTGCGACGCCCAAACAAGTCACTGAATTTTCCGAACAGTGGTGTCGCGATTGTGGAAGTCAATAAGTATGCGGTACCGACCCACGTGTACGCACGAAGTCCGCCTAATTCACCCACAATCGTTGTCATTGCGGTATTAATGATCGTGCCGTCGAGGGCTGATAGTGCAGTGGCCATCATCATTGCGGCGTAGACGAGATAAATCTGTCGTTTTGGTAAGTCCACGTTTTGCACTGAAATCCAACGCTACAACTATGCTCGCGAGCAAGATGTCTCAGAGCAAACATTGGGTGCCAGATGATGTGCAATTGTGGCGGATTATTTCATCGCCAATCGGCCCGATTCTGGTTGTGGTGTCCGAGGTGGGTGTTCAACACATTGATTTTCTCGATGAGACAAAGGCGCAATCTTTGCTACTGACCGCTTCTGAACCCCTTCATCCGATTCTTCAGCAAACACTTCACCAACTGTCGGAATACTTCGTTGGATCGCGTGCAGAGTTCGAGTTACCACTTGATCTTGGTGGAACTGATTTTCAGCGCGAAGCGTGGCTAGCGCTTGCACGCATTCCGTTCGGACGAACCGCCACATATGCAGAGCAAGCCGCATCTATAGGTCGCCCGCGCGCTGTGCGAGCTATCGGAGTTGCAAACAGCAAGAACCCCGTAGCAATTGTTCTGCCGTGCCATCGTGTCATTGGTGCTGACGGCTCGTTGACTGGCTACGCGGGGGGTATTGACAAAAAGAAATGGCTACTTGATCACGAGCGCCGTAGATAGTATCAACGGTGTGAACATTGTTGCAGTCATCGTTGGTCTCATCTTGAGTGTTATGTGTCTTGGATCTGCTGTCGCGGACTTTAAGAAAAATCCACAAATCGTTGAATCGATGAGACGTCTGGGGGTAAACCCAGATCGCATGTCAACTCTTGGAGCATTGAAGTTGCTCGGAGTAGTTGGTGTCATTATTGGTTTTTGGGTAACAGCCATCGGCGTGGCAGCCGGTATAGGTGTGTCATTGTATTTCGTCGCGGCAATCGCGTTTCACGTTCGGGCCAGAGACAACGCAAAGAATACGTTTCCAGCCCTGTTGTTGTTTATTCTCGCGGTGCTGTACACATTGACAACAATCGCAAAATAATCAGACGCGTTTAAAGCGATCCCATTCGTCCAGTGATCGACCAAGATCACGTAGCCGTATTTGCACCGGTAAGGGTGTTTCTAGGTCATGGCCAGCACGAACATCATCCATCAATTCACCGTCACTGTCCCACATGTGGCAGGTGTCAATGTTCCCAGTCAATGCCTGCACACGTTCCTCAATGGTGCGTTCAGCTTCTGCCAATTCGGGATTATCGCGTACTTCGATAAGACGCATCGCCCAAGCCGTTTGGATAACAACTGGGGCCATGGCTGAAATCAACGCGGTGACATGTGTACAGCCGTGAGGTCCTCCAAAAAGTTCTTTCACTTTGCGGTTAAAACCGCGCATCACTGACAGGCCCACAAGTTTTTGATAGTGGTCGACGATGTTGTCGCAGCCCGTGTGCGGGTAATTGTGGTAGGTCACGGATGCTTTTTCAATGAGAAAGCCCGGAAAGCTGACTTCCAATTCAACAACCATATGGTGCATACGTAGTGGTGTGGGGTCGTTTTCGATGTACAAACCGGCTGGCTTGTCGTCGACGACAACTCCGCGCATCATGAATCGATGAGACGACATTCGGTATGCGCGTACTTCGTACTGGCGCGTATGGATTTGCTCGTAATTCGGATCGGGGGGGAAGAGGTCTGCTAGCACGGCTCTACTTTGTCAGACCTATTGCTGACTCAAACGAGTCATAGATGCAATTACACGGCACACTGTGCGCATGTCATCGCTAAAAGATCGAATTCAAGCCGACCTTACGGACGCAATGAAGGCTGGCAAAGACCAAGAAGTCGTGAAATCAACGCTTCGTATGGCACTCGCGGCGGTGATGAACGCTGAGGTTGCTGGTAACGAAGCAGTCTTGTTGACAGACGATCAAGTGTTGGTGGTTCTCCAATCCGAGGCGAAGAAGCGTGCAGAATCAGCAGAGATCTATGAAAATGCCGGCCGCGCAGAGGCTGCTGCGAAAGAACGCGCTGAACTTGCCGTATTAGAGGCGTATTTGCCCGCGGCATTAAGCGATGACGAATTAGTGGTGATTGTGAATGAGGAAATTGCCAACGCGGCAGCAGCCGGAAACACGGGACCAAAAGCAATGGGGCTTGTGGTGAAAGCAGTGCGCGCACGTGCCGGTTCCGGTGTTGACGGTGGCAAAGTCGCAGCGATGGTCAAATCGGCTTTGGCCTAGTTCTTACCGGTTGGCGTTCTTTCCGGTTGGCGTTCTTAATAGTTGGCATAGTTTTAATAACCGTGACGCAGTGGCGCTCACGGCAGGACTTGAACCTGCGACCCCTTGCTCCGGAGGCAAGTGCTCTATCCGCTGAGCTACGTGAGCATAAAGCTACGTTCAGGTTACAGATGAACAAGGCAGAATAGAGAACTCATGGCTGATCCGCTCTACACCGTTGCCACTCTCATGGCGCCCGTCTTCTCTCATGTTGCGGGCGTATCTGCAAACGATGCAATCGACCCGGTGGTACGTCCAAGTGATCACGCCGATGCCCAGGTCAATGGTGCTCTGGCTCTTGCCAAGCAACTAGGTGAAAAACCGCGCGAACTAGCCGAGCGCATCATGGCTCATGCCAGTGACATCGGAGTACTTGCAGATGTTGTTGATTCATTTGAAATTGCAGGCCCAGGGTTTGTGAATCTCACATTCAGAAATGATTTCCTCAGTAGAGAACTGGCGACGGTCTCTACTGATCTTCATCTTGGTGTTCGTCGCGCGACACAGTCATTAGTTGTCACCATCGACTATTCGGCGCCAAACGTTGCTAAAGAAATGCATGTCGGACACTTACGTTCAACTGTTATCGGCGATGCCCTAGTTCGGATGCTTACAAATGTTGGCCATACTGTGATTCGCGAAAATCATATTGGTGATTGGGGCACTCCATTCGGAATGTTGATTGAGCATCTGATTGATTTGGGTGAAGACACCGCTGCCCACGAGCTTGGTGTTGGCGACCTAGATGCTTTCTATAAAGAAGCGCGCCACAAGTTTGAAAGTGACGACACATTCAAAGAGCGAGCACGCCAGCGAGTGGTGTTATTGCAAGGTGGCGACAGCGAAACTCTTCGTCTTTGGAAGACACTCGTTAAAGAAAGTACGAACTATTTCAACCATGTGTATGGACTATTAGATGTGTTGCTCACCGATGATGACCTGATGGGCGAGAGCGCATACAACAATCTCCTCGCCACAGTGGTTGACCGACTGCAGCAATCGGGAATGTTGGTCACCAGCGATGGCGCTGAAGTTGTATTCCCCGACGGATTTATGAATCGCGACAATGAGCCGCTGCCACTCATTATTCGTAAGGGCGACGGCGGGTACAACTACGCCACCACCGACTTGGCGTGCGTTATTGATCGTGTCGAGCGTCTTGGTGCATCACTTATGTTGTACGTGGTGGGCGCTCCACAGGCTCAGCACTTGCAAATGGTGGAAGCAGTGGCGCGCGCTGCTGGCTGGATGTCTGGCGATGCCGAAATGATTCATGTCGCATTTGGAAGTGTTCTTGGTTCTGATCGCAAGATGTTGAAAAGTCGTGTCGGCGACACCGTGAAGTTGGCCGCTCTCTTAGAAGAAGCAGTGGAACGCGCTGATAAAGCAATTATTGAGAAAAATCCGACGATGACGGGCGTGCAGCGACGAGATGTGGCACAGATGATCGGTATCGGCGCTGTGAAATATGCCGACCTGTCTACTGACCGCATTAAGGACTATGTGTTTGATTGGGATCGCATGTTGTCATTCGACGGGAACACGGCTCCATACCTTCAATATGCACATGCGCGTATCTGCAGCATCTTTCGTCGCGCCGACCTTGACCGTGATGCGTTACGCGAGGAAACTCCGTTCATCGTCGAACCTCAAGAACGCGCGTTGGCGTTGCGCATTTTGCAGTTTGATTCGGCCGTATGGGACGCACTCGATAAGTACAGCCCACACCGGTTGTGCACCTATTTATATGACTTAGCAAGTGATTTCACCGCGTTTTATGAACACTGTCCTGTGTTGAAGGCTGAATCTGAGAAAGTTCGTCGATCACGCCTTGTCTTATGTGATATCACTGCTCGTGTGATGCATTCAGGACTTGGGATGTTGGGCATTCGTGCACCGGAGCAAATGTGACCGCGCTACCACTTCGTTTACTGCCTGACACAGCAAAAGTGGATGGCGCTGGTGCCCTCAGTATTGGTGGCATGCCTGTGACTGACCTCGTACAAGAGTTTGGAACGCCGCTGTTTATTTATGATGAAAAGCACTTACGCACGCGTTGCCGAGAAGCAGCGGAAGCATTCGGGCGAGGCCGAGTTGTATACGCAACAAAGGCGTTTTTGTGTGGCGCCATGGCGCATCTTGCGGTTGAGGAAGGCCTCTTGTTGGACGTCGCAACGGGTGGAGAGTTATTTGTGGCGCTTCACGCCGGGGTTGATGCCGACAAATGCATATTGCACGGAAATAATAAAAGCGACGACGAAATTGAGTACGCCCTCCGAGTGGGAGTGAACCATATTGTTGTCGACAGTTTTGATGAACTCGATCGCATCGAACGAATTATCTCGGATCCACATTCAACTGTTGCTGCTGAAGTAGCTCGCGTGATGATTCGAGTCACTCCCGGCGTACATGTCGACACTCATGAGTTCATCCAAACCGGACAGGACGATTCGAAGTTTGGTTTCAATCTCAATAACGGAGACGCACGACACGCTCTAGATCGTGCGCTTGCGTCACCATCTCTGCATCTTCTTGGAATTCATTGTCACATTGGTTCCAATGTTTTGGAAGTCGATAATTTTGCACGCGCAGCAGAGATTATGGTCAATTTATATGAGTCACTGTACTCATCGCACGGACTCACTCATCTCACGTTAGGTGGCGGACTCGGTGTCGCGTATGCCGAAAATGAGCATGAACCATCGATCACGCAATGGGCCAACGTCATTTCGTTAGCCACATCATCACTTCCGCCGGACACTGTTATTGCAGTGGAGCCCGGTCGTGCCATCGTTGCTAGTGCTGCGATCACGGTGTATCGCGTGGGCACTGTAAAAGATATTGAAGGTGTGCGTACATACATTGCAGTTGACGGTGGGATGAGCGACAATCTCCGACCCATGTTGTACGACAGTGAGTATGAAGCATTTGATCCAATACGTGTCACCGCTGACCGCGCTGAGCACGCTCGTATTGTGGGGAAACATTGCGAAAGTGGTGACGTCATCATTCACCATGCGCGCATTCCATCAGATGTCGCGGTCGGTGACTTACTGGCCACACCGGTGACTGGCGCATACGGCTATTCGATGGCAAACAATTACAACAAGGTGCCACGACCACCCGTTGTTTTCGTCGAAGAGGGCAAGGCGCGCGTGGTTGTGCGGCGTGAGGTCTACGACGATCTTGTGCGTCTTGACGAGCATTCTCGATGAGCGTCTTCACAAACCACGCGTAATAATCATCATCAATCTGGTGCGTCTGCCACGTAGGCTGACTTACCTATGGCTTCGGCTTCGTCATCAGTTGTCCGCATTGGCGTACTAGGTTGCGGCACCGTTGGATCTGCTTTTATCCATCTCGTGCAGGAGCAAGCCGATTTCATCGAGGCGCGCACCGGAGTGCGACTTCAGGTGGCTCAAGTTGCGGTGCGAAACGTCAGCCGAGAGCGCGACGTCGCTTTGCAAGACGGGATTGTCACGAGAGATGCAAATGCAGTGGTGGAAGACCCAACTGTTGACCTCATTGTTGAGGTGATGGGCGGTATTGAGCCAGCACGTGAATTGATCAGCGCCGCAATACAACGTGGGAAACCAGTAGTCACTGCCAATAAAGAATTGCTCGCCAATGTCGGTGGTGAATTGTTCGCGTTAGCTGACGATAAAGGCGTTGATTTGTTATTTGAAGCAGCCGTTGGTGGAGGAATTCCCATCGTGCGCGTGTTACGCGAATCACTTCGTGGTGAGCCAGTGCGTCGTGTCATGGGCATCGTTAATGGAACGACAAATTACATCCTCACGAAGATGTCTGAAGACGGTGCTGATTATGCAGTTGCATTGGCAGAAGCACAACGACTCGGTTTTGCTGAGCGCGATCCAGCAGCAGATGTAGAGGGCCAGGACGCGGCAGCGAAAGCAGCAATCATTGCAAGTATTGCTTTTGGGGCCAAAGTGGTTGCCGGAGATGTGTATCACGAGGGCATAAGCAAAATCTCAGCGTCAGATATCGCAATTGCTCATCGACTCGGATATGTCGTGAAGTTGTTGGCCATTGCTGAACGTGAGGAAAACGCATCAGATGTTTCTGTGCGTGTCCATCCAACGATGGTGCCTCTATCGCATCCGCTTGCCAATGTTCGCGACAGTTATAACGCGGTTTTTGTTGAAGGTGGCGCGGTTGGGTCACTCATGTTCTATGGACGCGGCGCAGGCGGCGGTCCCACCGCAAGTGCGATTCTTGGTGACGTCATTGACGCGGCGGTGAATCTACGGAACGAAACGCACGGAACAATTGGCACGTTCACTCGTATGCCTGTGCGCCCAATTGATGAAACAACATCGGAGTATCTGGTGGGCCTCGATGTCGCTGATCGCCCGGGTGTATTGCACGCAATCACAGGAGTGTTTGCTCGACACGGTGTGAGTATTCGCACCGCCGAACAAGAGGGAATTGGTGACGACGCTCGTCTGGTGTTCATCACTCATACCGCGCGTGAGGCTGATGTGCAGGCATGTATACGCGAGTTTCGCGGACTTGATGTCGTGAAACGTGCATCAGAGTTATTGCGGGTAATAAGCGGCTAATGAAATACCTGTCAACGCGCGGCAGTGCGCCGGTTCTTGGTTTCTCAGATGTTGTGCTCACCGGTCTTGCAACAGATGGTGGACTATATGTGCCCGACAAGTGGCCGTCGCTCACAGAACGCGCACGAGACGCTTCAACGTCTGGAGTAGCAGCGCTGCATTATGCCGACCTCGCAGCAGATGTGATGGGTCTGTATGTCGCACCTGATTTTGACGATGCAACGTTGCGCTCGCTCACCCACGATGCATACTCTTCGTTTCGACATCCGGATGTCGTTCCCATCGTTCCACTCGGCGATAATCAATTCCTGATGGAGCTGTTCCACGGCCCAACATTGGCGTTCAAAGATGTCGCACTGCAACTACTAGGACGCTTCTTTGATCACATCTTGTCTGCTCGTAGTGAGCGGGTGATGATTGTTGGTGCCACAAGTGGAGACACTGGCAGCGCTGCAATTGATGGTTTGTCAGGGTGTAGCAATGTCGACGTTGTGATTTTGTATCCCAAAGGTCGCGTCAGTGACGTGCAGCGTAAACAAATGACTACAGTGTCGTCGCCCAATGTCCATGCAGTGGCAATAGATGGGACGTTTGACGATTGTCAGGACCTCGTGAAAGCAATGTTTAACGACATTGAATTTCGTAATGACCAGCGGCTCTCAGCTATCAACTCCATCAACTGGGCACGGGTAATGGCGCAGGTGGTGTATTACGTGGAAGCAGCCCGGCGCTTCAATGGCCCAATTGATGTCACGGTTCCCACCGGAAACTTCGGCAATGTGTTGAGTGGTTGGATTGCTAAAAACATGGGTGCGAACATTCGTCATTTAATTGTTGCCTCAAACTCAAATGACATTCTCACGCGTTTCTTTGAAACCCATCACATGACTGTGAGTGGTGTTCATCCAACGTTAAGCCCAAGCATGGATATTCAAGTGTCGTCTAATTTCGAACGATTGCTGTTTGAAATGAATGACCGAAATGGACCCCGCACGTCTGAGCAACTGGTGCAATTCAGAACATCAGGTGATCTCATTGTTGATGACGAACAATTTGCTACGTGGATCGCACCAACGTTTCGTGCGGGACGTTGCACCGATGCTCAAACACTCGACACCATCACACAGTTTTTTGGTAAATATGAGCGCGCCATTGACCCCCACACCGCAGTCGGGTTGTACGTGTCACAACGGTTCGTAACAGGCGATATTCCGATGGTTACCTTGGCCACTGCACATCCTGCAAAGTTCCCCGATGCAGTAGAAAAAGCAACAGGTGTTCGTCCGGCCTTGCCCGAGCACCTTGCGGACCTATTTGACCGCCCTGAACGCACCCAAACCCTGCCAAATGACCTGTTCGTAGTGCAGGATTTCGTTGCATCGGTGGCTCAGAAGCGTTGATGCGCTAGTATCTAGTTGCTCGGTTGTTCCGAGTCTCCCCGCGTAAGTTCTGCGGATGCACGTTTGGCGGTGATCGTTTGACGGTCCTCTTTTCACGCGTACGGGTTGAGTACAGCACCTGAAAGCAGGCACATCATGGCTGCAGAAGCCCTTGAGAAATCAGCACTTGAAGCAAAAGACAAAGACCAATTGGCTGCCATCGCAACTGCACTTGGCATCAAATCCGTGTCGCGCGCTTCTAAATCAACATTGATCGAAAAAATTCTTGATCAGACCGGCGCCAATGGACAGGCTGCAAGCAAACCAGAAAAAGCAGCGGTCACACCAAAAGCGGAAACGCAGCCAAAAGCACAAGCAGCTACAAAGTCCGACCCAGTCGTACTCCTAGGGCCTGATGGTGAACCACTTGCCGAGTGGGAAATCGAATTAGCAGAGCATGAAGGACGTATGTCGACTGAAGAGGCGAGTGCGGCCCGCAGTGAACGTCAAGACCGTGGCCCGCGTGGTCCGCGCCAAGAACGCGGCGAACGCCAAGAACGCGGCGAACGTCAAGAACGCGGCGAACGTCAAGAACGCGGCCCACGTCAAGAACGCGGTGAGCGCCAGGATCGTAGCGATCGCGAACAAGGTTGGGATGATGGAGGTTCACGAAATCGTCGTCGTCGACGTCGCGGTCGTAATGGTCGCGAAGAAGGCCCACAAGGCGATGATCGCTACAGTGCTGACGAGAACGAACCAATCAGCAATGATCCCGTGGAAGTTGCTGGTTATCTCGACCTTCGCGATGAAGGGTACGGCTTCTTACGAGTAGGTGGATATCTGCCAACCCGTGAAGACTCATATATTCCGGTAAAGCTCACGCGTCAATTCGGTTTGCGCAAGGGTGATTACGTCACTGGTTTGTCGCGCCCGGCAGGTCGTAATGAAAAGAACCCCGCGATGCTTGAGATTCATACCGTGAATGGTCAAGATCCCGAGCAGGCAAAGCGCCGTCTTCGTTTTGAAGATCTCACGCCACTGTTTCCTGACGAGAAATTGCGACTTGAAGATCCAATGGATCCAAGCAACATGACTGCGCGCATCATTGATCTCATTTCACCTATTGGTAAAGGTCAGCGCGGTCTTATCGTGTCGCCTCCAAAGGCCGGCAAGACCACGGTCATGAAAACCATCGCAACGTGTATTGAAAAGAACAATCCCGAAGTGAAGTTGATTGTTCTTCTCATCGACGAGCGTCCAGAAGAAGTCACCGACATGCGTCGGACGGTGAAAGGTGAAGTCATTGCTTCCACCTTCGACCGACCAAGCGATGAGCACACTCACATTGCCGAGCTTGCGATCGAAAAAGCCAAGCGCATGGTTGAGATGGGTCAAGACGTTGTCATCATCTTGGACGGCATTACCCGTCTGTCGCGCGCATACAATCTTGCTGCACCAGCAAGTGGTCGCATCATGTCGGGTGGTATTGATGCCGGCGCACTGTATCCACCGAAGAAGTTCTTTGGAGCTGCACGTAACGTCGAAGAAGGTGGCTCACTCACCATCTTGGCAACCGCCCTTGTTGAGACAAATAGCCGCATGGACGAAGCAATCTTTGAAGAATTCAAAGGTACGGGCAACATGGAATTGAAACTTGACCGCAAGATTGCTGAACGCCGTGTGTTCCCAGCTATCGACGTGGACGCATCGAGCACTCGCCATGAGGAGCTCTTGTTTGATCGCAAGCAGCTTCAGATGGTCTGGAAATTGCGCCGCGTCCTCTCGGGTCTTGCTGCCGACGGCAACCCTGCACCAGGGCTTGAAATGCTGATGGATCGTCTGAAGACCTTCCGGACCAACGACGAATTCCTGACAGAAATCGCCAAGTCACCCACGTCATGACGCGGGGCATCCCGATACACTTTGACCCCTTGTCCGAGGAGAAGCCATGAAGACTGAGACACATCCCGAATACTCCGATAGCAATGTGAAGTGCTCGTGTGGCAATACATTCACCACTCGCAGCACCCGTGGCGGAGATCTCACTGTCGAATTGTGCAACGAATGCCACCCGTTCTTTACCGGTAAGCAAAAACTTGTCGACACAGGCGGTCGCGTGGAGCGCTTCAACAAGCGTTACGGCCAGCGTAAGTCGTCTCCTAAAAAAGAAGACTGATTCTTGACCAACGATTCGACGGATCGTGAGCGTCGCTCACGACTGTTGTCGATCAAATTACGTGCTCTAGTGAGAGAGCATCTTGGTCTTTCGAGCGAGCCGGAAGGTCGGGCAGAAGTATTTGGTCTTGGTGCCGCATTTGTTGCGGCTAATGAGACGTGGGTGTACGTAGACGGTGTCGCACAACGCGCACTTGGTCCGACATTGGCATGGTTCTTAACGCAGATACAAGGTGGCATGGCACCAGCAGGTGCACCATTGAATCTTGTGGTGGAACGGGACTCGGGTCTATTAGTTCGGCGTGCGGCAATGTTTGATCTCCCAATTCATGTGTGGCATGTCAATGAACGGTTGTTGTTGCCGGCAGTGCGTGAGGAACATCTTCCATTGATGCCACCTCATCCGCGTCATCTTGAGTTTGTTCCGATGATTGAACGCGCTGGTGCAGAAGTGGTGGTGGAACACGGGATTGTTGTTGGAGAAGTGCTGGGTCTTGAAATCTGTCGTGTTGTGGATGATGTTGAAACCGGAGAGACGCGACTTGAAGTGGGGATGGGCGCACATGATCGCGAAGCGTTCGCACTCATCCACGGACATCTACCAACAGAAGATGCACTTCGTTCTGTTATCGACACTGTGGCACAACATCGTCAAACCGGTGCACGAATCCACCCATTAAATACTTTCGGTGCGGAACGATTATTACGCGCACAGTGCATTGCACAACCAGAAATCGTCGGCCTGTCTTTCTTGGAACCAGCAGAGCCACCAATTGTGCGCGCAAATCTAAAAGATGCGGTGCCATGTGTTGCTCGTGGTCACGATGGTGCCGGCGATAGCGCAGTGGTCACTTTTATGCATGGTGTCGATCTCGATGTGATTCCGTTTGCACTTGATGCGGCAGACCGGCTCGGAGATAACGTACATGTCATTGTGGCGGCCAGAGATAAAGATGTCGTTCCTTCCATCATGAAAATGGGAGTTCTGGCACATCGACCCATTGAACTGCGTCTTCTTGCGCACTAAAGCACCTAACCTGTGTCATCGTGCATGATCGTCTTGAGTCCATAGAAAAGGACTATGTAGAACTCGAGGCGAGTCTTGGTAGCTCCGACGTATTGGGGGACCAGACGAAACTGCGTGAGGCAACCCGCAAATACAAGCAAATGACTCCGCTCGTGACTTGTATTCGGGAATTGCGATCAGCACGTGGTGATGCAGATGTTGCTCGTGAATTCATGAATGAAACAAGTGGGGTAGAACGCGAGGGCTTTCGTGCCGAACTCGACACTGCAGAAACCCGTATTGAAAAACTCGAAGAACAACTCAGGGTTCTCCTATTGCCTCAAGATCCAAACGATGGCAAAAACGTCATCATGGAAATTCGTGGTGCCGAAGGTGGCGAAGAGGCCAACCTGTTTGCTGGTGATTTATTAGAGATGTACCGCGCATATGCGGCAAACAAAGGCTGGACGGTAGAGGTCATCCAGCTTGATGGCTCCGATCTCGGTGGTGTGAATCAGGTGACACTTCTTGTGAAGGGTGAAGACGCATGGAGCCATCTCAAATTTGAAGGCGGACCACATCGTGTGCAACGAGTGCCTACAACGGAAAGCCAAGGACGAGTCCATACGTCGTCTGCAACGGTGATGGTATTGCCGGAAGCTGAAGAAGTCGACATCGAGATTGATGAACGTGATCTTGAAATTGACGTGTATCGGGCGTCGGGCCCCGGTGGTCAAGGTGTCAATACCACTGACTCAGCGGTGCGTATTACGCACAAACCAACAGGCGTTGTGGTGGCAATGCAAGATCAGCGAAGCCAGTTGCAAAACCGTGCTCGCGCAATGCAAGTGTTGCGCTCACGACTTCTGAAATTGAAACAAGACGAAGCAGAAGCGCAAGCTTCGGCGGTGCGTAAAGCACAGGTTGGTGGCGGTGGACGTAGTGAAAAAATCCGTACATACAACTACAAAGACAATCGAATTACAGACCACCGCATCGGTTTCACGTTGTATCAACTACAAAATGTTCTTGCGGGAGACATGAGTGCCGTTGTTGAGGCATTAATCGCCGATGAAAAAGCGCGGCAACTTTCCGGAGATGAGTAACGAAGACACCATTACCTGGCGCGAGATGTTGGTCTCGACAACTGACATCGTCGGTGACCGTATTATTGCCAAATGGTTGTGTGAGCACGCCGCAGGAGTTGACACTGAAGAGTGGATCGATGTTCTCGATGAGAAAGTCACAGCTCGATGCGGATTACACCTTGACGCGATGATGCGGCGCTATCTCGAGGGTGAACCACTGCAATATGTGTTGGGTCGATGGGCATTTCGCTATCTAGATCTGATGGTGGATCAACGTGTTTTGATTCCACGACCTGAAACAGAGCAACTAGTTGAACTTGTTCTCACGTTTCTTCAGGCTGAGCCGTCGCATCAGAAATCAATTGTCGATTTGGGGACCGGTACCGGCGCCATTGGTTTGTCATTGCTTCAGGAATCACCACTTGGGTCATTGCGAGTGTGGTTGACCGATGCGTCAACTGATGCAACTGATGTGGCACGTGCAAATTTGGCCGGATTAGGTAGGGCAGCGATGTATGGCCACATTGCAGAAGGCTCATGGTATGAAGCGCTCCCCAATAAATTGCGGGGGAATCTTGATGTCGTGGTGAGCAACCCTCCCTACATCGCCCCCGATGACACTGAGGTGGAAGACCAGGTACGCAACTGGGAACCCTACGACGCGTTATTTGCTCATGAGCGCGGTTTGTCAGAATTGAAAACGATCATTAATGGCGCACCCGAGTGGCTGCGTACTGGTGGATTGATTGCTGTAGAAATGGGACATACCCAAGCAAATGACGTACGTGAGTTGTGTCGCGTCGCAGGATTTGTGAACGTGGTGGTTCATCAAGATGCCACGGGACGTGATCGATTTGTTACGGCAGTTTCAGGGCCCGCTGAATAAATCGCAATTGATGAAGTAATAAGTTCTCGGCGACTTCTTCTTGTGGAGTCATGTGCGTGACTCCTGAAAGTGGCAAAACTTCATGATCTTTTCCTGCTGCGAGCAGGGCAGAAGACAACTGCAAGGTGTGGGCAGCAACAACATTGTCATCGGCAAGACCATGGATAAGAAGCAACGGACGCTCTAGCTGATGCGCACATTCAATGAGCGATGTCGTTTGGTATGGCTCATCGTCAATGCCGGGGTGGCGAAGATATCTTTCGGTGTAGTGGGTGTCATACAGTCGCCAATCAGTGACAGGAGCACCTGCAACCGCAGCGTGAAATTTGTCGGGGGCGCGAAGCACCGCAAGAGCTGCAAGGTAACCGCCAAAACTCCAGCCACGAATAGCCACACGCGATGTGTCTGCACGAGGCTCAAGTTCACGTAGTACGTCGAGCACTTCAATCTGATCTTCAAGGACGGGGCCGGCAAGATCATGCAATACGGCGCGTTCATACACAGAGCCTTTGCCAGGTGTTCCGCGATTATCCGCGATGACCACACAAAAACCTTGATCCGCAAACCACTGTGACGAGAGGTATGCCGCTGACGAAGCAAGCACACGTTGGGCATGAGGTCCGCCATACGGGTCAAATAACACTGGTAATTGCGCAGACGATTTTTCCGTGTTCGGGTGATTCCGCGGCATCACTATTGCAACTGGTATGTGTCGGCGACCAACCGTGTGGATTGCCACATTCGGCGATACAAGTGGTTCTTCGGCAAACGATGTGATCTGCGTAGACGTGGAAGAACGGTGTACAGAAAACGTTGCGCGTGTTTGTTGCAACGCTGACGTACGTAAGACCGTTGTTCCGCCGGCCGATACTCCCGAGGCAATTCCGTCAAATTTCTCACTTGTGATATGTGACAATTCGTTCGAATGAATTGAATAACGCATGACGCGGTGCACCCAAGGTGTGTTGATGTCGTTTGCAACGAATGTGATGTCGTCTGTAACTGAAATAATTGAGCGCACCTGAACGGTGGGTGGTGTAACTAGGCGACCACCTACATACAAACGTCGCACCCCATCTCGTTCTTGGCATGTCACCAGATCTCCATTGGTTGACAGCACGGGAACGCCTGGAACTAGTTCAATCCAGGCATGGTCAACATCGTTTAATAACTCGGAACATGTTCCCGTGTGTGTATCAACCGAATACACGGTGACTTCGCGTTGATCCCGGGTCTGCGTTTGGGCAATGAGGCCTGAAGATGACCACGACACAGAGTTGAGATATTCCCATTCGCCAGGCAGTGCAACTTCAACGCGAGTCGTGTCTGCAACATCGATGATGTGCAGCGATACGAGGGCGTTGTGCGTGCCCGCTGCCGGATAACGATGTGAGTGGGGAACAGATTCCGGATGTGCTGCATCTGCAATGTGCCACGTGGGAATGGGACTCACATCTACACGCGTCGCAGCAATGTGTCTGCCATCTGGTGACCACCAAAAACCTCGTTGTCGACCCATTTCTTCAGCCGCGATGAATTCAGCCGTTCCCCATGAGACGTTGGGGTCATCGTCTGAGGCGAGAGTTGTTTCGATACCGTCGTGGTTGCACACATGCAGAGACGAGCCACGTGCGTATGCAATGTGCGATCCGTTGGGCGACAATCGTGCATCGAAAATTCCCACTGCGATGTTTGGAAGAGTCACGGTTTTTGACGTGACATCTACAAGGACAAGAGAGCCACCGACAACGGTGGCAATTGTGTTCAGATCCGTATCCGTTGAGTATGTGACAATTCCGCCAGCGCCTTCACGTGCGCGTTCACGTCGACGTTTTTCCTCGTCTGTCAGTGATGACAAATCGGCACCGAGTTGACGAGGGTCAAGAAGTAACTCTTCATTCTGAGTAGCAACCTTGTACAGCCACAGTTGGTTGACGGGATCATCTCCCGATGCTGTGCGTACAAAAACTATTTGTGATCCATCTGGCGACACCGAGAACGTGCGTGGCTCACCAAGTGTGAGGCGTTGTGTGCGCGCGTATTGACGGGGAAATGAGTCGGACGTCAAAGTCATTACGCGTGCAGCACACCTTGGGCATCGAGAGTGACCGAAGTGCCCACCCATTCTTTTTCACACATTGATGTCATGACAGAAGCGTCGGTTGTTTCGCCCCATGCGCGACGACCATCTGGCAACAGACATGCCACATGGGCAATTTCTGGATGTCCATCGCGGTGATGCATCACTGAATACGCTTCCACTGTTGCGCTACCAACAGCATCTCCAGTTGCTGCCACATCGCGACGCGGCAAGGCATCCACTTCGTCTTGTGGATAGGCGAATGTGAATCCACCCTTTGGTGGTTCCGCTGCGTACACACCAAATGCATGCTTCGTGGTGTATCCACCGTTGGCCCATACGAACGCTTTTTCTTGTGGCTTTTCGCGCAAGTCATTCACAACTGTTGCGATGGCATGCATCACGTAGTTGTTCCATGGACCACCAGCAAATGGCAGACCACCCGTGCGCGTGAGCTGTGATGTGATGTCGAGCCCCAATGACTGTGCGCCGAGTTGCACAGCCGATGGGAAACACGAATACAAATCCACAATGGAAATGTCAGACATTGAAACACCAGCAAGTTGAAGTGCGCGTGCACCGCCGATTTCAATCGCTGGTGTTTTGTAAAAGTGATGGCGATGCGACACGAAATTGTGTTCGTGAGTGTCCGTACCAGATTGTGGAAACACCCAACGATCGCGAGGAACTCCAAGTGCTTGAGCTTTTTCTGCCGAGCAGATGATGATCGCGGCCGACATGTCGACGTCGTTGTTGGAATTCATCAGCTTGAGATACGGGAAACCGACCATGCGGTTATTTGGTGACACGGTGCGAATTTCCTCAGCCGTGCGCGCTTGGCGCGACCACGCGTTCGGATTACTCGCGGCCACTTGGCTAAATCGCGACCAGAGTTCACTGATGTGCACTTGATGGTCGTTAATCGAACGGTTGGCCTGTGCACGAAGTGCCGTTTCAAACATGGGGTACACCTGAATTGGCATATAAATCTTGCGTTCAAACTCGATTGGGTGGACCATGTCCATCTCTTCGGTGACCATTGTTGGAGCAATGTCGGTCTTGCGCCAATTCAACTCAATGTCAGCTTTCTTTGCCTTGGCGCGGGTGCGAGTTGTTTCGCCTCCCGTCAAAATCACAAGGTCTGCTTTGCCCTCAGAGATTTCGACTGACGCTTTGTTGACGAGAGTCTGAGGCGTGTTGCCCCCCATGCCTGACAGTCCTAATTCTTTTGGCGATACCCCAAGATCTTTGGCAATGAAGTGCGCGGGGTTTCCGTAGTTCCATGCCAGTAGGCCCACGACGCGGATTGCATCGGGGTTCGGTACCGAAGAGAGACCTGCGTCACGTGATGCGGCACGAATTGCCTCGACCATCATCGCGACAGGATCCATGGCGTCGGTGGGGGAATCGGTGCGCTGGAGTATTTGGCCGGTACCGATGATGACAGGGGTGCGTGGGTCGAGAGCCATGCGCTAACGCTAGGCGTTCCCCGCGCCGTGGCAACTACGCTCAAGGCGATGTCTCGAATTGCAATTGGCGCAGACCACGCTGGCTACGAACTAAAACAACATCTCATTGAGCGGCTACGTGGTCAGGGACACGACGTGGACGACTTTGGCACGAACAGCACCGAAAGTTGTGACTATCCACCAATTTGTGCAGCGGTGGGGCGTGCAGTTCGTGACGGCAAAGCGGATCTAGGCATCGTTCTTGGAGGTAGCGGACAAGGCGAGCAACTAGCAGCCAACAAGGTGCGTGGCGTGCGTGCGGCACTATGTAACTGTCTCTACACCGCGAAGATGGCGCGGGCGCATAACAATGCAAATGTGTTGTCAATGGGTGCACGAGTTGTTGGTGTTGGGTTGGCAGAAGAGATTCTCGACACATTTTTAGCCACATCATTTGAAGGTGGTCGTCACGAACGTCGTGTCGACCAACTTGCAGAGATCGAACGCGAGGAGCGATAACTATGCCTTGGCCACTTCAAAAGAGCGTTGATACAGAAGTATTTGATCTGATCGAAAAAGAACGCGTTCGTCAAAATAACGGATTGCAGTTAATTGCTAGTGAGAATTTCACGTCCCCTGCGGTGATGTGTGCGACAGGTTCGGTACTCACTAATAAATACAGTGAGGGATATCCCGGAAAACGTTATTACGGCGGTAATGAATTTGTAGATGGTGTTGAGGCACTTGCGATTGAACGAGTGAAGAAGCTTTTTGGCGCAGATCACGCAAACGTGCAGCCACACTCTGGTGCCAGTGCAAACATGTCTGTATATCTCGGACTTTTGAACCCCGGCGACACGGTTCTTGGACTCAGTCTTGATCATGGTGGTCACCTCACTCACGGATCACCGGTGAACGCCAGTGGAATTTTGTACAACTTTGTTAACTACAAAGTGACTCCAAACGATGAGCGCATCTCTTTCGACGAAGTGCGTGAGTTGGCGCGCGAACACAAACCAAAAATGATCGTGGCTGGCACAACGAGCTATCCGCGCCGTCTTGATCCAGAGCCATTTCGGGCAATTGCAGATGAAGTGGGCGCGTTATTGATGTTCGACATTGCACACCTCGCCGGACTCGTGGCTGGTGGTGCACACCCCAATCCGGTTCCGTATGCAGACGTTGTTACTTTCACCACGCATAAAACATTGCGTGGACCTCGTGGTGGCTGCATTTTGTGCAAGGCCGAGCATGCGCAGGTTATTGATAAAGCAGTGTTCCCCGGTAGTCAGGGTGGTCCGCTTGAAAATCACATTGCCGCAAAGGCCGTGGCATTCCGTGAAGCGCTCGATCCTTCTTTCAAGGAGTACGCACAACAGGTCGTGCGCAACGCTTCTGCGCTTGCTGAGGCTCTTGCAAAACATGGTTTCCGATTAGTGAGTGGTGGTACGGACAATCACCTAATGGTTGTTGATCTTCGTCCCTTTGATGCTGATTGCACTGGCAAAGAAGCACAGTTGGTTCTCGATCAGGCCGGAATCACACTGAATAAAAACACTGTGCCAAATGATCCACGGAGTCCATTTGTGACATCCGGTGTGCGCGTAGGTACTCCCGCCGTGACCACACAGGGGATGAAAGAAGCAGAAATGTCTGAAATTGCTTCATTGATCGCAGAGACCCTGCGCAATCGAAACGACGAAAAAGCAGTTGCTGATATTCGTCAGCGTGTTGCTGCGTTGTGCGGACGTTTCCCTGTATACCCCACCGCTCACTGACCGCACACGTGCGGTGAAATAGGCTCAACCGCATGGTCGATCTCGGCGCGTACGTCATTGTTGGCATTGTTGCCACCGCTGTGACCGCATTGACCACACCTGTGGTTCGCGCTGTCGCGCGTCAACGCCACTGGCTCGCAATGCCAAACGAACGCACGGTACACAGCGTGCCCACGCCCAATATTGGTGGCGTTGCAATGTACATAGGAGTGATTGTCTCACTCGTAGTTGCGTGGCAGATGGATCAGTTCTCATTCGTGTTCAATGACAACAGTGAACCTCTTGGCGTTTTCATTGCTGCAACACTGATTCTTGTTGTCGGTACATGGGACGACTTAAAAAACCTCTCTGCACCTGCGCGTGTTGTGGGAATTATCGCTACTGCATTGGTGATGGTGTATTTCGGTATCACCATGTTTTATTTTCGCGTCCCATTTCTTGATGTGTTCCAGCTTGGAAATGATTGGATTCCGATGTTCACGGTGTTGTGGCTACTTGTCATGACACAGTCGGTAAACCTCATAGACGGCCTCGATGGTCTGGCGGCCGGAATAGTCGCCATTGCATCGTTTTCTTTTTTTATTTACAGTTTCTATTTGTCGAACGAAGGCAAATTGGTGGAACCGAATATCGGTCCATTAATTGCGATTATTACCGTCGGCGTTTGTGTCGGCTTTCTTCCATTTAATTTCAATCGAGCGAGCATTTTCATGGGCGACGGTGGTTCGTATCTCTTGGGATTATTAATGGCAATTTCTACGACAGTGGTCGGTGGCCGTACGGATCCATCGCAGTCGGCTAGTAGCCAGACGTATTTCTTCTTGGCACCGTTGTTTATTCCGCTCATTATTTTAGGTGTGCCTATTTTTGATGTGGTGTTTGCAATCTTGCGTCGTGTCCGCAAACGTCAAGGTTTTGCCACAGCGGATAAAGGCCACCTGCATCACAGGTTGATCAATTTGGGCCACGGTCCACGTAGGGCAGTGGCCATCTTGTGGTTATGGACCACGTTGCTGTCAGGGTTTGTGTTGTACCCAGTGTTTTATCCAAGCGCGAGCACTCTCGCACCGTTTGGCCTCATCGCCATAGTTCTTTTTCTGTACACGGTGTTGCATCCGGACCTGAAAAGGCCAGTGCCAACGGCTAAAGAGTCAGAGCCGGTGTCAGTTCGCAGCGACAGCGAGGCGTCGTGAGCCCAGTGGAATGTGAACTATGACTTTCATCTTGAAGTTTTCCGGATACCTCGTCTAGGTTGTTCTTTGGTTCACAAATAACCAACGAGGCAAATCTCCGTGCGACAACCACTTTCTTCAAAACTTGCGAATACGTCACGCCCCGGAACTGCGGTATCAAATGGTGCTGAGATCGCCGGTGGCTTACTCGTGTTCTTTATGCTCGGTTTCGTTCTTGACCTATGGCTGGACACCCGCCCTGTATTTATGATCGCATTGACATTATTCGCTTCTGCTGGCATGGGTGTTCGCACCTACTACGCCTATACAGACAAAATGAAAAAACTCGAAGAGGCACGACGAGCAAGCGTGACGGAAGGTCGTCGATGAGTAGTTCGACACCTTCTCCATTCACGTCGGCTTCACGAGGCGAAGCGCCAGAAGTAGCAGTCTCTCGCGACCTCGTGAAGCGTGGTCTCATCACGGCGCCATTCCTTCTCGTACTTGGTGGGATTATTTGGGGCATGGATGGTGTGTCATCGGTCGCATTTGCAGTTGGACTCGTGCTGATCAACTTCCTCCTCGCTAGTGCACTTGTTGCTGTCACCGCCCCCATTTCGCTCGCTCTCATGATGGGAGCGATACTTTTTGGGTACCTTTTGCGCCTTGGGCTCATCGCAATTGCGATTTTGCTCGTCAAAGACGCTGATTGGGTCAACCTGAGTGCCCTGGGGATAACCATCATCGTCACCCATTTAGGGCTGTTGTTCTGGGAAATGAAATACGTCGCAGCGTCGCTTGCATTTCCTGGATTGAAGCCTGATGCGCAATAATGAATAGCCGTCCGGAACGAGTACCTGAAGGAACTGAAAAACAGTGTTCGCTCTAACATTTCCACCGATTAACGAAATCCTGCGCTGGCGGGATGTGTTTCCCGGTTTCAACAAAATCGCAATCATCGTTATTGCTGCAACGTTGATTAGCTCCATTTTGTTTTTGATTGCATGTCGTCAACCTGCAGACAAAGCGCCAAAAGGTTCGCGCAATCTTGCAGAAGTAACTGTTGAGTTCATTGAAAACAGCGTCATCATGCAGACCATGGGTCGTGAAGGGTTGCCTTGGACGCCTTTCTTGTTATCGATGTTCTTATTTATTTATTTGTGCAACGTTCCCGGCATTATTCCGATCATTCAAATGCCAGCAACTGCACGTATGGCAATTCCAATGTTCTTGGCTTTGCTCGTTTGGGTGGTGTACAACGCCACCGGAATTAAGCACCAAGGTTTTTTTGGGTATTTCAAGAGCGTGTTGTTCCCGCCAGGTGTGCCCAAAGCTCTCTATCTTCTTGTGACGCCGATTGAATTCATTTCAACGATCATCGTTCGTCCGTTTTCGTTGGCAGTTCGTCTTTTCGCCAACATGCTTGCTGGTCACATTCTTCTTGTGACTTTCGCATTGTTGTCTGAAGCGCTGTTCCAAGCGAAAGACAAGATTCTTATCCCGTTTGGAGTTCTTCCATTCTTCATGCTCGTCTTTTTGACTGCGTTTGAAGTTTTGGTTGCATTCCTGCAGGCATACATCTTCGTGATTCTCACCGCCGTGTATATCGGTGGTGCGGCTCATCCGGAGCATTAAAAAAGTCTCCCACCTCAACACCTACACCAGGAGAAAAACACAATGGAAGCAATTGCACGAATTGCCGCGGCTGCAGCAGCTGACCCGGCAGAAGCTAAGAACACTGCAGCAGCAGCCTCGGCTGGTTATGCCTATGGTCTTGCCGCTATCGGGCCAGGAATCGGTATCGGATTCCTCGTCGGAAAGTCGGTCGAGGCGATGGCGCGTCAACCAGAAGCAGCTGGCATGGTTCGCACCACGATGTTCCTCGGAATCGCGTTTACCGAAGCGCTGGCGCTTATCGGATTCGTGGTCTTTATTCTTCTCAAGTTCGCCTAAGTCGTATCGACGAAGACGTCATTGAGTTCTTGTTCGTTATCAACCTCCGCAAAAACGGAGTCCAGGAGTTGACATGCTGACTGCAGTAGTCACACGATCGGGAGACGAGATTCAGGTCCTTCTTCAAACGCCTCAGGGATTGGTCTCAGCCGAGGCCGAAGCCGGCGCAGAAGCAAAGGACATGGGTCCCAATCCCATCTCACCGGAAATAAAAGAATTGCTATGGGGCGCGGGGTCCTTTCTGGTCCTCCTCGTTCTTATGCGGTACTACTTGTTTCCCAAACTTAAGAAGGGAATGGATGCTCGCTATGCGAGTATCCGTAACGACTTCGAAAGCGCAGACACGATCAAGGCTGATGCACGTAAAGACGTTGCTTCGTATGAGCAAGCAATCGTTTCAATTCGCGCAGAGGCTGCATCTCGGGTTGATGCTGCCCGTGCCCAACTCGACAGCGAGCGCCAAGCCAAATTGGTTGAAGTGAACGCCGAGATTGCACGACGTCGCAACGAGGCTGATGCTGTGAATACGGCGGCGCGTGAGGCAGCGCGAAGCCAAGTGTCTTCTGCAGTGACAACTGTTGCAAGCAAAGCAGCGGAATTGGCGACAGGGCGTACTCCAGACACCGCAGCCGTCCAACAAGCAGTTGCCGCAGCCATGGAAAGTGCAGGATCGCGATGAGCTCATTTATTTCTTTTCTCCTGAGCGCCGAAGACCCATCACAGTCCATTTCATGGATTCTTCCGGAACAGGCCGAGTACGTCTACGGCGGTCTGGCCTCGTTGATTATTTTCGGTTTGCTGTGGAAGTTTGCTGGACCTCAAATTAAAAAGGCGATGGCTGCACGTACAGAGCGCATACAAAAGGAACTTGATTCATCAGCAGATGCCCGTCGCAATGCTGAAGAAGAGGCAACCCGCATTCGTAGCGCACTTGGCGATATCGAAGCAGAGCGTGCGCGCATTCTTGCCGAAGCCGATACTCAAGCAGCGAAGTTGTTGCAAGAAGGCCGTGCTCGTATTGAGGTTGAAATGCGCGACATTCAAGCAAAAGCTGAAGCAGATATCGCAGCAGCGACATCGCGTAGTAGCGACGAACTGCGCTCAGAAATTGCTCGCCTGTCAAGCGTCGCAGCGGAACGAGCTGTTTCATCAGCGCTTGATGATGGAACAAAGCAAGGTCTCATCGAAGATTTCATTAGCAAGGTAGGTGCATCATGAGTTCAACAGTTGATAGTTATGCACGAGCTCTTGTTGATATCGCAGATGCAGAAGGAAATCTTGCTGTTGTCGAAAACGAGTTGTATCGCATTGCGCGAGCATTTGAAGCAAACGATCAATTGCGTTCAACTCTCAACGATGAAACGTTGCCAATCGAGCGACGTCAAGGTGTTGTTGAGCAGTTGTTGAGTGGGAAAGCTTCCAATACCACCACGCAGATTGTTTCATTCATCGTTGGAAATGGTCGTGGACGCGATCTTCCCGCAATTATCGATGCGATCGTCCATCGTGCGTCTAGCGCTGATAACAAAGAAGTTGCAATTGTGCGCACGGCAGTTGCGTTGTCAGACGACCAACAACGTCGTCTGGCTGATGCACTCGTAAAGAAAACCGGCAGACAAATCAATCTTAAAGTCATTGTTGATCCGTCAGTTCTCGGTGGTGTAGTTGCCACCGTGGGTGACACGGTGATCGATGGCAGTGTCCGTAGTCGACTTGACCAGCTGAAGAGCCGGTTGTAAGAGAACGCGAAAGTAGAGAAGGAAAGACATGGCAGATCTCACAATTTCCGCCAGCGATATTGCGTCTGCGATTACTCGCAGTCTCGAGGGCTATACGCCATCACTCGAGGCACGTACCGTTGGTCGCGTTACTGAAGTCGGTGACGGTATTGCACGCGTGTCGGGTTTGCCCGACTGTGCAGTGAACGAGTTGCTCGAATTTGAAGGCGGCGTCATTGGCCTCGCATTGAACCTCGACGAAGCAAGCATCGGTGCGGTAATTCTCGGTGATGCAGACAGCATCGAAGAGGGCGAACCCGTAAAGGCAACTGGACGTATTTTGTCGGTGCCAGTTGGCGACGCACTGCTCGGTCGAGTCATCAACGCACTCGGTGAACCAATTGACGGTAAGGGCGACATTGTTGGCGCAATTTCCCGTCGTGTTGAAGTACAAGCACCCGGCATCATGGGTCGCAAGCCCGTGCATGAGCCATTGCAGACCGGTATTAAAGCCGTTGACGCCATGACTCCAATTGGCCGCGGTCAGCGAGAGTTGATCATTGGCGACCGTAAAACTGGTAAGACAACGATTGCAATCGACACCATCATTAACCAGCGTGGTCTTGGTGTGAAGTGCATTTATGTTGCAATTGGTCAAAAGGGTTCCACTGTGGCCCAGACGGTCGAGACATTGCGTCAGCTTGGTGCACTTGAATACACCGTTGTCGTTGCAGCACCCGCATCAGACCCTGCCCCGTTTAAGTACTTGGCGCCTTACGCCGGTTGTGCACTCGGTCAGCACTGGATGGAAAACGGTGAGCACGCACTAGTGGTGTACGACGACTTGTCAAAACAAGCCGAGGCGTATCGCCAGATGTCATTGCTCCTTCGTCGTCCACCGGGTCGTGAGGCGTACCCAGGTGACGTGTTCTACTTGCACAGCCGTTTACTGGAACGTGCCGCGAAATTGAGCGACGCAAATGGCGCTGGTTCACTTACTGCACTGCCAGTGATTGAGACAAAAGCCGGCGACGTATCCGCATACATTCCCACCAACGTGATTTCCATTACTGATGGTCAGGTGTATCTACAAGACAACTTGTTCAAGTCGGGTGTGCGTCCCGCTGTTGACGTGGGTATTTCGGTATCGCGCGTAGGTGGCGCTGCACAAACCAAGGCGATGAAGAGCGTGTCGGGTACGTTGAAACTCGACCTGGCACAATTCCGCGAGCTTGAAGCATTCGCAACGTTTGGTTCAGAACTAGACGCAGTGTCAAAGGCTCAGCTCGAGCGCGGTTATCGTTTAGTGGAGCTGTTGAAGCAACCTCTGAATAGCCCGATGCCTGTTGAAGAGCAAGTGGTGGCAATTTTTGCTGGCACAAAGGGTTATCTCGACAACTTGCCGGTCGCCGACGTGCGTCGTTTTGAAACCGAATTATTGGAGCATTGCCGTAGCCGTCATAGCTCCATGCTTGCCGCACTTCGTACCGATCCGAAGGCCGATGTGCCGTCTGACCTTGGTGACATCATCACCGCTTTCAAGGCGCAATTCGTGACTTCGGGAGCTGTTGCGGCACGTGGATCTGCCGATGTTGCAGCTGAGGAAATCGGCGACGCCCAGAGCAACAAGACCCTCGCGACGGAGTGATCTAAGTGGCAGGCGGTCAGGAACGAATTCTGCGCGGGCGTATCCGCTCGGTGCAGGCGACGAAGAAAATCACTCGTGCAATGGAGTTGATTGCTGCATCGCGCATCGTCAAAGCACAGCAGCGCGTGAGTGCTGCTGTGCCATACAGTGAACTCATCACCGAAGTGGTGCGAGATCTTGCTGCTGGCGGCGCGGGCAGTGACAAGCCATTTCTTGCTGGCCGTGATCACGTCAAGACCGTTTGTTATGTAGCTATTGCAGCTGACCGTGGTTTGTGCGGCGGATATAACACAGGTGTGTTACGCGCCACCGAAGCAGAGATCAAAGCCGATGCTTTGAAGGGCGCCGGACACTTGGTAGTGCCAGTTGGACGTAAGGCCGAGGGGTATTTCCGCTTCCGCGGCTATTCAATCTCCGATGCATTCACCGGATTCACCGACAATCCACCGTATTCATCAGCAAAAGAAATTGGCGAGTACGTCGTGGACCTTTTCACGAAGGGCGAAGTCGACAAGGTCGTCCTCGTGTACACACGTTTTATCTCGGCAGGTTCGCAAGAAGTTGTGTTGCGCCCACTTGTTCCACTTGATTCCCAAGTCGTTGAAGGCGGCGACGGAAAAAGTGCGGACGGCGGTAACTACGAATTCGAACCAGACCCCGATCAAATTCTTGACTCGTTGCTTCCGCGTTACGTGGAAGCTCGTGTCTATGCAGCGTTACTAAATGCTGCAGCATCAGAACATGCGTTCCGTCAGCGCGCGATGAAGTCGGCAACTGACAACGCTGAAGAGCTGATTAAGAACCTTTCGCGCATCATGAACCGTGCCCGACAGGACGCCATCACTACTGAGATCATGGAGATCGTCAGTGGTGCTGAAGCGTTGTCTGCGGACAAAGGGGGATCATCGCAACGCCACGATGATCCGTTTTTGGTAAATGCGTCCACCACCGGCGACCGAGTCTGAGCAGGAGAATGCAATGACGATGACAGAAACACACCAAGACGGGCGAGTAGTCGCAATCGCTGGTCCCGTGATCGACGTGGAGTTCCCACGTGGTCACCTGCCAGAGCTGAACATGGCGATTGAGTTCACCATCATGGTTGATGGTGAACCAAATGTGGTGCTTGCAGAAGTCGCACAGCACTTGGGAGATAGTCGCTTGCGCGCCGTGTGTATGAAGCCAACCGACGGACTTCGTCGTGGCACGCCGGTACGCAACACAGGCCGTGGCATCACCGTGCCAGTGGGAAATAAGACCCTTGGTCACGTGTGGAACGTGTGGGGCGATGTGCTCGATGGCGATCCCAAAGAGTTCGAAGACGTTGAGCGCTGGGAAATTCACCGTCCTGCTCCCGCATTCGACACCCTTGAGCCTTCAATTCGCATGTTCGAAACCGGCATTAAGGTCATCGACCTTCTCACTCCGTATCTCGCTGGTGGAAAGATCGGATTGTTCGGTGGTGCAGGTGTGGGCAAGACCGTGTTGATCACCGAGATGATCAACCGCGTGGCCTCAAAGCACGGTGGTGTGTCGGTGTTTGCTGGCGTGGGCGAACGCACACGTGAAGGAACGGACCTCCGTCTTGAAATGGAAGAGTCAGGCGTATTCGAAAAAGCTGCATTGGTGTTTGGCCAGATGGACGAACCACCAGGCGTGCGTCTTCGCGTTGCGCTGTCAGCTCTCACAATGGCTGAGTACTTCCGTGACGTACAAAACCAGGACGTGTTGTTGTTCGTTGACAATATCTTCCGCTTCGTGCAGGCAGGATCCGAAGTGTCAACGCTTCTTGGTCGTATGCCTTCAGCTGTGGGTTACCAGCCAACACTGGCTGACGAAATGGGACAATTGCAGGAACGCATTACGTCGACTCGCGGTCGTTCAATTACATCACTACAAGCTGTGTATGTACCTGCTGACGACTACACCGACCCGGCACCATTCACCACGTTCACCTTCCTTGATGCGACCACGGAATTGTCACGTCAGATTGCATCGCTTGGTATCTACCCAGCTGTGGACCCACTTGCGTCGACATCAACGATTCTTACTCCGGAGACCGTTGGAGATCACCACTACAACATTGCTCGCCGTGTGCAGGAAATCTTGCAGCGCTACAAGGAACTACAAGACATCATCGCGATTCTCGGTCTCGACGAATTGTCCGAAGAAGACCGCCTCACCGTGTCACGTGCACGTAAGGTACAACGCTTCTTGAGCCAGCCGTTCTATGTTGCTGAGGTCTTCACCGGTGTGTCTGGTGAATACGTTCCAGTGAAAGAAACAGTGGAATCGTTCGAAGCATTGATTAATGGCGAATTGGACGAAGTTCCAGAGCAGGCGTTCTTGAACGTTGGCGGCGTTGATCAAGTGCTCGCGAAGGCAAAGGCTCTTCAGGAGAACGCATAATGGCCGACTCAGGCAGCACATTGCGCGTCGAAGTGGTATCACCAGAGCGCGTGCTTTTCTCCGGAGAAGCAACGCAGGTGATCACCCGAACGATGGGTGGCGGAGAAATCGCATTTCTTCCCGGTCACGCCACGTTTCTTGGCGCACTTGTAGAGAATCACACCCGCGTGTATCTCACCGACGGGCGCGTTCAAGACATCGCGGTGCACTTGGGGTTTGTTGAAGTCGGGGCCGATCACGTATCGATCTTGAGCGACACTGCAGAGCTTGCAGAAGACATTGATGTCACACGCGCACGTGCTGCCAAAGAACGAGCAGAGGATCAGATGCGTACGGACCACTCAACAGAAGTGGAAGCAGACTTGCGTCGTGCACATGCACGCATCGCAGCAACCGGTGGGTTGCCCGGCATCAGCCATTAACTACAACGCGTCAGCCATTAAAAACTGTCTAGTGAGATAAAAAGTCAGTACGGAACGTCTGACAAATTCTGAAGTTTGTCAATTTTGTGTGCTGCGTCGATAGTGCGCACCGTTCCACTGCGTGAACGCATGACCAGGCTTTGTGTGTGCACGACGCCAGGCTCGTAACGAACGCCTTTCAGCAGTTCGCCATCGGTGATGCCGGTGGCTGCAAAGAAACAGTTGTCACCTTTTACTAAATCATCAGTGGTGAGCACTTTATTGAGGTCATAACCAAGATCTAGAGCAGCTTTGCGCTCTTCATCGTTGCGTGGCCATAGACGTCCTTGAATTTCTCCGCCCATGCACTTGAGTGCGGCCGCAGAGACAACTCCCTCTGGCGTGCCACCAATGCCAAACAGCACATCGACGCCTGCTTCATTCGAAGCAGCAGCAATCGCGGCAAATATGTCTCCGTCGCTGATGAGCTTGATGCGAGCACCCGTTGCGCGAACTTCTGCAATCAAGTCTTTGTGGCGATCCCTGTCAAGAATCATGACAGTGAGGTCGCGAACGTGTTCCCCTTTTGCTTTCGCAATCCATCGAAGGTTTTGGGTGGGAGAGGCTGTGATGTCGATGTTTCCGGCGGCACTTGGTCCGACGGCAATTTTTTCCATATACACGCACGGACCCGGGTCAAACATGGTGTCTTTTTCCGACACCGCGATCACCGAGAGGGCGTTGCCGCGTCCGAGCGAAGTGAGGGTGGTGCCGTCGATGGGATCTACAGCAACGTCGGTGTCGGGTTTGCTGCCATCTCCAACTACCTCGCCGTTGTAGAGCATTGGTGCCTCGTCTTTTTCGCCCTCGCCGATAATGACCACTCCGGTCATGGGGACGGTGGACAGCACCGTGCGCATCGCATCCACCGCGGCCTTGTCGGCGCCATTCTTGTCGCCTCGACCCACCCAGCGAGAGGCCGCCATGGCCGCTGATTCGGTCACTCGTACGAGCTCTAGTGCAAGGTTTCTGTCGGGGAGATGCGGAGACATGGTCACAAACTACTTCGGTGGCTAGCCTGCGCGCGTGCCCGTACTGCCACTTGGCCTGTGTTTATCCGGAGGCGACATCACCGATGTCCGGGTGCGCCCTGGCGGAGTGTGGATCTCTGGGGTTCACACAACGGTCTCAGCCGATGGAAAGAAATCGTGTCTACGAATGTGGCATGTGACAAGCGGTAACACCGTTGATGTACTCGTCGATCCAATGCCAGCGGCCGGGCGGGGACTGTCGGGAGGAGTGCACAGTTGGTCCGAAGATGGCGCGCAAGTGATTGTTGCATTGCGAGATGGCGGTCTGGTTGTGTGCACGGTGTCTGGTGTGCATTCAACGGCATCAGAAGTGTCGAAAACAACCATCGTCGCAGATGAAGGATTTTTTTCCACTCCCATGCTGTCTCGCGCACGTGATGGAGCATGGGCAATTCGAGATTGGCACGATGTTGTGTTTATGCACGGATCAAAAACTGATGGATGGACACAAGAAATACACAATCATGATGGCGATTTTGCGTGGGATCTTGATGAATGGAACGGCGAAGTAATTTTTCACACGTGGAATAGGCCCCACATGCCATGGACACACAGTCGCATTGCTTCGGTATATGACTCACGTGATGTGGCGGTGCAACAACCTCGTGTTGCGTCACGTAATCGGGCGCTGGGATATTTGTGTGATGACAACTCAGTGTTAAACCTCACGATTGTTCGTGATGGACACACCGCGGTGATGAATGACACCAGCGAACACGGTGGCCCCACGTGGGGTCCAGGGTCGAGGTCATGGAGCTTTAACTCTGATGCGTCAATGGTGGCATACACAAGAAACGAAGAT
>JBIITN010000019.1:0-31773 GCA_044340485.1 Ilumatobacteraceae bacterium | reverse complement strand
CCGTCACCTAAATTGCCAAAACCATTGTCTCCCCAGCAGGAGACAGATGCATCATTGAGTAATGCACAAGAGTGTTGCTTCCCAGCTGCAATCTCCACTGCATAACGGTTAACACCAAATGATGAAACAGTCACTGGGGTTTTGCTTGAAGTAATTCCCGAAACACCTAATTGACCGTACGTATTGTCGCCCCAACATTTGACAGATCCGTCGTGTAGCAACAGACACGAGTGATTGTCTCCCACAACAAGCCGCGTCGATTCTCGACCTGTTGACGCAATGCCTTCGGTAACGGTGGTGCTGGCTCGAACTGGATGCACAGACACCATGAACATCGAAACAAGAACACATACGACAATCCGCTTCATTGACGGCCCCCTTTACACCATGGTGTAAAGGACAAGCCTTATGAATGATTCTGTTGGGTGCTAGGGGTTTATCTCGACAGCACAAGTCGATAACTAAACAAACATCCTCTATAAGTTAACGAAGTGATGCGGAACTATTTACACAATAGGAAGATTCAAATCTGCTGCTGCGTCTTCAACACTGCCTAAGTTTTCAACATTTTCAAAACCTAGGCGTTGCAACAAATCAGTTGCAAAAGCTGATCGGCCACCACTTTTGCAATACAACTGGTATGAAACGGATGGATCAAGACTCATCATTTGCTGTTCAAATACGCCTTCATTGAGGCTCATATTGATTGCGCCTTGCACATGACCGCCTTCAAATTCAGCAACATCACGAACATCGATAATAATTTTTCCTTGCGACATACGTTCAGTCTAGTGACAAGTTCACGTCACCTTGATATTGGCAGTGTTGTACATACTGGGGTACGCACCAGATGCTGACACAGACAGCTGCAACGTGCACGAGCCTGCCCGCGATGGCGCCACCAAATATCCCGATGAAATTCGACAGGCACCTTTCGTCACCTTGTAGGTCTTCCGGCCAGCCGACAACGTGGTCATAAATTTCGACAACAAGATTTTCTTCTTCTTAGAGATTGTGTTTCGTAAAACGTTGATTCCCGGCACTACATACGGGGTTCGCTGAGATGGCAGACCGTCGCCAGCAATGTTTGTAGCCGTCACCGTCAGTCGATAGCGCTTGCCATTTGTCAATTTTGTGACAGTGCATGAAGTTGTTGTAGTAACACACGATTTATTTGTACCCGCCACGCGCACGGTGTATGAGAGTGCGTACGGAACTTCAAGTGCATTCCATGTGAGAGTGATCTGCTTGCTTTTTGTCCGGATGCGACTCGCCACCGACGCCGGCGGCGTCGTATAGGTGGCAGCCACTGCGGCCACACTTGCCGCACCTGCACCACTGATGTTTGCAGCGACCACAGTAAACGTATACGTGGCGCCGTTGGTCAAGCCCGGAATTGTGCACGTTAATTGCGTTGTACTACACGATTGTCCACCAGGTTGAGCGGTGGCCGTGTAAGTGACAGTGGAAGTAGATGGGACTGATCCCCACGACACTGTTGCACTTGCATTCCCAATTGTGAAACCAGAAATCGTCGGAGCAATCGGAACACCCTCCGGCGTTACAGTCGTCGTTGCCGCAGTTGCACTCGTGAACGACGAGTTGGAAGCCACGACCGAAACCGAGTATCGCTGCCCATTAATTAGACCAGTGATTGAACACGAAAATCCCGTAGTGACACAGCCAGCACTTGCGGGAACTGTAGTCACAGAGTAAATAAGGACCTCAGAGCCACTAAACCCTTCCGGAATTGACCAGGACACATTCGAGGTTGAATCTCCGACACTCGCCGCGACCGAACTAGGTGGACATGGACGTCCTAACGCGTTACCGGAATACAACAACCTGTTTGGTGATCGCAACGCACGGGCCGTGGGATAAGTGATAACACACCCAGTGGAGTTAACACGTAGCCAGTTCCATACCTGTTCGGGGGTGGCGGATGGGTTTGCTTCAAGGTACAAAGCGATGACTCCGGCCACATGTGGTGCCGCCATCGACGTGCCATCAAGAAATGCACCCGCATCGTCTCCCGTTGACCAGGCAGACAGCGTGTCAACGCCTGGCGCGAATATATCTACGCAATTCCCATAGTTACTAAAAGTCGCTTCACGATCCGTAACAGTCGACGCAGCAACAGTGATAGCGAGTGGTGTCCGAGCGGGCGAGACATTGCACGCATCTTGAGTTGCGTTTCCAGCAGCAACTACCACAGTGATATTGGCTGCAATCAAGTTGTTCACGGCGTTGTCTAACCCTGCAAAAACTCCACCGCCCAAACTCAAGTTGACAACTGCTGGACGCCGATTGTTATCAACAACATCATCAAGAATCCACTCAAGTCCACTGATTACATCACTCGAGTATCCAGTGCCCGAGCAATTCAGAACAGGCACTGGTACCAGTTTGGCAACAGGTGCTACTCCGACATCCGAACCAAGTGCAGTACCTGCAACGTGCGTTCCGTGCCCATCACATCCTGTGGCTAACGAATAACCATCTGGGAAGCCTGACAAGACTCGAGATGATGCACCCGTAAAAAACTGCGTATGCGAAGTACGGATGGGAGTGTCCACCACATAGATGTACACATCAGCACCATTGGTGGAAGCAGTAAAACTTTCAACAAGTGGTAGCGAACGCTGATCAGTGCGGTCAACTCCCCATACATTTCCAGGTACCAGCAGGGTGTCTCGACTCTGCGATGCTTCTACCCTGATTATTTGGTCAGGCTCCACAGATAAAACCTGCGGATCATTAATCAGAGAGTTTGCTTCCTCCGCAGTTAGATCAGCGACAAAACCACGTATTGCGGAGCGAAAAGTTCTTGCTTTAGAGCGAACACCTGGATGTCCATTCAAAAGCGCAGCTGGAGTGACATTTCGTCGAGTCGTGACGATATATCGACCAGCCGCATAGGCCTGCACTTCTTCCGATGAAGCGCGCACACTCCGATCACTATTTGCGCTAGATGTCGTTGCAGAAAACGTCACCAGTCCGACAATCACTGCAATCGTTGCAGCGAAAGCGCGCAACTTCACACTGACACCCCTTGCATGCGCGCAGCCGCAAGTGTGTTCTCTAGTAGCGACGCAACTGTCATCACTCCAGTACCGCCAGGCATCGGTGTTACCGCACCCGCGATTCCGAGTACAGAATCAAAATCAACGTCGCCAACAATGCCTGCTTCGGTGCGTGAAATTCCAACATCAATAACGGCCGCACCAGTCTTTACATGTTCAGTAGTAATACTGCGCGCCATTCCAGTGGCCGAGATCAAAATGTCGGCATTCCGACACACTTCAATAAGGTCTGGAGTGCGTGAATGCGCGAGAGTGACCGTGCAGTCAATTCCTTTGCGCGCAAGCAGCACTGCTAGTGGTAGTCCCACCAACGTTGATCGTCCTACCACTACTGCATGACGCCCCGATGTTTCAATGTTGTATCGCTGCAGCAGACGTAACACGCCAAGTGGTGTGCAGCCAACATGCCCGTCAATACCACGCATCAATCGGCCAAGTGATGCTTCTGTCAATCCGTCGACATCTTTTTCCGCGGGCACCAATCGCAACACCGAATCTGTATCGAGATGCTCAGGCAAAGGCATCTGAATCAAAATCCCATGCACCGACTTGTCATCAACTAACTGCTCGACTGCTTGTTCGAGTTCGGCTTGCGTTGTCTCCGTCGACAGATCGACTCCCACCGAGCGAATTCCCACTGAATTGGCCATCTTGTGCTTGCTAGCTACGTAGGTATGGCTGGGAGCATCGTCGCCCACCAAAACGGTTGCCAAGCACACGTCGGGGTTGCCTGCACTAACGATCCGCTGGCGCAGGCGGTCGAGGGTCTCGTCTCGTAACACCTTGCCATCCATAATGACCGTCTGAAGTGCACCGCGTTCCACCTCTTCAGGCTACAAGCGCCCGAAATCACGGGCTGGCGCAGATCTCGGGTGACTCGGTGGAGAGTCCTTAAAACCCGATAAGATTGGTCGGGAATTAGAGAAACGTGAGTATGCACACGTAGAACAAGGAGTTCACCATGTCTGTTCGTCTTGGAGACACCGCACCAGATTTCACCGCCGACACCACGCAAGGCACGATCCACTTCCATGATTGGCTCGGCGACTCTTGGGGGGTCCTGTTTAGCCATCCCAAAGATTTCACTCCCGTATGCACCACCGAACTTGGTTATGTCGCGCGCATCAAACCTGAGTTTGACAAGCGAAATGTGAAAGTCATCGGTTTGTCAGTTGACCCTGTCGATTCACATGTGAAATGGGAAGGTGACATCGCTGAAACACAGGGAACACCAGTGAATTTCCCCATGATTGGTGATGCAGACCGCAAAGTGTCTGACTTATACGACATGATTCATCCGAACGCAAACGACACTTTCACGGTTCGTTCGGTATTCATCATTGGCCCAGACAAAAAGGTAAAACTCACACTTACCTACCCTGCGTCCACCGGTCGTAATTTCGACGAGATCTTGCGGGTCATCGATTCCTTGCAGCTCACCGCCAAATACAAAGTTGCGACTCCTGCGAACTGGACCGATGGAGATGATGTCATCATCGGTGCCGCTGTGAGCGACGACGAGGCAAAAACGTTATTCCCACAAGGCTGGAAGACCGTGAAGCCCTATCTCCGCGTGCTTTCACAGCCAAATAAATAGCGCTCGTCATCACGACGTGACCACAGATGGCGTGTGGGTCGCAGATTACCTTAGTAGACATAACGCATGACTTTCCCACCCCCGGCCCCTGCCAGCACAGTGGCAGCCCTCGTAGACCATGCATCCAAGATCTACGGAACTGGCGACAGTGAAGTGCACGCACTACGTGACGTGAGCGTTCAATTTGCCGAAGGTGAATTCACCGCAATCATGGGCCCGAGTGGTTCTGGCAAATCAACGCTGATGCATTGTTTGGCCGGGCTTGAAGACCTCACCTCTGGCACCGCAATTATCGGCGGGGTTGTCGTCAATGATCTCAATGACCGCGACCTCACGCGCCTTCGTCGCGACAAAATTGGTTTTGTCTTTCAGTCATTCAATCTCGTTCCCACTTTGACTGCAGAAGAAAACATCAAGTTGCCTCTCATGCTGGGTGGCAACGACGGTGATGAGGCGTGGATCGCTGAAGTGATTCGTATTGTTCATCTCGAGGATCGTCTGAAGCATCGCCCTAGTGAATTAAGCGGTGGTCAACAACAGCGCGTTGCAGTTGCACGTGCACTCGCATCACAGCCCGACATTATTTTTGCCGACGAACCAACCGGCAATCTCGACAGCCGGTCGGGCACTGAAATTCTTACGTTTATGCGTCATGCGGTAAAAGATCTTGGCCAAACAATCGTGATGGTCACCCATGATCCAGTGGCAGCAAGTTACGCCGACCGCATCATCTTTCTTGCTGATGGTCAGGTAGTTGATGAAATGCGCGAACCGACTCCTGAACGAGTGCTCGATCGCATGAAGCAGTTTGGCAACTAAGCCCCCCTTATGTTTCGTTTTGCACTTCGTAGTGTTCTTGCGCGTAAAACGCGACTGGCTTTAACGTCTATTGCGGTTGTCTTGGGAACCGCATTCCTGGCGGGAACATCCATTTTTTCAGCGACCTTGTCGCAATCATTTGACAACCTTTTTGCTGACGTATTCAAAAATGTGAATGCGTACGTTCGCTCGTCAGATGTCATTGAGGTTGGTTTCGGTATCGAAGAACGTCCGCGTATTTCATCTTCTCTGGTTGACACCGTCAAGGAAGTTCCGGGAGTGCTTGACGCAGCAGGCGATATTCAAGCGTTTGCACGCGTTGTGGGATCCGATGGAAAACCACTTGGAAGTGACGGACAGGGACCACCCACATTTGGCAGCGTGATCACCGATTACAAAGGATCGTTGTGGTCAATTAGTAGTGGTCGCCTCCCGAATGGAGCCACGGAAGTCGCACTAGATGAATACACCTTTGACCTTGGAAATTTCACCGTTGGTGACTCGACACGTGTCATTGCCCAATCTGGAAGTCGCGAGTTCACCATTGTGGGTGTGGCGTCGTACGGCGATGTGCGTACCTCTGGTGGCGCGACATTTGCGTTGTTTGATGTAGAAACTGCATCTGAGTTTCTTGCCGAACCTGGTGTGGTCGATCAAGTCTTGGTGACTGGCGATGGTTCGCTGTCGGATGAAGAGCTTGCGTCTCGAATCGATGACGTACTGCCGAAAGACTCCCGCCTCGAGACATTGACAGGTGCAGAGATCACCGAAGAAGCACAGAACCAGATTGGCGATGCACTCTCGTTTATCTCAATATTCCTCAGCATCTTTTCCTACATCGCACTCGGTGTTGGCTGTTTTGTTATTTACAACGTGTTCTCTATCAGTGCCGCTCAACGGCAAAAGGAAAACGCCTTATTGCGCGCTATTGGTGCAAGCAAACGACAGGTCACAGGTGCCATGTTGATCGAGGCTGCCGTCATTGGCATTTTTGGTTCCGTCATTGGTTTAGTGTCGGGAATCGGGTTATCTCGTGGGCTCAGTGCACTGTTGAGTTCATTTGGCATCGACTTGCCAAGTACCGGCCTTGTTGTCTCCACAAGCACGATCATCAGCACCATCATTGTCGGACTTCTTGTCACAATGTTGTCGTCGTTCTTGCCCGCCCGACGCGCGGGACGCGTACCGCCGCTTGCAGCCATGCGTGAAACCGCTGTTGAAGCAACGGCTGTGTCGGTGGGTCGACTTGTCAGTGGATTGCTTTTTACCATCGCCGGAGTTGGAGCAACCATTGCTGTTATTGCGGGTGCGGACGCAGTGCTACTTGGTCTTGCAATTGTTCTTGTCTTCATAGGCACATTGATTCTGGGGCCGATCATTTCACGCCCACTCGCTCTGTTCATTGGTATACCCATTGAGAAGATTCGTGGTGTACCCGGTCGAATGGCGCGCGATAACGCAGCACGAAATCCAAAGCGCACAGCACGTACCTCTGCGCCAGTGATGATCGGTGTGGCGTTAGTGACTGCAGTGACTGCACTAGCTGTTTCTATCCAGAGCCAAATTCGTGACGTTGTTGGCGAACAGTTTTACGGCGACTATGCCATCAGTGTGAACTCGTTTGGTTTCGGTGGCCTTAGCCCCGACCTTGCAGATGAGATCAACGAACTGCCTGAGGTAGAGACGGCAACTGGCATTGGCACAGCTGCTGCTGTTGTTGATGGTGGTGGCACCTTGCTCACTGTTATTACTCCACAGACGATCTCAGAAATATTTGACTTTGGCTTTATTGAAGGCAACGTCTCGTCTCTCACTGCTGACGGCATCTTTGTGTCAGAAAGTCGAGCCAAGAGACTCGATGTACAGGTTGGCTCGCCCATTGATGTCACACTTGCCGACAGTTCAGTACGTACTCTGACCGTGCAAGGTATTTACACAAAAGATGAGATTGCCGAGCGTTACATCGTGAGCCGTGATCTCTTTGAGGGAACCACCGTGGCGCGCTTTGACTTTGGCGTATACATCCTCACTCGCGATGACATCCCCGATGAGCAAGCCCGCGCAGCACTGCAAACAACGGTTGATGAATACGGTGTGGGCAAACTGCAATCAATTGATGAATTCATCGACGAACAAGCCGCACAAATAAACCAGTTACTAGGTTTGATTTACGGCTTGCTCGCTCTGTCCATCATCATTGCAATTGTCGGCATCATCATTACCTTGCTACTGTCTGTGTACGAACGCCAGCGCGAGATTGGATTGTTACGTGCAGTCGGCATGACGAGGTCACAAGTGCGCAGCACTGTTCGTTGGGAAAGTGTGATCACATCACTTCAAGGAGCCGTACTGGGGGCAATTCTGGGTGTCGGTCTTGGCTGGATCATTGTGTTTGCTCTGCGCGACCAAGGTTTGCGATCGTTTGAGATACCGCTGATGAGCCTGTTCTGGATCTTGGTGATGTCATTTATTGTTGGCGTCATCGCAGCGGTGTATCCCGCCTATCGCGCCACAAAAGTAAACATATTGCGTTCGATCACTACGAACTAGTACGTACTTACGCGCTGCGTCTTTGGAAGATCTCACGCAAGTATTGCGTGGCTGCAGGATGTGGGTCGGTTGCCCGCGCGATGGGATCTGAGTCATCAATGATGGGCGTTGGTTCAAATGCCACTTGGCAACTAGGACACCAAAACAACAAGCGCTCTGATTCACCGTGTTTGGTGAGGCGAATAATCCCTGCACACCGAGAGCACAACTGACCGTTTCTGCCATACACAGACAGATCCCCGGTCATCGATGAAACACCTGGAGAAGTGGGGTCGGCATTGACCGTTCGTACAAGTCCGGCTGCAGTCATCACTACATCGAGACACGTAGATTCGGCCAAGTCACCAATGCATGCCCACGGATGAACACCACACGCCCATAACACTTCACACCGCAACACGTTGCCGATCCCTACCATTACCCGTGGATCCATCATGGCGTCTGCAACAACAACATCGGGTTGGCTGTAATGAAATAGTCGCGACGCTGCTTCATGCAAGTCAGCGCTAGTCAGACGTAGATCTGGACCTCGTCGACCGGCGCGGGGGTGTCGAAGCGGATCGGGAAGTCGATATGTTTCTGAGAACTTCATCTTGTATGCGACTGCGGTCCACTCTGATGTTGCGATCAAGATGTCTGGTGTCCCAATGCGTCGAGGCACGCGGTCCGCGTGAAACACTTCCCATCGACCATGACGCTGAGGGATGGTATGGAGGATTAACCCATCATCAAAAAAAATCTCAAGATGCTTTCCCGCGGGATCAACTTGTTCCACTGCCGACCCAATTGAGACCATCGGACCGTCAACACAGTTGCACGAAAAATTCGTGATTGTTTTGCCTACAAGGGACGCGCGTATTGTTGCCGCCGAGTGGGCAACTGTTTGACGCATCCGCACGCCCTCACGTTAGTTCAGGGCAATTGACCAACTGAGGCAAGAGCCAAACGAATAAGACGATCGTGTCCGCTTGTCATCTCTCGACGCACGCGATCACTCACTGCTTGTTCTGGAGTAAACCACGCAAGATCAAGGGCTTGTTGGGTTGGTTGGCAGTCGCCGGTGACAGGCACTACAAATGCCAGGCTCACTGCATGATGACGCGGGTCGTAAAACCCGCTGATTGAAGGATCTTGGAAATACTCAATCACTGTAAAAGGTGCAGGTTCTGGTGGGATTCGCGGCATCGCGAGAGGTCCCAAATCCTTTTCCAAATGCCGAATCAAGGCATCGCGAATACGTTCGTTCAGCAACACGCGTCCCGACACCACCATACGGCTGATGTTTCCATCGGCAGCTTGGCGCAACAACATGCCTACATGGGTGACGATGCCATCGGGGTCAGTACGGACAGGAACCGCGTCAACGTAAATGATGGGCACCTGATTTCGGACATTTGCAATGTCCTCAGGCGACAACCACTGATTCTTGGTATCCGTCTGCTCGCTCATTCACACAAATGTAGACGCTGCAACAAGCAAAGTACATCTTGTGTATCAGCGCGTTGTGACACTTGGGCGGTGATTGAGCAAAGTCAACGATGAATCATCTGTGCGATGATTACTGCGTGGCATTTCGTGATGGTGATGGGTGGGTATTTTGTCAATGCGGACAACAGCATTGGGGTCTGCACGGGGCAGCTGGGCTGTTGCTCATTCGTCGGGACCGCGAACAGCCTGAGGTGCTCTTGCAACTTCGCGCTGCATGGGTGCACGGTGGTGGCACATGGGCGCTTCCTGGTGGAGCACTCGACTCTCACGAGGACTCAATTGTTGCCGCTGCACGTGAAGCAAATGAAGAAGCCGGAATTGATCCAAACGCAATGGAATTCAAGGCGATCTTTTCGGCCGACCATGGAACTTGGAAATACGACACGGTCATTGCACATACCTATTCCGACGCTGGCGCATTTGCGGCAAATGCCGAAACTGATGCGCTGCATTGGGTGACAATCGATGACATCGACTCATATGACCTGCATCCAGGCTTGAAGTCGGCGTGGCCAGAGTTACGCAAAACTGTTGAACAGACCCTGATCGATTAGACGGCAGCGATTCCGTCGTGCTTTTTGTTAACGAGTGGTTTGTATTGCATTCCACACACGATGCGGTGTGCATGGCATGTCGACGTGGCAAATACCAAGGTGACGAATTGCGTCAACCACAGCGTTGTGAACAGCTGGTGTTGCACCGATAGTTCCCGCTTCGCCAATTCCTTTTGCACCAAGCGGATTTCGATGTGTGGGTGTTTCCATCGGGATACGTTCAAATGATGGCAACTCGGCAGCAGAAATACATGCGTAATCAGCAAGGTTCGAAGTAATTGGGTTGCCCTCTTCATCAAACAACACTTCTTCTAACAGCGCCTGTGCAATACCTTGTGCCAACCCACCGTGGACCTGACCATCAACAATCAACGGATTAATGATTGTTCCCGCATCATCACACGCAATGTGACGACGAATTGCCACCGAACCAGTCTCGGTGTCAACCTCAACGACGCTCACGTGAGAACCAAAGGGAAAGGTTGGCGCTTCAGGCGTGAAGTCATTTTCTGCTTGCAACACTTGAGCATCGGCGGCCACAACGTCTGACCATGTTTTTGATGGTTGAGGTGACCCCACTACATGAAATACGCCTCGTACAACATCAAGTTGAATGTCTTCAACGGCAGCTTCAAGAAGATCCGCCGCACGTTGTAGCGCTTGTGACACCACCATCTCTGCTGCGTTCTTTACTGCAGTACCGCCAACCTGCAACGAACGCGATCCACCTGTTCCACCACCTCGTGGAATGTCATCGGAATCTCCAAAATGGAACTCAATCTTGTCGTATGGAATTCCCGTTGCTTCGGACACGATCATCGCCCACACCGTGTGATGACCCTGACCATGAGATGAGGAACCTGTGCGAATAATCGCACCACCGTCGGCCGTTATTTCCACCGCTCCATAATCTCCAGAACCCATCGGGTTTGTGGTCTCCACGTACGTGGATATGCCAATGCCGAGTTGAACAACGTCTCCCCGTTCACGACGTTCGCGTTGTTCTTGTCGCAATTGCTCGTATCCGGCAGCACTCAATGCCATATCAAGTGATTTTTCATATTCACCTGAGTCGTATTTCGCACCAGTTGCCGTTTCAAGTGGGAACGCAGACGGCTTGATGTAGTTCTTACGGCGCACCTCACCAGGATCCATTCCACATGCGACCGCATACTCATCAATGATGCGTTCAATTGCAGCTGTTGCTTCCGGACGACCCGCGCCACGAAACGCCTCTAATGGCGCAGTATTTGTGACTACTGAATAGGACTGGAATTGCAGACGTTCAATGTCGTACACGCCAGCCAACATGAGACGAGTCATGATTGGCAAGAATGCACCGATACGACCATACGCGCCGGAATCTTGCATCACGTGCAGTCGATAGGCAGTGAAACGACCATCTCGAGTACCACCCAACTTCACACGCTGGCGTTGTCCGCGACCATGACCCATTGTCAGCATGTTTTCGCTGCGGGTCTCGGTCCAACGCACAGGGCGATTCAACTTCATCGCAATCCAGCCGACCATCACTTCTTCGGGATAGATGCCGTTCTTTGCACCGAAGCCGCCACCGACATCTGGGGTAATAGAGCGAACATTTTCGGGATCTAATCCCAGTGCAATCGCTAAACCATCGCGTGCGCCATGCGTTCCCTGACTGCAGGTGTATTGGGTCAGTCGAGTTCCATCCCACGTTGCTGCTGCCGCACGTACTTCCATTGGAACGGGCGCAACTTTTTGGTTTTCGATTGTTAGTTCAATGACAACGTCACATCCGTCGAAAATGTCGTCAGTTCCACCGTGATCAAACGTCATGATCGTATTGGTTCCTGCTTCTGGATGAAGCAGCACCCGATCGGTGAAAGCATCGTCGAGATCAAGCACCACCGGCAACGTGTCATAGTCAACAATCACACGCTCGGCAGCATCTGTTCCTTGCGCTTTTGTTTCTGAAATCACGACCGCGACAGGCTCGCCAACATAGCGAACACGACCAGACGCCAAATACGGACGCTTGAATTCTTGATTCATCATCGGATGGAAAGGGTTAGCCAAAGGCATGCCAAGTTCCTCTGCCGTCCACACTGCGACAACACCTGGCATCACTGCTGCGTCACTGATGTCGATGTTTGTAATCTCACCGTGAGCAACTGTGGAGCGCACATATGTCAGCCACACTGCACCGGGCAATGCGACATTGTCGATGTATGTTCCCTGCCCCGTCAGAAAACGCGGGTCTTCGATGCGTGCAACACGTGTTCCTAAAATACTCATCAGGCTGTCCGTCCACCATCTACAACAAATTCGCCACCAGTTGCATACGAACTCTCGTCGCTCGCCAAAAAAAGAGCCATGCGCGCTATTTCCAGTGGATCACCTTCTCGTCCGAGCGGAATAGTCTCTGGAAGTCCTTCACGAATTCCTCCGCCAAGGTCGTCAATGGTCTTCAACATCAGGGTGTTAATGAGGCCTGGATGAATGGAGTTCACCCGAATACCAAAGGGCGCAAACTCTTTTGCAGCTGAACGGCTCATGCCACGCACCGCCCACTTGCTTGCACCATATGCAATAAACCCGGGCGTGCCTTGCAACCCAGCGATAGACGACAAGTTGATAATCGAACCAGATTTTTGCGTCATCATCACTTCGGCTACCGCCTTCATACCAAGAAACACACCGTATTGATTGATCTCTGTGGTGCGCTTGAAGTCGTCAAGCTTTGTATCGAGCATTGTTCCCGACTCAAAGATGCCGGCGTTGTTGATGAGAATGTCTAAACGACCAAATGTTTGAACTGTCTTTGACACAACGATGTCCCAATCCAATTCATTTGTCACGTCGTGACGCATAAATACACACCTTGAACCATCGGGCGAAATGCGCTTTGCCGTCTCGGTTCCCTCTGTTTCTCGTACGTCGGTGATGACGACAGATGCACCCTCTGACACAAACAACTCGGCTTCAACAGCCCCCATGCCACGGGCACCGCCGCTAATTAATGCGACTTTCCCAGCTAAACGATTTCCACTCATTACTTAGTTCTAGTGGAAAATCGTCCCCTTTCTTGCCACAGAAGCTTCGAGGCCACCGCGAGCATCAAACAGGCGAACAACACATTTGACGTTGTGTCTGACAATCGGGTTGAAAACCATGCCCCAGCAACTGCTGCCGCGATGCCAGATAGCCCAATAATGACCGCTGCTGGAATGTCAACGTTCTTATTTGAACGATTTCGAATGGTTCCCATCAGAGCTGTGGGCACAATCACTGCCAAAGAGGTGCCTTTGGCAACAATGGAGGGAATAGAAAAGAACACCAACATCGCTGGCACCATGATGATTCCACCGCCCACTCCAAGAAGCCCTGCCAAAATTCCTGAGATCAAACCGATCACAACGAGCAAGACGATCCCCCAGAACGTCAATGGTGATCGACTATCTCCCTCGCCTTCGAAAAATAGGCGCACCGCAGATAACACGAGGATCGCTGAAAAACCGAAGGCCAACGCGCTCTGCGAAACCACGTTCAAAAAATAAGTGCCGATCAGCGCGCCGACAATTGCTCCCGTCGTCAAGCACACCATCACCGGCCAATCAATGTGATCCTGGGCCCAATACGTAATCATGCTGGATAACGCAATGGGAAGAACTGCCGCTAACGATGTTCCGTAGGCACGACGATGATCCATTTTTGCCAAAAACACAAGACCCGGCGCGATGAGAATGCCACCACCCACTCCAAACACTCCCGACAAGAAACCAGCAGCCAAGCCAACAACAGTGATGACCAAGATTTTCTGACGCGCCATTGACAGCGAAGGCGCCTCTGACATCACAAACATCCTGTCGGGTTACTCACACACCTTGTTTTACTACGTTCAGACCATGTTGCGCGTGTTGCGACATGGACTGAGAATTCTTTTACTTCTGGCGCTATCTGCTGGTTGCGTACCAAACCGTGCTGCACACAACAAAGAAGCTTCCCTGCACACGTTCATTTCATGTGCTTATGAACTATGTGTCGATGATGGATTTGACGTGTCACAAGACGGATTCTCCTTTGCTAACTGGAATGACACCACCCAACCACACAGCACTGTTGATGTACAGATGCTAGTAACCATGTTTGGGCATTCAGTCGTGTGCCGACCGGGATCAGAACGCATCTGTGTGCCCACACCGCGCACACTGCACTTAATTGACGAATGGAATGCAGCCCTTACTGGTGGGCGATGCGAAGGAATGGCCACACTTAGTGAACGGATGTTTATCGATCTCGCTCAACCACACGACTTTGATACATCACTGAATACCGCGTCGCAGTTATCAAGAGGAAACAAGATTCTTGAAAATGAAATTACATACTGGTGGGCGACACAATTCACCGATGAAATAACAAGCGTTGCGCGGGAATCTCGTACACGGTCTCCATCCGACATCGTGAACGAACTCATACAAGGACTTTCTTCGTCTGCTGGGTACACACTTGCTCTCTACGACAAGGGAATGGGACACTCGCTGACGCCATATGCAGTGTCAGCTACGAATGATGGATGGCGTATTCACGTATATGACAACAATTATCCGAACATAGAGAACTACATCGATGTCAATGCATTTGATGAAAGCTGGTCGTATCATCCACGACAATCATCAAATGACAACGTTGTGAGGTCAACAGACACACAACTGCACTGGACGGGTTCTACCGGATCAATAGAGCTGACCCCCATGCGCGCACGTTCAGGCCCTTTTCAATGTGCGACGTGCAACGATCAATCTGGAGAATCACGCAACGATGACAAAGTGACTGTTTCGCTCGTGACATTGTCGCGCTATGGCGAAGTTGGTCTTGAAATCACAACAGAAGATGGAGTTGTCACCACTCTTCATCATGGACCCCACGAGAACAACGGTATTGAGGTCATGGTGAGTAAAGATGGCACCGCGCCCGTCTTGACCCGAGTTCGCATTCCATCTTCCATCGAGTCATTCGACGTTCGGGTCATTGCCTCCTCTCTTACCGTGCTACCGCCCCCCGTGCTTCTCACTGTGTCTCAGCCTGAGGTTGCATCGGTGCATTTGCGCGGAGTCTTCGCACGCCCACAGCACCCAGGCGCATCCAAAAAATCAGCAGGTCCAGTGCTGTCTATCCGACAATCAGGATTACGTTTCCGTACAGATGTTGCAGCATCTGCCTCTATCGCAATTACTTCTGACATCGCTGACGTTGAAATTCAGTCAGGGCACAGTTTGATTATTGACAAACGAACAACTAGTGACGTCTCCATCATGGATGAAAATAAAGTCAAGGTCTTTTCGCGCTCATACAACATGAAAAAGCTAGAGATAAACAGTGTGCTGCGACGTCACATTGTGGCCTACGAACAAGAGCGATACCGATCCACTGATGTCGTAATTCCCGCCGTCGAAGTTTCCACAACACCCTCAACGGACATCGATAACCAACAACCTGAGGACAATCGTGACCGAATCGCTAACAACACACTGCCAATAAACACTGAACAAGGTGAAAATCCGGCCGTAAGTCCTCAACCGCAACAGGCTCCAACATCCAGCACAACCTCCGGAACGACACAGACAACGAGCCCCACGAACGACGCCCTGATAACACCCACGGTGATGGCAGAGTTTTCTGCGCCACCACATCTTTTGCATGTAGATAAGGACGATGCAGTTTGGTTACGAGTCGGATCGCAGCGTTCCGTCACGCGTATCGCCTCTGACGGATCTCAGACGCAACGGATCATCGACGGCATTCCAATCGCTATGACAGAAGACGATGTAGGGACCTACTGGATGTTGCTACAACAACCCGAACGACTCGCACGAATCACTCCGACATCGATCGATTATTTCGCGCATCCACAACTACTCTCAACAACATCCATTGCATTTTCACCACGAGAACGACACCTGGTGGTAACGGGTGGCAGAAATGCTGTGTCATACGTGGCGTTTTTCTCTTCGACTCAAACATTTCATTTTGTTCGTCTTGAGAACATCAATCATCCCGGCCTCATCACACTTGATGCACAGTCTCACTTGTGGTTTGCAGATGTAGATGGTGGATCAATCTCCAAAATTGGTGCCAATCAGTCGGTGGAGACGTTTCGAAGAAGCACCGTGATGCCGCGGTCGCTAACCCTTGGTCCCGACAACGCATTGTGGTTTGTCAACAACATCGCAGGCCAAAACATAGGCCGAATCTCTTCGAAAGGGACATTCAGTTTCGTAGCAGCAAACACCGATGTCGACACACTGCGTGGCATCGCAGGCACAGACGATGCCTTATGGCTCACTGCTCGAGGCGTCCTCGTGAAAATGACGACTGACAAAGCAACGACAGTGATCCCCGATACTCATGCGTGGGGACAATCGCTCATTGCCTCGCGTTCAAAACACACGTTGTGGTTCACAAACGCCAACTTTTTCACTGTGTCACGTATAACAATGTGAAGGTGCAGTTCCACATCTCACCAATTCCCGATGACGATATTGTTATGAACACGGTGGCCACGTGGAGCATCTCCCAATGGGGCTCAGATTTTCTAGAAGACACCATCGATACATACGTGAACCTCTACAAAATGTCAGTCACATCAACTACCGGAATACCGCGAGTATTCATCGCCAGCAACACATCGAATGACCCTATTGCCACCATCACCTTTGTTGCCAATGATGATCTACCAGATGCGAGCGAACCTGGACCTTGGCTCGCCGCGCTGTTTGTGTTGCCCGAACATCGCCATCAAGGCATCGGAGGCGCTCTCGTGAACACTGTCGTTGATCATGCGCGATCATTGGGACATGCCCAGTTGTATTTATACACAGCTGATCAAGTGAAATGGTACGAAGACATGGGCTGGTTACCGCTACGAAAAGCTCGCCTATCGAACTACTTCGTTACCGTCATGTCACGAGTTTTATAGACCACGGTTTCCTGCATCACACGGTAAATGCTGCTGGCGCCAGTTCACTTTCGTTGTTCTCAATTGCATCGACTATTCGACGCACAACGTCTGATGGATCTAACCCTTGTTTTAAGCCCGGAGCATTTCCAAACACAGCTCTCGTTGCTAGCCCGGTTTCCGTGTGTGGTGGACGAGCATCAAGCACAGTAATTTTTCTGGCTCGTAATTCACGTCGAATAATTGCAATTGCGGCGGATAGTCCAGATTTCGCGGCCGAGTATGCCGACATGCCTAACGTGGAGACGTCAACTACTGCCCCTGTTAGAGCGGTGACATTTCCTCCGTCGCTAATCAGCGGTGAGAGTTCTTTCAATAACTGCAATGGGGCGATGAGATCCACTTCAATGAGTCGTGCAATGTCACGTGATTCGACTGTGTCATGGGAACCAAAACCCACAACTCCTGAAGCAATGATCACCACATCCACACCACCAAGATGATTGACTGCAGTGATGATGCGACTTCGCCCATCAGATGTGGTGATGTCGGCTTGCACTTCAACATCACACTCGTCACCAGTGGCTGCACTTTGAGTCGTGCCAATAATACGGCTGCCGCGACGAGCGCACTCGAGGGCAAATTCTCGACCCAAGACGCCACTAGCACCAATAACGAGAACACGAGCGTCTAACAATGCAGTCATGTGATTCTTGTCTACCAACGACAATCGCCAAATAAGTCCCTACTTTCTCTCGATAGTTTGCACTCGTGCGACAGTTGTATTCCTCACTGCTCTTGGTGGGCCTTGCCGCTGCACTTGGCTTTTTCAATCGGGACACTTTGAGCGACACCGTGACCGCCGCCCGCGATGTATCTCCGGCGTACCTCGTTGCGCTAGTGGGTATTGCATTTGTTCTCGTGATGGCGCGTGGAGCATTAGTTGCTGCCACGGTCCCTGGTGTAACCATCAGCCGTGCTGCACTTGCCGACCAAGTGGCGCTGAGTGCCGCATACGGCATTGCAGTGGGAGGCGGGCCAGTAGGTGTCGCGGCGAAAATCACGATGTTTCGACATTGGAACGTCACCCAACCAGCAATCGGCGCATCACTTGTTGCCACTGCAGTAATTCCCACTTTCACGACGTGGGGACCAGCAGTTGCGGTACACGCACCGATGCTTGTGCGGGGTGATGCATCGCGCATCGAGACTCTTGCGGTGTGTGTTGGCGTCGCAACGATCGTCTTCAACATTGTGTTCTGGGCTGGTGTCTTATATCTGAATGGCCCCATTCACTACATCGCCTCACTGTCGCAATGGGTGCAACGCCTTGCTGGTCGTCTCACACCAAAGCGTTGGTCACGAGCTACACGCGCAGTTCATGCATTTGATACCCAGACGTTTGTCCATAGCACTCGTGGCGATCTGCGTGTACTTGTACGCACCCGAATTACGCACATGCTGGGGGGAGCAACATCAGTGATGACAATAAGTCTCTGCGCTTTTCTCATGTCTTTGCGTGCATTTGATGTGCAAGACGTATCGCTGATTGAAGCATTGTCTGCGTTTGCCTTGGTTCGTGTTGTAGTTGCTTTGTCACCACTGCCAGGCGGAGTCGGACTCGCCGAGATCAGCCTCGTTGCTCTGCTCACGAACGCTGGAGCAGACGATGCAACCGCTCTCGGAGCGACACTTCTGTACCGATGCGTTGTGTGGCTAACACCGCTAGTTGTCGGAGGAATCGGTTGGTGGTGGTGGTCTCGTCAACATCTCTGGTCGACCAATTCGCCCTCACAAGAGGACACAGCAGAATTAGCTGTTGAAGAGGTCACTCATTAATAAAGGGAATGCCGTCAGTGTCATCTGTTGTGGAGGAACGAGGACTCGTCTGATTTTCTGGCAACCAACCAGTGACGAAATAACGCACGCGCTCACTGATGTTGACAGCGTGATCACCAATGCGTTCGAGGAATCGTGCGACCACGGCAAGCTGAATTGCAACCTGCACATTGATGTTCCCTGCAGAATGGCTTTCAAGAATGACGCGAATGAATTGACGCTGTAAGCCATCTAGATATGAGTCCATGTCATCGATTGCAGCCGCTTTCGCCGCATCACTTTCACGAAATGCCTCTAGCGCCGCAGTAAACAATTGTGTGGCCTGCTCACCCATCTCTGTAATGACTTTTTGCAAGTCATTATTGAGATTGTGACCGTAGATTCTGCGAGCAGCTTTACAAATGTTGACCGCAAGGTCGCCCGAGCGTTCGATCTCAGAGACGATCTTTACGATGGCAATCACCTGACGTAAATCACTCGCAACAGGTGCTTGTAGTGCAAGCAGTCGATAGCAGCGTTCTTCTAGTTCGAGACAACGAGCATTCAGCAGGTCATCGGCACGAATCATCTTGTCTGCACTGTCGAGATCGCCATCAAGCAATGCACGCGTTGCACGCGGAATGGAATCAATCACCAATTCAATAAGCTGTCCAGCTTCTGCACGAATTTGATCCAACTCGTGGTGAAAACCCTTACGTAGTTCGTCCATCAGCCAAACCGTCCTGTGATGTATGCCTCTGTGCGTTCGTCAGAGGGAGTAGAAAAGATCTTCTGTGTGGAATCGTATTCAACTAAAACCCCCGTGCGGCGGTCGCTGTCGGGATTCACCTCGGTGGTAAAGAATGCCGTGCGATCAGATACACGACCGGCTTGTTGCATGTTGTGAGTCACAATCACAATTGTGTACTCCTGTTTGATCTCTTGCATCAGATCTTCAATGCGTGCGGTAGCGATTGGGTCAAGCGCAGAACACGGCTCGTCCATGAGCAAGACATCTGGTTCAATTGCGATTGAACGTGCGATGCACAAACGTTGCTGCTGTCCACCAGATAATCCCATCGCTGAAGAGTCGAGACGATCTTTTACTTCGTCCCACAAAGCAGCTCCACGAAGCGATTTCTCTACCAATGCTTCAAGATCGCCCTTTTTGTGCAAGCCACTGACCCGGGGTCCATATGCCACGTTGTCGAAAATGCTCTTCGGGAAAGGATTAGGTTTTTGAAACACCATTCCTATGCGACGGCGCACCTCGCTGGCGTCAGCATTCGATTGATAGAGATCAATGTCGTGATACGTAACCATTCCTTTCACGCGTGCGCTGGGAATGAGATCATTCATCCGATTGAAACACCGCAAGACCGTCGATTTTCCACAGCCAGATGTTCCGATGAAAGCAGTGATTTCTCCGCGTGGAATATCAATGGTGACATCCCGCACGGCACAAAAATCACCATAGAACACACTGAGATCCTTTGCTCTCAATACGACATCGGTCATGGTTGACGCTGAACTCAATGTGATCTAGTCGCTTTCTTCTCGGGAACGGGGCCTATTACGGCCTGTCGACAGACTAGACAGTCATCCACATGGGGTACTAACGGTCTGGTGAATAGTAAGTAAACAACACCTGAAATTTCTACAACTCTATGCGTGGAAAGCCACGACGACCCTATGCGTGGTGAGCCACGATGACCCCCGTTTGACACCCCTAGCCTCGTTGTCGTGGCTGATGGTCTTGCTCCCGAAGTGCAGCGTGCACACGATGACGCTGTGGCAGCTGGTCGGGAGTTCTACATCGACCCCAGGTCAGGCCTTCTCGTGATGACGTCGAAATACCTTTCCGACCGAGGGTACTGCTGCAATAACAACTGTCGGCATTGCCCGTATCGCGGATAGCTGACACATTCTTGTATGAACATCGAACTGCGTCCAATCACCGACGATGAACTGCCTCTAGCCGTTCACGTTCAACAACAGTCCTATGTCTCATATCTCCACGAGGACATCCATGCGTTTCGCTCAAAGCGCGAGATGTACCCCGATGGTTGTATGGGTGCATTTGTAGATGGTGCCTTGGCGGGTTATTCCATTTCTTTTCCTTGGTTCCAAGACACAGATGTCGTCTTACACATTTCAGCCTTACCTCCAAGCAAAACATTTGATTGCTATTACATGCATGACGTCGCGGTTCTGTCTCAATATCGTGGACATAGCATTGCCGATAAATTAGTTAACAGTTGCATCGACACTGCCCGATCATTGGGGCTGTACACCATTCGAATGGTCACGGTGCAGGGCGGAGAAAATATTTGGTCACGATACGGGTTTGAGGTGTACGGGACCGCCGACGAATCGTATGGTCCTAATTCATTCAAGATGACAATCACTCTCGACCACTAGTGTTGCCCCGTGCCTAACAGGGTTGAAACATTACGACACCGTATTGAACTCACAATTGAGGATCTCCGACGCCGTTCGCAATTGATTGACTTTCTCTTCAACATCATTCAGCCACAACGAATAGTGAATGACTCCCTTCTGTCAGCCTTTATTGGCGTGCGACTCTTAATTTTGTTATTTCCACTCGGGTACTTTGCGGTTGCAGGGCTTGGACTTGGTGAAGCTGAACCGAGTCGTAAAGGCATTATTTACACAATCACTTCTTCCATTGCACAAGCGACTGATTCGCAGAACACCAACCGGGTTCTCCCGTTCATTATTGGGTTATCTGTGAGCGCATGGACGGGACGAACTTTCCTACATGCGTTACGCACCTCCTCTGCAATGGTGTGGCAGCTCACACCCCCAAAAAAGAAACTAATTCCGATTGGTGGACTCATTGCAGCGGCGTGCATGTTTGCCTTTCTCGGAAGCATTGTCGTTATACAACGTCTACGTGACAACGGCATACCGTGGCCACTTACTGGCTTGCTGTCGCTCATCATGGTCACACTGGTTGCATGGCGCGTCATGGCTGCATTGCCGCACAGAGCAGATCACTATCGACAATTGTTACCTGGTGCGATTTTTTTCAGCGTGACGAATCAGTGTCTTCAACTCAGCGTTGGTTTGTATTTCGTGCCACGACTCGACAACGCTGAGGAAACATACGGAGCTCTTGGAGGAGTGTTAGTTCTACTCACCTATTTGCTCCTTGTCGGATGGCTGATGGTGCTCGCACTTGAATTCAATGCGGGCGGCCATGAATGGCGACGATTACGCGCAGAGGAAAGTTCTCAGCGAACAGACTGATATTTGTCGCCAGCGCCCCGACGACGCATCACAATTTGCCACAGCTGAAGAGATCTTGCGCGAAAGCCTGCGGCTGATCCCATGAGGTAGTAGTGCCACATTCTCTGAAAGCGTTCGTCATAGGCGGGAATTTCGGACCAACGTGATGAAATGTTCTCATTCCACGCAAGCAATGTCTTGTCATAATCTGGGCCGAAATTATGAACATCTTCGATGACCCAATACGGCTCGGCCGCTCTCGAAAATTGTGCAAGCGATGGTAAGACGCCTCCAGGGAAAATGTATTTATCAAAAAATGGGTCGGTGTGTTGCTTGCTAATCAGTGAGCCAATGGTGTGATGCAACATCATTCCGTCTTTATGTAAGAGACGATCACAGGTGTCAAAAAAAGTCTTCAGATTTTTCGGGCCAACATGTTCCATCATCCCAACAGAGACAATGCGATCAAATTGTCCCTGTAGATCTCTGTAGTCCATTTCATGGATCGCTATAGGCATTCCTTCACATCGTGTCGTCGCTATGTCCACCTGATTCCTTGCGGGAGAAATTCCCACTCCCTCAATCCCATATCGTTCTGCTGCAAAATGCAGGAGCCCTCCCCAACCACAACCAATGTCGAGCAATCGCATTCCCGGTTGTAACTGCAATTTGCGGCAAATGAGATCCAACTTTGCTTCTTGGGCGTCATCCAGATTGTGAGCTGCGTCCCAGTACGCACATGAATACACCATGCGTTTGTCGAGCATGCGTTCGTATAAATCATTACCGATGTCGTAATGATGTTGTGCATTGTTCGTTGCTTTCGACTTCGTTTGTCGATTGATCATCCAAGACTTTGCCGCAGTAACCATCAACTTGGGACGCACCTTTAGTTGCCGTTGAACATCAAAGTCGAGGAGTTTCGTGAGCAACATGTCGACTCTGTCGCAATCCCACCAGCCATCCATGTAGGCCTCACCAAAGCCAAGTTGTTGTTCTGCAATTGCGCGATCCCACAGTCGTTCGTCATGAACGCGAAGACTCCAGGGTTCTGGCCCGTTCACGGAAATACCAGCGGCGTCTAACAAACTCAGGGCAAGATCTCGTGCACGTTGCGTCATACAGACATTTTTGCCGATTTTCTAAGCCACTTTGACCGTCATAACTATGCTGGCGATGTGGCGCGCTCAAAAAATCCCCTTACCCCAATGATTACGTTGTGGCGGCCGTGAAATTCATTGAAAAGCAGAGTCTGTCGTCAATGACGATGCGGGCATTAGGCGATGAGATGGGGGTCGATGCCACCGCCCTGTATCGGCATTTCCCAAACAAGGAAAGCCTCATCGACGCGATGATCGACTGGTTCATCGGGCAGGCCCTCACACTGAGCGATACCGGTGCCGACTTGCCGCCGCGACAACGAATGATTAATCAAGCTAAGGCATTACGACAAGTGTTTGAAAAATATCCAGATATCGGATTGTCGATCGTTCATTCAGAAGGTGCATCCATGAACGGATTTTTATTTAGTCGTCGAGGCATCGACGCGTTGCGTGAGCTCGGATTGCAAGGGCGCGACCTCGTTCGTTGCTACCAAGCAATCGAGAGTTTCATCATGGGCAGTTGTGTTCAGGATTTCTCTGGCTCTCCACACAACATGGAAGTACGGCGCACTCGGTATCGATACTTCGAAATAGAGGAGTTTGACGAACAATCGCGATCAGCCGATGAAGTACGCAAGGTCACCGAAGAAGGATTTGACCTAGCAATTAATGCAATCCTCGATCGATTTGAAGAGTTGGCGCACAAAGCACCGAAACAATCAACGAAATCGCGTTCGGTATGAAAGGCGTCCATGTCTGATCTGTTCACATTGTCTTCCCGATTTATCGACGCAGGAATTGCCGACGAACCTACCAATCGAGTGTCAAACCAATTGTCAGAATTAGTGGACAATCTTGCAATCGTCGAATCATTTAGTCATGTCGTGGTATGGCGAAGTGATGAAGGTCTCGTCTGCTTCGACACCAGTTCGGCGAATACTGCACCGATGATCATCAAAGAGATCTCGCGTTGGTCAATAGACCCGCTTCACTCTCTCGTGTACACACATGGTCACATTGACCACGTAGGAGGGAGCGCTACCTTCGCAGCGCACTCAAAATCCAAAGGTCAGCCTGTTCCTCAGGTCATCGGACATACAAACGTTGCACAACGATTTGATAGATATCGATACACGAATGATTGGAACGTAGCCATTAACCGACGACAATTTGGTGGTGTTCGTGCGGATCATGGTCTGGGAATTGTGAGCCGTGAAAAACTGGCAACTGGCATCGAACATTTTCTTCCTGAGGATTGTCTACAACCAGACATTCACGTTTCTGACTATTCAGAAATGACGTTCGGTGACACGAAGGTGGAGTTTCATCACGCGCGAGGCGAAACTGACGATCATTTGTGGGCGTGGATCCCCGAGAAAAAGTGGGTATTCACTGGAGACTTCATGTGCTGGAACTTTCCGAATGCGGGAAACCCACAAAAAGTGCAGCGCTACCCCATCGAATGGGCGGCCGCATTGCGCGCGATTGCAGCACGTCAACCCGAAGTGCTTCTACCCGCCCATGGTCTACCCATTGAAGGTGCGGGTCGAATTCAAAAAGTACTCACTGAAGTAGCCGACGTATTAGAACAACTTGTTCGCGATGTCATTGAAATGATGAATAACGGTGAGCGTCTAAACACCATCCTTCATACGGTGCACGTTCCCGCCGATCAGTTAGCCAAGCCGTACTTGAGGCCGATGTATGACGAACCAGAGTTTCTTATACGCAACATTTGGCGTCAGTTCGGTGGTTGGTGGGATGGCTATGCCTCACACCTCAAGCCTGCACGCGATGAGGACCTTGCAATTGAACTCGCCACAATCGCTGGTGGGGCTCACGTTCTCATTACACGTGCACTTGAACATGCGCGAAATGGCGAATTACGTATGGCGTGCCATCTTGCCGATTTTGCTGGTGATGCAGCACCTGATGATCCGGAGGTTCACGAAGGTCGTGCCCACATTTATGAGTTGCGACGTAAAAGTGAATTGTCGCTGATGGCAAAAGGTATTTATAAAGCCGCGAGTCGCGAATCACAAACTGTCGTAGATCACAATGCCAAAAGCTAACAACCGGTTGTTCCCGGACGCTGCCACATCACCCTGAAGTACAGCTCATCGCTAGCAGCAAAAATCCACGGCTGTCCATCGATTGGGTCTGGTTCACGATCAATGAAACCAATCATGCAATTGATGTCATCTGGAATTCCCTCATTCACGAAGTTGAAATGACGTAGTTGCAATGGATGCACCATAAAGCGATAGCGCGCGAAGGTATGAGAAAAGCGATATAACGCACCTTCGTCTGGCCGACTATCGAATCCAATCACAGCGTCGTTGCCGATGTCATCGAGAACATGGGGAATTTCAACGTCGCTCATCGCAAATAAGCCTGGGCGTACGGTGTCGATTGCCGTACTTGTTCCCCACGCCAGTAGCAACGCAACAAGAAACACCGCAAGTTTCTTTGATGCTAGGGAGATCACTATCACGCCGGCAGTGAAAGCGAATGCAAGTACCGCAAAGGGCCAAATTGCTCGCGAATCTGTGATGTCACGAATGAGTTCAAGACCAAGAACGTTGTGACGGCCATAACCAGGTGGAGGGTTTCGATCTTCAGTAAACAGCAGCACATGAACAAGAGCAATGCCAATAATTGAGAGCGCACCAACTATCCACATCATGCGGCTTGAACGTGTAAACGTCAGCAAACCACCGATGCCAAGAAAAACAAAGAGTGGTGCAAAAGCATCGACATACCGTCCATAGATATGAATATCTCCACGTGACGCCGACGCCAGTGCAATTGCTGACGTTGCAAGAAGTGCTGTTGAAGAAACTGCGATAAACACAACCGTCGTGCGCTGCTCCCAGCGGTCGGATGTACGTAAGTAACGAACAATCACGTACACACCAATTGCGGCCACGCCGAAACTTGATGCGATCACATACCATGCGTGCCCGGTCACTAGATGAAAGATCTCATCCCACCACGATGGATTTATGATCTTCTTTAACGCCCCGCTTTCTCTGTTCGAGGCGTTGGGATACAGCACATCTCGTAACCATGCGTTGCCAATTCGAGAAACAACAAAAAATGCAACTAAGGAAACATGGGCGACGACAACTGACTGCACGGATGCCCTACGTCGAATGACGCTGACAACAAGGACCGCCACCACAATCGGCAGGATCAGAGTGAAGCGGCCGTGTACCGCGGGAAGTAGTCCCGTCACCGTTCCTACTGCTAATGCCCGCCATATATTTGGCGCAGCGAGGTATAGGTAGACAACGAGCACTACTAATACAAAGCTGAGCTGTACCAATGATTCAGACCACACGAGTGTGGTTGTTGCCGCCACACCGGGCATGAGCAAAACCACGCTTGCACCAATCGTCGATGTCTCTGTTGAAAAATTGAAGACACGTTTTCCGATAATAAACAGGCACCCTGCCAACAAAAATGCCATCAGCATGTTGATGACAAGAGAGATATGGAATGCACGGCTCAGTGATCCACCGATCACATCAGCAGCGGCAGTAATGACCCCGTAACCAATGGGATAGAAGAAACGACCATGTATGGGGGGCGTTTCCTCACGCCCAAGCAGCACCTGGCCGTTCAATAACCAATAGATCTCATCTGACACAGTGGGGGTAGCAAGACGTGCTGCCAGCACCGTAATTCGCACATACAGAGCAACAACGAGGACAACAACCGCGCTGATCCAGACCCGAGTGGCGGTTTTGCCAACGTCAATACGACTCACGTTTGTCCACTATAAAGTGCGGGCATGAGGATTGAGCCCATCACAGGTGTCTTTGGCGCCACTGTGTTTATCGATGACATTCGTGATTTGAGCGATGAGGAATTTCTGCAACTCCAAAAAGCTGTGTGCGAACACTTAATCGTGGCTATCCCAGCACAGTCCCTATCTGTTCTCGAACAAGTTGAGCTGTCACGGCGTTTTGGCCCTGCTGGTCCTGCACCTTTCATTGAACCGAGCCCTGACCATCCAGATGTCATCAAAGTGCTCAAAGAAAAACAAGATGGTAACGCATTCAACTTTGGTGGTGCATGGCACAGTGACTTCAGTTTTCAACCCGAGCCGCCTTCGTTCACCTTGTTATACGCACTTGATGTACCCCCTTTTGGTGGTGACACGCTGTGGTCATCAATGTGTGCGGCGTATGACGCGCTTGATCCAGCAATGAAAGAAAAACTGAACAACATCAACGCAATTCACACTGCTCGAGACGCCTACTCACCAAAGATGCAACCACTTCACTCCGGATTGTCGTCAATGAACATTGTGTGTGATGACAGTGCCAACGACACCGAGATTCATCCATTAGTGGTGACCCACCCTGAAACAGGTCGCAAAGTGCTGTTTTACAATCGCGCGTACGTTCGTGATCTCGAGGGCATCCCGGCCGAAGAAGTGCTCGATCTTCTCGCATGGCTTCATCAACACACCACCGATGTGCGTTTCACCTGTCGACATCGCTGGAGCAATGGCGATCTGCTCATTTGGGACAACCGTTCAACTCAGCACTATGCGCTAAATGACTATGCAGGGTTCCGCCGAGAACTGCACCGCACCACCGTGGCGGGAACACGCCCGACCGCTGCATAACTCAGCGTTTCATTTCATACTTCTTATTTCAGACTGTTTACTTCATAGAGCGACGCAGCTCACTTGCCAAGTTTCCTTTGCGCTGCACATGGATGTCGGACAAGTTGAGCCACTGAGCCATTGCCTGTAATTCGCTTGTTAACTCTCGCGCTGTTCGTTTCGTATCGACTCCGTCTTCGTGATATGCAGCTTGTACGCGGAGTATGCCTGCGTGTCGATCAGCTTTGAGATCTATTCGCGCCACCAATTGATCATCAAGCAAAAACGGCAACACGTAATAGCCATACGTGCGTTTGGCAGCAGGCGTATAAATCTCTAGCCGATAGTGAAAGTGAAACAATCGTTCAGTTCGTGGTCGGTACCAAATGAGCGAATCAAATGGAGACAACAATGCGCGTGCTGACACTTGTCGCGGCATTGAAGTATTCGGGGTCATGAACGCATCCTCACGCCATCCTTGTACGCGTACTTGTGTCAGCTCGCCACTGTCGACCAGCTCTTGCACGATGTGACTGCATTCTTTGGGTTTTTGCCGGTGGTAATCGGCCAGATCACGGGCAGTACCAATGCCACACGACTTCGCTGCAAGTAGTAACAACTGCTTGCGAGATTCATATTCAGACGGTGACGGCACATTTAATATCTCTTTGGGTAACACGCGCTCAACAACGTCATAGACCCGCGCAAAATCTGAACTGCGGCGATATGCAGTGACATCACCTCTCCAGAACAACACTTCTAAGGCGCGCTTGCCTGCGTCCCAATCCCACCAGGGACCCTTCGGACCACGTCGTGTTGAAATATCACTTGCAACAATGGGGCCTTCATGACGGACTCGTTGTAGTACTTCATCAAGAAATGTCGGATCTTTTTTCTGTAATTCGTGAGACACCCGCTGAATCCAATGACCATCGGAATTTTCCTGCATCCGAAATCGAAAAAGTGGATGGTGTGCAGTGGGAATGTGGGCAGCTTCGTGACCCCAGTACTCAAATAGATCACCGTGTTGTGTTGCTTTTGCAATGAGGTCTTTTGCGTGCATCCCAAGACGAGAAAACAGCACCAGTTCGTGACTGCGTGCAAGCACATTCACCGAATCAATTTGAATAAGTCCAATGTGATTCATCACCGAAGAAAGCTGGCGTCGTGTTGCCATCCCACTTGGTCGTGCTCGCCCAAGACCTTGTGCAGCAATTGCCAGGCGGCGCGCAGCAGACAGCGAGATCTCACGAACCATTCCCACCACAGTAGAAACGACCTAAGGTGAACCTATGACTACACGGAATGTGAGCCTCGGATACAGCACTGGGTATTGGGGTAGCGGTCCACCACACGACGCTCAAGAAGCGATCCTCGAAGCAGAACGCCTGGGCTATACCAGCGCATGGACCGCAGAGGCCTACGGCAGCGATGCTCTCTCACCGCTTGCCTGGTGGGGTTCTCAGACCTCTCACATCCGCCTAGGCACATCCATCATTCAGATGAGTGCGCGCACACCGGCGGCAACTGCGATGGCGGCAATGACAATGGACCATTTGTGTGATGGCCGTTTCATCCTTGGTCTTGGTGCATCGGGCCCACAAGTGGTGGAGGGTTGGTACGGACAGCCCTATCCAAAACCACTGGCACGCACACGTGAGTACGTAGAGATTGTGCGTCGCATCGTCGCGCGTGACGAACCCGTTGATTTCCATGGCGAGTTTTACAACATGCCGTACCAAGGTGGTGCAGGGTTAGGCAAATCACTAAAGAGCACCATTCATCCGCGTCGCACAGAGATACCGATTTTTCTTGGAGCGGAAGGCCCCAAGAACGTCGCACTATCAGCCGAAATTTGCGACGGATGGTTGCCGATGTTTTTCAGCCCAAAAGACGACGCGCACTACCGCGAATGTCTCAATGAAGGTTTCACAAAAGCGGGAGACCCAACAAAAGCCGATCGGTTTGAAGTAGCAGCGGTCATGACTGTTGTTCCAGGTGATGATGTGGAAAAGTGCGCCGATGTTGTGCGGCCATTCCTTGCTTTATACGCAGGTGGAATGGGTGCGCGCGGTGCAAACTTTCACTTTGAAGTGTTTGCACGCATGGGATATGAAGACGTCGCACTGAAAGTGCAAGATCTGTATCTCGAAGGAAAAAAGAAAGAAGCAGCTGCTGCTATCCCACTTGCGATGGTGGAAGATGTCGCTCTTGTGGGACCACTCGACAAGATTCGTGATGAGGCCGCTAAATGGCGCGATACGTGTATCACCACATTCTTAGTAGGTGGACCCGCGCACATGCTCGAGACATATGCACAAGTACTGCTCTAAGAGCACGTCGAAAGTCTCAACGACCCTTCCACACCGGTGCGCGCTTTTCAGCAAATGCCACTGAACCTTCTCTAGCGTCCTCGCTTGCGAACACTTCTTTTTGCAACTTCGCTAACAGTTCTTTGTTGCCTTCGCCGATCTCATCGCGCATCAACTGTTTCGTTGCCTGCACACCAAGCGGGCCGTTTGCTGTGATACGTGCAGCAAGTGCGGTAGCCGCACCGATCAACTCACCAGCAGGCACCACCCGATTAATGAGTCCAAGTGAGAGTGCACGTTGTGCGTCAATGGGGTCGCCAGTGAGTCCTAGCTCTAGTGCAACCGGAAGAGGAATTCGTGATGCAAGACGAACGCCGCCACCAGCGGCGAACAAGCCTCGCTTCACTTCTGGGATACCAAACTTTGCGTGATCGGCACTCACCACAAGATCACATGCCATCACCACTTCATATCCGCCAGCAAGTGCGTGTCCATTTACTGCGGCAATAACTGGCTTCTTGCATTTTTGAAGTGCGACCATTCCTGCGCCGATTTTTGCAAGATCTTCTCCCGCAGCAAATGCCTTCAGGTCCATGCCGGCACAGAAGATCTTCTCGCCGGCTCCAGTTACAACTACAACGCGTACTTCAGGGTCGTCATTCGCCCGTGTCAAAGCTTCTGCCAAACCAGATGACAAAGCAGCGTTTAATGAGTTTCCTGCTTCGGGACGGTTCAACGTCACCGTGAGAATGTTGTTGGCAAAATCTGACAGAACTTCCATGAGGTCACCTTCCGTTGGGGGTATCCGAACAACGTAGTCTCAAGGGCATGCAACACGTCCAGTTTGGCCGCACCGGCCTGAAAGTCTCACGCCTGTGCCTTGGCACCATGACCTTTGGTTTCCAATGCAATAAAGAAGAGTCCTTTGCAATTCTCGATTACGCCACAGAGGCCGGCATCACGTTCTTCGACACTGCCGACGTCTATCCCGTTGGTGCGCCACGTGAGGACATGGGTCGTACCGAGGAAATCATTGGTGAGTGGATGGGATCACGTCGTGAAGAGTTCATCGTGGGCACGAAATGTCACTACCCCACTGGTCCTCGTCCGTGGGATAGCGGTAACTCGCGCAAAAATATCATGCGTGCGGTGGAAGGAAGTTTGCGACGCCTCAACACCGATTACATCGATCTGTATCAAGTGCACAGTTGGGATGTAAACACACCAATCGATGAAACATTGCAGGCCATGGATGACCTTGTTCGCAGTGGCAAAGTGCGTTATGTCGGTTGTTCTAACTTTTTGTCGTATCAACTCGCGCGATCTGTTGGTCGCGCCGAGTTATTGCGCACCGTGCGATTTGACTCTATTCAGCCGCGATACAACTTGTTATTCCGAGAAAACGAACGCGAGCTATTCCCGTTGTGTGCAGAAGAGGGCATTGCAGTCATTCCCTACAACGCAACAGCTGGTGGTCTGTTGACGGGCAAGCATGTTCCAGGTCCACCACCAGAGAACACGCGATTCACGTTGGGCACAGCGTCGGGCGTATACCAAGAGCGTTACTGGCATGACCGCATGTTTGATGCAATCGAACGCATGAAGCCACTGGCTGAGCAGGCTGGCCTCTCTCTAGCGCAGA
>JBIITN010000040.1:0-10258 GCA_044340485.1 Ilumatobacteraceae bacterium | reverse complement strand
TGACGTCGTGAGTATGGCATGGTGAGCAGATCACGACTGTTACCATCGCGCGTGGAGGTTTTCTGATGAAATCAAAAATTGCTGCTGCAATCGCGGCTACGTGTCTTGTCCTAGCGAGTTGTGGTGGTGACGATTCATCATCAGGCGGCGACGGTCTTTCTGGTGCAGTTGAAGATGCACTTGCGGCGGAGTTCGAACAAGATGGCGCACCAGTCAGCATCACCGATGATGTGGTGTCGTGTGTATCGGGCAAGTTGCTTGACAATTCAGAAATGAATACTGCTCTGCAGGCCGCATACGACGAAGGCGCCGAGGGAGAAGAACTATTGGCAGCCATCGACCAAGAAGACACGTTTGAACAAGAGGCATCCCTGATGTTGTTGCAGTGTTTGTCACCTGCTGAAATAGTCGACTTGCTCGCCGGGGAAATGGGAGCCGATGGGTCGATGACAGATGATCAACGCTCTTGTCTTGTCGACGAGTTCGAGAAACTTGATTCGGATCAAATCGCAGAAGGTTTCCTGGCAATGGCTGAAGGCACAGGAGAAGGTGAAGCTGCCGGCGCAATAAGGGGTGCGCTGGTTACATGTATGGGATCTGAATTCTAGAAATTTTCTCAACCCACAATTGAAAAGACCTATGATGGTCGTGTGAACGAATCAAATTCGTCTCGCACGACCATTCGTCGTCTTAGCGAGAAGGCAGTGTTTGAGTACGACGTAGTTCGTCAGATTCTTTCTGAAGGAATTGTTGCTCATGTTGGCATCGTTGCCAAAGAAGGCCATCCGGTAGTTATTCCAATGGCGTATGCCTTTGTAGATGACGCGATGTTGCTTCATGGATCAGTCGCAAGCCGCTTAATGCGTAGTGACACCGAAGTTTGTGCCACCGTTACTTTGCTTGATGGCATCGTGGTGGCACGTTCGTTATTCGCGTCGTCGATGAATTATCGAAGCGTGACGGTGTTTGGACATCCTGAAATCGTGAAAGACGATGAAAAAGAACAAGCGTTGCTGGCTCTCAGTGATTCATTGATCCCAGGTCGAGTGGGTCATGCACGCGGGCCGAGCCGTACAGAGATACGCGAGACCATGGTATGGCGGTTGCCGGTTAATGAATGGTCCGTAAAGTTGCGCAAAGGTCCGCCGGTGGAAGCAACCGCGGACGATCTGCAATCGGAGTACTGGGGTGGAGAAATCCCGTTACGACTTATCGCAGATGACGAGATCCCAGACAACCAAGGACGGAATGTGGCCACACCCGAGCACATCTCTCGGTATGTGAGTGAGCGCCGACACTCTGGTTAGTTATACGTGTCGTCAGTTGGGTCTGTGTCTGAAGAAACACCATAAGACAACATGTGGGCACCCACGGGGGCGGTCACGAATTGAATAATGACGACAACGATCAACTTACTGATCGAACTGATGTCATCGAGTTGCAGAACGGCTCCTGCACCGCAAAGCAGCACGCCCAGCGTCGCTGGTTTTGCAGCCGCATGCATTGCTGAACGAGCATCTTTGAATGTCACAACACCAACGGCGGCGATGAGGGCAACAGTGGCACCAGCAACAATGAATACTGCTGAGACCACATCAAAAAAAGTGTTCACAGGCCTTTCCGTTCGATGAAGCGGGCCACCGCCAATTCACTAAACGAACTTGTGCCAACGGCAACTTGAAACAAGGTGACACCTGCGAGCAGACATAGTCCGCCGGCGCCTGTCACTAGCAGCGCACGCAGAGCCGACGATCGAGCGGTGGCAGATTCATCGTTGAGACCAATGAGAAGAAACGAACAGATGGAAGTGAGTTCCCAGAACACAAACATTGTGAATAGGTCGGCACTCATGACGAGTCCAGTCATTGCGCCGGCGAAAAGAGTAAAAACTCCGACAAAACGAACGTACGACTGGTGATCGGAGAAATACTCGATGGAGTACCACAGCACGAGCACTCCGAGAAGCGAAATGATGAGAACCATCATTGTGGCAAAGCCATCCAGTGCTAGATCGATACGTAATCCGAGATCGGCAACCCACTCCCATGTCTGTGTGGATGTTGTGTCTCGCGTACCAATAATGAGTGTCGTGGTCGCGGTGGTTAAAAGAACTGCAATTGCCGAAAGAGCCGCCACCCGAGGTCGCTTTGCCATGATCGTCAAAATAACTATGGCAGTTACTACGTGGGCGGCGAGAAGGGCGATCATGGGGGGGATGGAGTTTTCGCCGACCAGACTTCCCGGCTCGCCATTTGCATACTTTACGGGTTTTTGTCGCCTCTATCTACCGAATTTACAAACGAGTGTCACCTACCATGGTTCAAGTGAGTGGGTTGCTGTCAATTCCCGAAGCGATTGTGCTCGGCGTTGTTGAAGGCATCACCGAATTTCTGCCAATTTCTTCCACTGGACACTTATTGGTGGTGCAACAACTTTTTGGTTTTGATACTGCCGAGGCGGAACGTGCAGCAGATACGTATGCAATAGCAATCCAATTCGGTGCGATTATTGCGGTTGCATTTCTCTATCGATCACGAATTGGGCAAATGTGCAAAGGGGTGTTGGGACACTCGCCAGAAGGTCGTCGCGTGTTCAGTCGTTTATTAACAGCGTTTCTTCCCGCCGCATTTCTTGGCGCGGTGTTTGGCGACGCAATTAAAGACTCGTTGTTTGGTCCTATTCCTGTGGTTATCGCATGGGCTGTTGGAGGAGTCTTTCTTCTTGTGTGGAGACCCCGTGTGACAAGTGGGGCACTATTGGATTTATCTGTACGGTCCGCATTCATTATTGGAATGGCACAAGCGATTGCGTTGTGGCCAGGAGTGAGTCGTGCTCTCGTTACCCTTGTGGCCGCGTTACTGGTTGGCCTGTCGATGTCGGCAGCACTCGAGTTCAGTTTTCTTTTAGGCCTTGCGACACTGACTGCAGCAAGCGTGTATGACTTGTTGCGAAATGGTGATGAATTATTTGATCAATTTGGTGTGTTAGCGCCAGCGCTTGGACTTGTTGCAGCTTTTGTGACGGCGATTATCGCAGTGAAATGGGTGGTGGGATATCTCGCATCACATGATTTGCGAATTTTCGGCTGGTATCGACTCGCAATAGCGGCAACTGGAGTTGTGTTGTTATTGACCGGAGCCTTGTAGTGCGCGCAAGGCCTCGCGCCACGGCACATTTATAAGGTCGGGTCGTAGTGCGGATAGGCCTGCGCAGTATTTACTGATACTGGTTTGAAGAATGCCGAGATGAGTGAAAATGCGGTGAGTATCGCCAATCTTTGTTGGCGACTTGATTTCGATGATCGCACAGTGTTGTCCAAGATCGACTGACGATTGCGGATCATGGCTGTTGGGGACGACGCCACAAAGAGATGCTGTGAGTTGAGTATCTATCGTGATCCGTTCGAGTGACGAAATGTCAAACAATGTTGTGCGATTGAACGTTGTGTGGAGAGTGCGGTGAAATGGATCTGAGATTTCTTCGTAGAAAGAATCACGTAAGGCCTCGTTAATGAGAGACATTTCCGCATCGCCGAGAACAGCATCTATACGAGAAAGTTCGTACGGCCAACGCACTTTCAGTGTCTGTCCCCGTGGTTTTTTCATTTTGATTTCAAGGAATCCATTATTCGGGTCGCGATAGTGGCGAGTGCGTACTTTGAACCTCTTGCGTCGTCCTTTGAGGTGATCGTGGTATGTACGCACGTCTGGGGTGTCGAAATATGTTGTGGAATATGGAGCGCAACGCAATCCCTCATGCTCTAAAACCGACATGTGTGAGGCCAAGGTTGTATACAGATCTGGTAGTTGGTTGACATGAACAAGATATTTTGTGTCATACCGGTGCAGCAGCTCTGCTTGTGCTGTGAGGTGCTCTAGAGAGATTGACGGGAATTCTTCGAGTGTGGTCACAAGCTAGTTAGAGGTTGTAGTGATCTGCGCGCACATCAAGACTCATTGTTTCGCGAACAAAATCAATCTCGAGAACAGTAAGTCGTTTGACGTCACCTTTGATGCGGCTTCCGACAAACTCTCGCAGTTCGTTTTCATTTGTGATGATGCGATCAAGTTCGATACGCAGTCGCTGGTACTGCTGCGGCTTGATGAGGCGTGGATGATCCACGATGAACATTGTGGCGACGAGCAACGCTGAGAAAACAATCTTGATCTCAGTGTCAAGACCGGGAAGACCGGTCATAAGACCAATAACGAGAGCGACCATCGTGTAGCCGATTTCAGACTGGGTTGCTTCGTCTGAGCGCAGACGAACAATGGACAACACCGCAAACAATCCGAAGCCAACACCGACGTTCAGTGCGGTGGAAGACGACAGTGCAGCTGACACCACAAAAATGGCCACGTTGGTCGCGATGTATCCGATAGTGGCGTCGCGACGGCGATGGCGTAGGTAATAGATGAAGTAGGCAAGAAGGGTGATTGCCACCGCGTCAATAGCAAAATCCCGTAACAGGTTGGGCAGATCAAGTTCGTTCATGCTGGGTTCCCATGCTAACCGTGGACATACAATCAATCTGTGACGCGAAAAGTGCCAGTCTCGATTGCGTTGTGGGTCACCTTTTCGCTCGTTCTTGGGTCATGTGGCTCTCGCTCTGGGTCCTCCGACTCATCAAATGCGCGTCCGGTGGGGACAGGAGGGCTTGATACAGACATTGAGCGCCCACGGGGCCCCTTCGAGGTCTTCATTAGCGAAATCAACTATCACGACATCTCAGACGATGACAGACAAGATTTCATTGAACTGCACAATGCGAGCGATGACGATGTGTCGCTCAAGGGCTGGTGCATTGACGGTGTTGATTTTTGTTTTGATGAATCTGCACAGATACGTGCAGGCGCATTTCTCATTGTGAGGGGGTCTGAGTTTGGCGGTCGATTAGGCAACAATTCTGAAGCTGTGCAGTTGGTCGATGACGACAACAAGATCATCGATGAGGTGACATACGGGTCCACTCCACCATGGTCACCACGCGCCGATGGGGCGGGAGAATCTCTACACCGAGTCGCGGAAGCACAAGCAGGCAGTGACGTGAACGCATGGATCGCAGATGCACCGTCGCCTGGGTTGGCATATGACGCCACGTTTCGTACAACGCCACGCTCCAACGCAGCTGTTGTTATCAACGAGGTCAACTATCACCCAGCAGACGACAATCCAGCCGAAGAATTCGTTGAGTTGTTGAATGTATCCAATGCAGTTGTGTCATTGGCGGGTTGGTGTATCCCAGAGGCTCAGGTGTGTTTTGACACAAGTGCGTCGCTTGCTCCCGGTCAAGTGCGCGACGTACGGGGTTTCCCCGCGGGTGAACTGAGTAACAAGCGACAGGTGTTACGTCTTGTGGACGCGACTGGTGTCGTGCAGGATGCTCTTCGATACGAAGATCGTGGTGCATGGCCCGCGCTCGCTGACGGTCATGGTTATTCGTTGCAGCGACGTGACCCACTATTGATGGGGTACATGGCGTCGAACTGGGAAGCGGTTGTGCCCACGCCAGGAATACATGACGTGCAATCACAGAACGGTTACACCACAAGTTTCGATCTGGTTGAGCACACAGTTTTGCCAACTCCTGAGCAGCCGATAACTGTGACAACATCAATACGCGACGGCGATGCGCTTGCTCTGTCATACAAGATCAATTTTGAGAAAGACGTTGTTGTCTCGATGGCACAACAACCAGATGGTCGCTGGAGTGCTGAGATCCCTGCACAACCCGCGGGCACTTTGGTGCGTTATCGCTTGGTGGGGACATCGGGGGCCGGTGAGGGGACATGGCCGCGTCAAGGTGACGGTATGAATTATCGCGGCACAGTGGTGCAATCTCCATCAGAAAGCAACTTGCCGCGCTTGCAGTGGTTTGTCACCGACAAGAGTTACAACAAGATCTATTACGACCGAGATTTGTACGGAGACAACGGTTATCCAACGGTGATCGCATATAACGGAGAGGTCTTCGACAACGTATCCATGCGTATTCGAGGAAATCAATCTCGACTTAATGAAAAGCGTAAATGGAAAATTGTTTTGCCCGCAGGATATGAGTGGGATATGGGCGGCTTATTAGAGAATCCAGTCAATGAGTTTGCATTGAACTCTGTGGTGACAGATAAATCTTTCGTACGCGAGATATTAACGAGCGAATTACAGACTCTGGGTGGAGGCATTGGTCAACAGATATTTCCATTGCGATTTGAAAAGAACAATGAGTTTTATGGTTTGTATCTGTATCAAGAACAGCCAGATGGGCAATGGCGAGACAAGCATGGTTTTTCTGATGCAGTTGTGGCATTTAAATCTGATCTTCGCGCGACATTGAATCGAGATCAACTCGATATACCCAACAAGGAACTAAAGCTGCGTTATCAGCGTCAAACGCAGGATTACATCGACAACGTTGACGAAGTCCGTACGCTCATTAACCAAGTGAATAACGGCAATCAAGCCGAGCTGCTTGCGTTTGCATACAAGCATTTAGATATTCCTCAGATCATTGAGGCGATGGCAACCATGCGTGTCGCTCAACATCTTGAGTGGGAACACAAGAATCACATGTTGCTGTATGACCCGGCAGATGAAAAGTGGCGACTTGTCCCGATCGACTTTGATTTGAATTTTGGGCGGCGGTATGTGACGGGTTGTAATGCTTTTTGCGAAGAAGTGGATGCAAGTGGCTACATGGACTACATGGAATCAAATCGCTTGGCGCGCATCCTTTTGAAAAATCCCGACTTTCGCACAATGCTTGATCGTCGTACAAAGACACTTGCTGATGAGTTTCTCGCAGAGGGCAAAGTGGAAACCCGCGTTAGCGAGCTTGAACAGCTGATGCGTGATGACGCGGCGCGTGACCGTAAGATTTGGTACACCTACGGGGAACAGCAGTCCATGCAGCGCGGTCAAGAAATTCTCATCAATCAATACTTTGTGCCCAAACGCAAATTGTTTCTCGGGCCGAAATCCTCTCGCTTACCCGGTCCTCAAAAGAACCCAGTGTCGTACACGTTGACAGAAGGTGACGGTGTACGAATCACCAGCACCGACAATGTCGCAATAGACATTTCCGGTGTGCCATTGACGGTGTTGGGGGCTGTTGTGCCCGCGGGAACGGTGTTGTTGCCTGGCCGGACTGCGGTGTTCACCGCCACTCGCGGACCACGTCCGACAACACTTGCGGCAAATGATCTGCACATTTGGGTTGGTGCTGCGCAATGAAATCGCTCATCGCGTCTCGTCGTCTGCGACAGATCATGGTTCTGGGTGTAGCAACAGGTTTTATCATTTCCTCGTGTGGTGGCTCTGGTGACAACACCACCAATTCTTCATCGGCTGTATCAACAGATCAGCCACTTCATGTAGTGATCTCTGAGATCAATTATCACGATGTGAGCGATACCGATGCGAATGACTTCATCGAGTTACATAACAATCATGATGACGATGTCGCATTGACTGGTTGGTGTATCAAGGGTGTGGGATATTGCTTTACACAGACAACGGTGATCAAACCAGGAATGTTTCTCGTAGTGCGTGGTTCTGATTTCGATGGTCGTCTAGGAAACAAAGGCGAACTTATTCGCCTAGTTGATGCACAAGACAACGTGCGCGATGAAGTGAACTACTCAGACTCCACGCCATGGCCTGAGTCGGCAGATGGTGATGGAGATTCGTTGCACCGGGTTGACCTTTTGGCAATTGCTGATTCGCCAAATGCGTGGGTCGCCGCGCCACCAACCCCTGGAGAACCATCCCCGGGAAAAGCACTAGCGGCTCTGGCCGCTGATTCCCTCACAGAGTTCTCAGAGGTCACGCACACTGTTTCGCCGTCGGCGAATTCCCCTGTGCGAGTGACTGCGTCACTTGGCGTTGTACAAGTTGATAGTGCGCCAGTTGTGCAGTTGCATTATCGCTACAACTTCAATTCTGAAACCTCTACGTCGATGACTCGCGATGCAGATGGTCGATGGGTGGCAAGTATTCCTGGCGCAACTGCTGGAACTTTGATCCGCTATCGCATAGAAACGCGTGTAAACGACGCTTCTGTTGTCTGGCCCTCGGCACAACAAGGTGCAACATATGACGGCACCGTTGTGGCATCACCGAATCCCACTGCGTTGCCCCGTCTGCAGTGGTTCATGGATGACACACACTTTCAAGATTTGCGTGAGAATCGCAAACTGGAAGGAGACACGGGTTTCCCTGCTGTCTTTGCCTACGACGGACACATCATTGATAACGCGCTCATCCGCATTAAGGGTCAAGAGTCTCGCGGTCGGAATAAGAATAAGTACAAGGTCTCTTTACCCACTGGTCGTGATTGGGACATGAAAGGGTTGACTCGAGAGCCCGTAAACGAGTTTGGGTTGCATTCAATGCTCACTGATAAGTCGTTCTCACGTGAACTTCTCACATACAACCTCCAGTTGGTGGCCGGCGGCATGAACCAGCAAGTGTTCCCAGTACGTCTTGAATTAAACAATGAGTTTTATGGGTTGTATCTGTATCACGAACAGCCAGACGGACGTTGGCGAAAATCATTTGGTTTCAACGAGGACACAGTTGCAATAAAGGGTGAACGAATCTCTACATTACGACTTGGACATACGTATCGCAGCGACGAGGAAATGAATGTCGACTATCGCCGCATTACTCAAACTGAAAATTTTCATCATGACGAGTTGCGGTGGCTAATAGAGCAAATCAATCACACTGATCGACAAAAAGTAATTGATTTCACGTATCGCCACATTGATATTCCACAAGTGGTGAACGCTCTCGCCGTTGCTCGAGTATCACAGCATGTTGAACTTGAACATAAAAACTGGATGATGTTCTACGATCCGCGCGATGAGAAATGGCGCTTTCAGCCCATCGACCATGACCTCAATTTCGGGAAGAAGTGGACAGCTGGCTGCAAGTCGCGATGCGATGACGTGTTTGCAAATTCTTTCATCAACTACATGGAAGCAAATCGTTTTGCCCGTATTTTCATTCGCATTCCCCAATTTCGAGAAATGCTTGATCGTCGCACCCGTACGTTGTCGGACTTGTATTTACGAGAGGGAGTTATTGAAAGAAAGCTTGACGAGCTTCATGAGTCAATGGCACAAGACGCCGAAGATGACATCGATAAATGGGGTCAATACGGTGAGCCACAGACAATGAAAGAGGCGCAAGATCTCATCGTTAATAACTATGCAGCACAAAAGCGTGGGTACTACCTGCGCGACGACGCCAAATATTTACCCACCGCGCAAGCAAGCAAAATCTCTTACACAATCTCAGGAACCGACAAAGTGCGCATCACGAATACAGATTCTGTTGCTATCGATATTTCCGGAGAGAATCTGCCAACGTTAAACACAACAGTTCCTCCAGGAACGGTGTTGTTGCCTGGTAAGTCGGCTGTGTTCATTTCAGAACGTATACAGCAACCCGCAGACATGCGACGCGAGATGTTGATACACGCAGCCGTGCTCGACTGAGTGGTCGCCTTTTTAGGCGCCGGCGATTTTGCCGATGATTTTGGCGGATTCTTTCGGCATGCACATAAACGGTGAGTGATCAGCATCGATAGATATCACTTTGCTGCAGCGTTTGGCCATCAGGTGCTGATGCTTTGGATGCACCGCATTATCTTTTTCGCACACCACGTACGTGGACGGGATCAACTTCCATGGTGCGCCATTGGTGGGTTGTGAAAATGTCACAGCAGGTTGTGGTGACAGGCGCGCGATGGCGGCCTTTGCCATTTTCTTGGAACATTCGTTGTACAGAGCGTCGACAGCTCCGTGGGGGTCGAGAAGTAACAAACCTTCGGGACCAGGGATCATTGCAGATCCGAGCATGTTTGATTCCACAGGGGATTGTTTTGCTAGGTCGGCCGCTAGTCCACCAACGCTCTCGCCAACATCCAACACAAAGGCTGCCATGTACACCAAGTGCACAATGTTTGCCGTGGCGTTCCCGCGCAACTGTGCCGCAGCTTGTCCGATGACACCGCCACCATATGAATGCCCCACGAGAATGATGTCGCCGCCAATGTTCGAGGCAACTTGTGCGACATACCGTGCATCACCATGCATGTCGGTGAATTGTTGTGTGTTAGTGCTGTGCCCCGGAAGGTCTACTGCAACCGAGGGAATCCCCATCTTGTCGAGCTTGGCCTGAAGTGGCGCCCACGACCACGCACCGTGCCATGCGCCGTGAACAAAAATAACTGTTGGATACTTCGACATGTCTC
>JBIITN010000002.1:0-106078 GCA_044340485.1 Ilumatobacteraceae bacterium | reverse complement strand
CAAGGCATTCTCGTAGCGTCAAATACACAAACGAGATCGTTAGATACAGACACCGCTGAGTACAAATATAAATTCGGTCAGGGCACCAGCTATTCAGCGCCAATCGTTTCTGCGCTCATTGCAATGGCGAAGACAAAGTATCGAACAACTGCCGATAACAATCGACTGACACCAGCGGCCATTAAAGAAGCAGTCAAATATGCGGCGACCCTTGGACCACAATGCACTGGTTGCGGTAACGGTTTACTAACTTCAACCAATCTTTTCAGTGTCTTAGCTCCATCAACGGCTCCTACAGTGGCGAGGAGTGTCAATGCAACCGGTGGTCCGAACACAACAAATCAAGGCGGCGTATCGTGGACTTCACCGTTGTCCAATGCGTGGAACCCGATGACGTCGTATCTTGCGAAGGCGTATTCCGCTGAAACAGGTGGAAGCGTTATTGATACATGTAGTCCCTCATCTCTATCTCAGCTGACATGTTTCTTCGACGATCTTGAAGAAAACACCACCTACTACGTCTCGGTAACTTCTACAGCTGCAACGTCCACTGAAAGTGATCGAACAGCTTTTACTACGTTTCGTCGCGCGGCAGCACCCACGGGTGTAATAGCGACTGCTGGCGCAGGGAAAGCAACGATTCGTTGGGATGAAGTAACTGACATGGGCGATTTCAACGGCTTTGGCTTTTATGAAGCAATTGCATTTACAAGTCAGACCGGCAACACGGTGGCGTCGAAGTGTTATGGCAATGCCAGTTGTGATCTCGAAGGATTGACTGGAGGTGTCGAGTACTGGGTCACAGTGTCGATCATGACCGGTCAGCATCCAGGTGGGTCTGTTCCCTCAACACGAATTCGAGTCGTGCCAAACGCCGCACCCGCTGCACCAACGGGACCATCGCAACAAACCCCTGCTCCCAATTCGGGTACGTCAACTGGAGGAACTAACACCGTTGGTACTGGAACTCAAACTGCACCGTTAAACACCGTGAAGTCGAGTGTTGGGAAGACCGTCAAGGTGAACACAGTTTTGAAAGCATTGAAGATGAAATCTTCGAAGGGAGCGAAAGTGTCGCTGAAGGTGTCTGCATCAAGTCGCAAGGTATGTCAGATAGTGAAGGGCTCCGTGAAGATGATTGGTAAAGGTACCTGCAATGTCGCAGTGACCATAAAACCGTTAAAAGGTAAATCGTCAAAAGGCAGTGCCGTTATCACGGCCTAACTTCTCTATTCTTAGAGCCGTGTACTCTGTAGTGAATGGCTCGTCCTGATCACTTATTGCCTCAACGTGAGCGTCAGCGTGCTGAGCAACGACGCGCGTTAGACAAAATTGATCACGTTATTGAAATAACAATCGTTGAAATAGAAAAACATGGCGTGGATGCCATCAACATGCGCTCCATCGCTGCTGGGTCTGGTGTGTCCTATGGTTCTATCTATCACCACTTCGGCGATCGCGATGGTCTCATTCAGGCGGCACAGTTTGAACGTCTGCGGCGTCAACCGGGTATTGACATTGCCTCGTTCCAAAATGCTTTGGACCAACAGGGTTCTCTCGATGACTTTGTTGTGCGTATTCAAAAAATTGCGGATGACATTGCGGATCCAGCTCGTGCCCATGTGCGACTGGAACGCGCCAGTGTGATCACGTCGTCTCTGTCTCGTCCCGAGTTGCGAAAGAAGCTGACTGACCTAGAAGACGACATCTTCTGTCAAGTGCGCGACCTGGTTGCTCGCGCACAAGAGTTGGGTATTGCAGACCCGTCGCTTGACCCCGCCGCCGCAGCCATTTATTTAGAGGCATTGTCTTTTGGGGTGGTACTCGCCGAATTCGTTCATGATCGACCAGATCCTGCGGCACTGTCGGCCGTATTGTTCCGTGGTTTTGCAGCCTTACTGGCTCCTCCAACCCCATAGCTGTCGGTCTGGATACGTGATCACTAAATAAATCACTAATCCATTTAGTGCTATCGTCGCGGCGTGCACCGTAAATCTTTTTTCACTCTGGCAACTGTTGTCGGTCTCATCGTTAGCGCTCTTGCTGTCGGCAGTTCATCTAAGAATGCAACTGCATGGCCGTTCCCAAACACACGAGCACTGGTGTTCAGTGGTTTTCCTGGCGATATCGAAGGTGCCTACGGGGGGAAGACGATGTCTGATGCCGACGACAACATTGTGGTTCTCAGTACTACGGGTGGCACCGTGCAAGTAGACCCTACAAACCCTTCGACGGTTGTCGGAAACGGTCGGGACTGGACGCAATTGTTGGCCAAGTATTCACCCCGTGGAGAACTCGTGTGGAATTTTTCTTGGACCGACTTGTGGGGAGAGTTTGTTTTGTGGGACACGGCAATAACACCAACGGGAGACATCATTGTTGTAGGTGACGTGTACGTGGCTGGCGCAGACGTTGATCCAAGTAGCGCAACCTCAATTGTGACGAACGCTAATTCGGGCATCATCATGAAATTTAGCGCTGGTGGAAGTGTGGTGTGGGTGCGTGAATTGTCTTCAACAACATCTGCTTCAGCTATGCGTGTACGACTCACGCCCACCGGAAACATTGTGGTTGGTGGCAATTTTGAAGGCACGATGAATCTTGACAGCGCTGGTGGTCCTGGTGGTCTGACGTTCACATCATCTGGCAGAACCGATTTTTTTGTTGCCTCATTTGATTCATCTGGAGTCGAACAATGGGCAGTGACCGGAAGTAGCAGTGACCCTGATTACGTTGCAGACCTTGAACTCTCTGCGAGTGGTGACATCTTCATGTTCACTGACTTTCGTGACACGATGACATTGCGTTCGGCATCTGGTGCCATCACAACGGTCAGTCCATTGATCTCGGGAACAACAGTTCCCTTGGTGTGGAAGCTGACCGCAAGTGGTAACAGTGTCTGGACTACACGACCAACCGCCGGAACAGGAACCCATGAGGTAGCAGAGCACTTAGTTGTGCAAGGTAATGGCGAATTGGTCCTTACTTTGAACACGAATCATTTGTTGTCGCTGTCTTCCACTGGAACGGTCAGCAGTGCTATGCAAACGGCAGGTGACATTCGTGATGTTGAGCAGTTGTCCTCCGGTGTGATTGCAATCGGTGGAGCTTTTCAGAACACGGTTGATCTTGATCCCACCGCGGGGATTGACAACTACACATCGATTGATCCGGCAAATGATGGCTTTGTGACGCTCTTGTCGTCCTCGCTGGGCTATCTCTCCACTCGCGTGTATTCCGCGATCGGTAGTAATGAGATCACAGACATCGCAGTCGATAATGATGGTGGTTGGATTGTCACTGGATGGACGCTGGTGTCGTCCCCACTTAGTTTGTCGACAACTAGTGAATCAGCGACATTCAACGCAGCGGCTGGTGCTGACTCGATGAATTTCATTGTTCGGTACCAAGCTGATGGTTCCACCGCTGTTCCTATTCCATCTGCGCCAACGTCAGCGTCTTATGCACCAGGTAACAAGAAAGCGACGTTGCAGTGGGAGACGATGTCACATGCTGCGCGGTACGTAGTGAAAAATGCCGCAGGTGCGATTGTGTGTGACACGACTACAACATCGTGTGATGTAACAGGTCTGCGCAATGGTCGCTTTGGTACATTCACGATCACTGCGTACAACTATCTCAATGTCGCATCTGCATCGAGTACGTCCGTTAATGCAATGGGTGGATTCTTGGTGAAGACCACATCGTGGAAAGTGCGCAGCAAACCGCGGCTCTCATCGATAGTCACGACACCGTCTAAAGGTGCGAAGACATGGCGCGTGACGTCTGGAGCATGTCGAGTGAGTGGCAAGAAGATTGTGATGCCGACCAAAAAAGGTCGCTGCACATTGCAGTTGTCAGTGGCAAGAAAGTCGCCCTATCCAAAGATGAGCACCAAAGTGGTTATCACCGTCAGCAAATAACGAATGCATCAAGGAGTAGTGATGTTTAGTAATAGTTTTGTTCGTAGAAGTGTTGTTTTTGTAGCGAGTGCATTGTTGTCTGCAACAACACTGATGGTCAGTGGCTCATCGCCAGTCGGTGCCTGGCAGGTGCCTAACACGCGCGTGCAGATAGTGAACGGCTTCTTGGGTGTCGATGTTGGCGTAATGGATGTAAAGGTATCTGTTGATGCTGATCTCAATTCCTATGTATTAGGCAAGACAGCCGGAGGAACTGTTCAAGTTGATCCGAGTACACCAAGCACGGTTGCAGGTAACAACATCGACCCGGCACATTACATGTCGAAGTATTCGCCAGCAGGGAAGCACGTATGGACGGTTCAGTGGCTGGAACAAAGCGACAGAGTTCAATTACTAGACATGGAAGTGACGCCCGCAGGTGAAGTTGTTGTCGTTGGCCGTACTGATGGAGCTGCTGACATCGACCCGGGTTCAGGAACGGTCAGCACAACTGATGTGTCTGGTGTGGTTATTAAATTCAGCACGAATGGCACGTATTTGTGGCACCGAGCATTTGAACCAACTGCCGGGATACAGCTACGTGAACTCGCACTTGCTGCTGATGGCTCGATCATCGCAGCGGGAGAATTTGAAGGCACGGTTGCCTTGGATGGGCCCGGGGGTGCGACACTTCCCACGCTGACAGCTCTTTCACTACGAGATGGATTGATTGTGTCGCTATCGCCAAATGGTGTTGATCAATGGGCCGCTCACATCAAGGGTTCTAGTGCAGAAGAAATCTATGGTCTTGATGTTGCGCCCAGTGGTGATGTTGTTGCTGTTTCCCAGTTGAAGGGTTCGACACAATTAATACCGGGAACGGGAGTATCTCCAGCTGACATCACGAACGGGCACGCCAACTTTGGAACGTTTGCATGGCGACTGTCGTCGACTGGTGCGCATAAATGGGCAACGGTCGTTGCTGACGGCGCTACAGGGAACCAATTTCCCAACTTTGGGAATGCTGGTTTGATTCGAAGTAATGGCGAGGTCCTAGTTGGAGTTGAGGCACAATACATTTACGTATTGAATAGCGATGGGTCGAGTAAGCAGACTCTGCAGTTCGGTTCTCGTGGTGTCGCTGTCATGGAGGAATTGTCCTCAGGAAAGGTTTTGATCGCGGGTGGTTTTGGTGCAGCGGCTGTGTCTACCGACTTGGATCCCACCAGCGGTACTGATACTCGGACTGCAAATGGATCTGGAAACAATGGATTTATCACAACGTTGAGCAGTTCATTGACATATGAGAACAGCCAAGTTCTTGTTTCAACATCAATCTCAAGTGTGAGGTCACTGTTTGCTACAACCGATGGTGGCTGGACAATGGTTGGTGTAGCTGATCCCACAAGCATTGAACTGGCGGGCAAGACATTTACGTCTGCGGCTGGTGCAGATTCGATGATGTTCTTGGTGATGTACAACGCTGATGGTTCCACAACAGTTCCGCTGACCTCAGCACCCACAGCCATGTCATACACACCAGGTAATAAAAAAATCACGTTGGCATGGACAGACATGCCATATGCGGCGCGGTATGTGGTGAAAAATACTGCTGGCACAACAGTGTGTGAGACAACATCTAGTACGTGTGATGTTGCAGGTCTACGTAACGGTCGGATCACTACCTACACAGTGACTGCGTACAACTATGAGGATGTTGCAGCAACGTCGACAACATCAGTAAAAGCTGCTGCCGGCTTTCTTCTCGGTACCAGCACCGCAAAAGAGCGTCAGAAAGTAGCGCTTTCCAAGATCGTATCTACGCCCTCAAAAGGCACGAAAACGTGGAAAGTCACAGCAGGTCAGTGCCGGGTTGTTGGCAAGCGACTTGTGATGCCCACCAAGAAAGGTCGCTGTACCTTGCAGTTATCAGTAGGGAGAAAGTCGCCCTATCCAAAGATGAGCATCAAAATGGTGGTAGTGACCACATCTTCAAGCGGGAAATAGAAGGCGACGATACTTTGGCAGCCTGACCTGTCAGAATGACAGGCCGGCGGGAATGATTCTCGTTGCCAGTTGGTTATACCTACCAGCTGGTTCCCGGGCCTTGGTGCCCGGGAACTCCCCCCCAACTACTCCCCAAACAGAAAAGGACACATCATGCGTATGAGTCGTTCAAAGAAATTCGCAGCAGTTATTGCTGTAGCAGCACTTGGTTTTGGAGTTGCCGCCTGTGGCGACGACGACACCAGTTCATCAGATGAGACTGTTGTAGTCGACGACACCACCGGTGACGACGCAGCTGCAGATAGCACCATTGTTGACATTGCAGTCGGTAACCCAGACTTCAGTTTCTTGGTGACCGCATTGGAAGCAGCAGGCTTGGTAGAGACACTGGCTGGCGAAGGCCCGTTCACAGTGCTTGCACCAACCGACGCAGCATTCCTCGCGCTTGCACAAGAGCTCATCGGACCAGAAGCAACACTTGATGATCTTGCAGCCGTATTGACCGAAGATCCTGCAATTCTCGAGTACATCTTGCTCACACACGTGATTTCAGGCAATGTTCTTGCTGCAGACACCGTGGGACTTGATGGTCAAGACGCAGAGTCATTGTCTGGCGAAATGTTGACAGTTGCATCAGATGGCACCACGGTGAGCTTCACCACTGGCGCATCGACAGTAACTGTGACAGCAGCGGACATCATCGGTTCAAATGGCGTTATTCACGTCATTGACAAGGTGATCATCCCCATCGCACAGCAGTCATAATCTTCTTGACATCCCGTAAGGGATAAAGATCTCAGTCGCCCCCCGATTGAGAAAAAGCCGGAGCACCAAAGTGCTCCGGCTTTTTGCATATCGAAGATGATCTGCGATGACGCTGTCGTTTTATTTATCGAACGTCTTTCCCAAACGGTCGTACACAGGTACCCATTTTTCATCTGCTGGTCGCGGTAAGCCTGCAAACTGAAGCATCGACATGCCGGTAGGGATCGCGAGAAACATCATCGCAAGTAGTTGTGTGTCTAGTTCTTTTGACAAATGACCATCAGCTTGAGCTTTTGCAATGGTGCGTTCATATAGTTCGAAGTGTTGCTCAATGCGGGGTAAGAATTTCTTACGTGCTGACTGATCACGCCACGATGCGTAGTAGGCCTCGAGTAACAAAATTTGTGCTGGTGTTGGGCCTGGATTGTCGGCATTACGAGGAACCAGTGATGCGATCTGAATGAGCCAATTGGTTTTATCAACTTCACCTAGTTGTTCGAGAACAGCAAAGTTTGACTCCACTTGTTTTTCAAGTGCATCTTCAAGTGCAGCCTTGAAAAGATCTTCTTTGTTTTTAAACCACGTGTACACAGATCCTGGTGTCATGCCTGCACGACGCGCGATTTCGGTGAGTCGTGCACGTTCGAAACCAACTTCTGCGATCTCTTCGGTTGCAGCAGCAAGAATATTTTCGCGCGACTGTAGAGCCCATGGACGGCGACGTCGACCGTTCACTGTCACCACATTGTTGGGGCTGTCTTTTTTCGACGCGACAGACTTATTTGCCAGCGTTTTTCTTTTTGGTGCGCGAGTGGACGTTGCCATGTGCAACAGACTACTCGTGAACTGAATCTGTAAGACCAACGTGTGCGAGTGCTTCATTCAACGTGCTGACAGTGCGACAAGTAAGTTTTGTAACATCACTCGGTGTTCGATTGGGTACCAGTGCACGTGTAAAACCAAGCCGCTCGGCTTCAGAGAGTCGCTGACTAATGTGCGATGCGTGTCGCACTTCTCCGGCAAGTCCGACTTCGCCAATAACCACTAGGTCAGAAGGGAGTGGGGTGTTGGTAATTGCGGAAACCAAAGCGAGACATAATCCGAGATCAGCGCCTGGCTCGGTGATCTTGACACCGCCAACAACCGATGCAAATACGTCGTGAGAACCAATGGGCACCCGAGCACGACGTTCGAGCACTGCTAACAACATTGACAATCTTGCGCTGTCAACACCTTGCACGCTGCGACGCGCTGGTGTGCCACCGTGCGTCGGGTTGGTGAGAGCCTGCATTTCAACAAGCAATGGTCGTTGACCTTCAAGCGTGGGAACGACGACCGAGCCTGGTACCCCCGTACGTCGATCAGCAAGAAACAGCTTGCTTGCATCGGGAACACCAACAAGTCCTGTTTCGGTCATTTCAAAGAGCCCCAACTCGCTGGTGGGTCCGAAGCGATGTTTTGATGCGCGCAATAAACGAAGTGCATGATGTCGGTCGCCTTCAAACGACAACACCGTGTCGACGACATGTTCGAGAACACGTGGCCCAGCAAGCCCACCTTCTTTGGTGACATGTCCGACAAGAACAACTGGCACATTGCGACGCTTTGCCTCTTGCACCAAACGATGAGCACAACCGCGTACTTGCACGACAGACCCTGGAGTAGAACCAAGTTCAGGGTCGGCAACGGTTTGAATACTGTCGACCACGACAAGATCGGGCTTCACTGAATCGATTGCGGAAATGATGTGGGGCAGTGACATCTCGGGCAACAACCACAGTTGTGGAGACAATGCGTTAAGACGTGATGCACGAAGACGCACCTGTTGTGCACTCTCTTCGGCGGTGACATACAACGTGGTGCCAGTGGCGGCGGCAAGAAGCTGTAATAGCAAGGTGCTTTTTCCGATGCCAGGCTCGCCACCTAACAATGTGACAGACCCGGGCACCAAGCCTCCGCCTAGCACGCGGTCGAGTTCGCCGATGTGAGTGGGCTGGGGTGAACCAATGGTGGCATCGACATCACCAATGAGTGTGGGTTCACCTGGTGGCACAAGCGCCATGCCTGCAGCGAGTGAGACCACGGCATCGCTTGTGTCTTCCACGTCTTCAACAAGTGAATTCCACGCACCACAGGCGAGACATTTCCCCGACCATTTGGGGTGAGCAGCACCGCATTCGGTGCAACGGTGAATGAGTCGAAGTTTTGCCACGGGGTGACTTTATATGCGGGGTGTGCGACGGCGTGCGTTGGCGTTGTACACCACAAACGCCAATACCAACATTCCGAGAATCCACAACACCAGTAGCGCGCGCACGACAACGCTCATCACGCGCGACACATTCGAGACAATATCGAGGCTTTGTGTCACCGTGCTGAGATCCGTTGGTGCACCGTCCATTGCCACACGCCATGTGATGACACCACCGCGTTCCAAACCGGTTGTTTCTTCAATGTCGCCCGGCAAGATGGCTTCAAAATTAATGCCAACTGCGTCACCAAGGTCGTTGCCGCTTGCAGCCACGTTTGGCGCATAGGGCGCGCCACCCAATAGCGCCAGTGTTCCGTCATCTACAAAGGCCTCAAGACCACCGTCAATATCGACTTGTCCGGTGAGTGTGAATGTGGAATTGGTGTCTTTACCGGCGCGACTAATGACCACATTTTTCAAAGGACCTTTCGGACCATTGATCTGGCTCAAGATATTGGTGGCCTCTTCGGGGTTGCGAAATGATTGCTTCACAATCACTTGCGCACTTCCGTTTTCTAATGTTTCTGGCCCGGTAATAATCCAGCCGGCTTTTAGTAAGTCTTCACTACGAAAGTCGGTAAGTACTCCCGGTTCAGCATCAACCAGTTTTTTGTCGGCAAGAACAGTGACTGTTACTTCACCACTGCCGTTACGGTTCATTTTTAGTTGCACTGTTCCATCAACTCGACATGACGACAACACCACCGCACCGACAATTACTGCCAGCACGACTTTTACAATGCGCGAGATACTGTGTTGAGAAATCAAACGTGTAGTAGTTGAACGGTGAATGGTCAAATGACGCAAGCGTTACTCGGTAGGAGCGCTGCCTGCACCGTCGCCAGCCAATTCAATGGCACTTGGTGGTTGGAAACCCTCAACAGCGTGGAACGACAATCGCATCTTGCCTGGATTTTCGGGATCGTCTTCTGTGTCGACCACGATGATCTGACCAGCAGCGAACTGCTTGTAGAGAATCTTCTCTGATAGTTCGTCTTCGACCAGGCGTTGAATTGCACGGCGTAGTGGACGAGCACCAAGTTGTGGGTCGTATCCGCGTTCGGCGAGTAGTTCTTTTGCAGCAGTGGTGAGCTCGATGCCAAGACCTTGGCTCTCAAGTTGCACGCTGAGGCGCTTGATCATGAGATCGACCATCTGCACCACTTCTTGCCTTGACAATTCGTGGAACACGATTGTCTCGTCGACGCGGTTCAAGAATTCGGGGCGGAAGTGTTGCTTCAGCGCCTCGTTGACTTTTTCGCGCATGCGCTCGTATGACACAGCTTCATCTGACTTGGTGAAACCAACATTTGCCTTGCGCAAATCTTGTGTTCCCAAGTTTGATGTCATGATGATGACGGTGTTGCGGAAGTCGACACTGCGACCCTGGCTATCAGTGAGACGTCCTTCTTCCAAGATTTGGAGCAAGGTGTTGAACACGTCGGGATGAGCTTTTTCGATTTCGTCGAACAACACAACAGAGAAGGGCTTGCGACGAACAGCTTCTGTGAGTTGACCGCCTTCTTCGTATCCGACGTATCCAGGAGGGGAGCCCACGAGTCGGCTGACTGTGTGCTTTTCCATGTATTCGGACATGTCGAGTGTGATCAACGAGTCGTCGTTTCCAAAGAGGAACTCTGCAAGTGTCTTTGCAAGTTCGGTCTTACCAACACCGGTTGGTCCGAGGAAGATGAACGAACCGCTTGGACGACGTGGGTCTTTGAGACCAGCACGCGTACGACGGATGCTCTGTGACACCGCCTTGATTGCGTTTTCTTGACCAATGATGCGCTTGTGCAACTCGGCTTCCATGTTGAGAAGTTTCTGGGTTTCTTCTTCGGTGAGTTTGTACACCGGAATACCCGTCCAAATGCTCAACACTTCAGCGATTGCTTCTTCGTCGACTTCATCAAACAAGTCAATGCCTTGTGCTTTGATGTCTGATTCTTTTTGCGCTTTTTCTTCAAGCAATGAACGCTCTTGATCGCGCAGATGGCCAGCATCTTCGAAACGCTGTTCTTCAACAGCCTTCTTCTTTGCTTCTTGCACTTCGTTGATCTTTGTTTCGATCTCTTTGAGATCAGGTGGTGTCTGCATGCGCTTGATGCGAAGACGGCTACCTGCTTCGTCGATGAGGTCGATTGCCTTGTCGGGAAGGAAACGATCACTGATGTAACGATCCGCCAAGTTGGCTGCAGCAACAATTGCTTGGTCGGTGATGGTGACGCGGTGGTGTGCTTCGTATTTGTCGCGCACGCCCTTCAAGATTTCGATCGTGTGCGCAATTGTTGGCTCTTCCACTTTTACAGGCTGAAAGCGACGCTCAAGTGCAGGATCTTTTTCTAAGTGTTTGCGGTATTCATCGGTGGTGGTGGCACCAATTGTTTGCAACTCACCACGAGCGAGCATTGGCTTCAAGATACTTGCTGCATCAATCGCACCTTCTGCTGCACCGGCACCCACCAATGTGTGGATTTCGTCGATGAACAAAATGATGTCGCCGCGTGTTTTGATTTCTTTCAGTACTTTCTTCAAGCGCTCTTCGAAATCACCGCGGTAACGGCTACCAGCAACTAACGCGCCAAGGTCGAGTGTGTAGAGCTGCTTGTCTTTCAACGTCTCGGGAATGTCGTTTGACACGATGCGTTGTGCAAGACCCTCGACAATTGCAGTTTTACCAACACCGGGTTCGCCAATGAGAACAGGGTTGTTCTTTGTGCGACGCGACAAGATTTGCATGACGCGTTCTGTCTCGCGCTCGCGACCAATCATTGGATCAAGTTTCTTTTCGCGTGCAAGTTGCGTGAGGTTGCGACCGAACTGATCGAGAATTTGGCTTCCGCCTTTTTCTCCCTGTTCACCTTTTTCGCCGCCACTAGAGCTTGCTGGTGCTTGTTCGCTCTTGCCAGCAGGACCCTGGTATCCAGAGAGCAACTGAATAACTTGTTGACGCACGCGCCCGAGGTCTGCACCCAACTTCACAAGAACTTGCGTTGCAACACCTTCGCCTTCGCGCAGCAATCCGAGAAGAATGTGCTCGGTACCGATGTAGTTGTGGCCCAGTTGCAATGCTTCGCGCAATGACAACTCGAGCACTTTCTTTGCACGGGGAGTAAACGGAATGTGACCTGACGGTGATGAACCGCCCTGACCGATGATTTCTTCGACTTGTGCGCGTACTGCTTCAAGTGAAATCGCAAGTGACTCGAGAGCTTTTGCTGCGACGCCTTCGCCTTCGTGAATAAGTCCCAGCAAGATGTGCTCGGTGCCGATGTACGAGTGGTTGAGAAGACGCGCTTCTTCTTGCGCGAGGACTACTACTCTGCGGGCTCGGTCTGTAAATCGTTCAAACAAGGTGACCACCTTTTAAGTGGGGTGGATAATGACTCTCATCCTATCGGCGGGCCCGAAAACAGGCGGTTTTGCATCCAGATGAACAGTTGGTGTCAAGTCACCCCTTGGGGGAAGTTCGTCGATTGCCCCCGTAGCCTGACGATGTGTCAGTGTCCCCACTGCTGTCGTTATCCACAATGGATGCAGATCGAGCGCGTGTCGAACAGGCGTTGCTCGAGGCAGTGAAGACCCCAGATGCGTACCTCACCGAGATCGCCTCGCACCTTATTTCTGCTGGCGGTAAGCGTTTGCGCCCGGTGATGTCGATTGTTGCCTCCCTCGTTGGCCATGATGGCCACAGTGCAGCAGACGACGTCATCCAAGGTGGCATCGCATGTGAGTTAGTTCATCTTGGGTCGCTGTATCACGACGACGTCATGGATGAGTCAGAGACTCGACGTGGCGTGGAAACCGTGAACGCTCGATGGGGGAATTTGCAGGCCATTTTGGCGGGCGACTTTTTGCTCGCGCGCGCATCTGAGATTGCTGCATCACTTGGCGTGGAAGTGGCGGGCCTATTGGCGCGCACCATTGGCCGTTTGTGTGAAGGCCAAATTGAAGAATTACGTCACACCTACAACATGGCGCGTCCGATTGATTCGTATTTCTCGTCCATCGATGGAAAGACCGCGTCGTTGTATTCAACGGCTGCGCGTATTGGCGGCATCGTTGGTGGACACAATCGTCCAACCATTGATGTATTGACCGAGTACGGAACGCATTACGGAATGGTGTTTCAAATTGTTGACGACATTCTCGACATCACATCAACCGATGAAGAGTTAGGGAAACCTGCCGGCCACGATGCGGTAGAAGGCGTGTACACGTTGCCTGTACTTCACACACTTGCCGCAGGTGGTGCGGCTGCGTCCGAACTCACCGCAATTTTGGGAAAGCCGTTGGAAGCTGCTGAGCGTGAAAAGGTGCTCGATATTGTGCGTTCCAATGGTGGTGTGAAGTCTGCTATCGATACTGCACAAACCTTTGTGGCTCGTGCTGAACAAAGTTGTGCGTCGCTTCCGCAGTCAGCAGCGGCTACTGCTTTGCGTGACGCAGCCGCATCACTTCTTTCCACTGTTGCGTGATTTAACGCAACTCGTGCACGTTAAGAATTAACTCGCGCGCCCATGTGTCGAGTTGGCGTCCACCAATGCGTTCGGTGATCTCAATAACCGTTGATGGATCGTCCAGCATGCGACTCCAGCGGATGTATCCGCCCATAATGCCGAGCAAGCGGTCTCCCACTTCTTCTGAGTGCACGATGACCTTGGCGTCTTTTTTCATCAGTTCATGAAGTTCTTTGTAAAACGCACGCAGCCACGAATCGAGATCGTGAGCGCCTGACAGCGGACGGTGGCGGTATTTCAGGTTGAGCTCGTCGTAGGCGTGGAGGTTGTGGGGTGCTGCAATGATCGAGATAAGGCAGTCGAAATGGTTCTCACGAATCCAGATGATTTCTTCTTGACGACGCACTCGGCGATGGTTGTCGCCATAGCCGCCAGGGCGTTCACACACTGCCAACTTGTCTTTAATGACCCATGTGAAGTTACGAGGAGTGATTCCAAGAGCCCATTTTCCTCGCAACTTGGGTGGCATTTGTGTCCTCTTCCTGGGGTGTCTGTCGAAAAACCGTTGTAAATCTACCCGAGATGACGCAGGGTCAGTCGCTGTTTGCTACGACGAATTTCCCTATTTTGTCCAATATCGCAGGCAAGAGCATCTCCTCGTGCCACAGCGAGCACCCGTTCCACGGTTGCGAGGTCAGGGGGATACGGCTTTGCCAACCACTGGCGAATTGCACGTCGAGCAAGTGGAAGTGGAGCACGCGACAACGCAATTGCATCGGTGGGATCAATTGCAGCAGCAAGTTCGTCGAGCAAGTCATTATCTGCGCGCACGATGTCGGCTGTGCGAGTGAGCATGGGCACAAGGTCTCGATGAGCGATGTCATTCATGAGCGGCAGTAATTCGTGTCGCACGCGATTGCGCACAAATGCTGGGTCTGTGTTTGTTTCATCGTCAACTGGGGTGATGTTCATCTCGATACACAATTGGTGTGTGTCTGATTTACGCAATGCAAGAAGTGGTCGACGATTATCTGGGCGCATGGCACCAAGGCCTTGTGACGCAGCACTTCGTAACAAATTGATAAGAACTGTCTCTGCTTGATCATCAGCGGTATGTCCGGTCATCACATCGATCGGTAGCGCTTCATAACGCGCCTCGCGTGCGCGAGCTTCGAGGTTGGGGCCTGGTTCCACCGCAACAACGTGTGTGACCAACGGAATCGACAATTGCTGTGCAACGGGAGTGATCACTTCCACATCACGGTGTGACGTACTGCGAATTTGATGATCAACATGAACGGCGGTGACTCGTAATCCGCGCGCGTGGGCAAGGATCATGAGTGCCATGGAGTCGGCACCACCAGAGACGGCACACGAAACGGCAGTGCCCGGTTCAGGAAAGTTACAAAGAGAAAGAAGCCGGTCTACAAGCGGCAAAGACAGAGCTCTAGGCCTTGTGTTGCTGTTGCGCTTTGCGCTGACGACGGTTGGGGTAGCGCGTTGCGGTCACTTTGATGACATACCCAACGATCACTTGCAGAGTTGCCAAAACTCCGGCAAGAAGCAACACAATTGCGAGCCAGTAGTGCCAGGGGTATGCAGCAATCATGGAACCAATACTAGCCAGCGGGTTGCCACGGGAACTATCTCGCCCATGTGACCCGCACAGGAACTGGCTATTCGGCGAGAAGTTCGTCGCCGAAACAGGCTTTGATTTTGTCCATTAGGCCCGCTGGCATTTCGTCGTTGCGTGCTTTGTTCGCAATGACCGTGCGCAGTTCGGCGTGAAATTCATAGGCCTGCTGACAGTCCGTGCACTCACCAAGGTGACCCATGATGTTGTCGACCATCTCTGGCGGCAGTTCGCGGTCTAAGAAGCGATGCAATTCTTCAAGTGTTTCGTCACAATTTGACATGTTGTGTGATGTATCCCCGGTGTGAAACTAAGAAACCGTTTGGACGGTTACGACATGATGGTGTGGGCTGGGCTAGACCGCTTTCACGATTCCTCGTTGGACGGCGTAGTCGTACAACAACTTCTGCATGAGTTTTCTTCCCCGGTGGAGCCGAGACATGACCGTACCGATGGGTATGTCCAACATTTCAGCGATTTCCTTGTATGAGAATTCTTCGACATCGGACAACAGCACCGGGATTCGGAAGGCTTCGGGTAGTTCTTCGATCGCCTTTTTCACCTCATCGTCGGTGAAGAGCGACATCATTTGGTCCTCGGCCGAGGCGCTGAGCTGGGACTGATCAAACGAGGCGATCCTTCTATATAGATAGAGATCTTCAAGTTCGCCGAGGTCGGTTTCTTGTGGACGTCGTTGTTGCTGGTGATAGCGATTGATGTAGGAGTTCGTCATGATGCGAAACATCCACGCGCGTAAGTTGGTGCCCTCTTGATACGAATCAAAAGAGCGCCACGCCTTCATGTATGTCTCTTGCACGAGATCTTCGGCGTCTGCGCGATTGCGAGTGAGGCGAAGTGCACCAGAAAACAACTGCGGTGCATATTGCATCGCGTCGTCGGCAAAAGTTTTCTGGTCAGCCATAACTGGTCGTCGACTGCGTTACTGCTGCACGGAAGATGCTTCTTGTGTTTCTTGTTCGATCTCCACGATCGGGATCTGCGTCATTTCCGACATGTTGTGGATGTATCGCTCCAAGAATTCAAGAAATGCGATTTGTTCAGAGTTCGAGAAATTTGCAAGTAAGTCACGAATTGTTTCAACGCGACGTTCTGTATAGTAGTTCGCAGTTTGACGACCGATTTCGGTGAGGGCGACATGCACGACACGTCCGTCACCTTCTTGTGTCACTTTGCTAGCAAGGCCCGATGCGATGAGTCGTTGCACGGCACGCGTCGCGGTACTCGGATCAATATGGAGTGCGTCTGCTAAGTCACCCATACGCCAGCATTCTTTCGCAGCAAGCAAGTCGAGAGTGTCGACCTGACCGGGGTCAAGCGCGCTTTCATCGTTGCCAAACACACGGTCGCGCAGAGCTCCAGCAGCAGAGCCACGTCGGATCTCACGCCATGCGCGACCCATCCGCAACATGCGATCCAACTCGACTTCGGTCGGAGTTTTGGGGTGGCTGATGTGCGAAAACATGAGTCCTACAGTAGTGCGTCATTTGATGCTGTGACACAGGCGGGCTGGTGCTTTGAGTGGGTAACGAGTAGCGTCTAATCGTGTCGAGCCCTACTGGACTGACCTCTGTTGAAGTGGCGGAACGTGTCGAAAAAGGACTGACGAATGCGGTAGACGACTCCAGTTCGCGGCCACTGTGGCACATTATCCGCACAAACGTATTCACAAGGTTTAACGCAATCCTTGGTGCTCTGTTTGTGGTAGTGCTGAGTACCGGGTCTGTGGCGGACGCATTGTTCGGGTTTCCGCTCATTATTAACTCTTTGGTCGGAATTATTCAGGAGTACTTGGCAAAGCGCAAACTTGATCAACTTGCGTTGTTACACGCACCCACGACTCGAGTAATCCGCGACGGTGTTGCCGTTGATGTGGCAACAAAAGATGTTGTTCTTGACGATCTCATTGAATTGAAGTCTGGTGATCAGGTGCCTGCTGATGGCTCGGTACTTGATAGTGACGGGCTTGAAGTGAATGAAGCCAATCTCACCGGTGAATCTGATGCGGTGTTGAAACATGTTGGCGACGCATTGATGTCGGGAACGGTTGTCACTGCAGGTTCGGGGTTGTTCGTTGCCGAATCCGTTGGCGCTGCGGCATACGCACACCGTATCGCAGCAGAAGCGAAAGTATTCAGCAAGACAAAGTCGGAAATTCAGGTCTCTGTCAATATCTTGCTCAAATACATCACGTGGGTGATTGTTTTTGCGGTACCGCTTCAATTGTGGACGCAATTCAATGTGAGTGATTCCGATAGTTGGGAAGACGCAGTTATTCGTTCTGCTGCCGGGTTAGTGGGACTGGTACCGGAAGGTTTAGTACTACTAACAACCCTTGCATTTTTGTTAGCGGCGGTTCAGTTAACACGTCAACAAGTGTTGGTGCAAGAACTTCCCGCAGTGGAAGGACTCGCGCGTGTCAGTGTTGTGTGTCTCGACAAGACCGGAACAATTACCACCGGCGCTATTGAGTTTGAAGGCCTTGAAGTGTTAAGTGGTCTTGATGAACAAGAAGTTCGCAACGCTCTTGGCGCGCTCGCAAATGATCCCACTGCAAACAGCACACTTGCAACTGTTGGTCGGGCGATGCCCGCATGTGATTGGGAAGTTGTCGCTGCGATTCCTTTCAATTCAGCTCGTAAGTGGAGCGCATCGCAGTTTGCTGGTCATGGTTCGTGGGTGCTTGGTGCACCCGATGTGCTCTTACCAGGCGATCATCCAGTAATTACAAGAGTGTCGGAACTGGCACGCACCGGTCGACGCGTATTGTTTCTTGCTCGATCATCTGCTGATCTTGGTGAACAGGAATTACCCACTCCGTTGGAGCCAGCGGCAATTGTGACGTTGCGTGAAGACGTTCGCTCTGATGCAGCAGGAACACTTGCGTTTTTTGCTCAGCAGGGTGTGAAGATAAAGATCATCTCTGGTGATAACCCACAAACTGTTGCTGCTATCGCGCGCAGCGTTGGTCTAGATGTGGGAACGCCAGTGGATGCACAAACACTCGGTGACATGCCAGAAGAACTACGAGATATTGCTCGTGACACAGTGGTATTTGGCCGCGTATCGCCTGAACAAAAGCGTTCCCTTGTGCAAGCGTTGCAATTAAATGGTGAAGTAGTAGCGATGACTGGCGATGGAGTGAATGACGCATTGGCTTTGAAGCGCGCCGATATTGGTATTGCAATGGATAATGGTGCGCCTGCAACAAAAGCTGTTGCACAGTTGATTCTCTTAGATGGACGCTTTTCTCACCTGCCGTCGGTGTTGGCAGAGGGCCGCCGTGTGATTGGCAACGTTGAGCGTGTGGCGAACTTGTTTGTGGCAAAGAACGCGATGAGTCTCGTGGCCATTATCGCAACGGCAATCTTGATGGAAGAGTTCCCACTGTTGCCACGACACATGACGTTGTTGTCAACCGTGACCATTGGTATCCCCGCGTTCTTCTTGGCTCTCGCGCCGAATCCGCGCCGTTATGTTCCTGGATTTTTACGGCGCATTTTGCGTTTCGCCATCCCGTCTGGCGTTATCGCGGGACTCGCAGTGATGGTGGCCGATTTCTTTGCCCGGCAACGCTTTCCTCTACCAGAAGGCCTGGAATGCAGTATTACTGATGCCGAGCTAACCGCAGAAAATGCACCGTGTTGGACAGTGAGTTCTGGTTCCACAATCGCAGTGTTGATTGTGTTCTTCTGGATTCTCATTGTGCTTGCACGACCCTTCCGTCTATGGAAGGCAGGTTTAGTCGGTGCGATGATTGCGCTTGCAGTACTTGCATTTGCACTACCCGCAGGGCGAAACTTCTTCAACTTCAATGTGCCGGCAGAACTCTTTTGGCAATCAGCACTCATTGGAGCAGTGGGAGCGGTGTTTGTAGAGTTTGGGTATCGCAGATTGATGACAAACCCAGTAGCTGACGATCATCACCCCAACTAGTTGGCATTTTTACGTGACGTTAACTAGTTAACTTGACGCTCTTTGCCTTCCCAGTACGGTGCGCGTAATTTGAACTTCTGAAGTTTGCCGGTGCTGGTGCGAGCGAGCTCGTCTCTGAACTCCACTTTCTTCGGGCACTTATAACCAGCCAATTTTGTTTTGGTGTATGCGATGACGTCATCTTCAGACAACGATGAACCATCGCTCTTCACCACGAGTGCAAGCACAAGTTCACCCCACTTCTCGTCGGGAACACCAATAACAGCAACTTCTGATACTTCGGGATGAGAGAAGATTGCGTCTTCCACTTCAATGGAACTTACGTTTTCACCACCAGAAATGATCACGTCTTTCTTACGATCGGAAATAGTGAGGTAGTGGTCGTCACCGATGGTGCCTCCATCACCTGTGTGGAACCAGCCATCTTCGATGGCCTTTGCAGTTTCTGCTGGCTGATTCCAATAGCCATCCATCACCACGTTGCTTCGCGCGAGCACTTCGCCCTGTGTGTCGATGCGTGTTTGCACACCAATTGCTGGAACACCTGCGGCACTTAGGCGTGATGCGCGATCAGATGGCGTCATCGAGTCCCACTCTGCACGGGGACGGTTAATGGTGAGACACGGTGATGTTTCGGTGAGTCCGTATAACTGGTTGAACTGCCAACCAAGTTCAGTTTCAACACGTTCGATCGTGCGCGTTGGTGGCGGTGCACCTGCAACAACACAACGCAATTGATCACGACCTGGTATTTCACCTTGCCACGTTTGTGCAGCGTCAAGAACCATGTTGATAACAGCTGGTGCGCCACACAGAAGTGTCACGCCGTGTTTCTCTATTCGTCGCAAAATTTCAGCACCGTCTACTTTGCGCAAGATGATGTGTTCACCACCCATTGCAGTGACTGCATACAACATGCCCCATCCATTGCAGTGAAACTGGGGGAGAGTGTGAATGTATACATCGCGATCGTTCACGCCCATATGCCAACCAAAGGTGGCTGAGTTCAACCACACATTGCGATGCGTTAATTGAACGCCTTTGGGTCGAGCAGTAGTTCCGCTTGTGTAGTTGATTGTGGCGGTGGCATCTTCATCGGGATCCCATGAACGTGGCTCTTTGCCATACACATACAACTGCTCATCAGATTCTTTTCCGATAATGAAACGATGTTTTGCGGTGACGTCTTTCAGTGAATCCTGCAACTCTGGGTCAACGAGCAACACGTCTGCACCACTGTGTTCCACGATGTAGGCAACTTCTTCTGCCACAAGACGGAAGTTAATAGGCACGAGAATGCGGCCAGAACCGCTCACACCAAAGAAACTGGTGAGAAGGCGAGCCGAGTTTTGCGTGACCATGGCAACGCGCGCTCCTTGGGGGATTCCAAGTGCGTCAAGACCAGCAGCCTGAGCGCGTGCAATGTCTGCCATTTCGGCATAGGTCTTGGTGCCCCACGATTCAGCGGGCTGATCAGGTTCGTCAACGAATGCGATTCGTTTTCCGTACACCTGCTCGGCGCGACGTAAGTGGTCGATGACAGTCAACGGCACTTTCATGGTGGTCCCCCTCTGCGATGCGGTTCCCGCAACGTGTAGAGAGAAATAGTAGTGCGACTTAGCGGACTACTCCATTGGCGAATAGCGAGTCGATATCGCTTGTTGCGCGGCCGAGCTGATGCAGTATTTCCCGAGTGTGTTGCCCAATGTGGGGAGCAGGACCCTGTGGGGCAACGGGGGAATCTTGCAGTCGATGCGGTGTTGTTTGCATGTACACGGTGTGGCCATCTTCTATTTCCACCGGCGCGAGAGTGCCCCGCTGGATGAGATGAGGGTCGGCGAGGTTTTCTGTGTATTTGCGAATGCGTGCACACGCCATGTTCTGTGCGCGCAACACGGCGACTAGTTCATCGGCCGTATCAAAAGATGCCGCCCACTCTTCGACAATCTCATAGAGGTCGGCTCTATTTGCGACGCGACTCGCGTTGGAATTAAATCGAGGATCCTTTGTGAGATCTGGTTGGCTCATTGCTTCACAAAGTCGACGAAAGAAATCGTCGCTTGGCGCTCCGTACACAACATGCTCACCGTCTTTTGTCCGCACGATGGAGTTTGGAACAGTTGCTCCATGACGTCTGCTGTATGGAGGAAATTCCTTGTCACCATTAGACACTGCGGAGATCGCCATCGCTTGGTCAATTTGTACAACAAGTGCATCAAACGATGACATATCGATGTGGGTTCCTTCACCAGTGCGTTCTCGTCTAAATAAGGCCGTGGTGATCGCAGCATATGCATGTGTTGCAACGTTCATGTCGGCAAGAGCCGTTCCAAAGAAGGACGGGTAGCCATCATCTCCCGCGGCCAAGCTCATGAGTCCTGAATACGCTTCGGCGACAAAACCAAAACCCGGAAGATCTGCGTATGGTCCTTCTGCGCCAAAAGATGAGATCGAGCACATGATCATTTTTGGGTTGATTATTTTCAGTTCATCGTATGTTCCAACAAGTCTGTTGAAAGTGCCGGTACTGAAGTTTTGAAGAACAACATCTGACTTAGCGATGATGTCGTGTGCCAGTTGTTTCCCACGTGGATCTTTGAGATTAATTGCGATCGCTTTTTTACCGAGGTTGTACTGGGCAAAGGTGCTACTTAAATCACCGCCATATTGCACTTCCATTTTGCGCAGCATGTCGCCATCGAATGATTCAATCTTGATCACATCTGCGCCGTGATCGGCCATCATGCGCGCGGCATACGGCGCGGCGATGACATGACCAAAGTCGGCTACAACAACACCGTCGAAGGCTCCTTTAGAGGTCATTTGATTTTGCCAAGCGATGTCGCATAGACGACTGTTGAACCTAGTTCATTTGCCGCGGTCACTGGCACGACAAGAAACCGTCCTTTGTCAGCCTTCTTGGTTTTGTACGTGGCCTTCGAAGCACGCTTTATCGTTTTGCATTGTTTCGCATTGAGCTCTGAAGTGGAACGTTGTTTCTTGCTGCAGTTGTACCACTGGAAAGTTGTGGTGTTCGCCCACTTCCATGTTCCTGTCGTGGCAGTTACGGCTGCCCCGACTTGCAATTTCTTGATCTTCTTTGTTTTAGTGAATGTTGAAGTTGGTGCAACTTGATTTACTGGCATAGTCTTTTTCTCAATTACTGGTGTTGACGCAGTCCAATATTCACGCTCACCAGCACCGACAGTGATAGCAACGGTAATGAAAGTATTGATATCCAAGTCAGTAATTTTGTAGGTGGTAAAACCGACAGTGGCTTGTGTTGTAATTGAGTCACCGGCATTAATACTGAGGTCAGACATTGGAGGTGGTTCGTCGGACAACGATCCATTCTGATTTATTGGAGCGCAGTCGGCATTGCTTGTGTACTGATAAGCCCATGTAAATGGGCGGTCATCAAATGACATTTGCGATATATCTTCAATCTTTGGGATTGCTTTTTTACATCGATACCAACGAATGTCAACGTCTTGCGGGACGGGAGTCCACTTTGGTTCATTGATGGTAAGGGTTTGCCCCACTAGGGCCTCTCCCTGAATTGATGGTGCTATGTCGTACTCAAAGGAGTATTTCGGGAAAGAGATTTCTCGGACAGCGACCTCAGTAAAGGAGTTGACTTCACCTGTACCAGACTCGAAAATGCGAAGCGTGTACGACGCGCCGCCTGGCAGTAGCCCGTTATTTAGCGGCGCATTCGGTCGCCACGGAATGGATACCGCACTTGCTGGATAATAGAAGTGGTCACCGGCCGACTCGTCATAATCGCGACAGCCATGTGGTGTGATGTGTACACCCCGTTTAAAGAAACAATCAAACCGCACTACTTTTTGCGAGTTCGCAGCATTAGCTACCGTGCACTCGGAAGCATTGATAGCGCAAATGAGAACGTATAAAGATTTTGCCTCATCTCGATTTATGGTGACTGAGACGGATCGAGAGGTGTTGAGGTCGACAACAACAGACCGGGCACCGTTTGCGAGTGCATCTGGCCCTGCGCTTCCGACTATGCCAATAAGTGCAACAACCAGCGCCAATATGAACCTGCGCATATTTCCCCCCGGAATCCGCAATCTAGTAATCAATATACGTAACAGATTTGGGGCGGCACGCTTGTGCGATACGGATCGCTAGCCATATAAAGAGAAACTGGAAGGGAAGTCGACCGTATGAGATGACTTGTTCGCTGAGGGCTCGATCACGCCAATCCCATGCCATGTAGACGTTGGCGGGATACACGGCAACAAATAGCCATGCAGCTGCAAGTGCTCCAACACGACGGCTTGATGAACGTAGCAATAGCCACGCGATCACAATCTCGGCAATTCCGCTGATGTAGGTCCAAAATCTTTCTGACGGAGGCAGCCACGGGGGAACGATCTCATCAAAAAATGTTGGCGACGCAAAGTGCGTGACACCGGCAAATCCGAGAAAGATTCCCATCACTATTGCGATGCGGTCCCACCGTTCATCGTTCATGTTATGTGGGTCATGCAGCATTTGGAGCCCAAGAGGAGAATCGAACTCCTGACCTACGCATTACGAGTGCGTTGCTCTACCGACTGAGCTACCTGGGCGAAGACCCTAAATGCTACGGGTCTATTTTGTGAGTTTGACGTCTTTGCCCAGCGTGGTTTCCCAGTCGAGTAGCGATCCAACTGGATCTGCAACACGAATGCGAATGTTTCCATTTGCATACAACATGCCAGGCGCAGAGGTGCGGAGATCAAGTGTCTTGAGGTTCGTAGAACGGATGTCTAATTCGCTCGCAAAACCAACGACTGGACGAAGCTTTAGTTGGGTCAAAGGATTTCGTGCGATTTTTATTCTGAACAGGGAAGGGAAAGCGGAAAAATCAGCTTTCTTAATCTTGTTGTTCGAGAGATCAATCTGAGATAGTCCTTTTGCGCTCGAGATATCGATTGCTTTTATTCTGTTGGAGCGAACATTTAAATCTTGCAGTCCGTTGAGACCTTTGAGGTCTAGTCGTGACAACTGATTGTTTGCTGCTGATAGTGAAGAAAGGCGTGTGATTGTCGTGAGAGACAGTGTCTTGATTTTGTTTGATGAAACATTCAGGAAGGCCAGCGACTGATTCTTTGATAGATCGATGGCTTTAATTTGATTGTTCTCAACTGACAGTGTTGTTAGGGCAGTGTTTTTAGACACATCAATTAATCGAAGGCGATTATTAGAGAGATTGAGACTTCGAAGCAATGGGAAAACCGACACATCAATTGATGAAATCCGATTGTTTGAAAGATCGATTCGATTGATAGCGCTATTCGGTGGCAACGTAATCGAGGTGATTAAGTTATTGGACGCCTGTGCGGATTCGAGACTGACGTTTTGTTGAAGATTCAAGGAAGTGAGGTTGTTGCTTCCGACGTTGAGATCACGAAGATTCGTTAGGCCAGATACGTCAATTGTCGTCAGCGCGTTTCGGATGAGAGTGAGATTTTCAAGAACAGGTAAATTACTCAAAGTAACTGTGGTTAATGGGTTATCGGTAAGTGACAAGTACTTCAGGTTTGGCAAATTTGAGACATTTAATGTTGATAACTGTGACTCGTTAATCCAGACGCCCCGGAGAGCGGTCATGGAAGAAAGATCCAAACTCGTGATCTTTGAAGAACTAAGGTCAAATTCAACAATCTTTGGGTTGTTTCCTGTGATGAGTTGAAATAAACCTGGTCCAAAAGATGCAGTTTGGTAGTCCATAAAGTCAAGTGCGACATACCGGAACAAAGTGAGTTCGGTCATCCCTGAAATGTTTAGGACGCGTAACGATGTCGGCCACGAGGTCATTACAGTGGAAGTGATCTGAGTATTCCCTGAAATATTCAGCGACTGCAAGTTGACAAACTCTGCAAAACCTCGATCGCCCCCCAAAGTTGTGAACTGCACATTGCTGAGATCAAGCGACGTAATTTTTTGAATGTTCGCTAAAGGAAGTTGTCCGTCTATCGCGCCACTGTCATATCCGCGGTCAATCATTGCTTGCTCGAAGACAGCATCGAACCCTGTCGCGTAAGCGGTGGCCGATACTGATGGAGTACCGAGAGTCATGATCGCCGTGGCCATTACTGCCACAGCGGAAAATAGAAAACGGAAGCGACGTGCCATGAGCGGCTCCTTCGAGAAAACTGACAGAGAGTTAACTTAGTCTGAAAATAGATTCAAGATGTTGTCAGGCAATTGAATGCGTTTTTAGCGTGACAATTACGGATTTGAAGGCAGGCGTGAGTGATTCTGGATCGAGGCGGCGATCCACTAAGACATTGGCCTCGGGGTAATACATGGCCACGTTGCCAGCGCGAATGTTGACCACCGACACCACAACGTCCATTGAACCGGTGTCGCTACACACGGCGACAGTCTGACCTTCGTGTAGACCAAGCCGTGTGACGTCATCAGCTGACATCATGACCACATCTCGTCGTGTGTTACCTCGATAGAGGTCTTCTTCTTCGTACACAACGGTATTGAACTGACCCTCTGAACGAATCGTCATCATCATGAAAGTGTCATCGTCTCGCGTGACATTTGGAAAGTTTACCGCGTGAAAGCGTGCACGTCCAGACGAAGTGGGGAACGTTCCGTCATGGAACACACGATTAGGAATTTGGAATTCCTGTTTTGTTGATGAAATGTCGTTCACCTGTTCGTATCCAGGCACAGTCGCCGCAATTGCTGTGCGCAAAGAATCGTGTGACGTGATGATCGACCAATCGAAATGGTCTTTGGGCAAAATGCGTTGTGCGAGATCGGACAGGATGACAACCTCCGAGCGCATTTCACCATCAACTGCTGGTTCGCCACCATCTGACAAACGCACAAAGTTGAACATCGACTCTTGCGTTGTTGCTTCTGGTTCTTCGTCGCGAGCAAGAACAGGCAGAATCACAGTGGTCTGTGCACGTCCGTTGAAGTGTCCTTGATTCAATTTTGTAGTGAGTGATACCGAGGTGCCAATGCGTGATAGCGCATCGGTTGACCAATGTGAATCGGGGTTACTGCCCCACAAGTTGCCACCCAGCATGAGAGCCACGTCAATTCTTCCTTCATGTGACGCTTGCATACATGCATAGGTGTCCATACCAGTAGAAGTTGATGTATTGATGCCATAACGTTCGCGAAGATTACGGGCAAACGATTCTTTCAACTGTGGTGATACGCCAACTGATCCCACACCTTGCACGTTTGAGTGACCCCGAATTGGCATGAGACCACTTCCCGGTGATCCGAGGAACCCGCGAGCCATAGCAAGATTGCCCAACGTGCGAATGTTGTCGACACCGTAGGTGTGGTGGGTGAGACCCATTGCCCACATAAATACCGCAGATTGTGCTTTCACTAGTTCTTGTACACAAGCATCAATGTCGGCGCGAGACACTCCACTGTGTGCCACCAGCTCATCCCAAGACGTGGCTATCGCTGCGTCGCGCACAGATTCCCAGTTCTCTGTGTGCTGGGCGATGTAGTCATTATTGACAGCACCAGATTCGATCACACCTTTGAGAAGCGCAGTGAGCAAGTGAATGTCGCCGCCAATGTGGGGCTGAATGTAGAGATCGCTCACGGTGGAACCGAGCATCAAACTGCGTGCTTGCGATGGAAGACGAAAACGTTTCAATCCAAGTTCTGACAACGGATTAATGATGATGACTTTGCCACCCCGACGACGCAGGTTAATGAGCTGCGTGATTAGTCGCGGGTGATTACTTGCCGGGTTTGCACCAATGACAATGGCAAGTTCGGTGGTAGCCAGATCATCCAGTGACACTGACGCAGTGCCACTTCCATAAATAGAAGTGAGCGCAACACCAGATGCTTGATGGCAGTAGTACGAACAGTTGTTGACGTTGTTTGTGCCGTATGCGCGCGCAACGATCTGCATGAGAAACGCTGCCTCGTTGCTGGATCGACCACTTGCGTACCAGAAGGTGCGATCGGGTTGGGTAGAAGAAAACGCGTCAGCAGACAGACGCATTGCGTCATCCCACGATGTGCGTTGAAAGTGAGTGTCGTTTGGGCCACACACAATGGGAAATGTGAGACGGCCAAGTGCTTCTGCCTCTGCGCTAGTCAGTGCAGCCAGTTCGCGAACGCTGAGCTGAGCAAGGTCATCTTCCGTGATGACTTTCCCCATGTCGGCAGCCTGTGCTTGCACCGATTTTTTACAGACCTCCGGAAAGTGGCCAGCCTCATTTGTCATGCCGCCGTGTTGGCCGCCCATGCCGAGCGCACATGTTTTACAGGCGTTCTTGCTGCGCAGGCGTTTGTAGAGCGCGATGGTGCCCACTCTTCGTCCTTTTGCGAGGACGTATTTCATCGCGGCAAAACCGCCAGCAGATTTCACCCGTGGAGTGACCATTAAAAAAAGATTATCGGGAAGTGTGAAGTGCGTCGGAAGATAGTGCAGGAAGTTGCCACAGTAAATCGCGCAACATGATCGTTTCGTTCACATTTAATGACAAACGGCCCATAGCGGCATGGATTCGCTCGATTGCGTCGATGTATGAATCGGGCCGATGCAGATGTTCATTCTGTGTAAGTTCGTCGCGATACCGCGATGCAATGGCAGTTAGTCCAGCGCGTAATTCATCTGTTCGGTGGCGTCGAAGTTCACGTTTGTGCTTGTCTTCGAGAGCCTTCTTGCCACCGCGTTTTACACCCATGGTGGCGAGTGTTTCTTCCATCACGGCAACTTCCGCTTCGTGTTGACGCATGAGCGGTGCCGCTGCCTCATCGATGAGGCTGAGTATTTCGTCGGAGATTGCAACGACAGTCGCACCAGTGCCATCAATGCGCGCCGGAATATTTGTGAATGCACGCATACGTTCAACTAGTTGTGAGTCGGTTGCGAGCAAGCGGGCACGCAACAGACTGCCATGTGATGACTGTGCGGTAAATCGTGCAGTATCAGCTGTGACACCTTCAGCAATCAAAGTGTTGGTGATGAGTTCTGTATCGAGTGGTACAAAATGAATCACTAGACAACGAGATGAGATGGTGGCAAGAAGTGATGTGACTTCATCACAAATGAGAATGAAGAACACCCCTTCTGCTGGCTCCTCAATAGTTTTGAGAAGTCGCACAACGGCCTCTGGACGCATGAGATGTACTTCATGCATCACAATGATTTTTCGTGAAGCCTCCACCGGAGTAGTTGCCGCAAGTCGAATGACATCGTCTGCTTGGTCGGCCGAGATAGAGGCACCGACACGTCGAATGTCGTGAACATCGATGTGTGTTTCGCGCATCACAAGATCGTTAGTGCGATCGGTGGGATTTTCGTTACCTGATAACAACAGTGCGGCAAATGCCCGTGCTGATTCTTCTTTGCCACAACCATCTGGTCCAACAAAAAGAAAGGCATGGACTGGACTATGTGCAACGTGGCGCAATTGAGCAATGACGTTGTCTTGGCCAACAATGCCATCGAAAACAGATGTCACTATTGCTCTCCGATGCGTGTGGTGACTTCAATACGAATTGCTTCTTCAACATCGTCTTTTGGCATAGTGCCGTCAATGACAATCCAACGCTGTGGTTCCGCTGCCATGAGCGCGTGAAAACCATCATGGACGCGAGCAAAAAATTCGGCACCTTCGCGTTCAAAACGGTCAAGGTTTCGCTTTGCAAGACGCTCGTTCAAAATGTCGGTAGGGACTGACATGAAAATGACAATGTCCGGAAGCATTCCATCAAGTGCCCATGTACTAATGCGCCGTAGTTCGGCAATATCAAGACCACGTCCGTATCCCTGATAGGCGAGTGTTGAGTAGATGCTGCGGTCGCTCACCACATGTTGGCCAGCATTCAATGCGGGTCGCACTACTTGTTCCATGTGCTGTGCACGATCGGCAGCCATCAGAAGTGCTTCTGTGCGCGCGTGAAGATCGGTGTTGTTTGGATCAGCCAAGATTGCACGAAGAGTGGCACCAATTGCGGTGCCACCTGGTTCGCGAGTGACAACAGCGTTGAGATGAGCACCAAGACGCGTGGCGTGCGTGCTTTTCCCGCAGCCTTCGAGACCCTCAAGGGCGATGTAGTGCGGTGACGCCATAGCCCACTGTTCTAGTCGGACTCTGCGTCAGATGCCTTCTTTTTCGGAGCAGCCTTCTTCTTTGGCGCAGCCTTTTTCTTTGGAGCGGCTGCTTTCTTGGCGCTGCCGGCCTTCTTTTTTACCGGAGCACTCTTTCGAGCTGACTTCTTCTTAGTGCCATGTTCTGCGATGTAGTCACGACGTAACTGCAATAACTCGTATGAGCGCTCGTTGGTCATCTCTTCAAGGCGATCCCCACGAGTAAGCCCGGCATTGGTGTCACCGTCTGTGACGTAATCGCCGAAGCGACCTTCTTTTGCCACCACTGGTTTTCCGCTCACTGGGTCATTTCCAAATTCGCGCAGTGGCGGTTTTGGTGCACTGCGGCCTCGTCCATACACACGCGGTTGAGCAAGAAGCGCAAGTGCTTCGTCAAGTGACACTTCAAGCAGTTGCTCTTCAGTTTGCAGCGAACGTTTTTCCTTACCTTTGCTGATGTACGGACCATACGGACCGTTTTGCGCAGTGATTATTTCGCCGTCGGTGGGATCAGCACCAACGGTGCGAGGCAATGACAGAAGATCCGTTGCATCTTTCATGGAGATGCGTTCAATGTTCATTGTCTTAAACAGTGACGCGGTTTTGGGTTTTTCGAGACCCGCAGGCGGTTCGTCCATGGTGCCCCACTGCACGTAGGGGCCGTAGCGACCTGACTTTGCAAACACTGGATGTCCGTCCATCTCGCCGATTGGTTCGTCACCTTTTGGCGCGTTTAACAATGCAATTGCAGCGTCAACTGTGAGTTCATCGGGTGCCATTGAATCAGGAACGCCCGCTGTGTTTTCAGCGCATCGCACAAACGGTCCGTACTGTCCGGGTTTCACGATGATCACATCACCTGTGTCGGGATGTTTGCCCAACACCACGGTGTTGATTTCTGCTGCATCAATTGTGTCGAGATTGTTGCTCACAATCTTTTTCAGACCGGGAATGTCTTCATCGCTTTCGTCACCAAAGTAAAAGTGTTGTAGCCATTCCACTTTGCGTTTTTCACCACGCGCAATGGCGTCGAGGTCTTCTTCCACCCCAGCCGTGAAATTGAAGTCGATGAGTTCGGTGAAGTGCTCTTTCATGAGACGCACGACGGAGAATGCCAACCATGTGGGGACCAGTGAGTTGCCTTTTTTCCACAAATAGAAACCACGATCAACCATGGAAGAGATAATTGATGCCCACGTCGATGGGCGACCAATACCAAGCTCTTCTAGTTTTTTCACGATTGATGCTTCGGTATATCGCGGTGGTGGAGTAGTGGCATGTGATTGCGCGATGTACTCGGATACAGCAATGCCCTGTCCAACAGTAAGTGGCGGCAACAGAAGAGCCTTCTCATCGTTGTCTGTTTCGGAATCATCATCAGTTGATTCCTCGTATGCCTGTCGATAGCCAGGGAACGTCACGGTTGTTCCACTCGCACTGAATTCAACATCAGACGACTGCGCGTCATTTGCAGTGGCACCAAGTCGCACACTGACTGTGACACCAGTGGCGTCTGCCATTTGCGACGCCAGCGTGCGTTGCCAAATAAGGCGATACAGCGCAAGTTCTTGCTGCTTCAATTCGCCGGCTACTTGCTCGGGACTACGTAAGGGAAGCGCCGGGCGGATTGCTTCGTGGGCTTCCTGGGCGTTCTTTACTTTCGAGTTGTACACGCGGGGTGAATCGGTGACGAACTTGTCGCCGTATTCAGACTTCACGCGCGAGCGCACTTCACCAATGGCTTCCTCACTCAGTGAGACGCTGTCGGTACGCATATATGTGATGTATCCGTTTTCGTACAGAGACTGAGCGGTGCTCATGACCATGCGTCCCGACAGACGCAACTTGCGCCCGCCTTCTTGTTGCAGAGTGCTGGTGGTGAACGGAGGCTTTGGCGATGAGCGGTACGGCTTGTCTTCCACGCTGCGCACGGTGAGATCAATATTCTTCAGACCTGTAACAAGTTCGTTGGCACGTGCCTCGTTCAATATGAACGCATCATTTTTGGTGTTACCAGTTTCATCGAAGTCTTTGCCCGTGGCGAGACGATGTCCGTTGACCGACAGAAGACGAGCGGTAAATGACGGAGACGAATTCGTGATTGCATCAATGTCGAAATATGTGGCCGAGCGAAACTCAATTCGTTCCCATTCCCGATCAACAATGAGTCGTAGCGCAGGACTTTGTACACGTCCCGCTGATAGTCCACGTCGCACACGACGCCACAACACGGGTGACACTTCATAGCCATATAGGCGGTCAAGGATGCGACGAGTTTCTGCAGCGTCTACTAATCCGTAATCAATATCTCGTGGATTTGCTACCGCGTGTTCGATTGCCTTTTTGTTGATTTCATGAAAGACCATGCGATGTACGGGCACTTTTGGTTTGAGACGTTCCAACAAGTGCCATGAGATGGCTTCACCTTCGCGGTCTTCGTCCGTTGCCAGATACAAGGCACTGGCATCTTTCAACAGCTCTTTCAATTCTTTGACAACGGTGCGGCCACGTTCTGTGAGTTCGTAATCGGGAGCGAAGTTGTTATCGACGTCAACGGCCAACCCCTTGCTCGGGAGGTCAGCAATGTGACCCACTGAGGGGCGAACGTCGTAGTCAGGACCGAGATATTGGGAGATGGTTTTCGCCTTTGCGGGCGACTCCACGATGACGAGTGCTTTAGCCATACCTTTTTCAGGGCTAGGACATTTCCACTGCCTTTGTCAAGGCAATCGGCGGAAATGCTTATGGGTATTAGGAAATAACGTGGCCTTCGTGGCCGTGTCCTTCTACGTTGACACGCGGAAGAATGCGATCGAGCCACTTTGGAATCCACCAGTTGCGGTCTCCGAGAAGCTCCATCGTTGCTGGCACGAGAAGCATTCGAACAATGGTTGCATCTAAGAAAACAGCCACCGCCATTCCAAGCCCGAAGAGTTTTAATGCGCGATCATCACCAAGAACGAACGCTGCAAACACGCACACCATAATTGCTGCAGCTGCGGTGATCACACGCGCTGTTGCAGCAAGACCATCGGCTACGGCCGTTGCATTGTCACCGGTACGGTCGTATTCCTCTTTAATACGCGACAGCAGGAACACCTCGTAGTCCATTGATAGACCGAACACGATTGCAAATAAGAACATCGGCAACCACGGTTCAATTGGTCCCGCTTTGCCTAACCCAATGAGATCTGCTGCCCAGCCCCATTGAAACACCGCAACGATCACCCCGTATGCGGCACCGACTGATAACAAGTTCATGAGAACGGCTTTGAGGGGCACTAAGACGCTTCGAAAAACGGCCGTAAGCAAAAGGAAAGAAAGCACCAAAACGACACCAATCAAGACAAATAAGCGTTTTGAAAGATAATCAGAGAAGTCAACGCCAGCCGCAGTGAAACCACCGACCTTTGCATCAACACCAGTTGCAGGGATTATCTCTTCCCGCAATTGGTGCACAAGGTCTGATGTTGCTTCGTCTTGCGGTGCAGAATTGGGATACACAGTGATAAGGCCAACAGAATCCGATCCAAGCGGAACAACACCGGCGTAGCGAACGTTGTCAAGTTGTTGCAATGTTCCAACGAACTCAGACATTTTCGCCTGATCGGTCACTGCATCTCCTGACACCGCAATGATGAGCGGGCCGTTAAAGCCAGGACCAAAACCTTCAGCAATGAGATCGTATGCCTTGCGAACGGTTGAATCTTTTGGACTGTTGCCATAGTCACCAAAACCAAGTCGCATTGCAAACAGTGGCATTGCCAACGTACCGAGAATGACGACAGACACAATGAGTGAGCGCCACGGTGCACGCTGTACGACGCGACTCCAACGCCACCACACACTGTGTTGGTGATTGTTGTGTTGGCGATGAGGAATAGGAGCGCGCAATGGTTTGTACGCCAAGCTCACCAACTGCACAATCACACCAACAGCAAGACCAATAAAGAAGATGACTGCATTGTGAATTAGTAATCCAATAAGTGCGCTGCCAACAATAGAAATGAGTGATACCACAGCTGCTTTTGTTGTGGTGTCAATGCGATGTCCGACCATTGCGATGAGTGATGGTAATAACGTGATGGAAGCAATCAACATGATGGCAACCGCAATCGCCATACCTATTGCAAGCCCTGTTACGAAAGACAGTCCGATTGCTAACAGACCAAGAAGAGCAATGATGACTGTGGCACCAGCAAAGACAACTGCACGCCCCGACGTGTCGACCGCCTCGATAACAGAATCTTCAACAGATAGACCGTCATGGATGCCTTCACGAAAACGCGTGACGATGAACAATGCGTAGTCAATGCCAACGCCGATACCGATCATGGCAACCGTTGACGTAGTGGCGTCAGCCATAGTGATGACGTGACTCAAGATGGCAACGATGCCGGCTGCGATGAGAAGACCGATCAGCGCAAGACCGATAGGAAGTCCCATTGCTAAAACTGAACCAAACGATAAAACAAGAATGATGATCGCGGCGAGAAGACCCAGGGCTTCACTCTCAGGAATTGGGAATTCTGCAAACACGTCGCCGCCGTATTCCACCTGCACAGATTCAGATGCCAAAGGATCTGCAATCTCTTTGATCTCATCTGCGAGTATTTCCAAGTCGCCAAAAGAAGTCTGTGGCAGTTCAATTTCTGCAAACGCAATTGTTTTGTCCGGATTGATCTGATTTGGAAAGTCATACGGACTTTTCACGTCAACATTTGGTAACTCGTTAATTTCTTTGAGTGTTGTTTGTAGTAGGCCTGCGATTGCAGGATCATCGATAGTGGCTCCGGTTGTCTTGACAACGAGTTGCGACGTAATGCCTGCCTGGGTGGGGTTAATGGCGCTTAGTAATGCGTTGGCATCGCGCGACTCAGACGGTGGTGGAGATGGGGTAGTAGAGAACGCATTGCCCATGGTGGTGCTGACAATGGTGATGCTGATTGCGATAGGAATCCAGATGCCAAACACCATGAGACGGCGCCGACGCACAGCAAATCGTGCCAAACGAGCGAGCATGAGCCCTCTTTCTATAGAAACAAAACGTTGCCATGCTAGGGGGACATACCTAGGCGTGCACTTGCAGGGCTACCTTGTGAGGAAATGAACTCTGCCACACCACATGCCGAAATACACGACGTGGCACGTCGTGGTCGGATCGTTCGCCTTGATCGCGGGTGGAGCACGGTGGAACGTGTAAATGGATCCATTGTTCGCGTGCGCAACTTGGGTGTTGAAGTGGCAGTTGGTGACGAAATTGTTGTGTCACCAGACGACGAACGTGTTGAAGAAGTATTACCGCGCAGAAGTGCACTTGTGCGACGCGCATCTTTCGAAGGTGCGCGCGCTATGCGTGACATTGTGGCTTCAAATATCGACACGGTGTTTTTGTTACATGCTGCCACTAGTCCGCCAAATCAGCGACGACTTGAGCGTGAACTTGTGTTGGCATTCGACAGTGGTGCACAACCCGTGATTGTTCTCACCAAGATTGATGCCGTCACCCCAGACGAGACTGATCAGGTATTAGAAGTGTTGCACGAGGTTGCATTTGAGGTACCAATTCACTCCGTCAGTTCAGTGACTGGTGAGGGTGTTGAAGCGATACGTGCATATGCGAAACAAGGACAGACGGTTGCATTTCTGGGCGCCAGCGGTGTTGGAAAATCAACACTTGTGAACGCATTGGTGGGGCGCGAACGTCAACGAACTGCCGTTGTTCGTGAAGGCGACCAACGTGGACGCCACACCACAGTTGCGGCTGAACTTGTTCGTTTGACTGATGGTGGTTTTCTTATTGATACTCCTGGGCTACGCGCCTTGTCGCTGTGGACAAGTGGAAGTGGCATCGAACGTGCATTTAAAGATGTTTTTGATTTAGCGGATCACTGCAAGTTCAGAGATTGCAAACATCGTGAAGAACCCGAATGCGCCGTGCAGTCTGCCATTACCGGCGGATCACTAAAGCCAGAGCGACTAGAGGCGATGCGTCGACTTGTATACGAAGAAGAAGCACTAGAGATTGAACAACGTGCACATGAGAAGGCACAAGATCGTCGGCGCAATGTAGAAAAGCCGACGGAGTAACTAGAAACTCAGACCGATGATCGTGCCGCCACCAGGCGCATCTTCGATGTACACCGTTGCAAGATTGTCATCAGCGAATTGGCGAACAATCGCAAGGCCAAGTCCTGATCCTGGCATTGATCGTGTGGTAGTTGATCGATAGAACCGGTCAAACACATGGGGTTTGTCGAAGTCTGGAATTCCCGGTCCGTGGTCGCACACCTGGATGCGCTTGTCGAATACCTGAATCTCGATGTCAGAGCCATCGGGGCTGAACTTGATGGCATTATCGACCAAGTTGGTGACCGCGCGTTCAAGTTGTTGCTGCCGTGCAACCACAGTGACATCACCAGAAATACTCACAATTACGTTGCCGGCGGTGCGGCGACGCGCTCGGTCAGCAACGTCTTCTGCAAGCTCGGACAGATCAATAATGACTGGATTCTCAAGGGAGCGCTGGTCGGTGGCCAACTCGCTTAATTCCTGGCTGAGATCGGCAAGTTCATCAACCTCTTTGCGCATGTCATCAAGAATCGACGCACGATCTTCTTCCGACAAGCCAGGACGTTGTAGTAATTCGGCATTTGCGCGCAAGCTGGTGAGTGGAGTGCGCAGTTCGTGGCTTGCATCTTGAATTAGTTGACGCTGCTTTGACACACTCTCAGATAGTGCGCCCAGCATTGTGTTGAAGCTCCCTGCTAATTGCAACACTTCTGCATCTCCATCAACAGAAATACGTTGATCAAGATTCTGTGTTTTCGCAACAGCATCCGCAGTGCTTGCCAGTGTCTCGATGGGTTTGGTGACTCGCCGTGCAAAAAGCCATCCGACAAAGGCTGCAAACACAAAACCGATCGCTCCGATAATGATGAACCAAAATCGCATTCCGTCTTTTGCAGACTCGATTTCTTGCATGTCCTTTGCTACTTGCAGTAGTCCACCTTCAGGGAACGACATGGTGTACACACGGTAAACACGACCGTCGATTTTTACCGTCGATCGGTAATAATCCTGACCACCTTGTGCCATTTTTAAATCACGCGCAGTGAGTGGGATATCCACTCGTCCGTAACTGACAAGAATTGTTCCGTTGACGTCGACTAATTGTGTCACCGCATCAAACTCAGTTTGAATAAACGACTCTTCGACAGGATTACGACGCCGTTCACCCGGCACGCTTCGCTCCGCTTCAACAAGAGCGTCATTAATTTGTGTCATGCGCTGCGTAAGAGATCGGTCGATTTCGCTACGTAATTGCTGTGCAGAAACGTAGTACGCACCAATGCCGATTGCAGCAACGACAAGTAACACGACAAGGCTAGTGAGCATGGCAAAGCGTGTGCGAAGGCTCATGATTCTTTCACCACGTACCCCACACCACGAACTGTAAACACCACGCGCGATTCACCCGCTTCTTCTGTCTTTCGGCGTAAGTATCCGATGTAGACGTCGAGTGACTTGGAGTTGGTCTCAAAGTTGTAGCCCCAAATGCTCTCGTAGATGTCATCACGAGGCACGACAATGCCAGATTGATTCATTAACAACTCAAGCAAATCGAATTCAGTCTTGGTGAGTTGCAATTGACGAGAACCACGGAACACTTCTCGTCTAGCGGGGCTGAGAACAAGATCACCAACTTTGAGGTCGTCACTTGTTGAGGTTGATGCACTGCGACGTAACAAGGCTCGAACACGTGCGAGCAGTTCGTCAATTGCAAATGGTTTTACAAGATAATCGTCAGCGCCTGCGTCAAGGCCTGCCACACGGTCACCAACTTCAGCTCGTGCAGTGAGAAGAAGAATGGGAATGGTGACGCCCCGGTTGCGAGCTTCGCGACAGACAGTCAGACCGTCAGCAAAGGGCATCATCACATCAAGTACAGCGAGATCAGGAGTGTTTGATGTGATCTCATCCAGCGCAGCAGCACCATCGTTGACGACCGTGACATCGTATTTTTCAAGTTCTAAGGTGCGTCGAACCGCCTTACGGACCGAGGGGTCGTCTTCGGCTACTAGTACACGCATTCCTTCCACGACAGACACGATATCTCTCAGTTCTACGGGCGGGCTTGAGTTTCTGAAGACCAGATCAGATTCTTTACCTTCTCTTACCTCACATCACAGCGGACTGTCCGGCAGTGTTTCTACCGCTTACACATCTGTAATGGTGCTGCGGACGTGCACTGCCTGATCAAACCGAGTTTCAGCAAAACGTAATCGCAGTTTCTCAGAGGTACAGACGACGATCAATTCTCCGCCTGTTGATCGCGCACGTGCTGCTGCGCCAAGCAGAATACCCAACGCAGCGTCATCTAATAACTGGACGCCATCGAGGTCGACTGCGCAGCTATGGCCACGAGTATCTGTGACGAGACGAGATAGAGCGTCAGACAACTGGGGGACAGTTGCCATGTCAACTTCTCCTTCAACGACGACAACATTGATGTCGCCAATAACCGTGCGTCGAACAGACAAGTTCATCGTCCGTGACGATAGTTCTCCGAATGCCACACTGCATCACTCCAGACTTTCTTCAATAACAAAGCCTTCTCCAATGACATGAGGTGGCTCCTGCATCATCACAGCCGAGGCGTGAACGGTGAATTTTGGTAGCGCTCGTGCCACAAACAACAGGGGGAATGAACGGGTGCGTTCTAGACGTACTTGCACCAATCCATTCTCGGCATTGACGACCGTTTTCACACGAATGTCAGTATCGATAACTTTCACAAACTGTGTGGCAGCGGATGCTGGGTCATTACTGGTGACAGCGGTGCGTACCGCGGATCGAGATAAATCTGCCAATGCGAGATGGTCGTACACGACAAGTCCTGCAGTGAGAACAAATACCATGCACGCAACAGCCAACGGAAGAATGAGAGCAAATTCAACCGTTGACTGTCCCTGTTTGCGGCGTCGAATGACATTCACCGACACAATGATTAGAAGGTTGATTCGGCGCGTGATAACACGGTGTCGAGAATCGAATCAAACAGAGATCCAATCTTTCCGGCTCCACCACCTGCAGTGGCCCACGTGATCACGCCGATCGCAACAATGGCGGCAACTAAAAGAATCAATGCATATTCGGTGGTTGCTTGACCACGTTGTCTTTGACGGAGGAATCGTGGCAGTCGACGTAAGAGTGTGAAATCTTGTGAGGCTTCGATGAAAGATAAAAGACGAATAAAGAGGTTCATGGTTGCTCCGTGGAATAAGTGATGATGGCCGTATCTGAGAGTGGCAATTGGAGTGAGGTAAATGAAGAACTCACAATCGGGAACATCGTCAACACGATGAACGACGGCAGTATGCAAAACACGAGTGGAAATGTGAGTCGCGCTGGTACTTGCCGGATGCGAATGTCGGTGTCACGTTGACGCTGACGACGTGCTTCTTCCGATAGGCGATCGACAAGGTTGACAAGTGGAAGCCCGTCCCGGTCGGCAGACAGCACCATATCGATAAATACCGCTGACCGTGATCCAAATACTTCGCGAAGAGGAATGATGGCGTCGTGCAAACTCACACCGTGATGTAATGCACGCGCGAGGTCACCACATTGTGCGCGCACCGATGCTGGCGCTATTTCAGCCACTCGCTCAAATGACTGAGTAATCGTGAGGCCGGCACGTAAAGACACAGCAAATGCATCGATGACCGCAATGAGAGCAGCATGATCGAGGGGATCTGCATTCACTCGAGCAATGAGTCGGTGAATCCATTTCCACCCCAGCCAGCTCAGGCCGAGTCCAACGCACAGAACCACACAACCATTCGCTGTGCCAAACATTGTCTCGCGGGCAGCTTCGCTCACCAGCGCAGCAACGCCTGCAAGTGCGATGGGAATGAATGTGAGGATTCGTGCCGACAGGCGACTTTGCGCACTGGCGACCGCTAATTCATCGCGTGCGGTTGCGATCTCTCTCACGACAACGGCAGCTCGATCGAGAGCGTGCGGCACAAAAAATCCGTGGACCAATGCCGCTTGTAGTAACCACAGGGAGCTGCGGTCGTCATCGTGTGAGGCACGAGGGTTTGCAGTTGAGATTGCAGTTGTTACCGCATGTTGAATGCGTACCAACTGCACCACTTCCAGAAAGACCGGTGGAATATTGGTGGGCAACGCAAGCACAGCATCTGCCGCAGTGGCATTGTGACGAGACGATCGCGAGAGAGATTCAAAACAGTCAGCATGCGACCACGTGTCGGGCCTCTTTCGGTGTGCGGCGTGGATCTGGCCAGAACTCTTTGACTCGTCCTGAAGAAGTAATCGTGCAGTCACTGGTTCTGATCGTGTTTCCAAGCGACGCTTCGTGAGATATTTGTCGCAGCGTTTCGTGACAAAGGGAACTGCTGTAGCACTGATTCCAGCAGTAAGGATGAGAGAAAAGATGAGGTCACGCATCAGATTCAACGGTCTGCAGGCATGATGGTGCTTCGGTGATTGGTTGCACCGACAATTCACCTGTTGGCGATATCTCGACGTGACCAACAAATGTGATTCCGCGTTTGCCCTCGTGTGATCGCTCTACAAACACGACGTAGTCAATGGCACTTGCAATAGCGCGGTGCACAACGGTGTCGGTCCACTGCGGACTCCCGCGCATCACGAGTGCAGAAAGTCGATGCAATGCATCGAGAGGGCTTTGCGCATGGCACGTTGACCAACACCCGCGATGGCCCGAGGTAAGCGCCATTAACATGTCGAGCGCTTCGCTTCCCCGTACTTCACCCACCACAAGGCGGTCTGGGCGTAGTCGCAATGATGTGCGCACCAAATGTTGCAGGGTGATTTCGCCGACACCTTCGACGTTTGGAGGTCGTGACTCTAATCGCACGACATGTGGATGTTGCGTAGGAAGTTCGGCAGTGTCTTCGATGAGGACGATTCGCTCGTGGGGATCACACTGAGCGAGTGCAGCCGCAAGAAGTGAGGTTTTTCCTGATGACGTTGCGCCTGCCACCACAACATTGCTGCGGTCATGAACGAGTGACGACATGGTGCGTGTCGTAGCTTCGTTGCCAAAGTGGGTGAAGTCGAGAATGCTTTTCGAAAACTTCCGAATGCTGATGGCTGCTCCATCAACTGCGACAGGTGGGATCACCACACAGACTCGTGAACCATCAGTGAGTCGAACGTCGACAATGGGTGAGAGCACATCAATGCGCCGAGAAGATCGGCGTAGAACACGCTCAATGATGAGAGTGACTTCATCGTTGTCGATGTGTCCGACATGATGAATACCGCGGTGATCTTCAATAAAAACATTTGTGCCACCAACAACCATCACTTCCCTCACTCGTGGATTATCGAGATGGCGTTGTAGTGGACCCAAACCGTTGATGTCGGCCAATGTCGCGCGCACGATTGAATCGTGCTCACGTTGTGTCAAAAGAGGCGACAGTGTGCGTAATTGTCTGCTTGTTGAGGCGTAGTCGTTATCGGGCGACGAGAGGACAAACGATCGAAGTTGGTCAATAAGGTGTTGTGACATGGTGGGTGGTCACAACAACTCAGGAAGATGACTACCGCACACGTCTTTGTAACGCGTGGTGAATAAACCAGCATCAATTGCGCGGGCGACTGCCGTAGTGACTGGAATTGAGGCAATAACTGGTGAACCGATGACGTATTCGATATCGCGGGCATTTAACGCGCGACCTTCTTCTTCCACCACCACAACGCTCGTGGGTTTTGGACACAAGGTGGCACGTCGAAGCGATAGATAACACTGACGAGTAACGAGAACAACATGTTTTGCGATGTGGCGTAATTCATCTGGCACGTAACTCGTTCCAGCATCAATAAAGACGGGCATTGGCAGTGTTGAGAGGATGTTGGCAAGATCACACCAGCGCGGTTGCCCCTCTACAAATTTGTCGCCGCGATGCACCACGATGAGGCCACTGACTGTGGAGTTGCCAAGCAGGAGAAGCGCTTCACCGTCGGCTGTTTGGTTTTCCGCGAGCCACTCGTTGATGCCTGGAGTGTTTGGTTCGGCCATTCCAAGTGCAGCGGGGACATCACCACACAAATCGATCAGTACAGCAGAACCGTGCTGAGCCGCTGCGTGCAATGCGCTTGCACACACGGTGGTGGTGGTTCCACTGCCACCTTTTGCAGACATAAACACAGTGAGCACACCGGCCTCCTTGATCTGAGATGCCGTCGATCAGGGCCAATCGACAACGCAGGTCGGATGTGTGCACGTGTAGCGCGAGTGAGGCGGTACTGATTACCCGTCTAGGGAGACGATGGCAACGCGAAGTGTGTGCCTACGAGCGGGGCACTTCGTTGATGAGTGCATCTCCTTGCACAAACTTGCGGAGATTTTGCACGAATAGTTCTTCGCCACGCAAATAACTGCCGTGGGTTTGACCACTGGAATGTGGAGTGATCAACACATTGTGCATGTCCCACAATGGGCTGTCAGCAGATAGTGGTTCTTCAGCAAACACATCGAGCCCCGCACACGCAATGTGTCCTGTTTGTAGAGCCGCGATTAGAGCGGGTTCATCCACCAGTTCGCCACGTCCAATGTTGACGAACCCAGCGCCTTCCTTGATTGATGAGATCACCGATGCGTCAATGATTCCGCGAGTGTCGTCGGTAAGGGGAAGAGCAATGACGACCCAGTCCGCTGCACTCACCACTTGTCGGAGTTCTGTGAGTGGGTACGTAGTGCATGGTTCGTCACCTGATGGCGTCCGACGACACGCGACGACATTCATGTTCATGGCTTGAGTGATGCGCACTACTTCCAGTCCGATCGATCCAAGTCCGATCACAGCAACAGTTGCGCCATCAAGTTCGTGAAATGAATGAGGCTTCCACTCGTGATTGCGCTGGTGGCGCATATAGAGGGGAAGATCTCTACTGAGTGCCAGCATGTACATCAGCACTGTTTGTGCAATCGGCGAAGCAGCTGCACCGGAAGAAGTGGACAAACGAATACCCCGTTCACGAAATGTTGTGAATACCGCGTTGTCGATGCCAGCTGAGAAGGTATGAAGCCACGACAACCGCGGGGCTTTCAAAGCAGACAACATAAAGCCCCGCGTTCGCTCTGGCCAGATATCGCCACTAAAGAAAGCAACATCGATTGTGTCTAGGACATCCTGAGGCAACATCTCATTGCCGGTGTACACGATGGGGGTGAGGTGGGGCGCCACAGCAAAAAGTTGCTCTCTACGTCGTTCCCAGACATTGTCGCTTGCTAATACGACAAGTGGCACACTGCTATCAACCATGACTCCACAATAGAGAACCGCTACGGTCACTGAGGTGCGTGGATTGATTGCTGCTGTGATGTCTCTTATCAGCATGGTGAGTCCAACACATTTGGGCTCGGGCGACGACGTACAACCTCGCAATACGGAAGCTGTTGTAACGACCGTATCCCCGGCATTGCCCGAGGGCGTGAAGGTTGACATTGTGGGAGCCGACACGTTTGTGCGTGTGCGATCAGATGGGCACGTGGTAGCGATTCCTGGATACGAGCAAGAGTCTTACATTGAGATTTCCTCGACTAACGAAGTGCGGGTCAATGTCAACTCAATCACGTATTTGTTAAACCAAACGCGATACGGAAGTGATGTTCCCGAGGTCACCACCGATCAGGTGACATGGGAGACAGTGTCGACAAACGGTGAGTACATGTGGCATGACCATCGTGTTCATTGGATGAGTCAAAAGCCACCAGCCACCATTAATGATGATGGATTGATACAAACGTGGGTTATTCCGCTCACAGTTGACGCACAAGACGTGATCGTGTCAGGAGAGTTGTATTTGCGCGATGCAGCGTCACGATTGTGGTGGGGTGTTGGTGTCATCATGTTGATTGCAACCGTGGCGTTGTCGGTTCTGAATCGTCGTGCGCTTATCACGCTTCTGCTTGGCATCAGTACTGCAGGAACGATTATTGGTGCGCTGGAATTTCTTGGCCTACCTGGCGAGGCGCGGATTACTCCGTTGATGTTTATCTTTAGTGTTGTCGCACTGTCGCTGAGTGCAGTGGCGATCATCGCAGACACAAAAAATCGTTCCGTTGTGGTGGATCCGCTTATTGCCGGTATTGGACTCACATTTCTTGTATTGACATGGCAAGTGCGTGATCAAGTGAGAGCGTTTTATATCCCCGGACTTGAAGCAGAGTTTCTCGCACGCATCCTGGTCCCAAGCATTTTCGGAGCAGGAATTGTTGCGCTTGTTGATGGGGTGAAACGGGTGGTGTTCCCCGAACAAGACAGATCAGACAGAAAGTAAGTCGCGAGCACCAGTGTCACTTGAAGGGTGGCGTAATTTGCTCATTGCACGAGCTTCAATTTGGCGGATGCGCTCGCGAGTGAGATTAAAGTGCTCGCCAACTTCTTCGAGTGTGCGCTGTTCTCCAACTCCGTCGAGACCAAAACGCAGACGCAAGATTTCGCGCTCACGTTCATCAAGCGGTGCAAGCAGTCGCTGAATTTCCTCTGGCAACAGTGCGGTTGCAGCTGCTTCAAAAGGTGACTCGGCGGAACGATCGACAACAACGTCACCCAATTCGGCGTCGCCGTCTTCGCGAAGTGGTTCTGACAACGACAGTGGTTCAGCGGCGAAACGCAATGCTTCGGTGACCTTGTCTTCGGGCATCTCAACTTCTGCTGCTAATTCAGCCAGAGTTGCAGGACGACCATATTTTAATTCGAGGCGTGAGCGTGCCTTTTGGAGACGAGCCAAGGTGTCGCCAGCATGGACTGGGAGACGAATGGTACGACCGGTGTTTGCGATACCGCGGGTGATGGCCTGACGGATCCACCACGTGGCATATGTGGAAAATTTAAAACCTTTACGCCAGTCGAATTTTTCGACCGCGTGCATGAGACCGAGGTTTCCCTCTTGAATGAGATCAAGAAGTGGAAGTCCAGATGCTTGGTACTTCTTTGCAATGGAGACAACGAGACGCAAGTTGCTCTGCACAAATTGACGTTCGGCAATTTCGCCGGCGCGTGCGATCTTTCGCAATTCACGACGTTGCGTTGTTGACAAATCTTTGGCAGCTGCCATTTGCTCGGCAGCTTCTTTGCCTGACTCGATGGCTTTTGCAAGACGAACCTCGTCGTCTTTGGTCAGCAGTGCGTACTGTCCGATGTCGGTGAGATAAAGACGGACCAGGTCTTCTTCATCGCGGTCGACACGATCCTTCGCCACTGTGTTCCCTCCCATTCAACTCAACTCAAAGTCGAATATCGGTCAGGATACCGAAAGGGGTCTGCCATACAACTTGTGGACGGACATCATTTTTGAGTCACACGAACCTGTGATGCAGTAGAAATCTGCGTAGATGACAGCCTAAAAAACTCCACAGTTGTTAGCGTTTGGGACATGTCAAACCCTCTGTTAAACGAAAAATCGATGGGCGCAGCAGTAGCTCGCGACGAAGGCGGAGTCGGCTGGGCTGCTCCGTCAGCACAAACCGGCGAAGCAGGCACCTGGAATGCGCCAGTTACTGACGGTCCAGTGTCGCGCTGGGATAGCGGCGTTATGACGGTGTCTGGTACCGCATCTGCCACATTGATGCTCGCGTTGTTGCTAATTGCAAGTGCCACCGTCACATGGTTCACCATTGACGAACCAATTGAAGGACAATTGCAGTTCCCCACAGGTTGGGTTATTGGCGGTCTCATTGTCGGCCTCATTGCCGTTATTGCTGCATCATTCAAACCGCACTTGTCACGCATCTTGGCACCTATTTATGCAATTGCAGAAGGCATTGTTGTGGGTGCAATTAGTCGTGCGTATTCAGTGGCATACGACGGCATTGTCATCCAAGCAGTAGGCGCCACGCTCGGTGTATTTGTAGTGATGTTGCTGCTTTATCGTTCACGCATTATTCGCGTCACTGAGAAATACCGGCGCATCGTGATGGGCGCATTGTTCGGACTAATGGCGTTTTATTTGGTGTCGTTCATCTTTGGAATCTTTGGCGCAATGCCATCATTCATTTCAGATGCATCACCAATGGGCATTGGTTTCAGTGTTCTTGTTGCTGGTATCGCGGCCTTCACACTCGCGCTCGACTTCGACATGATCGAAATGGGGGCCAAGAACAAGATGCCCGCCTACATGGAGTGGTTCTGTGCGCTCGGATTGCTTGTCACACTCGTGTGGCTGTATCTCGAGATTCTTCGCCTGCTTGCAAAGTTACGCGAGAACTAAAAATCACACTTGTGACAAGAAATTCAGTAGCGCTGTATTAAACGCTGCTGGATCTTCTTGCTGAATCCAGTGGCCAACTTTGGGGATAATCCATACGCCCTGCAAGTTGGCCACTTTCTTTTCCATTGAAGCAATCGCAGTGGGATTGTTCGCTATGACCATGTCTCTTTCGCCACCAATGAAAAAACACGGCATGGTGAGGCGCTCGCCTGTCATGGTTTCCAGTAATTCGTAGTTTGCATCCAGATTTCGATAGAAGCTGACTGGTCCAAAAAATCCTGATTGTTCAAACTGCGTTACATAAGTGTTGAAATCTTCTTTGCTGAGCCACGACCATGGCAATGGCGGTGGCTCTTCAGTGTGGGTTAACCAGCCGGTGCCTTCCATGGGAGGAAGTGGATCTTGTGGAGGACGTACCCCGTCGCCTGATGCCATCCACAGAATGCGTCGCATTGTGTTGCGCACATCATGTTCGAGTTCACGTTCTGCGTCGTTGGGACGTTGGAAATACAACATGTAGAAAAAGCGATCGCCGAAACGCTGTGCGAAAAGTTCGGTGGGCCGCATTGGCCATTGTGTGTATGGCACACTCACGCCAACAATTGCCTTGGCGCGTTCTGGTCGTAGGCGGCCCAGTTCCCACACAATGAATGAGCCCCAGTCATGACCTACATACATCACTTGTTGTTGCCCATACTGCTCGGCAATTTCAATGAGGTCATTGGTGAGATGTTGAATGCCGTAGTACGTAACGTCGTCTTTGGGTGCTGAACTGTCGGCGTATCCGCGGTTGTTCGGAGCAATCACGTGGTATCCGGCTTCCGCTAATGGTTGCATTTGATGTCGCCACGAGTATGCACTTTCGGGGAACCCATGAACAAGCATCACGATTGGTGCGCCAACGTCGCCTGCTTCAAGAATTGACAATTGCGCACCAGTGACATCTTTGAATGAATGCCGAATGGAGGTCATGAACTGATTATGACGCAGCTGATAGGCGAGCGATGATGTCGTTTGCTTGTTCTATTTGGTCACGTGTGTTGTTAATACAGATCTGCAAGATGCGCACGGTGGCTGAGTCCACTTGTGGATCTACGGTGACGTGGTGAGCACTGTATGCCTGAAGCGCAGCAGGTAACACTGCGCGATACATCGTCTCAAGTTTTTGCGATGTTGTTGCCAGATCTGCATCGTTTTCGACCTGGGCTATGACCGCGAGTAATTGGTTGTTTTTATCAATGTTCCATGTGGAGGAGTCGTGGTCCCACAAAGAGGGGAGACGACTGTCCCATAACTGAGCGTGATCTACATGGATGTGGGCATGCGAACCGACCATCGCACATGCAGCAGATTCGGGAACAAGGTCAATCCATCGACTGAGTGCAGATGCGATGGTGAGTTCGATGTGTTTGTACGTGCTTGCTCGTTGACCCACATCGTGAATGGAGTTCTCAAAGCCAGGCATTAGAGAAAATTACGCCCGTCGGACAGCTGGTTTTTCGGCGAGAATGCCGTCATCAATTGGGGCACCGGTGATCTCGCATGTCCAATAGGTACCTTCATCGAGTCGTTGCAGTGCGATGTCGACGTCGGCAAGATCGGATTCGATGCCGTCGAGGTCTATTGGCTCTGGATTCACGGTATTCATCGTAGATCGGTGGTGAGCACCGAGATGGTCTGTAGCGTTTTTATCTATGCCTTTTCCTTTTCCCGCACTTGATGGCTCTGCGCCACGCACGCAAAAGTTCAATGATGTCCCCGAGTTCGGGATTGACCCGTCCAAGCGTTACACCGCCACCATGGATACATCCATGGGTCAAGTGGTGATTGCACTTGATCCAATCAAGGCACCAAAGACTGTGAACAACTTTGTGTTCCTCGCTGGTTACAAGTATTTCGACGGCATTATCTTCCACCGCATCATCAACGGTTTTATGTGTCAAGGTGGCGACCCCACGGGAACTGGTCGTGGTGGTCCGGGGTATCGATTTGAAGACGAGTTGCCGAAACCAGGTCAATATCAGATTGGCTCGGTTGCAATGGCTAATGCCGGACCAAATACCAACGGCTCACAATTCTTTTTAATTAGCGGTCCAAGTGGTGCATCGTTGCCACCGCAGTACGCCTTGTTTGGTCAGATCGTGAAAGGTTTGGACGTACTCGACGAGATGCAAAAAGTTCCGACCGATCGATCAGATAAGCCACTCACCGATGTTGTAATCAACACAGTGGCAATTTCTGTCGCCGAGTAATCAGCGGTAACGCACCACATCTGTTTCTGCACTAGTTGCCCAGCGCAGAATTTTGGTGGCGGCCGTACCAAGCGGACGGAACGCCAAACGCTCTGTAAGTGGAAGCCACGGAAGTCGAAGATCTTTACGAGCCCACACGGGCAATGTTGAGATGGCTGCAGCACACAGAGTCGCATACGCAACTTTTCCTTTGGCATCGAGTGGCGGCTCAATGAGCAAATACTTTGCAGCATCGCGTGACTCTGGAGTGCTGCGCAGTTCACGTTGATAAGAGTTCAGTTGATCGCGTAAACCTTTCACCGAGGTGGGAGGAGCAGGAATGCCCATCTTGCGCGCAACAACAGCCATGTCTTCCACGTAGCCATCTGCATCTTTGGCAGACAACGGTGTCTCGGCAAATGTTTGATACGTCGTGAGGAAACTATCGACTTCGGCAACATGTACCCATCGCAATAGGTGTGGATCATTTGCTTCATAAGCAATGCCATCGCGTGTAGTGCCCTTTACGGTTTCATGCACGGCGTGAATGCGTTCGATGATGTTGTCGGCCATATCTGCGGTGCCAAAAGTGGTAATCGCCAAGAAGTCTGCGGTGCGTTGCAGGCGTCCCCATGGGTCGCTACGAAAGTCGGAGTGTTGTGCAACACCTGCCATCGCGAGTGGGTGCAACGATTGCAGTAATAACGCACGGATGCCTCCAATGAACATTGAGGCATCGCTATGGACTCGCCTTATTGGACGGTCTTCATCGAACCAGCGCGGTCCCTCGGCCAGCATGATGGTGCGTGACTTTTCCTCGGCATTGTCACCAATGATTCGTTCACGAAGAGTGGCGGCTAAGGCCATACGTACGTTCTCAAGATTGGGAACAAGGGCATTAAGGGACGTAGCCATGGGAACATCGTGCCAAGAAATGAGGCCAACACCTACGCGCTGTCTCTGATTTCCGTGGCAGTAGCCTGACCTCTGTGACTGACACCACCCCGGCGTCTTCTGAGCCGTCAAATAACCAGAGAGACGATCGGCGCATGCCCCGCTGGGTGCCGCGGGCAATCATCTTTTTCTGGTTGATCTATTTGGCCACATTGTCGTTCCGTCATGTCTTCGACAGGCTCGGGTCGTTCCTCATTCTTTTGCTCATCTCGCTGTTCATCGCGTTAGCTGTTGAGCCAGGTGTTAATCGGTTAGTTCGTCGTGGATGGGGCCGACGCAAAGCAACGGCCGGAATTTTGTTTTCTGTCGTTGTCCTCACGCTGGTGTTTTTGGGAGCTGTCGGTACGTTGATTGCAGGTCAGATTGCGGACCTTGCTCAAAACAGTGAAAAGTATGTGAACGACACCGTTGAATTCATTAATGACACATTCAACACCAACATTGATCCGGCTGAAGTAAACGCTGAAATCAGTAATCCTGATGGCGCGGTACAGCGGTTCATTGATTCACAACAAGACAGAGTGTTTTCGTTATCCCTCACCGCTCTTAACGGACTGCTGCAAGCGCTGTCTGTCTTTTTGTTCTCGTACTATTTAGTTGCCGACGGGCCACGTATGCGTCGCGCTATCTGTAGTCGTTTGGCGCCCGACAAACAGTTACGTGTTCTTGACACATGGGACTTGGCAATTACCAAAACGGGTGGGTACTTGTATTCACGTGCATTGCTTGCAGGCTTGTCAGCATTTTTTCACTGGATCGCATTTCAAGCGATTGGGGCACCGGCACCGATCGCATCAGCTGTGTGGGTCGGCTTGGTGTCGCAGTTCTTGCCCGTCATCGGTACGTACCTGGCAGGTATCTTGCCGGTGTTGTTGACATTCATTGAATCGCCATTGAAAGCCTTGATTGTGGTTGGTTTCATTGTGGTGTATCAACAAGTAGAGAACTATTTGTTTGCTCCGCGTATTACCGCACGAACTCTCGAGCTTCACCCGGCTCTTGCGTTTGGCGCCGCACTCGCAGGGGCTGCGGTGATGGGACCTGTCGGGGCAATTCTTGCGTTACCAGCCGCTGCGATGGCACAGGCATTGGTGAGTAGCAGTGGAACACGACACATAGTTATCGAAAATCCGTTGACCGAGGGCGCAGAACCAAAGTTGCGCAAAGAACGTCGATCACGTTTTGGGCGTAATGGCTCACATGAAAATCATGGAAATGATGTCACGTGAGTGGTATTCCGTTTGTTGCGCGAATTGATGATGCTCCCTATGCCACAGTGCAGCAAGTGTCACCGCTTATTCAACGGGTGATTGCAAATAATCCTTCAAAGTTCACATACCACGGAACTGGTACGTACATCGTAGGAACAAAAGATGTTGTGGTCATTGACCCGGGTCCACAGATTGATTCGCATCGTGACGCATTGGAGAAGGCGTTGGATGGTCGACGGGTCGTGGGAATTGCAGTCACACATTGTCATGCAGATCATTCGCCATTATCGGCGTGGTTGGCAGAATTTTCAGGAGCCCCTCGTTTTGCAATTGGTCCGCATGCGCAACACCTCGAGTATGTCTATGAAGATGACTCACATCTCGATCCACCGTCTGCATCCGAATCAAGCGATAACGATGACGAGCATAAGGAAACAATTGACACAGACTTTGTTCCGGATATCACAGTGCTTGATAATGAAACTTTCATCGCCACTCAGGAGTTTTCGCTGACTGCTGTGACGACGCCAGGACACACGTCAAATCACATGTGCGTCGCGTTCGCCGAGGAAAGCGCATTGTTTACTGGTGATCACATCATGGGATGGAGCACTACTGTCGTGTCGCCTCCAGATGGCGACATGAGCGACTACATGGCGTCATTACAAAAAGTTATTCATCGAAATGACGAAATTTTGTGGCCAACTCATGGTGGGCCAGTAACTAATCCTCAACCGTTTCTTCTTGCATACGCTGAGCATCGCTACGAACGGGAACGTCAAATCATTCGACAATTAGAATTGGGACCATGCACCATCCATGACATTGTCGAAGTGTTGTATGTAGATGTGCCACAACCGTTGCACAAACCAGCTCGCCGAAGTGTGTGGTCGCATTTGCGAAAACTTCATGACGACGGGGTAGTTGTCACGTCCGATCACAGTGAGCCGCGCTTGCTTGCGACATATCAGTTAGTGCCAGGCGTTCATCACGCCTAATTACAAGTTATTTTTGCTTGTTCCTATTTGTGCGGTGACGTCGCCATGCAAAACCAGCGAGTCGCTCACCAATCAGAGTGATCACTGCCGTAAGAACAATGACCCACCACACCGACACATTGTCGGCTCGAAAGATGAGGAAATTAACCTCAGTCTTTTTTGAATTAGCGATGACAAATAAAATCAACACGACCACTGCAATAGCGGCACCAATGGTTGCAAGGTTTGGTCCGGTGTCTTTGGTTTCTTTGGTGAGATCGTCGGCCATGTTGGCTTACTGTACAACGCCTGGAGGAAGGGTTGCGGTATCAAAAAACGCAAAGAAGTCTTTTGATGACTTGCTCACATAGCGATTGGCATTTTTCATACGGCGATCAAGCACCTCACCGTTGCGGCTAGTGGTGCCAAATCCGCTGTATTTTGCGCCTTGTGGCCATGTGCCGTTGATGTCTAGTTGCATCGCGGTTTTACAGCCGAGCATTTTCATCACTTCAGCGAACATGTCGATATCCACATCACCTGCAACTGCAAACAACAATCGACCATCGAAGCGTAAGCAGGCTCCTGAACGAATGGTGTAAATCACTTTGCCAAAGTCGTCGCCCCAGTAGGTATTGCGGAACTGGTCAAGTGTGATTTGGCCGTCCATGATGATGGGCGGAAGATTTTGTCGCAATGTCTTCCACGTACCGTCATTGAAAATGTCGCGGCCGAATACTCCGACTGTGGCGCGACCATTTTTGTCAATAGCCAATGTTGCTTCGTTATCGCGTAATTCCCGCAGCATCTTGCCTTCGGTGTAGTACCCACCTTGGTAATGCTCAAAACGAAAGCCGCCATTAAATGCAAGCACCAGTGATGGCAGTGCCTCTTTCATCACACGGTCACCGTTGTTCCATTGCCCTCCCGGTAGTTCGTTGCCATTGAAAAGACCAGCAGTGAGACGTGATTGATCAATCACCATTGCTGTTGCAAGAACAGATGCAAAGTCGGCGAATGGGCGAAATGACGTGGCGTATGAAATGGGGGAACCACCGAGTTCAGAAAATTTCACCCACTTGCCTTCGCCATCTAATGCCGGAGTGACCACCGGTGCAATTGGCGCTGGTCGTCCGGTGTCGTTAATGACACCATTCGAAGGATCGGGCACAACAGTGGTGGAAGTGTTTGATGGTGTTGTGGTTGATGGGGCTGGCTCGTCGACATCGTCTTCTACAGCAAGTGCGAGTTCGTCAGCTGCTTCTGTTGAAGGAGGATCACCCTTCATTACTTCCTCTAAGCGATCAACGATTGCACCGAGATCGTTGTTGCGAGCCCATGCCGCGACATTTTGCTGAATGGAATCACCAGGATGGTCAACGATGTATTTCGCAACCGAGACCCCGACCATTAAGGAAAAGATCACCAAAAAAAGTGCGATGGTTTTGGTGACGGGGTGTTTGAGCCACATGCTTCGACAAGCGTAGAGGTTTAACTGGCACTGCCTTTGTCACGAAGGTGTCGCCCGATATACGCCACAACTACTTGGTGGGTCTCGGAATCGAAATACACATGGATACGCGCATGGTGCGAGCCAACCCCAATGCGAACATGGGCTTCGGCTAGCACAGGCTGACCGCGCCACTCGATCTGATAGTCAGAGCCATATTTATTGACGGCAGTGTCGGAGATGCCGGCGGCAAAATCAAGACCTTCTGCTTTGCAGGTTGCAGCGATGCTTGTATTGGCGATGTCGCCCACGAGCCACTTGTGTGCGACTCGGTCGAGAGCTGCGAGTGCCCTGACTACGGCCATTGGATCAGCCGTTTGAAGCGCATAGCCAGACTCAATTGCGCGGTCATGGAAGTAGAGAAATGATGAATGAAGACGCGCAAAATCAATTGCTTGCTTAACCGACTTTATGTTGGTATCTGCAGTGCTTTGTGACAGTTGAATCTCAAGCGCCGTCTTCTCAGCAATGAGATGGTCCTTTAGTTTGTTTTGTCTGTCAATGATGAGATCTGCACTCGTTAAGGAAGCCTCTAACTCCATCACGCGTGATTCGAGTTGTTCCACGCGTTGTTCTGAGTCATCAAGAGCATCGATCCACTCTTCTTCTGAGTAGCCGGTGGAAGAGGACGTGATGTGTTGGGGTGAATAGGTTTCAGCGGGGAGCTCATCTCGTGGCGGAGAAGGTAGGCGCGGGAGCGGCAATGACAGAGCAGATGAGGACACAACTGTCTCGATGATTGATTCAAAGACTGCAAGTCGAGACACTTGTGGCACTGGTATGTCGTATCGATGGGGCTCTGTGGCGCCAGCCCAGCAAATGTGAATGGAGCCAGGCGTAACAAGCGAGATGCCACTCAGGTCGGAAAAACCTTTGAGCGCGGCCGGATCATTGACGGACACAAGATGAACGAGGCCGACTAAAGGACCAAGAGTTGTACCGAATAGTGGCCGTGTCCCACGTTCGAAGTCGTGAACTTCAATAACTACAGGTAATCGGCGGCTGGGAGCATCACGAACAAACGCGCCAACTTCTTGGCCCTCAATTTCGGTGGTCAGTTGGCGTGCTATGTCACTTACTCGGACATTTGCATCTTCGACAATTATGCGCGAGAGAGTCTTGCGAACTGTGTCGATCACGGAACGTTGAGGAATCGCTGGTTTAGTTGGTGCAACTTTGCTAGTTGTTGGAAAAGTCACGTTGCGCACGTCAAAGAGCAAATTGCCATTGATTGTTGCAATCGTGGCCGTTAAAACATTGGTGACGTCAGTTTCTGCTTTGGTAACAGTGATACGAAAAACAGGGTCATCACTTCGTTCGCGAACACGCACACTCAGACCTGGTGGACGTGAATCAGTTCGATAATTCTCAGCAAGCCAATCAGACCAGACATCGACGGCAGTAATGCGGTCTGTTTCCGTGCAGTCAGGTGCAATGAGTGAGACAGCGTAGGTGGTCTGCACTACAGGTCACCTCGCACGCGTTGGACCACGATGTTTCGATGTGTTTGTGCACGATCAGCGATATGTTGCCAGCGCATCGTGGATGCTGGAGAGCGTGGAAGACACAATGCCAGCATCATGTAAAGACAGTGTAAGGAGTGAGTCAAACGCTGCCGACTCCACATCAATATCAGGGGACAACTGATAACGAATGTCGGGGCGCAGAACGGGTTCGGTGATGTCGATGCGCGCGAGGCTGTCGGTGTTGCCTTCGATCCAGTCCTGAGCCGCGCGGCCAACGGCGTTAGCAGACCATCCTGTTGCCATCGTGACTGACCACTTGTTACTGCGCTCGAGTGGACAATGTGTTTCAAGTTCATCGGGAACGCGACTTACTGATACTTGCATGCGTACTGACGATGCGGGCACATCACGATTGTGCATAGTGACAATGACGGTGTCGTGTTCAATGCATAAAACCATCGGGTCATCGTGCAAACGTTCTGAGCTTGTGTATTGAGCGGGAGTAACAACTTCCCATACCCAGGGGCGACCATGAGTGTTGATCTCTGGAACATGAACGCCCAGCCACGGCACAGGTAGTCCCGGCATGGTCACAGGTTTCCACTGCAAAGAATCGGAGATGTCAGCGAGTGATTGGATGACGCTTTCGCTGATGTCCGACACGGTTACACATCGTGTCAAGAATATGAATTGAAGTGGTGGATACTCGCGATGAGGTGTTCAACGTTCGTTCACCTTTGCGTTTAGTTCGGATTGGCTGAGCGCACCCAGATGCGACCAGATGATCTTGCCGTTTTCGTCGACCGCAAGGGTCGCTGGAACAGAAGGAATTTTGAGCGCTGTCAATAGATCACCAGTCTCGTCCCAGTACATCGGGAACGTGAGACCCGCGTCGTCGATGTAGGAGGCGGTTTTGTCGAAGTCGTCGCCGATGTTGATGCCCACCACATCCAACTTGCCTGCGTTGGTTGTTGATACCTCTTGTAGTCGCGGAAGTTCTTCACGACATGGCGCGCACCACAGCGCCCACAGATTGATAATGGTGACCTTGTCACCAGTAATTGACGACGTGTTTGAGGGAGTGTTTGTTGATACTTCAATGACATCGGTACTAGGCCACTCGTCGTAGTTGGATGACGAGCCAGATGAACACGAAGCGAGCACCGCAGCAAGCGCAATTGCTGGGTATAACAGGTAACGAAAAGGCATGTGTCGTTACGTGACCGTGATCGTCACAGAAGTGTGTGCACCAATGGTGCAGGCACCAACGTATGTTCCAGGTGTTTTAAAGGTGTATCGGCCTGTCTCGCCCGGGCGCACCGTGATGAAACTGTATGAGTGCACCGCCGAGTCGCGGTTGATCACTTCAAGCGTGTCTCCCACTTTCAGATCGAGATCAGTGGGAGGTTGATTAGACGGCACTTCACCTTGATCAAGCAATTCTTTCGTGCCGTCTTCAATGATGTACGAGTACAACTGAGAAGTGTCCGAGTCCGAACGGGTGATGGCAAAGCCGATAACACCCGCCACCACAACAATCATTGATGCAATCGCAGCAATGATTGTCTTTTCCCATCCAGACATCGGACGTTTCGTCATATCAGGGAGCGTCTTCTTGCACTGGTACTGCTACAACAACGTCCCCCGCTTTTTGGAACTTCAGTGTCAATTGAAGTGTGTCGCCAGTCTTCAATGGATTCACCAAACCAATGAACATGATGTGGTACCCACCTGGCTTTAATTCCACTGCTGTTCCTGCAGGAAGTGCAATTTCCATTACTTGTTGCATCTTCATTTCACCGTCCATATCACCGTTCATGTCATCGCCGGACATCGACGAGTGATCCATGTCATCGTTCCCCATCATCATGTCGTCAGATGCCATCACCATTTCGTGCAGTTCAACTGATTCCGCGATGGATGCATCAACAGAAGCACCCATGAGCACATCGTCTATAGGTGAAGTGATGGTTACGTAGGCAGCTCCGGCAGTGGTTGCTGCGGGACTTGTGCGTGCCCATTGACCTTCAATGACGAGTTCGGTGACTTCTTCCGACGATTCGGTTGTGTCTAATGACGAAGTATCGTCATCTCCGCACGCAGCCAAACCGAATGTTGCAAGAGTGAGTCCTGCAATTGCAAAACGCTGTACTTTTTTGTTTTTCATTGTTTCCTTTTTCATTGATGGTGAGTTATTTAAGAAGAAGTAGTAAATCATTGGCCATGTCGTCGGCAGTAAGGCCGTACGGCCATTCAACAATAACAACACCTTTGTCATTCACAACGTAGGTTGTCGTACTGTGACCTACTTCGATTGTTCCGTCAGAGTTTTTGATGACGCTGGATGATGCTTGGAACACATCTTTGATCGCTGCTAGCTCTTCCTCAGAGACAGGAATTAATGCGTGATATTGCTCGGAAAAAGAAGTTAGGTACGCGGGGAGAACGTCTTTATTGTCGCGCTCAGGATCGACGGTGACCATCGCTAACTTCACACGGTCGGCAAGAGGACCGAGGTCTTTCTTTGCACTTCGTACGGCAGCCAAAGTGGTAGGGCACAGGTCGGGACAATTGGTGTAGCCAAAGTACACAATCAGTACTTCGCCAGCTGGGGCAACAAACCGAAATGGCTGTGTTGAGTCGGAACTGACTTCGGTAGCCGATGCCGATGACACGACTTTTTCCGACGGTGGTACATAGCCGACTAGCGATGTGTCCTTCTCACCGCATGCCTGCAAAGTGACGGCACCGACGACAAGCCCAAGAAACGTGGCAATCTTCAACACAGGAGAGCGTCGCATCGTTTTTCGTTTCATACCTCTATATAGACACTGCCACAGACCGAGAAAGTTCCCACATGTGACACATACTTTGTGACATGCGACTCAGCGATGGGTCGCAGGAACAATACTTTTAGGCGATGCTACAGGAACGGGTTAAGCGACAAGACATCGAAGGGCTTCGCGCTATCGCAGTGGGTCTTGTTCTGCTGTACCACGGCGGATTTTCCTGGATGCAGGGTGGCTACATCGGCGTCGATGTGTTCTTTGTGATTTCGGGTTTTTTGATCACATCGCTGCTTGTGAGAGAACGCGAAGATAGAGGCCGAATTTCGTTATCAAATTTCTATTCACGCCGTGCGCGACGTATTTTGCCGATGTCGGCGGTAGTGGTTATCGCCACGTTGCTCGCATCGTTACGGTGGCTGGAACCGTTGCGTCGGGAGAGTCTTGGAGTCGATGCGATTGGCACGGCGACGTTTTCGTCCAATCTGATTTTCGCTGATCGAGATGCTGATTACCTGCAAGCGTCATTACCGCCTTCACCGTTGCAGCACTATTGGTCTCTCGCGGTGGAAGAGCAGTTCTATTTGGTGTGGCCTGCCCTCATCATCCTTGTGACGTTGGGAGTACGTCATACGCGATTGAAAGTGGGCGTGACCAGTGCGGTAGTCGCCATTGCATCTTTTATTTCGTGCATGGTGTTGATGGATTCAGCACCAGCATGGGCGTTCTTTTCACCACACACGCGTGCATTCGAATTAGCAATCGGCGCATTACTTGCTGTTCTGCCACTGACGCGTCATCACATCATGCGCACGGTTGAGGTTGGTGCTTCATGGATTGCGTTGACAACAATTATCACTATTGCTGTTGTCTTTGATGACTCCATTCGATTTCCTGGACCGTGGGCACTTTTGCCGGTTGTTGTTACTGCGATTGCAATTCGTGGCGGGGATGCCACGTACGGTCCTCGTTGGATATTGAGAGCCCCACCGTTTCAATGGTTGGGTTCGCGGTCATATTCGGCGTACTTATGGCATTGGCCTGTATTGATCTTGGCTGAAGCTGCAAAAGGTGAGAAATTGACGTTGGCTCAAGCAAGTGCATGCCTTGCTATTTCTCTTGCACTTTCGGAATTGTCATTTCGATTCATTGAAAATCCGATACATCTCAATAAAAAGATCGTTGGCGTGCGGGCATTGGCACTTGCGGCATCGCTACTCATTGTTGTCGCCGGCAGTGGAATGCTAATGCGCAATAATCCGCCTGCTCTGGCTAGCGATGACATTATTGATGTTCCCACGTTGGACACAACAACAACGACAAATCCCATCACTGTTGAATCAACAACCACTATTCCGATTATGCCAACCGCACCAACGCTGCCGCCAATTACTAGAGCGATTCCACCAGTTGTTGAATCGATCGCCATTGAACGTGTGCCACAAAACCTCACTCCATCTTTAGGCAAGGTGCAGACGGATGAACCAGAGATTTACAAGAACAACTGTCATGTGAACTTTGGAACTACTCAACCCAAAGACTGTGTGTATGGCAATCCTGATTCAACCAAAGTTGTTGGGCTCTACGGTGATTCGCACGCAGCGCAGTGGTTCCCTGCATTAAAACTGGCTGCCGAACAGAATGACTGGAAACTCATCATTTACACAAAACGTGGTTGTCCACCAGCCAACATTTTGACGTATTCCAGTGTTCTTGGCCAGACCTACACGCAATGTGGGGAATGGCGCAAGAACGTGCGGCGCAAAATGCGCGCGGATGGAGTGAAGGTAGTGCTAATTGTTCACTTTGATCGCTTATTGAGTGCTTCAAACCAATTACCAATTTGGCAAAAGGATTGGCGCGAGGGTTTACAGGGGACGATCAATGAATTGCGTCGTATTGGTGCTGAACCAGTGCTTTTTGCAGATACTCCATACCCGGGACGCGATGTTCCTACATGTTTAAGTTCACACATCAACGAGGTGCAGACGTGCACACTCGCAGTGAGTGAGAGTTTTCGTGAAGATATTGTCGAGGTTCGCACTGATCTGTCGGTTGAAAACAATGTTGCACTCCTTCAGACCCGTGATTGGTTTTGTACTAGAACGGTGTGCCCCACAATTGTGGGCAATATTCTTGTGTATCGAGATGACAATCACATCACCACGACGTACGCAGAGTTTCTTGCACCATTATTAGCAAGTACGTTGAGCCCCACAATCGATTGGTTCTCTACTCTTCCAAGTTCATGAGAGACTGCTCATATGGAAAGACGTCGGACACAGCGCGAGATTCTTAAAGCGCTGATTACAGCCGGCAAGATCACCGAACAAGAAGCAACAGAAGTGCGCACAGCACCTGAATGGGTAGTGCCTGTCAAAGAGTTGGTGATGTATCTCGGTGGTCTGCTCATTGCGGCCGGTGTTATCCGTATTGGTATTTATGCATTTGAAGACGCGTCTGCTTTAATCATCGCGTTTGTTCTGTACGCAGTAGCCGTAGTGACCGGATTCTTTGCGTATCGCTTCCAGAAGAAAGCAGGTGCTTTGCATCGTTTTGGGGAAGTCTTAGAACTGGTAAGCATGCTGACAGCGGGGTTAGCAACTGGCATAGTGCTGACTGAAGCTGGTCTTCGTAGCGAGGTAAGCGCAATCATTGCAAGCTCGGCAATATTCTTGTGGTCATTGTGGCGGTTGCGCACCACCAAGATGGTGGGTGCTATAGGTGCAGGTCCGTCGATTTTTATTGTGTCGATCATGGTGACATCAGAAATTGATGCGCTGCAAGAACAACCGCCGTATCTCGTTGGAGTAGCAGGCCTTATCTTGGTTGCGCTTGGTGTATTGCAGGTACCGCTTGCAGCGTTACTGCGCGTGTTCGGTTTGATCCTGGTGGCGCAAACAGCAATTGGCATGGCCGGGTATCACCATGGTGGCTTTGCGGTTATTGTGCCGATTGGTTTAGGCGCACTGGCATATGCGTACGGCGGAATTAAGTTCCAAGTAGAGATGCTTATCGTCGGAGCAGTGATGATCATTGCAGGTGTCGTGATGTTTGCAGTGATGAACGTCGATAACGACATCGCCCAGGGTGCATTGATTAGCGCTACGGGACTTGTGCTTTTGGGCGTTACCTACTTCATTGCGATGCGACGAAAGGATCGCCAGCAAATAGCTGTGGCGTAGCGAGTTACCTGTTTTTGTATTCGCGAAATGCCGCGTACGCGCGTGGCCCGAATACTGTTCCGGGGCCACCATTCATGCTGATTGTTACTCCCACCATCTCGGCAACTTCTTCTTCAGTAGCACCCGCTAACGCTGCGCCGCGAGCGTGGGCGGAGATGCACCCATCACAGTGAGTAGTGATCGCGATTGCCAACGCGATGAGCTCTTTCATCTTTTTGCTGAGTTCACCCTCGGCAAACGCTGCTTTGTGCATTTCGCCATAGCCGGTGTACACACCCGGAATTTTCTCGCGTAAGTCGCGTCCGAGTGGGGCAAGTTCGTCCATGACCTCGCGGCCAAATCCATGATGATGATCGGTCATCTTCTCAGTCTCGCATGTTATTTATCACTTCTGTCGATATGTTGCTGCATGTGGAAGAAACAGCTCTTATCTCTAATGTCGCTGCAACTTTGTACATGGTAGGACTCATCTGGATGGTACAAATTGTTCACTATCCGTTACTTGCATTAGTGAGTACTGACCGTGCCAGTGATGTCGCTCGTGAACATCAACGCCGTACAGGCAATGTTGTGGGTCCTCCAATGTTGATCGAAGGAGTATCCACGCTTGCTCTTCTTGTGTGGCGGCCTGATGGAGTGTCGTGGTGGTTGCCGTGGTTAAGCGGAGTCTTTCTTGCTGTTGCGCTTGGATGCACCATTTTTGTATCTGTGCCACTGCACGAAAAAATGGCTCAAAATCCGGATATCACGGTTGGCCGTCGTTTGGTGGTGACCAACTGGCCCCGCACAATTGCATGGAGCGCAAGGGGAGTGGTGTGTGTGATCATGCTCGCACAAGCTTTGTAGTTAGCTACGCAGTAATTGTTGACAGCTAGCAAAGAGCGCTACACGCACTTGTTTATGATTGCGCCAACGTTTTCCAACCTGGAAACAATGACGTCACCTTTTTTGAGAAACTCTGGTGGTGTACGAGAGTTGCCGATGCCATTTGGGGTGCCCGTGTAAATAATGTCCCCGGGATACAACTCAACGATGTGCGATAGATAATGAACAATCTCTGGTGTAGAAAAGATGAGGTCGCTGGTGTTTGATGATTGCACTTCACGGTCGTTCACTGTGCAAGAAATATGTAACCCATCTTTTTTCGATACGGCTTGTGTATCGACGACCCAAGGCCCGAATACGGTGTGATTTTCAAAACTCTTCCCAAGGCAAAATTGCGGTGGATTAGTTGTGAATTGCTCGATTCGGTTGGATATGTCTTGTCCCACGCAGATTCCCGCAATGTGGTTCCACGCGTCGTCTTGAGAAATTGATCGACCGCCCGATCCAACAACGAGAACCAGTTCAACTTCCCAGTCGGTGTCGTCATTAGTGAGTGGAATGTTGGCGTTTGGGGCACCGATTGATGACGGAAACTTTGTAAAGACCAGTGGGCTTGGAGGAATGTCGAGACCAAACTCGATGGCGTGTTGGCGATAATTCAGCCCGACCGCAAATAGTTGACGTGGCTGAGGAACAGGTGAGTCAAGTGATGACAGTGCCACTTCTGTCCCTGTATCAGAGATGGTTGATGCGAAATCTCGTAGCGCACTCCAATGTGCGTAGGCCATCATTGGGTCTGATGAAAACGCGCCGTTACTCGCCTTTTCAATATCGACCACGCGAGCAATGTCGTCAGTGTCGGCTACAACTATTTGTGCTCGTCCGTTCAGTGAACCCAATCGAAGTGTCATAGCGCTCACACTTTATAAACAAGTGATGCCGTCGCGGCTACCTTTCCAGATGTGACACCGCACACTTCGGCGGCACAGAACACTATTGATTTTCCGCGTCGTTCCACCCAACCTTCACACACCGCATCTTCCTCAACAATTGCCCCTAGATAGTTGATGGTGAGAGAAATGGTCAACATGCGGGGCATCTCGTCGTAATACGAACCAATTGCGGGGACAACTGCAGTGTCGATGAGGCTGGCGATAGCACCGCCATGCATCACTCCGGCTGGTTGATTCAATTCTGGGCGATATGGCAAGCGCAACCGTGCGTAGTCGATCCGCGCATCTTCCATCACCAGTCCAAGGAGAGTGTTGAAATGGCGAGTTGCTGGATCCCATTGTGGAAACTGCGACCAGTACGCCGTTTTCTCGGCACTTAAAGGTGTGTAGTTCTCTGCACGCATTATGTATTCGCTCCTTTTAATTCTTCAATACAAATGTGACACCACCTATTTGCACACGACTATCACCACACGGCAGTGACAATGTGCGGGCACGACTTTGGATGTCGTCTGGTGTAGTCGTTGTGATTTCGACCGTGTCAAGACCTTCGCCACGATCACTAGCGGGAACAAAACGGATTGTTTCAGAACCTAGACGTAGTTTGTGGTGTCCACAGTTTGTGCCAATAGAAACAGGGACATCAAGTAAAGCACTCCAGCGGTGTGCAGTACGTTCCGGGTTAATACATGCAACATCGACACCGACTATTGACTGCACACAAGAAGTATTGATGGTGTCTCGCCACGACGCACCTGCTGGATGCCATTTCTCTGGATCATCTTCTTGGTCAATTTCAAAAAACACACCGCCAGTATCAGCAGGATGTAATTGCATGTTATGAAAACCATGTGTACTGAAATCCGCGACAATACGCACGCCGTGTTGTTGCACAAGTGCCTTGTGTTTTGCATGATCGTCCGTTTGAAAAATCAACATGTATCCGGTATCGCCACCTCGACGTTGTCGATATCGTTCTGCCGTGGTGTCGGCTTTTACGGGAGCCACTATCTCAATGAATTGATCATTCACGGCTAATAACGAATTGTGTAAACCCAGTGATGCTAAAGCTGGATCGTGGTACGCAACTTGAAGGTCGAACACCTCGCACAATTGGGAAGTAACAATGTCGCGATCTGACGCAACAATTGCTAGTTGTCTTAGACGCATCGACGACCTTGTTGTAGACATGCTTTTAGTGGTTACTTCTCGCCTAGTGGTGTGAATTTTGGTGAACGCTTCTCAAGAAATGATGAAACACCTTCGGTGGCATCTGGTCGAGAGAATGCGTGCCAGCCCACCTTGTCTGCTTCTACGAAAGACTCTTCCATTGCATGACCAAAGTGTCGGTACACCAACATCTTGGTATCTGCTATGGCACTTGGTGACACTGTTGCAGCCAACTCATTCACGTAGTCAATTGCCGCAGGAAGAAGTTCGTCTTTTGGCAGTAGACGTTGTACGAGACCCATGTGGTATGCCTCATTTGCATCTACTCGACGTGATGACCACAACATGTCAAGAGCAGACCCTGTGCCGACAAGACGTGGGATCAACCACGTCAATCCATGCTCGGCGATAAGTCCGCGACGAGTAAAGACGGTGACAAAAGATGCTTCATGTGACGCGAAACGAATGTCACATTTTGACGCAAGAACAAGTCCACCACCTGCCGTGACGCCGTTGATGGCAGCAATGATTGGCTTGGGTTGTAACAGCAAATAACTAAACAAACCGCGTAGCTCAGGTTCCCCCGAGACGTTGATTGCTGAGACGCCAGACTCAGCTGTTTGCGCCAGCGATGCGGCATCAAGCCCAGCGCAGAAACCGCGACCAGACCCCGTAATGATCACGCCGGTGACACCGGTGTCTGCCACTGCAGTGCGAATTTCTGATTCGAGGGCTTCCACCATTGCAGGGGTAAACGCATTTAGCGCATCTGGTCGGTTCAAGGTGATGACGGCCGCATGCCCGTACATCTCACGTGTGACGAAATTTTCCACGTCTTGACTTTATGTGATGGTGAAACTTTCACAGTCCTCGTAGCGTGACACCGTGAAGCGTGCAGTCATGAAACAGGGTTGGTATGACCTTGTGTATGTGCATTTCGAATATCCCGCAGATATTGTGCAACAGATGTTGCCCGAGGGGCTTCAAGTAGACACCTATGACGGCAAAGCGTGGGTCGGCCTTATTCCTTTTTCCATGAGAGGCATCGGTGTCCCTCGTTTGCCTTCTATTCCGTATCTCGGGTCGTTTCCAGAAGTGAACGTGCGAACCTACGTGGTACGAAACGGAGTGCCAGGTGTGTGGTTTTTCTCACTTGACATCAATCGCATCTTGCCCACCGTGGTTGCACGCACCACATACAAATTGCCGTATTGCTTTGGTTCGGTATCGCATATGCGGGAAGAAAACGACGTGTACACCACGGTGCGTCGACGTTGGCCCCGCAACGGTGCCGAGGGATCTACGCCGCGAACTTCACTACACGTGCGGATCGGTGAACCTATTGCATCACCAACTGATTTTGATGTTTTTGTGAGTGCGCGTTGGGGTCTGTATTCGCATGCCGGGCGCAACTCATTGCGGTATGCACCAGTGGAACATCCCACGTGGCCGTTACAACACGCGTCAATCGTGTCACTAGATGATTCTTTAATCACTGCAGCAGGATTGCCAGCACCAACAAGCACACCGCACGTGATGTTTTCATCAGGGGTGCCAGTGCTTGTTGGCTTACCTTATAAAACATGATCGAATAAAGAAAGTTATGTATGCCCCTGAAGATTCCACACCTTGTTGATGCCCTGCTTGAGTGCTCCGTTGCTGGAAGTTTCTCCCGAGCAGGTTACGAGACGCGGTCACGCCTTGAACACTGGAAGCCGTTAAGCGATTACGATATGACATCACAGAATGTTGTAATCACTGGTCCAACATCTGGAATCGGCAGAGAAGTGGCACGCACTATACGTGCAGCAAATGCCAACGTGATACTCGTTGCGCGTAATCGTGAAAAACTCAATGCGTTGGTCGACGAAATTAATTCAATAGCAGGCACAGGAAATGTCAGTTCAGTAGTAGCAGATATAGGTGATCTTGCAGCGGTGCGATCCGCATGTGACGAGATCACTGGCTCACACACTTCAATTAACGTGCTCATACATAATGCTGGTGCATTATCGAAAGCGTATTTACAAACCGCAGAGGGCATTGAGTCCACGGTTGCATCACAAGTGGTTGGACCTTTCTTGATGACGTCGCTGTTGATGCCATTGCTGCGGTTATCGCGTGGGCGCGTGATCACCGTGTCGAGTGGCGGGATGTATGCAGTGTCGTTACCGCACGTGCGTCAAGGTGGCTCAATAGAGATGTCGTCGTCAAAGTACGACGGCACCCGTCAATATGCTCTTGCAAAACGCGCACAGGTGACGCTCAATGAAATGTGGGGGACAACGGAACCCGACGTTCAATTTCACGCGATGCATCCGGGTTGGGCTGACACACCAGGCGTGCAAGAGGCGCTGCCCGCATTCCGAAAGGCGACAAAAGCCGTGCTGCGAACGCCAGCGCAGGGTGCTGACACCATTGCGTGGTTGGCAATGGAACAACAATTACCTGGAACAAGCGGATCTTTTTGGTGTGACCGTTCCGTACGTTCATTGCACCGGCTACCAACAACAAAACGCTCAGACACTCAATCTGCTCGAGATGCTCTGTGGGAATGGTGTGTGGATGCGTCAGGAGTCTCTACGTCGTCGAGGTAAGCCGAGTGCTGCTCGCGTTTTGTCAATTTCACGAAGAGCAAGTTGTGACGCACGTTGATAGTGAACGATTGGTTGCGGGTATGACGTTGCAGCTCCCGTAAGTTGACCAGTATGGAGCCATGGTTCGTGGATGACGTGATCGTGTACCTGCGCAAGTTCTGGCACCCACGTGCGAATAAAGTCACCATTGGGATCATGGTCGTGGCTCTGTTTTATGGGGTTGTACACGCGTACAGTCACGTTTGATGTTGTTCCCGACTGCATTTGTATTTGTGGCCAGTGAATACCGGGTTCGTAGTCAACAAACCATTTCGCCATTTGTGAAGCAAATGATTGCCACGGTAACCAGAGATTTTGTGCAGCAAATGACACCAACATTGCACGCATCCGAAAGTTAATCCAACCAGTGGCTGCAAGCGATCGCAAACACGCATCTACAAACGGATACCCGGTGCGGCCAGTGATCCACGCTTCAAGCTTGGTGTGATCGATGCGAGATCTCATGTCATCAAAAGCAGAGAAGTAGCTCTGAGTTTCTATTGAGGGGTCACTCTCTAGTTTTTGTATGAAGTGGTCACGCCATGCAATGCGTTCTTCGAATGCTTCTAGTGAGAAACGCAGATCTGATGGCGCACCTCGTCTGCAATCGTTAATACGTTGTATGACTTCGCGTGAACTGATGCATCCGTATGCAAGGTAGGGCGACAGACGAGAGCAACCATCCCAGGCAATAGTGGGGCTTGACATTCGCTTTTCGTATCCCAGGACGCGATTAGCGAGAAAGTCGTCCAATAATTCACGCGCACGTGTTTCACCACCGCGTTGTCGATATGTTCCGATCGGGTCGTGCGCAATGGGTAACGGTTCACTAAAAACGTCTTGCACTCCGACCACGTGTCGTGGCGGATTAACAATCGGATGCGAAAGTCGTGATGGACGAATCTTGCCCCAGTCATCACGTGACGCGAGTCGCCGCACGATTCCGTTTTGCGGAACTTCCGTAAATGCCACACGTTCTGATTGGGCCCACGCAATCACTGCGCGGTCACGGGCAAAGGTCGCGAGGTTTCCTGTTTCTTCGTGCGCCCACACGTGGGTGACATTGTGCGCGACCCGGAGCTGCTCGAGCACTTCCACTGCATCTCCAACTCGCACCGTAAGAGGAATGCCAAGTTTTTGCAGCGAGTTCGCAACGTCGTCCAGACATTCCCGCACGAATGTCCAGTGACGTGGGTCATGGTCATGGCTACCCCAGACCACGTGTGGCTCACATATGTATAAGGCGATGACCGGGCCAGAGAGAGCCGCCCGCGCCAAGGGCTCGTGATCGTGAATGCGAAGATCCCGCTTCAACCACACCACCTGAGCACTGAGGGTCGCCATGGGCTCTGTTCTACCCACGTTTTTGCACAGAAGTGTCTGGTCGAAAAGTCTGAGACTTAGGAAACGAAGTGTTACTAGATTTGTTATCGTCAGGATACTTAGTATTCATAAGTTTTAACTGTCTTTTAGGAGGCCAACATGTCGCTCACATCGAAAGACTCCAATGTTGCACCGGCGAGAAATAGTCAGCCATCTCGACCAGCAGCCGAGCGCATTCTTGAGGCTGCAAAGTCTGAGATCGATGAACGTGGCGTACTGGGGTTTCGAGTACTTGAAGTGTCGGAAAAGGCAAAGGCTGCAGTCCCACTGATTTATAGACACTTCGGTGGTCGCAATGGATTGGTTGCGGCGGCGTTAGCGGATCAGTTTGAATCCATCATGACCGAGGAAATCTCACGTGTACATGAAGCCATTGCACAGTCACCCTCGTTATCGATTGACGAACTTCTTGAATTTTTACCACTACCAAGCCGCCGTCCGGAGGCAGTATCCATCCGTTGGAAGCGCCTATCTGTAATGGCCACTGCTCGTGAGTTACCAGAGCTGCAGGTGCGCTTGGCTGAGGCTCAGATGCGCATTAACGATGCATTTGAGCAAGTGATCACAGAAGCCCTGCAAAAACTTCGGACACCAGTTCCAGTTAATCCTCGAGCACTCTCGCTTCTCTTTCAATCAATGGTGATTGGTTTTACTATCAATGACCTAGATTCGGCTCGGCAAGTCTCAAACGATGATTTCGCCAATTTGTGGCGTGCATTGTTGTCATTTGCAACACCTGCTCGACAATAGGAGTGGTAATTCGCTCAGTAGGGACGGATCATTGTGTCGCAGTTGAAATGTAGAGAGACCCGAGCAGATCAGACCGAACAGATTTCCCGGCACATACGCTCAGTTGCACTCGAAAATATTGCGACTTTAGGAATTGATGGCCTGTCAATGGCTCGTGTTGCCAAAGAAGCCGCGATGTCGAAAAGCCCCCTATATCGACGCTATGACGATTCCATTGATCTTGCCGTCGACGTTTGGGACCATCATTTATGCCAACACCTACAACAGATTCTTTACTTCACGCGATTATTCGCTGAGACTGGTGACAAGGGTGCACTTCAATGGCTCGTCACTCAAATGCATCGTCCGTCTATTGAGAGCGCCGCACTCATCGAGTGCTTAACAGTTGCACGGCGTTACGAATATCTCCTTGAAACAATTGAAATTGATCTCAATCGTGAACTCGAGGACTACCTGCAGTCGCTTCCACAGCTGCCCACCGACGTCGCTCTTTCTTACGTTGTGTATGTACTTGGGGGACTGTTCATTGGCTCGTTATTGCCAATCAATCAAGAGGAGACCATCAAAGCATTTTCTCTCTACGATCGATATTTGAGGGATCCATTGCATCGGGTGCAGTTGCCCATGTCTACAGAGATTCGTCCAATACCTCTGACTTTCCCAGAGATGGAAGATGCAACCCTTGGGAATCTCGTGTTTGCGGCAACCAAAGTGATTATGCGAACTGGCTTTGAAAAAGCAACAGCAAATCGAATTGCTCGATATGCAAATAAAGCATTTAGTTCTTCGTACGCATATTTTGACTCGAAAGAAGACTTGATGACGTACGCAACAGAGTTTGTTTTTCGCGACTCAATTGTACGTAACGACCTCATGTTTCTCAGAGGAAGTGAACAAGAATTAGCAGACATTACTGCCAGCCGTATTAGAGAATTAAGTACAGCATCAGCGAGTGAAGATGCTCGACTTTTTCGAGTTGAAGCCACATTGGCGGCACGTCATCATCACAAATTGCAACGCTCGGTCATGAAGTTATTTCAACATTCATTAGAACAAATGTTGACTCATGTTGATAATAGAAAAGACACACAGCAGGAAGTTCGATCGGTATGGATCGGAGTACGCATCTCTGGCTTTGGATACAACATTTTAGGTTTGGCTACTCAACGATATCGTGATGTCAATTGGATGTCGACTGCCCATGCTGCTGCAATGGTGGTTCGTGAACATGCGATGAAACATTATGTTGATGACGTCCCGAAAGAAATGGCGTCATAAAAATCACCGGTAGATACGCAATTCCTAATAATTGATAAGGAAAAACAATTGCCATGAATATGAGTACTCCTGCGTGAAACAGCCAAATACCGACTATCCAAATCTTCTGTAGGAAGGTACAAAATAGAGCCAGCGGTGCGCCTAGTTCGAAAATTACAGTGAGTGGTGCGAAAAATTTGAGTGGCGCATCGTTATTAATGATCCAACTGGCTACTGGTGAGTGAATGTCTCCCAGCATGATTTTACGGAGATTATCGAATGCAATTTGATTCCGAAGAACATCTCCTGATATCCAGTCCCACCCGCCATAGCGAATTTTGGCGACACCAGACACCACGTAGCCAACTACTGTTGCAACGGCGCATGTTTCTATAGCCCACTTGTATCTGCCGAGATCCAATGCGTCGCTAGAGGAATGCTGTGCGACACGTTTGCTCCATGCATGATCCGCAGACGAGCAAGCAATGACGACAACGTGAATGACTACGAGGTGCTCAGTGTGCAGAACAGAGCCCCAGGAAAAGCGAAAAGTGGTGATGACCAGAAACAACAATGCAAATAGCGGTCCTGATATTCGGTACCTCCACCCAAACACAAATCCAAGACCAGCGGGGATTGCAACGATGAGAAGAAAACGAGACAACCATGCAGTTGGCGCGGAATCCACTGGCGAGAGGATGCCAACTGGTTGCCAACGAGATGACGGGTAGGCAGCACTGTTCCACAAATGTGGGAATCTAACGATAAGAAAAGTCAATGCATATCCACCCACTGCGATTCGCAAGATCGCTAGACGCTGTGCATCAGTCGCGGCGTATTGTCGGGCCTTATCTGTGAGAGTGGCCAGCGTGTTCATGGAGACACGACGCATTCCGAGTGAACATCGATTTTTAACGGATCTTTGTCGCCTTGGAACCATGCGATGGCGTTATACGTCTCAGTCAGGACCCGAACATGGACAGCGTCGAACTTTTCAGATCGAATGCGTTTAGCGATCTCCGCACACAAGCGGTCAGTTGATCGTGAATTAATTGCATTGACAACGGCATCTTTTGCCATAACCACTTCGTCTGTATCTGCGATTACACGTGGACTCAGACGTTGAATGTCGCCAGAAGATGACACAGCAACAGCAGTATCAATTCGTGCGGTTTCAGTTCGCCGTACGGAAAACATTGGTAAGTGCGAATGTGGATAACTGTCACGCTCGGTGAGAATCGGGTACACCCCGAGAAATAACACCGCGACCGAACTGGTAATAATTGTTCGCATACCGGCATGCATCATTATTTACCCTAATCTGTGTGAATGCATTCCCGCTTGTGGCGAGTCGTAGTCGTGTGGTTAGCGGCATGTGTTGGAATATTTACTCTGTCACGAGCAGCGGTTGCGCTTCCTGAACATTGTGGTGATGTCACAGTTCAACAAATCGATGCCTCCATTGCAGAGGGCGTCGCTTGGCTTGATCGCAATCAGAGTAATTCAGGACTGTGGTTGTATCGATATGACGTTGAATCAGGAGAAGATCTTGGTGGGTATAACTGGGTACGACATGCAGGAGTGTTGTTGTCACTCGAGCAAACAGCTCGGTATGTGACAGGAGAAGTGGGAAAGACTGCTGCGTTAGTTGCCGATCGTGGATGGCCGGCAATAGAAGGTAATTATCAAGCCGTTCGTATTGGTGATACACCAACACTTGCAATGAAGAGTTCCTCGTCTGCCACCGGGGGTACTGCTCTCACGGGAATTGCGTTGGCTGAAAGGCGATTGCGCACTGGAGATGTTGAGTTAAACGACAACCTGTTGAAGATGGCGCGCTTTGTCGCCGCACAGGTAGAAGACAACGGCAGTGTGTTGAATGAAGTTGATCTCACAACTGGGGTGGGACAACCTGAGTCGTATTCTCCGTTTGCCACTGGGCAAACATTATTTCTTCTTGCTCAAGCACGACACATCATTGACACTGATGAATTTGATGTTCAGATTCGCGCAATTATCAGTTACCTGTCGACAGAACGCGCATTGCGTGAAGGATATGTCCCCGACGTTTCTGATCATTGGGGGGCGTATGCGATGGGTGTTCTCACTGAAACCGCACCGCAATTTTTGAACGATCGCAACGCTGTAGAATTCGTGCGTAAACAACTTGGAATAGCTGGGATTCAGGTGCGCTATGAATCTCAGCGAACAAATGACGGTCTCAATCGATGGACACGTGGTCGACAAACATTAGGTGCGGGATTAGGAACGCTTGGTGAGGCGATTGGAGCATGGCAGATAGTGGTTGGGCAGCAGCCAGCATTACGTGAACAGCAACCATGGCTTCATGAACGTTTGTATTGCGTTGCGGAATTACTTGTTGATCGTCAAATAAATGCTGATGATGCAGCATCGCTACCTAACTCCTCGTCGGCACAGGGTGCATGGGCGCAATTTGGCATAACGCAAATGGATGATCAACAGCACGCAATTTCTGCAATGTTGGCGGCACGAAATGTTGATCTTGATGCTCCGAATACTCCACGGCGTACGCCTGTTCCTAAAAGCGCGCTTCTCGTTATGTTGAGTGCCATCGCATTACTTAATCCTGCTCGATTAATGCAACGTGGTGCCTCGTGTTCGGGTATTCGAGTGAGTGCAATTGGCGTTGCAGTTCTCACTACATTGACTGTGTTAGGCGGACCGATTTTGCGCACGCTTGATATCAGCGCTGCGACATCGGTGGTGGCAGCAGGGGCAGCAATAGTTGTCACGACATTGTTTGCCTTCGGGATGCAACTTCGATCGCGATCAGATGCTCTTGCCTCGAATGCAGAGTTTTTGTTGTACGGCATTTTGCGGCCGGAAACGATGATGTTGGCGATTGCGGTGGGGGCTGGCGGACAAGGCTGGACATGGTCTGTGACCATCGCGTTGGTCTTGGCACTCACGATGTCCATACCGCCGTTAGTGACCGCAAAATACGCTCTTTCCATTACGTGGTTATCGAGGGTATTGATGGTGGCAGCCATCGTGTTTGGTATCGCGCTCATTGTTGATGGCGTGTATGCGGTATGAGTCACAGGTCATGGCGTAATCCGAGAGCCTGATCGGCGAACACGATGACGACTAGCCTAAAAATCAATGACTGAAGATGCGCGACGACAGGAATTGCTGGATCGTGCACCCGGCGCTCTGATTGCAAAAAATCTCAAAGTGTTGTACACCCCAGTACCAAAGTCCGCGTGCACCTCGCTCAAGTACATGCTTGCTGAAGCTGAGGGAACATATTCGCCCGAAACGGCTGACTATCTGGTTATTGCAGCTCTATCTCGCAAGCAGTTGATTCATGAGCCACTCATACATGGGTTGACACTTATTGATCAACTTGAGACCGATCTCATGCAAGAAGCGTTGACAAGTCCTGAATGGTTGCGTCTCGGAGCCGTTCGAGATCCCATCGCGCGCGCATATTCTGCGTGGGAGAATCGTATTTTTCTCCGTGCTCCATCATCACTTGCCCATGCACGGGAATTGTGTCCCGATGTGATGGAGGGCAACCTCATCAATGTCACTGCCTCGTTTGATTTGTGCACTCAAATGCTTCTCGAGCATCCCGATGCATTTATGTCGAACCACCACTTTTGGCCGCACACGTATCTACTGAAACCAGATCGTGTGCAGTATCACCACATCATCCATGTGAATCAGCCCGGTCAGATGGATTTCATTGCTGGTTTATTGAGCCAACGTTCAGGAAAAGACATCATTGCAAAACGTATGAATGAAGGGCTTCGCATACCTGTTCGTGAAGTGTGCTCACAGTCGGCCGCCGAACGCATCGTGCAGGTGTACCGGTCGGACTATGACACTTTCGATTTCGAAGTACCTAATTATGAGTCACATCTTTCTCCACGAATTATGACCTCGACTGAGACTGCAGCCGTACGAGTGATTCGTGAAGCAGTCGACAGCATTAATGCGGTATCAAAGGCTGCTCGCAAACGAGTTGGTTTCCGATATGGACTGCGACAGATCAAAAAGTCAATTCAACGTCGACTCAAAGGTGACAAGAGCTACGGCGACCTTAAAACCGCTTACTGGTGACATAGCCTTCCATACCGTTGTGACAAGTACATCTGAGACTCACCGAGGGGATATTGAAGGTCTCCGAGCTGTAGCGGTCTTGCTTGTTGTCGCATATCACGCAGGGATCACAGAAATCGCTGGAGGATTCATAGGCGTCGATGTTTTCTTTGTGATCTCAGGATTTCTGATCACGTCTCTTCTTCTTCGCGAAGTAGAAACAACTAACACTGTCAACTTGCCGCAGTTTTGGGCGCGGAGAATTCGACGGATCCTTCCTATGTCAGTGTTGGTGGTTGCTGTCACCGTGGTTGCTTCGATCTTCATGTTGGAAGAGCAACGCATGGAAGATCTCGCGGCTGTTGCACTTGGTGCACTCGCATTTTGTGCAAACTTTGTTTTGTACTTCACAACAGGGGAGTATCTCGCAGATGTCACTTTGCCGTCACCGTTACAGCACTACTGGTCGCTCGCCGTAGAAGAACAGTTTTATATTGTGTGGCCGGTAGTGGTGTATTTGTTGGCAAAGTACACGCGCGACATGTTTCGTAATCTCTTGTTGACAGTGATCGTGTTGGGCGGAGGTTTCTCACTTGTCGCATCCATCACAATTACTCCAGACGATCCGGGAGCTGGTTACTTTCTTCCGCATACACGCGCATGGGAATTATTGATTGGTGCCGGTCTAGCGGTACTCGTCACGCACGTACATGTCCTCAGTGAAAACATTCGAGGTGCATTGGGGTGGGCTGGTCTCGGGGCGATTGCATGGTCTGCATGGCAGTTTGACAGTGGCACCGTGTTTCCCGGCTATGCCGCACTCGTACCTGTTCTCGGCACTGCAGCAGTGATTGCTGCAGGAGGATGTGTCGTTGGTCCGGAACGTCTGTTGTCGCTTCGTCCACTGCAATATATTGGTGCGCGCAGCTATTCCTTTTATCTATGGCATTGGCCAATACTCGTGCTGTTTGAAGCACACTTTGGTTTGCTGTCAGGAATAGAAATCGCACTACTTATTGCGATGAGCTTTGCATTGTCGATGGTGACGTACGATCTTGTAGAACAACCAATTCGTCGGAGCGTGTCATTGTCACGAACACCGCGTCGAACATTGACCGCTGGTGCAGCAGTAGTTGCAATGTCGCTTGTGGGTGGCGCAGTGTTTGTATTGGCTGCACCCAAGATTGCAGATGGTCCCGTACTTGCTGCACCGGAGAAGTTCTCAGACGACATCGGGGACGCGGCTGCCATACCAGCATCAACAATTGCACCACCAACAAATACAGTTGTGCCCACACCGACAACCACGATTGATCCCGACGTGCCAGTTGAACGGAAACGACCGCAAGTTCTTCTAATGGGCGATTCCACACTTGCTGCGCTTCGATGGTATGACGATGGGCAAGCCTCGCTTGCCGGTTTCAAGTACATTCTCGACGCAGAACCATGTCGACGAATTGTGTATTGGGGCTGTATGGGGCGTGAAGAACGAATGCCTGAAAGCGCCGTTGACGCATTGGAGAAATACGTTGAGCAATTTGATGTAATTGTTCTCATGGCTGGTTATCACAGTCGCGACTTTGAACTACGTGAAGAACTCGCAGCATTTGCACGTGCAGCAAAGATTCGTAATAGCAAGCTAGTGATCTTGACATTCAAGGAATCCCTCTTCTTTCCATCTCGTGGATCACAAGGGGAGCGTTCGATGTATGCCGATTACAACGTCATGTTGAAGCAAACAATTGCAAAGAGCCCAGAGTTTGCCGATGTTGTTATCGCCGACTGGAACTACTTTGCAGGTACTCAAGAATCCTGGTTCCGTTCCGACGGTATTCACACCACGTTGGAAGGGACCCTTGGTCTTGGTTGGTACATTTCGCACGTGGTGGCAGCCGTGACAGGAAATCCGTGCCCGTATGCCGAAGGAAATCAGTGTGTTATTCCCGAGGTCGCACCTACCGACATCGGGTGGTTTAAACAATTTAAAGTGAAAGATACGAAACGCCGCTGTTTTGAGTTTGGCGATAATCGCGAACGGCGTTGCCAGGGTTAAAACCAGAGAGGTCTTGTGCAATTAGTACGGGAACCCGCTGTTGTGCCTGTGGCGTTCACAAGTAATGGATGCGGCCTCGTATGTGTTTATTATTAATCCGCGACTGTTACTCGGCGACTCGCCCTTTTCATTTTGGTTCTTGCCCTCGTGGCACCAGCCTCTTCTGTTTCACCTGTTGGCGCAACAAAGTTTGTTCAACAAGAGGAGAAAGTTCCCTACGGCACGCAACCTGAATCGAATGAATCCCTCACTCTAAATGCGACCTTGCCTCGTGGCGGTCATGTGACTCCTGGGAAGCCACGACCAATTGATGTTGTTGTCACCAACACCGGTTTTGATCCCGCAACAGATGTTGCAGTCGACGTTGTGTTGCCAGACGGACTATCGGTGTCCACCACAACTGCAGAGTGGAAATGTAGTGATGTCGATTCACGCGGCTTCGCACGTTGTCGATACGCGCAAGTACTACAAAGTGAATCACGTGCAGAGCTGCGTTTGATGGTGAATGCGATAGATACCGAAGTCGCGGTAACAGAGGCAATAACGCTTCTTGCACGTACAAGTGCAAACAAGACAACAAATTCTCAAGTTATTCCCATCAGCGTAAATGATGCTGCTCACCCTGTGATGGTGCCCCACATTCGCCATCGAATCGCTACCACCGGGAAATGGGAACGTTGGGAAACGGGTCTACATGAAGTGCATGTGAATGAACAAGTGACATACCGAATTGTTGTTGCAAATGAGGGCCATCAGACTCTGAAAGAGGGTTCCGAAATCTCTATTCGTCAGAAACTGCGACAGGTCAACGTCACAAATGTCGTTTCTGATATCAATGGCTCCGACTGCTCATTCTCCAAAACGGAAATTACGTGCGATGTTGTTGTTCGTGAGGCCGTAGAGCCAGGAAAACACATGGGGGCTGTAGATGTCACTTTCAATGTTATGAAGCCACAAGAAGTGATGGGCTTTCATGATGTGAAAGTCACCAATGTTAAGACCGGTGGAGTGCACAAGGTGGGAATGAGCGTGAAAGCTCTCCACAGATCAAATTCACTTAAAATTGATGTGCATCATTTAGTTGATCCAGATGCTGGTGGAATTGCAAAGGTTTCATTACGACTAGACAATTTGGCAAATGGTATTCCACATGATTCTTTTACAGTCCATGCACGATTGCCGAAAGCTTTTAAGTTCGCCGAATCATCAGGAAAGAATTGGAACTGTAAACAACAGAATTCGCACCTGACCTGTGAGTACCAAGCCCCACTACGACCTAAACAGAAGTCAAAAGTTGCGCAATTGACGTTCAATGTGGCAAAAAACGCACGTACTGATGGCACGGGTTATGAAATTGATTTCCGTTCGCTGCACGCAGTGTCAAAAGTGCATTTTCAAGTTCACGAGAGAATTACTGCTAAGGCAGAAGCATCACCAAAATCGCTCGTCACTGTGGCAAATACAAAAGGTAATTCAGTCCATTTGTCTGCTCACGACGGCGAACATAACGGGAAAGCACTTCGCCACACTTGGGTGCAGCGTTGCACGACCGCGCAAGACGTTAAACAACTCAATGCTTGTGGTGGAAGAATCACGCCCGCTGTTGAGATTCCACATCCTCGTCACGTGCGAACACAGGTTCAACTTCCAGATGTCGAGGCTGAGACTCGATTTACCTTTCAATATATTGCTCATACCGACTCTTCTGAGATTCGCAAGACAGTTCGCGTCACTGCTCGACCCGCAAGCGATGTGGTACGAGCCAGCGCCAGCGTTTCGAATTTCAGTGATATCCCAGTGTGGTTGTCTGATACGACAACAGCTGCCGGAGTGTCACTCAGCAATGTAGTAAATGCAAATGGCACAATTTCTGCTGATGCTACGTTGCCCAAAGACATGCGTACCCGCCTAAATGTTCCAGATGGCATCAGTACGCGACTCACTGCGTATCCAGACGATCCCTCTCGGTGTGCAGTTGTGTCTGTGGGGACACCAGATTCATCAAAGAACGCTGCTGAAGTGAAGGTGACTGGTCTTACGGCAAAGACATTTGAATATGTCCTCGCTTCTTCTTCATGTACGTATGGCGGTGCCACGTACAAGGAGAATTCGCTGATTATTCACGGAAATGTTTTCGATAATGCGTTGACATTCAACGGCCCGGTGATCTTGTCTCCAGTGTTCAAATATGTCGGAACGGCAACAATTGTGAGTCTGAATCTGGGTGCACTAGAAGACTCCTTCCGCTTCGACAGCGTTGACCTTGTGTTGACGTTGGATGACACAGTGGGAACAACCAAATTGGCAATTGCTGCGAAGGTCGCATTGTTCGATGCGAATCTTTCGATTTCGGGATCTATTTCAGCACCCGTTAGCCCTGAAGGTTTATACCTCGAGGGGATGCAGGCACAGCTGACGCTGGCATCTCCACAGACCTACACCATGGGCGAGCTCAAGGTAAAGGATCTGTCCATCAGTATTGGTGTGCGCTGGACCCCTGCATTATCAGCGACAGCCAGCACCGCGATGGTAAAGAACTTCTATACAACGCTAACTGGGACAGGAACATTTGAATTCCTCGGAACATCGTTGCGTGTTGAACAGATCGAAGCAGACTTTTTGGGCAGTCGCTTAAACAGCATTCTGTTTAAGTTCAAGACTGATCTCAACATTCCAGGTATGGAAAAAGCATCCGGTGATCTTTCCATTTGGTGGTACGCAGCCACTCCTGCATTGCCCACCACGGGTGATGCTTCGGGTGCTGGCTCAACGCCTGGTGTGCCGTCAAAACCATATTGGGCCGTTGATGCATCCATGATTTTGGAAGCAGAAGGCGGTTGGGCCGTGGGTACGGAAAAACGCCCCGCTCGAATCTCTTACCGAAACGAATGTATGGCAGTGCAAGGCCAGATAATTGTGCCCGATATTTTGGATGCAACAGTCAACGGATATTTGGCAACAGGTTTTCCATGTACGCCTGCGATGATGACATTTGCGCGCCCGCCTTCAGATGAAAAAGAAGACAGCATTCTGAAACGTCTGCCGTTGCCGGCATTTCGCGGTGACTGGCGCTTTGATGCGACGGATGTTCGTATCACGCTGGGTGATTTCAAAATGACTGGCGATTTTTCGGTTGGTCGTATTGCGAGTATCCCATTCGGTGCCATTGATGGCAACATGCGTTTCACCCACTCGGACACAAAGAACGCGATTTATCTTAAAGGTGATCTGTCGCCACTAACAGGTGCGCACTTGGAAGGGCGAGGCAATCTCACGGTTGCAGGAGTGACCGCAAACTTTGATGTCGATGCGGCTCTTGATGCCAAGTCTCAGTTTATTAATGCCTCAGCCGACATGGATCTTGCCGGTTCGAAGTTTGAGCTTGAGGGCAGTTTCAAGATTTCTGAAGTGAACGGTATGCCCTATCCCACGTCGAGTTTTGCTGCGACATATCCGAGTTTTTCGGTCGCAGGTTTCAACTTAGGAAAAACGACCTTCAAGATGGAACAGGGACCGAAAAGTGCCAGTTACGTGGGTACTTCTGACGTCAAACTCGGATTCCTTAATTTCAGTGGAGTTCTCAGTATGTATGGCACCGATGCCGGAGAGCTCGGTATGTACATGCATGTTGACGGTTCTTTGAATGTCAGTGATAAATGGAAAGCAAATGTCTCTGTATCTGCAGGAAACTGCAAGAGCCATAAGTCGTTGAACCCATTCAAATATGAGGCCTGCGCAAAACTCAAACCTTTTGAAATCACAGCAAATGGTTCTGTGGTATTGCAGGGTCGCACATTCTCAATGGGTGACATCAAATTTGATACTGGCGGTCACTTCAACAAAACCATTTCGTACAGCTCGAAACAATGCGATACATCAGGAAACATTGGCGGTGTTCAATGGCAAGGATGTTTCTCGTACTCGATTGATGCAACAATTAGCGATAAATCTCCGTATGCAAGCTTTGATGCGGATTCATCGATTTCTATCGATAGCCGCCTGCGTAACTCAGTTGCCCACAAATGGGGTAAGTGGGATCACTGGGGAACATTGCGATCTGGCATTTCGATCAGTTTCGATCCATTCAAGTTGTACATCCGTGTGGGATCGATCAAGGTTGGTTTCACCGTTTCATAGTGGTGAATTGAATGATGCGCTCGGCTAATGCTGACTCGCGCATCGTTCGCGTGTTGATCGCCTTGGCGAGCGACACTTCATCAGCAATGATCACAAGTCTCGTGGTGGCGCGTGTTGCTGCCGTGTAAATAAGTTCCCGGGTTGCCAGCGGTGATTCCTCGGGTGGGCATACCACTACAGCAGTTTCATACTGGGAACCTTGGGCTTTGTGAACCGTTGTTGCGAATGCCACCTCAACATTGTCAAGAGACGTTGGTTCGAAATAGCGCAGTTGAGAATCTTTTGCCGTTTCTTGTTCGTCAGCACTGCCCACTTGCGCGGTCACTGAGAACACCGCATGAGGTTGCCCGTCGACAAGAACGATGATGCCGTTATCACCATTGACCAAACCAGTACGCAGATCGTTCTTGGTGTTGAGAAGGGGTAGACCAATTGATGATCGATCAAGCGAGATGTCGAACATCTGTGAAATAGCTCTGTTCCATTCGGATACTCCGTAGCGACCCTTGCGGTGTCCGCATAACACTCGCACCTGCGCCAGCGATACCAAGGCATCACTTGCCTTGCCCACGTGTGAGTGAACCCGTGCTTCTGCGAATTTCTTAAGATCATGTTGGATGAGGTCGAGCACATTTTCTTGATGCAGTGGCTCTGGCTGAACAGATGACAATTCAATCCACGTGACTAATTCCGAGTCTGTACGCAATAGATCGAGAATTCCACCGATGCCTTTTCCATCTTCACTTGAGTCTGGATGGCGCATCAGTTCGGCCAATTTTCCAATCTCATTGAGCTCACCGGTTTCCTGATTGAGTTGGCGCTGGTTTTTTGTCAAAGTGGTGATCGGGAAGGGCGCTGTCGAGTCGCGTAATTGTGCAATCTCGGGAAGGACTGCGCCGTTTTCAACGCTCTTTAGTTGTTCACCATCTCCCACCAAAATAAGACGAGTTGTTGGTGCGAGTGCTTCCAGAAGACGTGACATGAGTGAGAGTGACACCATCGACACTTCATCGACAATCACCACTTTGTACGGCAAATAGTGACGTCGGTTGTGCCGGAAGCGTCCACGGTTATCAAAGTTGGTGCCAAGCAGTCGGTGGATGGTGCCGGCTTCCTGGCCAATGCGAGAAAGATCCTCTACGAAATCCTTTGGAAATCCATCTAACGTCAGCGCGGTGTCGATGGAATTTCCAATCTGTCTCGAGGCTTTCGCGGTCGGGGCGACAAGAGCAACAGATAATGGTCCTTCGACATCTTTTTGCTGTGCGTGTTCACGGAACAACATGTGCAAAATGGCTGTGATCGTGTAGGTCTTGCCGGTTCCAGGTCCACCGAGCAATACCGTTGTGTTGTGTGTGAGGGCATTCAGGACAGCATTTGTTTGTTCGTCTGTGAGTTTCCCCTGTAGTTGTGTGTTGATGTCTTCCACAGAGACATGAATGTCTGACGCCACTGGTTGTGTAAATCGTGACCACAACATTGCAGCAACATCACATTCATCAATCCACTGGCGAGTGAGATACAGACGCGCGCCGTCTAACACCAACGGATGGGTGACGTCGTATTGCCGATTACTGGGATCGGGAAGGTTCGGTTTGCCAACAAGTGGGCTCGATGAGAGATGGTTTACCCACGAGTTGGTGTCGGGCCATTGAAGTGCCGCGCGCGTTGCGACTGAGCCGTCAACGTCGGGACGGTATTCGTTAGCCACTCGAGAGGCGATGGTAGAAAGATCAGCGCAGACGTGTCCGTTTGTGGGAGCCCATACAGCAATAGCGACTGATAGATAGTCGAGAAACTGTGGCGAGGATTGTGCCGCTGCAAATACTGTGTTGACGATTACTTCTGCTGCGTGAATCTCAGCGACCGTAAACACTCCAGCCTCTATGAAAGGAGCAAATTCAACGTGTGCGGCGGTGGGAGTGAGTGTTGCCATGTCAGATCAGTTCCTCGGTGAAGATGTCGTCGAGTTGTAGCACTGTTTGTTTGCTTGGCATCCAGCGGTAATACCCACGAAGCGCGCCTGTGTCATCGACGGATCCATCGAGACCGCGAAGGAACAGATAGGCAACACCACCAAAATGGGTGTCGAAGTCGTAGTTTGCTACGCGTTGTTTGAGATAACGATGCAACGCTAGTGAATAGATAAGTGCTTGGAAAAAGTATCCGTCTTCGAGCATTTTCGCTTCCATCGAAGCGTTGTTATAGCGAGCAACTGGATCTGTATCTGTGTCGTAATGAAGGCGGTTGCTCTTGTAGTCGCACACGATAAATCGATCGGCGCCATCTTGAATGCGAAATACAGCGTCAATAGAGCCATTCATGAACCCGGCAATTTGGGTCTGTGCACCCGCTGAACCATGCAATTTCTCAAAGTATGTGCGAGCGACATTTGAGATATTGGGATCATTGACGATGATGTCAACTAACTGAGAGAGTTTCACTCCATCATCAGCAGGAAGTGGGAAATCGAACTTCATTTCCGATAATCGATGACGTTGACCAAGGTCAGCGAGACTTTTTCCAGCGAAATCACGATCAAGTGTGACGTGGATGTTTGCAACCAGTGCATCCGTGAGTGCATCACGATCAAGATCTGGGCCCCACGATGCAAACGTTGATGTGACGTGCTCAAGCACATGTTCACGCAAGTTGGCAGCCGCAGGATCAATGTGATCAAACACGCTGTGTACTGCATCGCCAAACCCAGATCCGGCAGGGAGTCCGTTCCATGCAAACGGAGTGGGGGCAACCGTGGTTGTGGTCTCAACGTCTGATTCGTCGCCGACACCAGATGTGGCTTCTTGTTCCGCCTGGCGTTTTGTACTGAGAGAACCGGCTTTTAGGCGTCGGGTAATAGAGGAGTACGACCAACGACCAAATCCGAATGTCAAGACATCTGATGATGGACGAACAAATGTGGCGGCCGAAATAGTGCCATCACCTTCATTGTTTTCGTTAGCGTCATCATCAGAGTCATCCGTAACACGCAACTTCGGTAACTCTCGTGGTTCAGTCGTCAACTCGATACCTATGAGATTGTCGTCTGATCGTGCTGCCAACTCTTCGAATGCTGTTGCGAGCGCGAGAGACGTGGTTGGAGGTTTCGATAATTCAAGTGCACGAGCCATTGCGTTACTGAATGGATCAATAGGTGTCGTTTGACCGGGATACCAGTAACCAACAATCTTGTGTTGCGCACGAGTCATTGCAACATAAAACAACCTGCGGTTATCCGCATCGATGTCGTCTTGAGTTGCTTGCTTCCGCTTATCCCACGAGGCAATAGCATCTTCGGTCACACCGTCGGTATCAGAAGCTACGTACACCCAGTCGCGCGGATAGATCTTCTTATCTTTACTGTCGCTGACACCGAATGCTGATGGAAGATCAATCACTCGTTCATCGTGTGCGCTTGTGGAAAGTGATGCAGGAAACATCACCGGATGACTTTGCTCTCTCTTTGCCGGATAGAACAGTGTTGGTAAGAAAACAATGGGGAACTGCAATCCCTTACTCGCATGGATTGTCATGATGCGCACGGCTTTTTGATCGGTTTCAATGCGTCGCACCTGTTCGTCCGATTCTTCTTCGGCACCTTCAATGAGATCGGTGAGAACTTCGAGACACTCGAGAGGGCCAACAGAGGACGCAAATTGAGGACGGCTAGCGAGAACATCGACAATGTGGTCGAGGTCGGTGAGATGACGTAAGCCATCATCAAGCGAGAGAATACGAGAGAGGAATGAGCTGTTGTTGCGGTAGGCGAGATACAACGCGGTAAAGCCGTTGCGATGAAGATGATCGGCAAATTCAGCACATTCGCGTTGCAGGTCAATGAGATCATTGATGTCGGAGCTTTGTAGACCATCTTCGGTCATCCCACCAAACCACGACAGGGCGTACGCGCGCACGAACTGAGCACGACTTGGATGTGCGAGGGCGCGCAGAAGCATCTTCATTTGGCGTGATGCCTCGGTATCGAAAACAGAACCAGCTCGCAAGCGAACAGCAGAAATGCCAGCAGCAGTCAATTTGTGGTGTACCGCAGCACCATGTCGATGTCCGCGAACCAACACTGCAATGTCAGAAGTGGCAACTGGGCGGACGGTTTCTGTATCTCCAGATTTTTCGACGATGTTGTCGCATTCGAGCATCGTGATAATTCGATCTACAAGATCTGTGGTGACGAGGTCGTTTTTCTGATCGGCGCTGAGCTTGATCGGAATGTCATTGGGTAAGTAACGGATCTCGAGTGGAGCCTCATGTGCTGAATTGGGTGAACCTGTGTCGCGCTTGTTCACGCGCAAGGCAGAGAACTCGCGATTGGGATCGGGACGCACTTCCATGAAGGGAACCTGTCGGTTGTTATCGAAGTATTCCTTTTCCATGAGAACATGGAGAGCATCGAGGAGCGGTTTGTCGCTTCGATAATTGGTGGGAAGTTCGTATCTTTCGGTGGAGTGATCGACAGCTGAGAGATACACGTTGACGTCCGCGCCACGGAATCGGTAGATGGCCTGCTTGGGGTCGCCAACTGTCACCAGAGATGTTTCGCCGTTACTGACTTCAAAAATACGTTGAAAGATTGCCCATTGCATCACGTCGGTGTCTTGGAACTCGTCGATCATAATGACTGGATATTGGCGTGCTAATTGTGTGGCCAACGTTGTGCTGTCACTGGATGACGACGTGAGCGCGGTAGCGACCAAATTGATCATGTCGTTGTAGGTGACAATGCCAGAAGTGATACAGCGATCTTTGATTTCTTGCACAATTAAGCGAACAGTGTCTGCAATCTTTTGGGCGTATGTGTTCGCTGTCGTGTCGCCCGATTCGGGGGTGCCAATTTGCAACGGTGACCCGATTTTGGCAGGCAGGGTGATAGCACCCTCGTTATTTAACACAGTGGTCACGGCCTTGCGCACATGACTGAGAGCGGAAGTAATCCTCTTAATGCTGGTTGCGCCAGAGGCATCTTTTCCGGCAGGGCTCCATAAGTACAAGGGATCGTTAGCAAGTTGTTCGGCCAACACGTCTGTGATGGTTTGGTCGATGATGTCGTCGATGGAGGTAACTACTTCAAACTCGGTTGGCACGAGACCACTGAGTCCGGCTTGTCTCATCACCGTTTGACAGAAACCGTGAATGGTGCTGATGGTGACCTCATCGTAACGAGACAAGAATTGCTCAAGATGACGAATTGATGCTTCCTTGACTACATCTGATGATTGCATGTGCTCGGTCCAAGATGGAGCAGAAATAACTCCACGCAGTGCTTGAAGAGCCTCGATACAGCGTGTGCGTGTTGATTGCTTCAATTCCGCGGTGGCTTCGTTGGTGAACGTCATCAACAACAATTGATCGGCTCGTAAACCTTGCTCTGCAACCAAGCGAGCCACCACTGTGGTAAGCGAGTACGTTTTACCGGTTCCAGCACTGGCTTGAATTGATACGTGTTGATTCAACGAAAAAGGCTGATTAGCAGAGATGTCGAATTCCAAAATGTGTGGTTTGCTCATTTCTCATCGCCTTTTGGTGCTGACGTGCCTTTTGCTGCCTTGCCTACACCTGTGGGCATCTCGAGGGCACATGTGGCGTAAAACGCATTCCATACGTATGTGGCATACATGTCAATACGCGAAAGAGTGGTGGTGTCTGAAGAGCGCGATAGTTGCAGGACCTCAATCTCTTCGGAAGTAGGCCTCTTTTTCCGAAGATCAGAGATGCTTTGATCACCCACATACCACGCAAGCTCAGCGTCGTATTTCATGTCGCTTGCTAATGCCGCATCCAGTTTGTCGCCCGGTTTTGTAGCTGCGAGATGTGATGCCTTCGGAAAGAAATCCACTGGCATCTGCGTGGCGAGAGTGGCGAGTGCGTTCACTACTGATAGCGCGGTGGTGGCGTTGTGAAGGCGCTCACTGTCAGATTCCCCAATGATTTTTGCTTTGTAACACACTGGGTGTGATTCGGAGGACTTTGTATTGCGAGTGGTGAGATATGCAATGACAGGCTGCCCTTCTCGATGGAGTGTGAGCACCGCTAATTCGACCCACAATTCAAGCAAATGTGAGTCAGTGAATCTCTTAAAACGGGCCCGAGCGAATTGCGCTGTGTCATCAAACATGACTACATCGGAGATACGCAGGGTTGTTGACTCGTCTCCCATGGTGACTTGGCAATCAATGTCGTCACCTTGTAAGCCCTGTAGTTCCAGTGGTAGTGATGCAATCATCTTGCGAATCTCTTCACCAATCTCTTGGCTGACAAGATCTCCGATACGACCAGGTGGCAGTAAACCAGTGAGCGGTCGAACGTGGCGCCATTCATTAATGACGTCATCAAACCAACCCGTGTTGTGTTCGCCATCGAAATTTGTGATCAATTGCAAAAGACGCCGACCCTCAGACGAATACGCAAGATTCGACAGACTTAATGACAGAACGCCATCACCCATAAAGTTTTCTTCCTTGGTGAATTCTTCTTCTTTTTTTGGCCCTTCAGGAATGTCAACGTTGAGAACTTCTTTGTAATAGTAAGAAATCGGGTTTGACATAATTTTGAGAAGTTGTTGAATGTCACGAATGTGGGGTGCCTCAGTTGAAAGCGGAACACCGGCTGCGTCATCTGTAGATTGATTGACAGCTTCAGTTGTTGAGTTCAGGGCTTCCCACACAATGCGCGAGTTGTCATCAAATGTAAATGACACATCATCACGTACGTGTCTGGGTTGAAGGGTGCGTGTGTCGAAGTTATGACGGCCATGCTGTGTTAACACACGGTGGTGTCCGACTGTGCCATACGTAGAAATGACAGAGGCAACATGTTCGATGAGCTCTTGCACGGGAACCGCAAGTGGCGTCTCTTTGTTATTGCGCACGTCGGCACCAGTACAGGTGATAATGACCTTGTTACGCGCCGACATCAATAGGTTCATCAGACTTTCACGACCGCTCAATGAGTACTGGGGTTCTCCCACGCGTGGATCATTTGACAAGACGTCATCTCCATCTGCGCGGCTTCCTGCAAACGCAGCCTCGTCGGCACCAACAAATGCAATGACCTTGAACGGGATGTTGTTCATGCCACCAAAATCGGTGACTGTGATGGACTCGAACTGACTCCAGAAATCAGACACGCTGTTTGTGATGTAATCATTAGTTACTAGCGATAAATCGCGAAGTGAGAAACACGCATTGTCTACGTCGACCTCTGTTGATGCATCGGCGTACATCTGGCGAATCGATCGACGTAAACGAGTTAGTGAATCGGCTGCGCTCGGAACTACATCTAGGAAATTGGTAATTATCGACAACAAAACGTTGTTCCACGCAGTGAGTGACAGAGGGATCTCTTTGCCATTTTTGTAGAGGGCATCGTGGAGAGATTCGACTCGCGTGAGGAACTCGGCCAGCGTTCCGGCAATCAGCAGTTCGCTGGTACCAATGGCATCAAATGGGACCACATCTGCCGGGCCAATAATGTCGCGCTCTGCGGGCACTGCGATGCCCATCATTAAACGTTTGAGGGCAACTTGCCATGTTCCGTTGGTGATGCTGTGGGTGATGTTCCACTTTTCGCGATGTTCGGTGTTTAACCCAAATTGCACACCAAGGTGCTCTGTCCAGCGTTCGAGAAGTTCGAGTGCGTTGTCGTCGAGAGAGAAGGCACGGCGCACTGGATTAAGGGACGCGACATCAAGCAATTGACTTGCTGAACAACGTCCGGTTACAAGTTGCAATACCTCAAGAAACGCTTGCGTCACTTCATCGGGCCGGGTGACCGCTCCACGCATCACATTGATTGGAAGGCGCGGCACATTGTTGCCCACCGTTGTGTCGGGATCAAGAATGGAGTTCAGAACTGGTGCGGCCGCGGCCACGTCACTGCACACAACGAGAATGTCGCGTAAACGAAGAGAGGTGTCTTCATTTAAAGCATGCAGGAGCGCATCACGCAATGCCTCTACTTGACGATGCAATCCGTAACACGCATGAATCTGAATTGAGCCATCACCATTTCTTAAGATTTCGAAAAGTTGATCTTCATTGAATGATTGAGCAGTGTGTTCATCATGCATGATGCCCGTTTGGAATTGATGCAAAAGAGAATCGTTACGGGCTAATGCTGGAGCCACAACAAGATCATTGGCAGTGATGACGGAGTCAAACAACGCACGGGCTTCTAGGACTTGTGCAGACCAGCGTGAATACAGAGGATGTTCAATGGCGGTTTGAGCGTATTCATTGCGAGATGTTCCCACCGACACTGCGGTGGGCAACTTACTCCCTGGCGCATACATGTAATAGACGGCAACATCAATAATGCCATCGAGTACACGTACGACATCTAACGCCGCGCGACTTAGCGCTTGGACACCAAACACTGAGATTCGTTGTGGCAATAGTTCTCGATCAATAGATGAAGCGAAGGTGTCAATGTCTACGACACTTCGTTGCGACTGTGGTGTGTTGACTAAATGATTGTGCAACGCGTTGAATACGTGTACTTGCCAGTCTTGTGTTCCACTTGTTGCTACATCGTATTTATGGTTGTCGGCCCAGCCCTTCAACATTTCCGGACGATGCGAGGCGTAACGGTCGAAAAGCTCTGCAGCGCGTCTTGCACTAGAAAGAGGTGCCGATGCAAAAGATTTTGGAAGAGCAAAATCTGAATTGTCGCTTAGGAGCGACATGATGGCCCACGACAAACGTGTTGCATCCCAAGGAGATTTACTCACACCAGCTGGCATGTGAGGTGTTGCGTTAATTAATTCACGTGGGTACATGAAGTTGACGTTTGCAACAATGCCGTTGTTTTTTCCCCAGTCACCAAGACGACGGCCAAGTTCTCGTTTGAGATAACTAGCCATGTCGGCAACTGGAACAATGATGATTTCCTGCGCCATGGGGTCTGCAAGGGGAGTGCGTAGACGGTCGGCAAGTTGGTCAACTAGTGGTTCAAGATCGGCGCAGGTATGCAAACGCATTCGAGCATTCTCCCATAAGCCTGTTTCGAGGGCTTATGTGGCTATTGGCGAGCTTGGATGCTTCTTCCAGTTGCGTCGTTGGCCTCTTGCTCGCTCGTTTTATCTTGGGACACGATGCGAATATCAATTCGCTTGATAAGTCCGCAGAAGGGGAAAGGCCCCGTGTATCGATCACTCACTGGTGATCCATCGTCGAATCCAACGCTTGCACCCACACTCGACATCATCCTCATGAAGCGAGGTAAATGGCGATCACCGCTTGGTTCACCATTAATAAGGAGTGTGACTGTGGCATCGCGCTTGGCACGACGAAACTGCACACCTACTGTGCACAGTCCTTCTGGCACAGGGCGTGTCGATTCCGCAACCCAATGTTCGCCGAAGTAGTTGTAGTCAAATACGAGCAGATCATTCTGAATGAAGATGCTGAGCCCTGAGTTTTCCGTGCCTGTCGCATACAGCACTCCATCGCTTCCTGCTGGTCGAACAATGTGGGCAACAAAATCCCATGAGCGTCCTCCGATAGGCGCACTCGCGGCAGTGGGAATGCGAGTGATCGGAGGAAAGTAAGAGTAATTGCGATCCAGACGATGCGGACCATGATCACCGGGGCGAATACCAAACAACGTCACTCCACGATCATCAAGAGGCAGCACGTTGTATTGACGAGCTTCATCCCACCACAAGGCAATCATTTCGTTCAGTTTGTCGGGCTCCTTTAGGGCAAGGTCGTTGCATTCAGAGCGATCGTTGCGAAGGTTATATAACTCCCACACATCATCGTCATACGCCACTCCAGTGTCATGTCGCGTTACTGCTTTCCAGCCGTCTGCGTATATCGCGCGGTGTCCCATGTTCTCGAAATACTGGATCGTCTTACGACTTGCCACATCACTGTCGTTAAAGCTGTATGCCAACGACGTGCCGGTGATGGGCATTTGTTCGTAACCCTTCAGAGTCGCTGGGGGTTCGACTCCGACAATGTCATAAATAGTGGGAACGATGTCATTCACGACATGAAATTGATGTCGTAACGCGCCAGTATCTGTGATGCCTTTTGGCCAATGAACAATAAGTGGTACGTGCACACCACCTTCGTGCGTGTTTTGTTTGTACCACTTAAAGGGTGTGTTGCCTGCTTGTGCCCAACCCCACGGATAGTTGGCATGACTGTGTGGTCCACCAATGTCATCGATCCGTTTCACTGCTTCATCTGGCGATTCAATAATGAGGTTGAAGAACTTCATTTCGTGCATCACACCAAATGGTCCGCCTTCTTGACTGGCGCCATTGTCTGACTGCAAGAAAATGATTGTGTTATCAAGTTTGCCTAAACGCTCTAGTTCTGCGATGAAGCGACCAATCTGTGCATCTGTGTGTTCGAGAAATGCAGCAAAAGCTTCCTGCAAACGAATAGCAAGTCGACGTTGATTATCGGGCAGAGAGTCCCACGCGTCTACACCGGGGTTACGTGGCGCAAGTTGAGTGTCAGGGGGAATGATTCTCATCGCTTTTTGACGAGCAAACCATTCGTCGCGAGCAACGTCCCATCCCGTGTCGTATCGCCCACGGTGTTTATCGAGATATGACTGTGGTGCTTGATGCGGTGCATGTGTTGCGCCAAACGCAAGATATGTGAAGAAAGGTTTGTCGGGACGAATTGATGCAAGGTCACGAATGAACAGCAAGCCTTGATCGACGAGATCTTCGCTGAGGTGATATCCGTCTTCCACGGACTTTGGAAGTGGAATGTGATGATTGTCGTACACCAACTCCGGATGAAACTGATCTGTCTCGCCATCTAAAAAACCGTAGAAGCGATCAAATCCGCGACCAAGCGGCCATTGATCAAATGGGCCAGCTGCTGATGCGTTTTCCATTTGAGTGAGGTGCCACTTGCCAAGTGCAAACGTTGCATAACCCTCTTCACGTAAGACCTCGGCAACTGTTCCTGCATGGTGCGACACACATCCACGCATGTTGGGAAAACCAGTGTTGAAGTTAGAGACCGAACGCATACCTACTTCGTGTGCGTTTCGTCCGGTGAGTAATGCTGCACGTGTGGGGCTACACAAAGGGGTGACGTGGTAGTTGGTGTATCGCAAACCACTGTCAGCTAGTGCATCGATGTGGGGCGTGTTGAGTGTGGAGCCAAAACAATTGAAGTGCGAAAACCCGAGATCGTCGATGAGGATGATCACCACATTTGGAGCATCACGACGTGGGTGCCGAGGCTCAGGCCAGTGCGGAGTTGACTCGGAAACCGTGTCTCCAATGACGCCCTGAAAATCCTCGTAGTTGCCCATAACCCCTCATCCACGCAGTTTGACCTGCGTTCTAACTTTTGTCAGACTGTCTGACAATACATTACACAGGTGGTACCCGATGGCCGACAGCGACACGCCCAACGACGCACGTAGCAACAGTGATGCGCCCCGACTTCAACACACCTACGGAACTATTAATAAGGAATACGCGTTCTCACTCGCGACGCGTGCTCCAGAAGATGACGGCCCTATCTACATGGTCAATCTCATGAAATATCACGAGATTGCCCAGTACGACGATGGTGATGGCAACACCGCGGTTAGTGGGCGCGAGGCAGATGATCAATACAACCCATCATCAATCTTGAACAAGATCGGTGCCGCAATTGTGTTTGTTGGAGATGTTGTGTCAAACAATGTGGGCACTGATGACTGGGATCGCATCGCAGTTGTTCGTTATCCCACGCGCCGCTCGTTTATCGAGATGCAGTCACGAAAAGACTTCGGCGAAAAACATAAACATAAGGCTGCGGGCATGTTGCGCACCACGCTTATTGCGTGCCGACCAGTTGATGAGTCTTTAGACCAAGCCGAGCGACCAACTCCACGTCCTGCTCATTCAGTAGTGATGGTGGTACATCGAACAAATAATCGCGATGACGTACTACGCACATTGCCAACGGCACAATCGCTTCTTGCGGAAGGCGTGGTCATTGGAGATGGTCGCAGTTGGGACGTGGTGCAGTTTCTCTCAGTTGCCGGGGAGGCCGACATTCAACACATTGCTGAGCAGTATCTCGACGCCGACCACAGCGCTACGTACGTGCTCGGATTACGTGCAACCTTAAATTCTTTTATTGGTTAGTTGCTGAAGGAACAAAATGCCAACAACAACATCTTCTGAAACATCTTCTGAACAATCGACTGATGGTCGACATCGTCGCGCACAAGCAAATCGCGAAGCAATTGTCGAAGCCTTGGTGTCTTTGTATGCCGAGGGCCATGCAGATCCCAGCGGAGCAGATATCGCAGAGCGTGCGGGTGTGTCGGAGCGCTCATTGTTTCGCCACTTTGATGACATTGACGATCTCTGTCATACAGCTTTTGTGGTGCAATGGAAACGCCTTGCGGATCGCACACAATTACACACTCCTGCGTCGGCACCAATACACGAAAAAGTAGCCGCTGTCGTGGAGCAGCGAGTAGGTCTGTATCTCGACATGATGAATGTGATGCGTATCACGCGAATGCACGCCGTGCGAAACAACACTGTGTTACGGCATGTTCAGTCATCACGGAAAGAAATGCGATCTCAACTAGAAAAGCTGTTTGCCCCCGAGTGCGAACAGATGACAACAGATGGTGCAAAGACATTTCTTCTCACGGCTAACGCATTGTTGTCATTTGAACACGTGGAACAACTACGCCTTGATCAAGGTATGCCTACAACTCGTATCAACTCCTTACTGTCGGCATCGCTTTTAGCGTTGCTTACGAAATAAACACACCGTTCTCACCAATGAAAGGCTGAACATGAAAGCACTACGCACACCCGATGAACGATTTGCGGGTCTTCCTGATTTCCCGTATGCACCGCATTATGCAGACATTGATGACACCGACGGGGGAACACTGCGTATGCATTATGTGGATGAAGGTCCACGTGATGCTCATCCGGTGTTGCTGTTACATGGGGAACCATCGTGGGCATATCTGTATCGAAAGATGATTCCCATTCTTGTGGATGCCGGACATCGAGTGATTGCTCCCGATCTCGTTGGCTTTGGCCGCTCCGACAAGCCCACGGAGTTCTCTGACTACTCGTATGCACGTCATGTCTTGTGGACCAGTGAGTTGATCTTTGATGTTCTCGATCTGCAGCATGTCACGTTCTTTGGACAGGACTGGGGTGGTCTTGTTGGGCTTCGTTTAGTTGCTGCCCAACCTGATCGTTTTGATCGCGTTGTAGTGAGCAACACCGGATTACCGCGTGGCGACGGAAAAATCTCCGATGCTTTTCTTGCGTGGCAGAAGTTTTCCAAAGAGACACCTACATTTGATGTGGGCGCATTGGTAAACGGCGGCAGCTTGATGCAGTTATCTGCAGAAGAGGTTGCTGCATATGACGCACCGTTTCCCGATGACTCTTATAAAGCGGGTGCGCGTATTTTTCCTTCGTTTGTGCCCGTTGATGAGTCGTACCCCGAAGTAGCGGAAAACCGCGCGGCATGGGAAGTGCTGCGCCAGTACAACAAACCGTGGTTATGTGCATTTAGCGATAAGGATCCCATCACCAAGGGTGGCGACGGAGTGTTCTTGCGCGAAGTGCCAGGAACCCAAGGGCAATCACACGTGACCATTACCGGTGCAGGTCATTTCTTGCAGGAAAACAAAGGTGAAGAACTCGCACAGGTGATCGTTGATTTCATAGCATCAACCTTGTGACAACAGCTCCAGCACTTCGACTTGGCATTGCGTACGACTTTCGTTTACCTCCTGGCGCGGGTTTTTCACTCCCAGATCTGTATGCAGAGACGCTTGAACAAATACGTTTTGCCGATCAACTCGGATACGACATGGTGTGGCTCAGTGAGCATCACTTTGTTCCCGACGGTTACTTGCCGTCATTTCAGCCTGTAGCGGGGGCGATCGCAGCGTGTACGTCACGTATTCGCATTTCCACCGACGTTGCGCTCGCACCGTTTCATCATCCCATTCGTTTAGCAGAGGACTTGGCGGTCCTTGACCAGTTGAGTGGTGGTCGCATGGAACTTGGTCTCGGCATGGGATACGCAGTTCATGAATTCAACGCATTTGGGTTGAATAGAAAAAATCGAGTGTCGCTTACGGAAGAAAGCATTGAGATTCTTCGACAGGCATGGTCGGCAGATTCCGTTAATTTCTCGGGCAAGCGGTATCAACTGTCAGAAGTAAATGTCTTTCCTAAACCTGTGCAACAGGGAGGCATTCCATTGTGGATTGCAGCACAGAGTACGCCGGGCGCAGAACGTGCTGCTCGAATGGGTCTTCATTATTTACCGCAGGGATCACGCGGATTAGTTCTTGATCCGTGGCATAACGCTCTTGCACAAAACGGCAGAAAAGTTGAGGAATTCCGCGTCGGCATAATGCGTTCATGGCTGGTCACAGATGATCGTGACCGCGATTGGCCACCCATTAAAGCTGGTGAGGTGTACCGAGCGAAGATGTATCGCGATTGGAATCATGAAGCCGGCGACAATTTTGAGGCGTGGGAATCAGATGACCGTATTCCTCAAACATGGGTAATTGGCAACGAAGAACATCTCATCGCTGAATTATCAAAGTTCTTGTTGGAGTACGGGATTACAGACTTAGTGACCTACGTGGCGCCACCGGGGGTGCGGCCATCTGCACACAATGAAAGTCTTGAACGCTTCGCAAAAAATGTGATGCCAGTGTTACGCGTGGCAATCGATTCAGCTCGTGGTATTACTAGCTAACGTAGATGTCGAAGGACGACCTTCGCGTACAAGTTCACTGAAATAGCTGTTGAAGTACTGCTCGATCTATTTCAATCGCACAGCAGTAGACCACTTACCGCCAATTTTTTGGACTCCTCGAATGGTGCATTTCCATGAACCTTTGCTCAGTCCAGACACTTTGATAAGTGGTTTACGCGAGGTCGCAAACACCGACGTAGCGCCTTTTGAACACATTGCTTGATATTTTTTGGCACCTCGAACTGGTGTCGCACTTACTCGAGCGGAAGTGGCGTTCAATCGTGTCGCACGTGTATTTTTTGGAGCGTTAAGAAGAGTTGATTTAGGTTTAATTTTGATTTTTGGAGCCGTTGAGTAACGGGAAGCCATTGAACGTACCGATTGTGATGAAGTACTTGTACCAGCGAGACTTATCGATGGCATCGAGATCAGTAAGCCAGGCTGAGGTGATGTCACTCGCGTAATCGTGGCAGCCACTGTTGTGGTGACACTTGCATCTGTGCGTGTTGTTACCAAAGTGTTTGCCAAAACGTCTGCCGTTGTCCCATACGCAGATTGAATAAATGCATCAGGGATAAACGTGCTGTAGCGGAGAGTATTTACCGAGCCGTCTGCTTTTTTTGCTGGACCTGACAGGTCAACAGACCATGTCATTGTTAACCGGTCAAATTGAATCTCTCCGGTTACAGCAGCATTGGTTGACACCCACATTCCTCGCTTCGCATCGAGGAGCAAATTGGGTTTCTCATAAAACTGCACACCCTGAGCAAGAGACTGATAATCAATCTGATTTCTCGGATTTGAGCAATTTGCATCTGCTTCACAACCAAGAGCAAATGGCCACGACGAAGTTTTCAGTGTGCCTTTGGTGATCCAGTTACCGTTCTCATTGGCGACATCAAAGTCTTGGACTTCTGCTTTCGCAAACAGACTTGGCGACGGTTTGAATGCGCCAGTGTTTATGACAAATTGAAACGCGGTGCCAAGCGGAATGGTTGGTGCGAGTTCTTGCTGTCCATTTACGCGCAACTCATACGCCAAGCTTGGGGTCTTGTATTCAGCAATCGAAAACAGCCATGCTTTGAATGTGATTCCTGTAGAGCTGGCGGGGATCGTGAAAGTCCCGGAGTTAGTTAGGTCGATACCCCATGACGAGATGCAGAATGTGGTGACGGTGGTGTCGCACATCGGGAATTCTTGGTAGTCCTTATACGACGACGGGATGTCAGCTGTCGGATCAGATGCGGCGGTTGCCGTAGCAGGACCAGATAGCAACACGGTGGCAACGATGACCGAAGCGATAGTACGCCAGCGACGATTTTTTATAGGTTGAAACATGGTTTAATCATAATGAAATGGCGGTGGATGCCTAGTGAGTGCCACCCTGAAATCCAGTATTTTTCACGTGCTCTTTTTCGGGGGTACGGAACTAGCCTGTGGGTCCAGTCGGTTCGACACTTTGAGTGGATGTCACTCACAGCACCGCTCCGTCTGCGCCTTTAGCTCAGTTGGTAGAGCAACGGACTTTTAATCCGCAGGTCCTGGGTTCGAGCCCCAGAGGGCGCACCACAATCGCTACGTAGGAGGAATCTATGAGCGAGATTGATAACAGCGTTATCCGCGTCAGTCGCGATGGACGATTTACCACTATTACCTTGTGTAATCCGTCGAAGAGAAATGCGCTCTCGCTTCATGTTCTCGAGCAGTTGACGTTGGCATTTGCTCATGTTGGTGCAAGTGATGCTGAGGGCATCATCTTGAACGCCGAGGGCCCAGTCTTTTCTGCAGGCCACAACTTTGGTGAGATGAAAGGTGCCGCTGAAACAGATGCGCACCATCTATTTACGGTGTGTTCCACGCTGATGAAGACCGTGCATCGCATTCCTCAGCCTGTGGTGGCAAGTGTTCACGCATTGGCGACTGCGGCAGGGTGCCAATTAGTAGCCACGTGTGACCTTGCGGTTGCAGCACGTTCGGCGTCATTTGCTTTGCCTGGTGGCAAAGGTGGCTTGTTCTGTCACACTCCGCTTGTTGCGGTGGCTCGCAATTTGCCGCAGAAGCGAGCACTCGAGTTAGCACTTACTGGCGATCCAATTACAGCCGATACTGCAATGCAATGGGGCTTCATTAATGAAGTAGTCGACGATGATCAACTCCATGAAGCAACGCTCGCGTTGTTGTCACGCGCCACTCGTGGATCTCTTTATTCGAAAGCTCTTGGGAAACAAACGTTCTACGAGCAGATCGACATGGATGAAGAACATGCGTATCTGTATGCCACCAATGTGATGGCAAGTGCTGTGGTGATGCCAGATGCGCAAGAGGGTATTGCCGCATTTCTCGATAAGCGTCACCCAAAATTCACTCAGCAACCTCATTAGAGTTTGATTATGACCGACATCAGTGCTCCAGAACGAGAAGAAGTTGAACTCTCGCTGCACGGGATGACATGTGGTGCGTGTGCTGCGCGTATTGAAAAAGAGTTGAACGACCTTCAGGGTGTTCATGCAGCTGTGAACTACGCAACGGAATCTGCGATGGTTGTTTTTGATCCGTCACTTGCGTCGCCGGTATCTGTGATTAACGCTGTCAAGAGCATTGGCTATGACGCTGATGTGCGGACTGAAGACAGTGTTGACGAGGGCATTGACGCGAAATTGCATGCACTCGCGGTGCGACTGGCGGTATGCGCTGTGCTTTCTGTGCCCGTTGTTCTCATTTCCATGGTGATGGCGTGGCAATTTGATAATTGGCAATGGGTTGTTGGTGTCATGTCCCTTCCCGTTGTGACATGGGGAGCATGGCCTTTCCATCGTGCGGCGTATATGAATGCTCGTCATCGTGCAGTCACCATGGACACGCTCATCTCTGTGGGTGTCATCGCTGCAACAACGTGGTCAATCTGGGCTCTTCTGTGGGGTGGTGCTACTGATGATGTGATCCATTCTGGATCGGGTATGTCATCAATGACCCATGATGGCGCACACGTGTATTTCGAAGTTGGTGCAACTATTACAACGTTCATTCTCGCGGGTCGATATATGGAAACACGCGCAAAGTATCGCGCGGGTAACGCACTGCGGGCACTTCTTGCGCTCGGCGCAAAAGATGCAGTGGTGTTACGAGATGGTCGCGAGGTGCTCATTCCCGCATCAGTAGTGCGTGTTGATGATCTCGTGGTGGTGCGACCCGGTGAAAAAATTGCCACGGACGGAGTTGTTGAAGAAGGCTCTTCAAGCATTGATACATCAATGATCACTGGTGAAAGTGTGCCTGTAGATGTGGAGCCCGGATCTCATGTGACGGGAGCAACGATCAACCTCACAGGTCGTGTCATTGTCCGTGCAACACGAGTGGGTTCCGACACCACGTTTGCAACAATGGCCAAATTGGTTCGCGATGCACAAGCAACAAAAGCTCCTGTACAACGTATTGCAGATCGAGTGAGTTCGGTGTTTGTCCCACTGGTGTTTGCCATTTCTGCTGTCACTTTAGTGATGTGGTTGGTTTTTGGTGATTCAGTTGACGATGCATTTAGTGCAGCTGTGGCCGTGCTGATCATTGCGTGTCCGTGTGCATTGGGCCTTGCGACCCCCACCGCGCTGATGGTGGGAAGTGGTCGTGCGGCTCAACAAGGAATCATTATTAAAGGCGTTGACGTTTTGCAGAGTACAAGACGTATCGACACGGTAGTGCTTGACAAAACCGGCACTGTCACAACAGGTGAAATGACTCTGACTGATGTCATCTGTGTTGATGGTGTGTCACGTAGTGAAGCGCTGAAATTTGTGGGCGCAGTGGAAGCCGCAAGCGAACACCCCATTGCCCGTGCAATTGCTCGTGCAGCGGAAAACGAATTAGGCACTGTGTCGTCAGTTGACAACTTCGTCACTTCTCCCGGCGTTGGCGCAACTGGCGTTGTTGACGGCGTCGCGGTGATGGTGGGTCGTGAAGAAATGTTGCGATCGAAATTGATCATCGTGCCAGCGACATTGCGCGAAGCGTTGCAGCGTGTACGTATGCAGGGTCGCACAGCTGTTGTTGGTGCGTGGGGTGGGGAAGCGCGCGCTGTTTTAGTGGTTGCCGACCAACCGAAAGACACCAGCAAGGAAGCGATCGCCACGTTGCGGAGTATGGGACTTGCACCTGTGTTACTCACTGGCGACAACATCGACACTGCCCGCGCCATCGCAGAACAGGTCGGTATTGAAACCGACGAACACCATTTGTATGCCGGCGTTTTACCGCACGAAAAGGTGTCCGTAGTGAAAGATCTACAAGAGCGTGGATACGCCGTTGCGATGGTGGGTGATGGTGTCAATGACGCGCCAGCGCTAGCACAAGCAGATGTTGGTATCGCAATGGGCGGGGGATCTGACGTTGCGATGCAAGCAAGTGATCTCACTATTGTCTCTGGAGATCTACGCCTTGTTGCCACGGCGATCACACTGTCTCGCGCCACATTGCGCACCATCAAGACCAATGTGTTTTGGGCTTTTGCGTACAACGTGGCTGCTATTCCACTTGCTGCTGCTGGTGCGATGAACCCGATGTGGGCCGGACTTGCCATGGCCTCATCCAGTGTGTTCGTAGTGCTCAATAGTTTGCGCTTGCGATAAGTCACACGTTGAGTGTCTTGTTGTGCACTCGTTGAAATGCTTTGATCGCATACTGCTTGTGATTGCGCATAGTGCGAGGCGACATGTTGCGCACTTTGGCTGCGTCATCGGTTGACATTCCATGTCCTAAATCACGTAACAAACTTACATGTCGTCGCGATAGTCCCGCTTTTGCTGCATCTTGTAATACATCGTCTAGTTCTTCAATGGGATCAACATATTGAGGTGCATTTGGTACCAGTGGAATGTAGTAATTCGCGGTGTGGTCAATTTCGATACTGCGTAAACGCGACTCGCGTACGAAGGCGTGGTATTCAATGTCTCGTGCCAAGTTGGCAGCAATCTTTGCTGTACGTCGCTGATGTGGGAACGTGCGGATCACCATCCACGCAGTAGGAATGACCTCATCAATTGCAGCACCAGTACCGCCGCGCATAATGCGCCCACGCCGTTGCGCGATCGACATCACAGAGGGAAGCACGCGATGCAGCACAATCCGAGCAGCCAGTTCATCGTGTTCGGCACGACATATCAATTGCCACAACACATGGTCCGCTACTGAGTCATCTGTTGGTCGACCAAAACCAGCAAGAACCAAGAGTTCATCAAGGTGGGTGATGGGATCGGTAGTAATTCCCCAGCTGTTGACCTTGCGCAATGTGGGCCGAGAAATGGAGAGTCGTTCCCACTCATCAATAAGTTGTCGCGCGGGACCGCTGTGAGCGGTGGTGTGCACAAGAGCAGAGGTGGACGGTGAACGGGTTTCTGTTAAGTGGTGTGTAGCCATGACCGCACGGTCACACAACCACCTTGCCGACCGTGGGCGAGTGGGTGTGCTCGGAGGTCTCACCCAGCGACAAGACTGTGGACATGCGTATCACCTTGTCTTCAGGCACCGCCGCCGAAATCGTTCGCGTCGATGCACCATCGATGGGACTTGTCATCACCCCCGACATCTTTGGTCTTCGTCCATTGTTTGACGAACACGTGGCACGCTGTGCCCGCGACTGGAACATGTCGGTGATAGCTGTTGAACCTTTTCCTGGCCAAGAGATCGAGTTAGGCGCAGACGTCGAAAAGCGGTTTGCTGCAGTGCCCCACATTCATGATGACGTACATCTTCGTGATCTCGAGTTGGCAGCAGACGAACTTGGTACGTCCCGTGTGGGATTGATGGGGTTTTGCATGGGCGGGATGTATTGCTTCAAGGCAGCACGTAGCACTCGTTTTGATCGCATCGTAAGTTTCTACGGAATGATTGCATTGCCGGATGCATGGAAGTCACCACATCAAGGTGAACCGCTAGAGATCTTGTCGCAAGGTCACGCGGATCGTGTTCTTGCAGTCATCGGTGCGCGTGATACTTATACGCCACCTGTCGATGTTGAAAAGTTACAAAAGACCGATGCAACTGTGCAGGTGTACACAGAAGCAGAACATGGTTTTGCACACGATGTATCACGACCAGCGCACCGATCAGAGGATGCTGCAGATGCGTTTACGCGCGCTGAACGTTGGTTGCGCGGACAGTAATTGTCGCAAAGAAATTGTCAGCGAGAGCGTTGCTCGAGTTGCGGACGCTGCATGATCTTGTAGTGGCGCTCGTGTTGTTCGAGCCAACCGAGACGAATGAAACTAGCAATTGCTTTGTTCACACGCTCTCGTGATGCACCCACCATGCCCGCAAGTTCTTCTTGTGTGACAGGCAACGAGAATTCATCTTTTCCACCTGACAATTCAAGAAGCCGTTTTGCGGTTCGACCCGTGACGTCTAAGAACACGCTGTCAGCAAGTGCTTCGTCCATCACACGAATGCGACGTGCGAGAACGCGCACAACATTCCACATGAGGTCTGGATTCGACTGCAAGATTGTGCGAACTTTGTCGTTAGGAAGTTGCAACAACTTCGATGCTTCGAGTGCGCGCGCAGAGGCCGACCGCGGCAAGTCGTCGAGAAGGCTTAGGTCACCAAACAAGTCGCCGTCTTCCATGAGGGCAACGACGCTTTCACGATGATCGAACGGCTTGTTTCCAAGCGCAATTGCGATGCGACCTGAGACCACGAGATAGATGAAATCGGGCGAGTCTCCCACTTCAAATAACACGTCTCCACGCACGAGATCCCGTTCAATCGCAACTGCGGCAAGGTTTTCCAGGACATCATTTGGAGCATCGGCAAAAAACTCAGTGGCAGCGAGGGAGGTTGTGTAGTTCATACCAACTATGACGGTACTACCTTTAATGCTATGTCCCTACCAGCGAACGAAATCGTGTGGACGATCGTCGTCGCAGCAGGTTCGGGCTTGCGATTTGGTAGTGCAAAACAGTTTGAAACCCTCGGTGATCGTCGCGTCGTCGATTGGGCTGTTGACGAGGCGCGCCAGCACTCAATGGGTGTTGTCGTTGTTGTTCCTGAAGGACAAGTGCACGAGGTCCACGAGGTTGCCGGTGGGCAAACACGTAGCGAATCGGTGCGACGTGGACTTGCTGCCGTGCCAGACGAGGCGACGATTGTTTGTGTGCACGATGCGGCCCGACCCTTCGCCTCGGCAGTTGTGTATCAGCGAGTCATCGGCGCTGTCGTGGATGGAAATGATGGCGCGGTGCCAGGTGTACCAGTTACCGACACCATCAAACAGGTGAATTCTTCAGACGTTATTATCGCTACGCCCCAGCGGGCCACTTTGCGTGCGGTCCAAACTCCACAGGCTTTTCGTGCGTCCACCTTGCGTCGTGCTCACGAACATGATGCCGAAGGAACAGACGATGCAGCGCTGGTCGAAGCTGTTGGTGGCACAGTATTAGTTGTGCCCGGTGATGAGATGAATCGCAAGATCACAACGCGAGACGATCTCGACTGGGCGCGAGCGCACGCACATGGCCAACTGTTTGGAGAGGTGTGATGCAGATCCGCGTTGGTAATGGGTTTGACATTCATCGTTTCGAAGAACAGTCGTCAGATCGCGTTCTTGTTCTCGGCGGAGTCACCTTCCCCGGTGAACGTGCTCTTGTTGGACACAGTGACGCTGATGTCATCGCACATGCAATTGCTGATGCGCTTTTGGGCGCAGTAGCACTAGGCGACATTGGCATGCATTATCCAGATACTGATCCTGTATGGAAAGGTGCCAATTCACTTGCGTTGTTGTCTGACGTCGTACAGAAAGTTCATGCTGCCGGTTGGCAAGTGAGCAATGTTGATTGCAGTGTTGTGTGTGAATCACCAAAGATCTCTCCACATCGCGATGCGATGATGACAGCGCTATCGGATGTTGTGGGCGCACCCGTGAGTGTGAAGGGCCGTCGCAGTGAACAATTAGGTGCGATTGGCCGTGGCGAGGGCATTATGTGTTTTGCATCTGCTCTTGTCATTAAACAATAAGAATCAATAAAGAGAAGTAGCAACAAAAGGATTTCTATGGCAGCCAAACGCGGTGCACGACCATCACAACGAAAGCCTGCACGACCAAGCTCTCGGGGCACATCGGGTGGCGGAGCACGCAGTGGTGGACCCCGCTCCGGTGGATCACGTGGCGGATCACGCGGTGGTGTACGAAACGCCCCTCGTGATTCAGCGCCGACCGCGTCGCGCAATGTGTCACGCGATAAGGGGTTAGGTGGCGAGCAAGTAGAAGGTCGTCAAGCAGTTCGTGAATTATTAATTGCACGCTCCCGAAAAATTCGTGAGGTTTGGATCTCAAACGATATTGATCAGTCAGAAATTATTGATGACATCGTGGAACTTGCTCACGCTTCAAACGTGCAAGTTCTTGACGTGCCGCGTCGCAAACTAGAAGATCAAGCGCGCAGTGAAGCACCCCAAGGTGTACTCGCTTTTGCAGCACCTTTACGAGAAGCAGACTTTGATCAACTCATCTCACCCCGTGATGGAAATGTTCCATTTCTTGTTGCCGTTGATGGTGTTACTGACCCAGGCAACTTGGGAGCGTTATTGCGTTGCTGCGATGGAGCAGGTGTCAACGGAGTGATCTTGCCGAAGCACCGTGCGGTGCATGTAACGCCAACGGTGGCAAAAACATCGGCAGGTGCCGTGGAATATGTGCCCATGGCTGTGGTGTCGGGATTACCCAATGCGATCACTCAGATGCGATCAAAAGGTGTGTGGGTTGTCGGACTTGACGACGCCTCCGATAAAACATTGTTTGACCTTGGAAATCTTGCATCCGAACCAATTTGCATGGTGCTGGGTGCAGAAGGTGCAGGACTATCGCGTCTTGTTCGTGAGCGATGCGACATGGTGGTGAGCATCCCAATGGCCGGCCAGGTGTCGTCTTTAAATGTGTCGGCTGCTGCCGCGCTTGCGGTGTATGAAGTTGCGCGTGTGCGCGCCCATTTAGGCTCGTAGGCTCTATCTCTCACGCCGGGTTAGCTCAGTGGTAGAGCAACCGCCTTGTAAGCGGTAGGTCGTGGGTTCAAGTCCCACACTCGGCTCCATTTCAGCCTTTCGGTGAGGTGCGCCCTACGAGTACAGCGTGGGCACTACCGTTGGTGCTGTCTGCGATCTATCCGTGGAGGAACATCACATGAGCCAGCAACGACCACGCGGTCCGCGAACATCAATAGCAGCGCCAAACAATGCAACCCTCGGTGCTGTTGTGGCTGTTGTCGCATTGTTGCTCGGATTTCTTATTCTCCGCGATGTGAACGCCGACAGTTCGCCATCAGCTGGCGGTGGTGGCAATGTCACTGACTCCATCCCCTCCAACGATTCAGTTGATCCTGCAACACCGACAACGATCGCATTTTCAGTGAGTGGTTTCAAGATTCAGATTGCGAACGCGTCTGGTGTTGCACGAAGCGCAGCAAAGATGACCACCGACTTACAGGGTCTTGGCTATGTCGTGCAGCCGCCGTTAAATACGGCACCTGGTACGCCACGTCGCTCTACAACTGGAGTCTTTTACCTTGCAGGTTGTGAAGCAGGCGCAGAAAATGTGAAGCAAGTTCTTGGTGGCAATGTTGAAGTAGGCGCGATGCCGTCACCAGTGCCGCTTGAAACTGGCGATCTCGACGACGCGTGCGTACTTATCTTGGTAGGCACAGACTTAGCAGGTAAACCACTTCCAAGTATTGGTGCCGGTAGCGGTGACGCCTCAACGGGAACCACCACTACTGTCCCACAACAGTAATTTTTTGCAAGATAGTTGTTGCAACTTCTTCAATGAGTTGCAATGGTCGTGACATTGCTTCGTCTTCTCCAAACAATGTTGTAAGACTGTGTGCATTGGCGCGTTGATAATTGTGATCAGATAATTCGTCGTCGATGTCTCCACAGATAGTTGCCATCGGTATGTCTGCATCTTCGGCAAGATCACAAATACTGCCAACGACCTTGCCGTCGAAACTTTGTTCGTCGACAAATCCTTCGCCAGTGATGACATAGTCCACCGTTTTCACAAGGTCATAGAACCCCACCTCTTCGGCGACGAGATCGAAACCGTTCACCAAGGTTGCACCAAGAGCAGCAAGCCCACCTGCTAATCCACCAGCGGCGCCGGCACCGTTGAGCACACTCACGTCCACGCCATAGTCATGTTCGTACATCTGTTGAAGACGTTCTAATCGCTTGTGTAGCAATTCTATTTGTGCAGGTGTTGCACCTTTTTGGGGCGCAAATACTTCTGCCGCATCAACAAACAGAGTGTCGACGTCGTATGCAACAAGAAACTCGACAGCTTTTAGACGTGCTGGTGCGTGAATTGCACGTACCGCACCGAGGCCGCCGTCGGTTGTTGCAGATCCACCGAGACACACGATGATTTTTTTCGCACCAGCGTCGAGTGCTGTATCAATGAGTTCACCAGTTCCTTGTGTTGTTGCAGCCATGGCATCGTTTCCTGTTGCGCCGCCGACCAATGTGAGCCCCGATGCACGCGCCATCTCAATGACCGCTACGCCTTTATGCAAACGCCATTGGGCGTCAACTGGATCGCCAAGGGGCCCGGTCACGGTGGTCACGCGATTGGGGCCACCAAGAGCATCAAGAGTTCCTTCGCCACCATCTGCCATCGGTCGTTCGATGCAATCAAGGCCAAGTTCCCAACATGCATGGCCAATGGCAGCGCATACCTGTGCAGCAGTTGCTGTTCCTTTGAATTTGTCTGCTGCCGCAAGGACGATCACTGCATCACCTTAGAGGCGAAATAGTGTGCGGTCATGAGCGGCAATACGTATCGACACATGGATGCAACGGAACAAGCACAACACGTGGCAGCAGGCGAGGTGTCGCCAGCAGAGTTGGTGACAGAGGCGGTAGCGCATGCCGAGTCGGTGAACCCGATACTCAATGCAATTATTCACCCGCGTTTTGAACGCGCACTTGAAGACGCTCATGCGGGAGTGTCAGGACCATTTGCTGGCGTACCGATGGTGGTGAAAGATCTCAATTGCGCGATGGCGGGGGAGCCGCATCACATGGGTGCGCGGTTTTTGAAAGCGGAACAATTCATTGCTCAACGCGATAGTTACTTGGCAAAGAAATTTCGGGATGCAGGTTTCATACCAATTGGTCGTACAAACACGCCAGAGTTTGGTAGCACCATCACCACAGAGCCACTTGCTTATGGGCCAACGCGCAATCCGTGGAACACGCAGCATTCGACTGGTGGATCATCTGGCGGATCAGCTGCATGTGTTGCAGCACACGTTGTAGCTATTGGGCATGCAAATGATGGGGGAGGTTCTATTCGTATTCCCGCAAGTGAGTGTGGACTCGTCGGATTGAAACCTTCTCGTGGACGCGTGAGTAATGGACCCGATTCTGCAGAAGCGTGGATGGGTTTAAGTATTGAGGGGGTTGTTACTCGTAGCGTTCGAGATGCTGCAGCCGTACTTGACTGCATTGCGGGATATGAACCAGGCGATCCATATACCGCACCGCCATTTGCGCGTTCGTTACGAGAAGAAGTGGGGTCGCACGTTGGATCGCTACGCGTCGGGGTGTTGGATCATCCACTTTTTGATTACCAGTTTGATCATCCAGAAAACCGTGCAGCGATTGCAGCAGTAGCGCGTGATATGGAACGACTTGGTCATCGCATCGACGAGGCATGGCCATCGACATTGTCGGAGATCGCATACACCGAGAATTTTGTGAAGATGGTGGCGACGTATACGCATTCAGATATTTCAATGTTTGAACGCGAGTTGGGACGCACTATTGCTGATGAGGAACTTGAATTTGATAATGCTTTTCTACGTTCGATGGCAAAACAGATTTCTGCAGAAGAGTACGTGTCGTCACGGAAGCATTTGCAGAATTGGGCTCGACGTACGGTGCAGTGGTGGACACCAGATGGTGACGCAGAAGGTTTCGATGTGTTGCTGTGCCCAACACTTGGTGGTCCACCACCAAAAATTGGAGAGTTGTCAGGTCGCGGTGGCGGAAAGTTGTTGAGTGGTCTTCTCGCGTTTACCTCACAGTTCAACATCACTGGTCAACCTGCGATCAGCTTGCCGCTTCATTGGAGCGCAGACGGATTACCAATGGGCGTGCAGTTGGTTGCGGCACCGTTTCGTGAAGATGTGTTGGTGAGGGTTGCATCACAGCTTGAAGAGTCAATGCCGTGGCGTGACCGTGTGGCACCACTTGCCTGACGCCGCGTGAGTGCAGATTCCCTAGTGGCTCGATAGGGTTTTGCCTCTATGGCAGTCACCGTTCGCATCCCAACCACCATGCGCCCTTTGTCGGGCGGCGCTAGTACCGTCTCGGTTGAAGGCGCCACCTTGCGCGAAGTTCTCGCCAAACTCGAAGCCGCCCACCCTGGCTTCGGCGA
>JBIITN010000039.1:0-10416 GCA_044340485.1 Ilumatobacteraceae bacterium | reverse complement strand
CCATTGCGTGGTTCAGGCTAGTCGTGCACGCAATTGAGCGCCGAGATACTGGGCACCTTCGTTAGCATCAACCCGTGACCGAACGCCATCTCGACACCGTTGCTATCACCGCTGGACGTGATGATTCAGGCGCTCTGGCACCCACGTTGTGGCCCTCCACCGTGTGGGAATCGGGTGGCTTAGACGACACACGTGATCGCGCGGGATCACTTCGTCCCGACGCGTTTTATGCACGCTATGCAAACCCCACGGTCAATCAGTTTGAAAATGCAATCGCTGAATTAGAGGGTGCCGAATCTGCTCTTGCATTTGGAAGTGGCATGGGCGCTCTTGCAGCGGTGGTGTTTGCATTTTGTGGTCAGGGTTCACACATCGTCGCCCAACACACGTTGTATGGCGGAACGCTTGCGTTCCTTGAAGGTCCGTGTCGGCGCATGGGAATTGACACCACGTTTGTTGATGCAAGTGTTCCTGGCTCACTTGCATCTGCGGTGATACCCGGAAAAACCATGTTGGTGATAGTTGAAACACCATCTAATCCGCGTCTCGCACTTGCCGACCTCGCAGAAGTCGCAGCCATCTCTGGACCATTCACCGTTGTTGACTCCACCATGGCAACACCGTTTGGGCAACAACCACTGTCGCTCGGGATCGACCTTGTGATGCATTCCGCAACAAAGGGAATCGGCGGTCACAATGATGCATTGCTTGGCGTTGTTGCAGGTGAAAAAGATCTGATCGATGCGTTGTGGCAATACGCGGTATTGCACGGAGCAAGTGCATCTCCATATGATGCACTGAACGCCTTACGGGGTATCCGCACGCTTCCTGTGCGCATTCGTCACCAAAACGAAAGTGCACTTGCTCTCGCGCGCGAACTTGAACAGCAATCAAAAGTGACATGGGTCGGACACCCTTTCTTGCCGTCGCACCCGCAGCACTCACTAGCAAAAGAACAAATGACCCTTGGTGGCTCCATTGTGTCGTTTGAAGTGACGGGGGGTATTGACGCAGCCCGAAATGTTTTGTCTGCGCTATCACTAGTGCGCAAAGCAACGTCGTTTGGTGGCCCCGAGAGCCTCATATGTCATCCCATGACAAGCACCCACATTGGACTTGCACCAGATGTGCACGCTGCTATGGGTGTGACCGATGGTCTGCTACGCGTATCTGTTGGTCTTGAAGAAACCAGCGACATCATTTCTGACATTGTCGCTGCACTCTCGAAAGCCTGAGATCGCACTCGCTGAATGCGAGCTACAGATTTAGATGTTTTTTGGTGGACGAGGAAAGAACGCGCTGGTGCGTTGCACGTACTCGGCATACCCTTCGCGACGTTTCATCAAACTCGCTTCAAGCATCGGCACACCTGATACACGCATCAGGAAAAATGTCATCAGAATTGGTCCAACGATACTGATCACACCAGAGCCTGTTTCTGCAGCGATGATCCATATTCCCCACCACATCACTGCGTCACCGAAATAATTCGGGTGTCTCGTGAGACGCCACAACCCGAGATCCATGACCTTGCCCGCATTGGCTGGGTCTTTTTTAAATCGGGCGAGTTGCGCGTCACCAATTGCTTCGAAGGCAATACCAAATATCCACACAATGATGCCGATCACTGCGATCGGACCAATGCTTGGTGAATCATCTGCATGTGAGAATTGCACCGGCAGCGAGACCACCCACATGATCACGCCTTGCAACACAAAAACGGTCACGAGACTGACGGCGGGAAACTTCGCACCGTATTTCTTGCGCATCCGCACGTAGCGCCAGTCCTCACCTTTGCCGTGGTTGCGCTTAAACAGATACAGCGACAGTCGCAGGCCCCACAGGCTGATGAGAATCGTCACCAACCATTGTCTGGCGCTATCTCCGTTTATGGCAAAGGCAAGAACCCACGACACGGCCACAAACCCCGAGCCCCACACGATGTCGACGATGGAGGCGTTTTTCACGGCGACGCTGACCACCCAGGTCGAAACCATTACCACCGCGATCACAGCCGCTGAGACCCACATTGCGTTACCCATCGGTGAACTCCTTGTATTTTCGCCACTTCAGGTTAACAAATCGTATAAATTGAACCCTGATGGCTGACACCACTGTTTCTAGTATCTCATTTCGCGTCAATGGAATCCCGGTTTCTGTGGCTGGTGATCACCCACATCTTTTGTCTGCGCTTCGCGACGAATTGAACATCACCTCCCCGAAAGACGGCTGCTCGCCTTCTGGTCAGTGCGGATGTTGCACGGTGATGATCGACGGGAAGGCACAGGTGTCCTGTCAGTACCCCATCGCAAAAGCCGACGGGAAAGAGATCGTCACGCTGGAAGGCATTAGCGATGCTGAACGCGATAAATACGCATCAGCATTTGCTGCGTGTGGTGGTCTGCAGTGTGGTTTCTGCATTCCCGGCATTGTGATGCGTGCAAAGTCGCAAGTGGATAAAAAAGGCGCCGACCTGACGCGTGAAGATATGTCGCGACACTTGGGTGCGCACCTGTGCCGTTGCACCGGATACACAAAAATTCTCGATGCGATTGATGTTGTTGCGAAAGACACGCCCGTCACCGTGTCGATGCCGGGCGGGGTCGGTACTTCTGGCATCAAATACGAAGCGGAGCAACTAGCACTTGGTGACCGTGGATACGTCGACGACATTCGTGTCGATGGCATGCTGCACGCCGCATTACATCTCACCAACCACGCACGTGCAGAAATCGTTGCTATCGACACCTCCGCTGCGCTTGCAGCACCCGGAGTCATTGCCGTCTATACCGCAGCCGATGTTCCTGGAGATCTTCACGTGGGCATCATCTACAAAGATTGGCCGGTCTTTATTCCCGTTGGTGGACGCACCTCATACGCAGGTGATGTATTGGCCATTGTTGTTGCGGAAACGCGACGTCAGGCACGCGCTGCTGCAGAACTCGTTCAGGTCACATATGAAGAATTGCGCCCCATCACCGATCCGTTTGCAGCAATTGATGACACAGAAATTGCCGTGTGGGGCACCGACAACAATGTCTTGTCACGCAGCGAGTACGCACGTGGTGATGTTGACGCTGCTCTTGCAAACAGTGCATACGTCGTACGTGAGACTTTCCAAACACAACGTATTGAGCATGCATTCTTAGAACCAGAATCCACGCTTGCCGTACCCGACCCACAGAAAAAGACCATGCACGTGTATTCCGGTGGTCAAGGCGTGTGGGACGACCGCGATCAAATCTGTGCTGTTCTTGGACTTTCTACTGATCAAGTAGTGGTCGAGCTTGTATCTAACGGTGGTGCATTTGGTGGCAAAGAAGACATGTCGAACCAGGCACAAACTGCTCTCGCTGCATGGATGCTGCAACGTCCGGTGAAATGCACGCTGTCGCGTGAAGAAAGTTTGCTGATGCATGCCAAGCGCCATCCCATCAACATGCAATACGAAGTGGGTTGCGACGCCAACGGAAAGATCACTGCAGTGCGCGCGCGTATGGTCGGCGATTCTGGTGCGTATGCAAGCGTTGGCATGAAAGTACTTGAGCGTGCTGCGGGTCATGCAACAGGGCCGTATCACACACCTGCCGTCGACATTGCTGCTGTTGCGGTGCGCACCAACAACCCCGTGTGTGGAGCATTCCGTGGCTTTGGTGCTAACCAAGCTCAATTTGCAATGGAAGGATGCCTTGATCGGCTCGCAGAGAAACTGAGCATTAGCGGTTGGGATATTCGCAAACGCAATGTCATTCACCCTGGCGAGGTGTGGGGGCCCGGACAAATCATGGACGAAGGGTGTGCAGGTGCTGACGAATGTCTCGAAGTGATCAAGCCGCTGTATGACAAGGCTCGTGCAGAAGGAAAATCAGTTGGTCTTGGATTAGGTCTAAAAAACTCTGGTCTTGGCAATGGTTTCCGCGAAGTCACGCGGGCTGTAGTGCGCTTTCGTTCCGATGACATCGTCGAAATCCGCCACGGTTGGACAGAAATGGGACAAGGCGTGCACACAGTTGCACTACAAGTTGCAGTGGAAGAACTTGGCATTGCAGCTGAATCCATTCGCGTCATTGTCGACACCACTCGTCAACTTGGATTTGGTCAAACAACGGGCAGTCGCGGCACCTTGATGGCCGCTGCAAGTGTGCAGAAAGCCTGTGAAGCAGCAAAAGCTGACGGTTGTAAACCCGATATTGATTACACCGGTGAACACGTTGTCGACTGGACGCATCATCTTGGCGATCCAGGTGTTGACAATCCGATAATTCACGCTGCGTTTGGCTACGCAGCACAAATGGTGGTGATGGATAAAGACACACAGAAGATCGAAAAAGTTGTGGCAGTACACGACGTGGGACGAGCAGTGAACCCACTGTTGTGCGAGGGACAAATTGAGGGCTCCGTGCACATGGGCCTTGGCTATGCACTCACTGAAGACTTCCCCAATGACGATCGTGGTTTCCCCACCAACATGACACTTCGCTCACTTGGAATTTTGCGTGCAAAAGACGTTCCACCTATCGAGGTGCATCTTGTGGAATGTCCGCAACCAAAGAGCGCATACGGCATTAAAGGAGTTGGTGAAATCGGACTCGTCCCCACCGCTCCTGCAGTTGCTGCAGCTCTTCATGAAGCAGACGGTCAATGGCGCACAACATTGCCGATGAAACCAACAAAGGATGACCAATGACCACTCCTGCAGCGATCTACCTTCAAGACGCGCACCGCATCTCTGAAGGAATGGAGTATGTGAAATACGCCGAACACAAAGGCTTCGAGGCGGTGTGGCAGGCAGACAGTCGTCTTGTACGCGACGCAATTGTTCCAATGTCGGCATTTGCTGCTGTCACCGATCACATAAAGATTGGCTCGGGCGTTGTCGACTGTTGGACACGTAACCCCGCTCGACTCGCTGCAACGTTCAGCACGCTCGATGACTTGGCCCCCGGTCGCGTGATTCTCGGTATTGGTGCATGGTGGGATCCACTTGCAAGTGCCGTTGGTATTAATCGCGCAAAGCCGATTCGTGCAATGCGTGAAATCATCACCGCGGTTCGTGCACTTCTTGCTAATGAAACAGTCACAATGCACGGCGATTTTGTTCATCTTGATGGCGTTGAACTTGACTACGTGTATCAAGAACGTCGTCCGAAAGATGTTCCCATCTACCTCGGCGCAACAGGCATGCAGATGATGGAACTTGCAGGCGAAATCGCCGACGGTGTGGTGTTGAACTATCTTGTTTCACCCGACTACAACCGCACTGCAATCGAGCATTTAGCAATTGGGGCTGAAAAGAAGGGCCGTAAGTGGGAAGACATCGACCGCCCACAGTTGGTGGTGTGTTCGGTGCACGAGGATCGAAAGACTGCTCTCGACATGGCACGTCTCATGGTCACCCAATATCTCGGTCAACAGCCCCACATCATGAAAGCTTCTGGTGTGCCGCAGTCACTTCTCGACAAAGTGGGCGAAGTGCTCACATGGCCCGCAACTCACGAACAAGTTGTTGCTGCATCAAAACTTGTACCCGATGAGATCGTGCAAATGCTGACGGCATCGGGAACACCAGATGACGCGCGGGCCAAGGTGTCGGAATACATGAAAGATGGCTGCACGTGCCCCATCTTGTATCCACTTGGTGACGTGAAAGCAATGATCGACGCGTTCTCTGGTTGGACCGCAGCGGTCTAATCACACGCCAGTGACGTACTGGCCTGACTCTTGCGCGTCAGAGACCGTCAGGGTCAATAGGTGTGATTTCTGGTTGAGCGCTCTCAATCATTTCTGCCACCGATAAACAGCGCAGATCGCTGTAGCGCGTCCCCATCACCTGTACGCCCACTGGGAGGCTCTCAGCGCGTCCACATGGCACAACAACCGCAGGAATGCCCAAGACGTTTGCCGGCTTCACAGGCCGCATGAGCTCAAGCGTTGCCGCAGCACTATCGCGATCAGCGATGTCAAAGTCATACACAAATGGCGGCTGTGACCACGTGGGGCTCAACAAAATGGGATACTCCTCGAACCACATTTGCCATTGGCGGGTTAACCCGTCGCGTGTCATCTGTGCACGCAAGTAGTCAGAGAAACTCACATCGGGAATCACTTCCATCGAATACTCAAGAAGTTTCCACCCGTTTTCACCTACTGCAAGTTTCAACAGATCAAGTTGTGCACGCAGTTCGGCAGACATCATCTGGCCCCACGTATCGAGCGTCTTCTCGTACTCAGGTGGAGTTGCATCAACCACCTCGTGTCCAAGGTTTGACAAAACATCAGCGGCTTGTCGCACTGCTGCGGCAATCTCGGGATGAGTTGATCCACCGGGTGGATCTGCAAGCACCGCAACTTTCAGGCGCTGTCCTTGTGCAATATCGGCAAATTGCGCGGGCACGCTCAATGGATCTCGCGGATGTTGGCCAACAACTGCGAGAAAGCCAGCACGCACGTCTGCAATACGGCGCGCCATCACCCCTTGGGTCAACATCGTTTGGGCGGCCATACCACGATCTTGTTCGGGGAAATATTGAGCATCTGCAATTGCACCCACTGTTGGTTTGATGCTTGCAATGCCACAGGCATGCGCCGGATTGCGCAGCGAACCACCAATGTCGTTACCGACACCAAGTGGGGACATGCCGGTCGCTAGTGATGCACCTTCGCCACCGCTTGATCCACCGGCTGTGCGATCTGCACTCCATGGATTTTTCGTACGGCCATACAATGTTGAGTCGGTGTGTACACGTAACCCGAGATCAGGCAGGTTTGTGCGCGCAAACGGAATCGCGCCTGCTTTCTTCATCGCTTCAACAATGGGAGCATCTGTTGGCGGAATTGCCTCGGCAAGAAGTGGAATGCCTTGCGTCGTCGGCAGACCCGCTATGTCGATGTTTTCTTTCACCGTCATGGGTACACCGTGCAAGAGACCGAGCGTGTCACCGCGCTTCACTGCGGCGTCGGCAGCATCGGCAGCATCTCGAGCATCATCTGCCATTACTCTCACGATTGCATTGACATGCGGATTGATTTTGTCGACACGCTCGAGATGTGCTTCTAACACTTCCCTGCTCGTTGTCGCACCAGTGCGAATGTCGCTTGCTAGTTGAAGTGCCGTTTTGCGCCACAGTTCATTGCTCATCTGCTCAACTTAGTGGGCGCCTGTCAGCTGGAAACACCTGACCCCATTAATCACTGATACGGTGCACAGGTGCCTATTCGCGGAATGAACCATGCTGTCCTGTACGTACGAGACGCAGATCGCACGGCCGATTTCATGGAGCGGATGCTCGGATTTCAGCGCTTAGATTCCGTGGGCATCATGCCAAGAATTCAAGGTGTGGCGTTTTTGCGTGCCGACGGCTCAAACAACGACCATGACCTCGCGTTGTTCTCTGTTGGACCAGACGCAGCCGACTCTCTTGCAGGCACCGGAATGGTGGGGCTGTATCACATCTCATGGGAAGTCAATTCTCTTCGCGATCTCATTGCGTATGGCCATGTGCTTGAAGAAGAAGGCGCTCTCCTTGGTGGAAGTGATCACGGCACCACGCGTGCGTTGTATGCACGAGACCCCGATGGCATCGAGTTTGAATTGGTGTGGGTGGTTCCTGAATCTCTTCTCACCGTCGACGATGCACCCACAACACGTGATCTTGATCTTGAATCTGACATCGCGCGATTTGGCCTCGACACTCCCGGGCGTCAACCGCAATATTTCATGTAACTAGTTTCTGATATAACTTGCCAGCGCATTCAGCCTTATGCGTTGAAATGAAGTTTCAACCCTGGTCGCGGCCAATCCATTTCATACAGAACACCCAAACCAGACGACGTGACATACGCCGTGCGCAGGTCTGAACCACCAAAACAAATGTTGGTGATGTAGGGGTCATATTCCGGAAGTGATATTTGTTCGATCAACTTCCCTTGTGGGCTCACCACACTGATGCAACTTTTCATCAACGTTGCAACGCAAATATTGCCGTCGCCATCAGTTGCCATGGAGTCAAGCAGTTGATATCCGTCAAAGCCATACACCAATGTTCCCGGTGAGAATTTTGTGGTTCCTGGTTTCAACACACCGGGTGACTCAATCTCCCAACCCCACAATCGTGCGGACGTGGTCTCTGCAACGTATACGTGCGTATCACCAGGTGCCAACGACACGCCATTGGCACGATTAAGCGGATATACGCAATTGGTGATGAACGAGCCATCTGCTTTTGCGTAGTACAGACCCGCATGATCCGAATCACGGTCACGTCCCTTCCCGAGGTCCGTGAAATAAAAACCACCGTGGGCATCAAAGACAATGTCGTTCGGACCGCACAGTATGTGACCATCGCATGAGTCATACAGTGTCTCAACAGCACCTGTATCAATATCGACACGCTGAATAGATCCTGACACGTATTCAGATGGTGTGCCATGAGGTGCAGTGAAACCTTCAACCTCACGCCACATGAAACCGCCGTTATTACATACGTACAACTTGCCGTCTGGGCCAATTGCAGCACCGTTTGGCCCGCCACCCACGTGAGCCACGACAACCTTTGTCCCGTCTGGATAACACCGGGTGATGTTGCCAGGCTTTATCTCCACCACGATGACACTGCCGTCTGCCATTGCGATTGGGCCTTCAGGAAACTGCAGTCCCGTCGCCATGATTCGTGCATTATTCATAATAATTCCCTTGTTCATAATGATCCCCTAAAAAGGTAAGCAACGACATACGTCGCGTCTGATCAAATTTGTACTACCGACCTACGTAGTTTGGTTCGCGCTTTTCTAAGAACGATTTCACACCCTCGCGATGATCTTCAGTCTTGAAAAGCTCAGTCAGTGTCGTCGACACCCATACACCGAGCTCTTTCCAATCGGGATCAACTGCGGTGCGGAGACCTTCTTTAATTCGTTGCACTGCAAGCGGCGGACGCGACGCGATTTTGTGTGCAAGCGATACTGCAGTCGGCATGAGATCGTCATGAGAGACCACGCGAGACACAAGACCAACGGTCAATGCTTCGTTGGCGTCAATGACATCACCGGTGTACAGCAGCTCGGCGGCCTTCTCCCGTCCCACCAGAGACGCCAAACGACCAATACCCGCCACATCGGTACAGAGACCACGCAGTACAAACAACTCACCGAATTTGGCTTTCTCTGAGGCAACACGAATGTCGCACATCATCGCCATTTCCATGCCCCACCCAACAGCAGCACCATTCACCGCAGCAACAATGGGAATGTTTGTGTGCAAGAGTGCATCTGCAGCTGGGGTAAGTCGTGGCGCAACCGTGACAGGCCGATCCTTTTTATCTCCCCCACCCATAATTTCGCGAACGTCATCTCCAGAACAAAATGCAGGATCAGCACCTGTCAACACAATGCAACGCGCGGTGCTCTCGCGCACAGCAGCTTCTAATTCGTCATATGACTGATAGCGCAATGCATTGCGAATCTCGGGTCGATTGATAGTGATGATGTCAACGTGCTCATCACGTTGCACAATGATGTCTTCGGCCATGTCTCATCCCTCCATGATTCGTGGATAGTCATGCTGAACAGAAAGAGACCAACGGGGTTCTCGCTTTTCCAAAAATGATTGCACGCCTTCTTTTGCATCACTCGTTGCGATAAGTCGTGGGAACAATTCTTGTTCCTTTTTCTGAATCGCATCGTGAGAACTCGTAAGGCTCTCCCACATCAGTGCCTTCACAATCGCTGCTGATACGGGTGCCACATTTGTCGCCACTTCGCGGGCAATTTCCATTGCGCGATCTAATACGTTCTCAGCAGGTACCGCTTCCGAGATCAAACCCATCTCAGCGGCTTCTGTACCAGAGATCATCTGTGCAAACATCAACAACTGCGTGGCTTTCTCAAAGCCCAAGGCCCGCGTCACTGTAAAGTGTGCGCCCAACTCTGGAACGATGCCACGACGGGTCATTGCAAATTGAATCTTGGCTGATTCAGCCACAATGCGAAGATCACACAGCATCGGATATGTAATGCCCACTCCAACTGCGTGTCCATTGATGGCGGCAATCACCGGCTTTCGAATTTGATGCGGCCATTTACGTGGCAAGTCAGCGCGACCCATTTTTCCACCAGCTTCGAAACCGCCTTCACCGCCACTCAAATCAGCACCTGCGCAAAACGCGCGTCCAGCGCCAGTGACAACGACGACTCGTACCGCATCATCGACATCAGCCTGCCCCATCGCGATAAGCAAGTCATCGCTCAATTGCGGGGTCCACGTGTTGAGTTCCTCGGGGCGATTCAAGGTGACGATCGCGACCCCATCGCGAACGTCGTAGGTGACAGCGGTGAGTTCCATTGGGTCATTGTTTCACGCCGTTGGTGACCCTTCGTCACTGAGCCCTATTTCAAAACAGGCAGTACTTTGCGCTGCTG
>JBIITN010000047.1:0-3176 GCA_044340485.1 Ilumatobacteraceae bacterium | reverse complement strand
CAGTGAGTGGCACAACAGTGCAAGAGCAGCGTGAGTTGGCAAACGCCATCAAGAACGCTCGCGAAATGGCGCTGTTGCCATACGCAAAGCGTGTTACCAGCACCCGTGCACCACGTGGTGGCGCTGGCCGTGAAGAAGAAGCCGATCTCGAGATGGAAGACGCAAGTCTTGGTTCAACATTGTCTGATGACGCAAAGTCATACGATGACATTGACACCGATTCATCAGAAGGTGACGACACAGAAGTTGCAGACAACGCAGCTGACGATCAGGTGGAGGCAACATCATGAAAGTGATCCTTCGTGAAGACCTAGCTGGCATCGGATGTCGTGGTGACATCGTGTCGGTGGCAGATGGACATGCACGCAACTATTTGTTGCCAAAGGGTCTTGCCATCGTTGCAAGTGACGGTGCAATCAACCAGGCTGCGGCAATGCGTAAGCGTCGTGACCTCCGCGAGGCTGCCGATCGTGAATCGGCTCGTACGGTTGCAGAACAACTGGGCGCAAAGACTCTCACCATCCGCGCAAAAGCCGGTGCAGAAGGTCGTTTGTTTGGGTCAGTCACCACCGCCGACATCGCATCAGCATTGTCAGCACAAGCGGGTATCACCATTGACCGTAAGAAGATCGTCGCCGATCCCATTCGTACGGTTGGTGGACACAGCGCAGTCGTGCGTTTGCACGCAGACGTTGAGTGTCAGGTGAAATTGTCCGTTGTTGCCGGATGACAACTGTTATCCCCAAGTGATAGCAGTTGTCCACACCACAATTCACAGGCAATTCATAGGGTTGTCCACTAGCAATTCACAGGCATTTGCTGGCACCGTATGGGTGTTGTATGTCTAACGTTGCTGATCTCCCGCGCGACAGGCGCACGCCCCCGCGAAATGATCTGCGCGTACCTCCGCACAACATTGATGCTGAAGCATCACTACTTGGTGCAATGTTGTTGTCAGCTGATGCTGCCGGACTTGCTGTTGAAGAACAACTCATGCCGGAGGACTTTTACAAGCCTGCGCATGTCACCATCTTTGAAGCAATTCGTTCATTGATTTCTGGCGGCGAGGCAATTGACCCCATCACAGTGGGAGAAGAACTTCGACGTAACAAAGTGTTAGACGACACCGGTGGTCTCGACTACATCGTTGAACTACAAAACTCCACGCCATCGGTGAGCTCTGCTGCGCGATACATCAAGATTGTGAAAGACACTGCATTGTTGCGCCGTCTTATTCTCACCGCAAGTGAAATTGCAGACCTGGCATACAGCGAACCCGACGATGTCTCCCAAGCAATCAATCTTGCGGAAAAGAAAGTGTTTGACATCGCTGAAGAAGAAGTGACAAGCACGCTGCATCACTTGAACGACCTCACTGGCGAGGCCATCAACATTATTCAAGAGCGCTACGACAGCAAGTCGGAAATCACTGGTGTTCCCACTGGTTATTTCGATCTCGACCGGCTGCTCTCTGGTTTGCAGCCAGGCACGCTCAACATCGTGGGCGCTCGCCCAGCTATGGGTAAGAGTGCGTTCGCACTTGGCATGGCAGTGAACGTTGCGCGTCGCACCAATCGACCCGTGTTGTTCTTCTCGCTGGAAATGAGTGCAGTTGAACTAACACAACGAATTATTTCTGCTGAAGCACAAGTGCAAAGTGAAAGTCTGCGTTCAGGAAAACTCACCGAACGTGACTGGTCAAGTGTTGCTAACTCTGTTGGCCGGTTGAACATTCCGCTGTACATCGATGACACATCTCAGATCACCGTGATGCAGATTCACCAAAAGATTCGTCGTATTTCACAGCGTGACGACAAACCCGCACTTGTTGTGATCGACTATTTGCAGCTCATGGGCAGCGATAAGGGAACGCGTTCTGTCGAAAACCGCCAAATTGAAGTGAGCGAAATCAGTCGTGGACTGAAGTTGCTAGCGCGTGAATTCAATGTGCCTGTTGTTGCACTTAGTCAGTTAAGTCGCGGTGTGGAACAGCGAACCGACAAGCGACCAGTTCTTGCTGACTTGCGTGAATCGGGAGCACTCGAACAGGACGCTGACGTTGTCATGTTCTTGTATCGCAATGAAAACCCTGATGACCCGAACGAACACGGATACGCAGATGTGTTGGTGCAAAAGCACCGTTCAGGACCAACGGGCGGAGTGAAACTGTTGTTCATCGGACAGTTCACACAATTCCAAAACCTTGCGAAATAAACACAATTACGAAGTGGCCTCGCCTTCTGACATCACCATGTCGTAGGAGCGGGAGAAGTCACGCGTGATTTTGTCAGCAGTTGCTCGCACGATTTCACCCAGGCGTTTGACTTCTGATCCTGGTATTGGTTTTGGAAAATCGGTTATTGCCAAGAGCATCTCAACTTCACGTGCTGCCCCATAGACCGGAGCGTTAATAGCTATTGGTTGATACAACTTCTTGTCATCAATGTCTGCCACAAGATATTCATGGGTACGCAACTGGTCAACTGCAAGTCGTGCAGTTGAGTGCAATAAGTCCTTCAATTCGTCAAGATGCGTTGACATGAGACGTTGCGCCAACAAATACGTTTCGTGCATCGGCAGTCGTAGTTCCACTGTGTATCCACGGATACGAGAGGCTTGAATCGCCGGCAAGAATAATTCGCGAGCTTCCTCGTAATTACGTATTGATGAGTTGTAGAGCCATTCATTTATTTGTGAATCTTCGGCCTCCAACATCAATGCTGGGCCAATTGGTGCATTTACTTTTGTGTAGTGGCCACGCTTGAGACCCATCCAATCATTCGACGCACCTGATGGATTAACGATTTCGGAAATAACCACGCCGCCAAGAGACGGAACGAGCGCCAGGCAGGAACAGCCCGACTCTTCGACAAGATATTGAAGCGCGGGGAGTGCGTAGCGGGTCGGATTAAAGTGCTCTGCCGCTTTGCCGATAGCAATGAGCGCAGGGCCAAGACGGTAACTCTTACTGGTGGGATGACGAATTAGCCAGCCTGCTTGAGTGAGTGCGTTCAACGTGGGGTAGCACCCTGCTTTGCTGATTCCCAGATGACGCGCTATCTGAGACAACTGAAACGACTCTCGTGGATTGTTCGACAGAAGATCAATAATTTGGCGGATGCGTTCGGTTTGGGGAGATGGCCTTGTCATAAAACCCTTGGTGTAAAATTGTTTAC
>JBIITN010000038.1:0-11516 GCA_044340485.1 Ilumatobacteraceae bacterium | reverse complement strand
ACTCCCGAAGCCGATTCATCGTGGGCTGATTTATCGGACCATGAGTTGGCATCGATGCTCGCTCAAGAAGCTGGGCGAATCCTTGTTGCACATCGCGACAATCTGATCGCTGAGGGCGCCACGCAATTTGATCTCCGTAATTCTGGTGACTCGGTCGGACATCATTTTCTTGCTAACGCTCTCGCACAATTGCGACCACATGATGCGTTGCTGTCGGAAGAGGGTGCCGATAACGCTGTGCGACTTTCATCACGTCGTGTGTGGATTGTCGACCCGCTGGATGGCACAAAAGAGTTTGGACAAAGCCGCCCCGATTGGGCAGTTCACGTTGCATTGTGGGAAGACGGTGAGTTATCTGCGGGCGCGGTGTCGCTACCGGCGATCAATCAAGTGTTTGCAACTGATCCTGCACCACAACTTCCCCAAAAAGCAGGCGACAAACCGCGACTTGTAACATCGCGTAGCCATGCTCCGTATTCGGCGGTGCTTGTTGCAAATCGAATGGATTGCGAAGCGTTTCAATTAGGTAGCGCTGGTGCAAAGGCGATGTCAGTGGTGATGGGTGAAGCCGACATTTACGTTCATGACGGTGGGATGTACCAATGGGATTCAGCTGCGCCAGTTGCAGTGGCACGTGCAGCCGGGCTTCATTGCAGTCGTATCGATGGTTCTCCGTTTCGCTACAACGATGCTGATACATGGCTTCCCGATCTCATGATTTGTCGTCCCGAATATGCCGACGACGTCCTCACTGCTTTATGGGGCGCGGAGCGTCCCATCAGATAACACAGCGGGGCGCGGAGCGTCCCATCAGATAACACAGCGGGGCGCGGAGCGTCCTTTGCAATACAGCAGTTACCAGCGAGGTGTGTGTTCTCCGAGACGTGGCACGGCTCCGGGCGCAATGCGATAACCATCAAAATCAACTGGTGAATTCACTGCCTTGTATGGTTCTTCGCCCGAATGGGGAGTCATGTCAACAAATGCGCCCGATGCAATCACTTGCGGGTCAGTAACGGCATCGGGAATGGAATTAATAGGCGCCCACCACACGTCATTTTTATCTAGGCGAGTGGTCCAATACTCGTACGTGTTTGATGCAAACACCTTGTCGAGTTCTGCAATAACAACTTCGTTGTTCTTATAACGCGCTTTCGCATTGACAAATCGCTCGTCATTTGCGAGATCTCCAAGATCGAGCGCAGCAACAATTCCAGGCCAGTGACGGTCAGCTTCTAAGCCAAGTAACCACAAACCACGTCCGTCGCTACACATATACGAATTGACTAATGGTGCGGTACTACGTGAGCGATGCCGCGTGCTCTCGCGTCTCCCAAATCGCAAGAACGTACTTGTTTCCCACCCCAGTGTGTAAATGCCAGTGCGCAACAAACTGGTAGACACAATGCGGCCTTTGCCGGTGCGCGATCGATCAAACAGTGCGGCCATGATTCCGCTCACCAATGTGATGCCTGTCGTGTGATCTCCTTGACCATTACGAATCGCGGGCGGCAATTCTCCGGGCGGAACCATTGTGTGCGCCAAACCAGAGCGCGCCCAAAACGCTCCGACGTCATACCCGGGACGATCTGCATCTGGACCTTCTAAGCCATAGCCAGTGATGATGCCATAGACCAACGTGGGAAATTTTTTGGTCAGTGTGTCTGGATCGAGTCCAAGACGTCCTAATGCGGCAACACGCATGTTGGTAATAAAGACATCGGCGTCGGCAAGTAGCGACAGCAATGTGGCCATGTCACTGTCATCTCGCAAATCGAGCACAACGGATTTTTTCCCCCGGTTGTCAATTTCAAAAGGTGGAGTCGGGATGTCTTTGTCGATACCCACCGAACCAAACACCGTTCGCTGTGGATCTCCGGATCGTGATTCAACCTTGATGACATTTGCACCCCAGTCAGCCATCACACCGCCGGCTGCAGGTCCTGCCACCCACAATCCAAGTTCGATCACTTTGATGCCGGCTAGTGGTGCTGTTGACTGACTCATCGTTTCCACACTAGTGACACACGCACGTGCCGATTGTTGGCGGAAGTCGGCAGACTGACGCAGTGGGACAACTGACCGGTGACAAGAAGTGGGGCGCTTTTTCAGATACTCCCCCATGGCAACTAGAGCACCCAAATACTCAGTGGTCTGTTCATGCTGTGGCATTGCGTCGTCAATCGCAACAAGAAGTGCCCAGCCTCATTATTCCCGCACGCATTCCGCCTGTTGGACGCATGTTCTCGGTTGTTTTCACTTTGGCCAAAGCACTCGTGCCATGGTTCGTCAAGAAAAAACTAAAACGTTTCGATTCTCCTGAATCCTCACGTGAGTATTTGTCATTACGACTACGTAGAGCTGTTGAACAGCTTGGGGCTGCTTACATCAAACTCGGTCAAATCATTTCTTCTGGCGAAGGTCTATTTCCTAAAGAATTAGTGGATGAATTCAAGCGCTGTCGCGATCAAGTGCCGGCAGAACCATTCGAGGTAGTGAAACTCATCGTCGAACAAGATCTTGGTGCACGTATTGAGGACGTCTTCTCTGAGTTTGACACCACCCCACTAGCAGCAGCCTCTATCGCACAGGTTCACCGCGCACGTCTCACAACCGGCGAAGAAGTTGTGGTGAAAGTACAGCGACCCGATGTGTCCACAAGCGTGCGTCGTGATCTGAAAGTAATGGCGTGGATTGCACCGCACATGATTGGGCGCATCCCTGTTGCGGCATTGGCCAACCCGCCCGCGCTTGTTGAATTATTTGCCGAGACAATTGTTGAAGAACTCGACTTCCGCATGGAAGCAGCAAACATGATTGACGTTGCAAAGATGCTTCGAGATCTTGAACAAGAGTGGTATGTCATTCCACGCCCTCATCAGAAACTGGTCACCCGTCGGGTGCTAGTTATGGAACGACTTGAAGGTTTCAATTTCGACGACGTCGAGTCAATGCACGCTGCCGGAATCGACACAGAACAAGTGCTGCGCACTGGAATGATCGCATTCATGGAAGGTGCACTGATTCATGGCGTATTCCACGGTGATCTTCACGGAGGAAACTTGTTCGTGATGCGCGATGGACGTACCGCTCTTCTTGACTTTGGCATCGTTGGACGTCTCAACACTGAACGGCGTCTCGCGTTTTTACGCCTCATGCTTGGCGCGACCACTAACGACCTTCACGCCCAAGTTGCTGCACTGCGCGATCTTGGAGCACTGCCTCCCGACACAGACATTCCGGCCGTCATACGTGACATCGGCCTTGATCAGCCAACAGTTGATCCCACTACCTTGACGCAAGAAGAACTTGTGAAAGAAGTGCAGCGCATTGTGAAAGCCTTGCTCGCATACGGCGCGAAGCTTCCCAAAGAGTTGATGCTCTATGTGAAGAACATGGTGTTCCTCGACGGCGCGCTTGCTCGCCTTGCACCCAATCTCGATCTCCTCGCCGAAGTAGCAAACATTTCGCTGATGTTTACGACGAAACATGGTCAACGACTCGGCCAAGAGCTTGGCATCGACCCCACCAAAGTTGAATTCAACTTCGACTCGGTGAAGGCAGGTCTCGGAGTTGATGCTTCGACGAGCTCTTTGACCTACGCTCAGTTACAAGAGCGTCGTCAACTCATTCAAAAGCGAATGCGTGGCGCTCCCGTCTGATCCACATCCCGAGCACTTCTAGAGGTACTTGATGAGAATTGTCATTGCGCATTGCTCGGTGCAATACACCGGCCGTCTTGACACTCACCTCCCCGGAGCGACTCGGCTCATCATGGTGAAGGCCGATGGTTGCGTCGCGGTGCACGCAGATGGTGGCGCATACAAACCTCTCAACTGGATGAACGCCCCCAACACGTTGGTCGAACTCGATGATCGGTGGGAAATTCGAAATCCGAAGGATGAATTAATGACCATCTTCTTGCACCAAGTGTTGTCAGACAGCAGTCACGAATTGGGAGAAGATCCCGGCCTTACAAAAGATGGCGTTGAGGCCCACCTACAAGAGCTACTTGCCGCAGTGCCGGAGGTGATGGAAGAAGGACTCACCCTTATTCGCCGCGAACATTTCACTGCTCTTGGGCCAGTCGACATTTTGTGCCGTGACAAACAAGGAACCACAGTGGTCATCGAAGTAAAGCGTCGCGGTGAAATCGACGGTGTTGAACAACTCACCCGCTACTTAGCTGATCTTGCGCAGGATCCCACACTGTCTCCAGTACGTGGACTGCTTGTCGCACAAAGCATCAAACCTCAAGCGCGCACTCTGGCTGAATCACGTGGCATTTCGTGTGTCGAAGTCGACTATGACGAATTACGTGGCAAAAAATCTGACGTACTTACTTTGTTTGATGAATTGTGAAGTTTGATGAATTGTGACGTTTGACGAATTGTGCCGTCAGGAAAACCGCAAGAGGCCTTGGTCGAGCACCACGCGGTCTCCCACTGACGTCACAAATACTGCTTCACCATTCCCCGTTGCCCACATGCTGATAGTGAGTGACTCCCCAGGTATTACTGGAGATGCGAAACGGCCTTCAATATGTTTGAAGCGCGATGACTCGCCCCCACAAAAAGTGTGCAGAAGCGCACGTCCTGTAAAGCCGTACGTGCACAGTCCATGCAAGATTGGCTCTGGCAATCCGCCCATCTGGGCAAATGACGGATCACTGTGGAGTGGGTTACGGTCACCGTTTAGTCGATACAACAACGCTTGATCCATGCTCGTTTGGTACGTCACTAAGTGATCAGGAGCGCGATCTGGCGGAACGTTAATAGCGCCACTTGGGCCACGTTCGCCTCCAAAGCCACCCTCACCTTTAATGAAGGCAGAGCCGATGTTGGTAAACACTGGCGTTCCATCATTGGCATCTTTCGCAATGGTTTCTGTAACAACAACCGCCGCTTTGCCTTTGTCATACATCGCAGTGATCGTTGATTGCATGATGACAGAACCTTCCACGGGCAACGGGGTATGAAGCGTCACCGATTGCTGACCATGGACCAACATCGCTGGATTAAATGAACCAATATTCTTCATCGGATTGTCAACATTTTGCCCATAGCCAAGAACCACCGGCATTGTGGGGAGCACTTGCTGTTGCACACCATTTGTATTTTCGGTGGTGTACTGAAGTTCTGATGTTCCTGAACCAACACTGACTGCGTACAACAATGCGTCTTTGCTTGTCCATGTGGCGGTATAGGGCGAACCCGATGTTCCAACAGCATCTTTATTCAGTGGCATAGCGTCCCCTTATTGCGTTTACACGTCAGTTCATCACACGATGTGACATGTGCAGTGAATCCTAGGAAGAACTGCCCCCAGTGACCGAGCCCGACCAGCCGTAGCCTGTGGCGTGGTGACCAAGCATGTCGTAGTCGTAGGCGCTGGCCCTTCAGGGTGCGCTGCTGCCATCACCTTGCGTGACAACGGATTCGACGTCACGATGATCGACAAAGCCACCTTCCCACGAGATAAATGCTGCGGTGATGGGCTCACCACTGGCGCATTACGCGTACTTGACGAACTCGGTTTTGACCCCTCACATGTTGCTGACTGGCAAGAGTGCAGTGAAGTAATCATCTCATCTCCCGCTAAGCGCACGGTCGAGATGAATCTTCCTCAAGGACAGGGTCTATTCGCCGCCATTGCACCTCGCATGCAGTTAGACGATGCACTCGTTCAACTTGCAAAGTCGCGCGGAGTCTCCGTGAGTGAAGGAGTGAGTTTCGGCGAGGTCATCTCGAACTCCGTAGACGGAATCGAAATAGCCGTCGATGGTTATTACAAACCAACACTTTGCGCTGACTACGTCATCGCAGCAGACGGAATGTGGTCACCAGTTCGCCGGGCCGTGAATGCCAACATTCCGTCATACCTTGGCGAATGGCACGCATTTCGCCAGTACTTCTCAAACGTCACGGGACCAGCACGTTCACAGCTTTTTGTGTGGTTTGAGCCCGATCTTCTCCCCGGATACGCGTGGTCATTCCCACTTCCAGATGGTCGCGTCAATGTTGGCTTCGGAGTTTTGCGCACAGATGACATGAGTGTGCAATACATGAAACGCATCTGGAATGAATTGTGGAGCCGACCACACATTGCACGCGCCCTCGGACCCGGTGTGACGCCGCAAGATCGACATACTGCATGGCCAATTCCAGCTCGAGTTACAGATGCCAATCACAGTGCCGGGCGCATCCTGTTTGTCGGCGATGCAGTGTGTGTCACTGACACTTTGACTGGCGAAGGAATCGGACAGGCGTTGCTCTCAGGACAACTTGCAGCACGCGCGATTATCGAAAGTACAGAACCAGCAGATGTTCGTGCGCGCTATTCGCAACTGTTGCGTCACGAGTTTTATGCCGACCATCGAATGTCACAATTATTAGGGCGGGCACTGGCTCGACCTCGACTAGCCGAGCTTGCACTGCGGATCGTCAACATCAACGACTGGACACGGCGCAATTTTGTGCGTTGGATGTTCGAGGATGAACCGCGCGCAAGCCTGTTCACACCGCGTCGGTGGCACAAGAAATTTCTTTCACGTGAGGGAGCGTTTGTTCAGCGAGTACCGTAGACGCATGCGTACACGTCTCACAGAAATGCTCGATATCGACTTCCCTGTCATGCTGGCCGGCATGGGCGGAGTGTCATACAGCGACCTTGTTGCTGCTGTCTCTGAATCTGGCGGCATCGGCACTCTGGGTGCATCGACCATGGACAACGCCACCCTCATCGACGAGATGCGTCAAGTTCGCGAGAAAACATCGAAACCGTTTGGCGTTGATTTACTCACTGCACTCCCTAATGCTGTTGAACAAAACATCAAGGCTGTGATTGACGGCGGTGCACGTATTTATGTAGCTGGCCTCGGAGTACCTCGCGAAGTTGTCGATGCGTTGCACAACAACAACATTTTGGTTGGCTCAATGTGTGGCAAGGTGCGCCACGCGATTGCCGCAGTTGCAAGTGGCTGTGACTTCGTTGTTGCTCAGGGAACAGAAGGTGGCGGTCACACGGGAACCGTGGCAACAATGGCGCTTATCCCCCAAGTTGTCGACGCTGTGGGCGACAAAATTCCGGTGGTTGCAGCTGGAGGTCTGTTTGATGGACGCGGTCTCGTCTCATCACTTGCACTCGGCGCAGACGGAGTGTGGATCGGCACTCGTTTCATCGCAACCCCTGAAGCGCGTGCGGTCGGTGGTTACAAAGAAAAACTCATCGAAATGCGTGAAGATGACACCGTGATCAGTCGCGCATACACAGGAAAAACATGCCGAGTTGTCCGCAATGCTTGGACACAACATTACGAAGATCATCCCGAGGAATTACGTCCGTTCCCCGACCAAGCGATTTACACACTGCAACAAGGCGTGAATCACCTTGGACCATCCGATGGCATTACTGCAGACGTATCAAACGAGTTCATGCCAGCTGGCCAAGGTGTGGGTGCTATTCAAGGACTAATTCCAGCGGGTGACCTTGTTCGTCAGATCATGTCGGAAGCAGAACAAACGCTGTCGCAACTTTCGAAGTTACGTAGCGTGATCTAAGTAGCGTCGTTGAACTAGTTGGCGCATTGAACAGCCGCTTGTACTAAACGGCGCGCACGGGGATCCCCATCGATAGAGACCAGCATCGTGTTCATCACGTATGCCATCGCTAAGCCACTGGGTGGATGCGCAAAACCACATGAGCCACCAGCTCCGTTATGCCCAAAACTTTCAGGCCCTGCATATGGACTGTGCGGACCGTGTGTCATAAAGCCCATCCCAAATGTTGTAGGAGTCACCAACACAACATCTTTTTCACCAACTGGCGTGACTGTTTGCGTCGCACGTGACAACACTTCGCGTGATGCAAATTGTGGTGCGTCTTGCGGATTAATGAGATGAGAATAAATTCGCGCCATCGAGCGCGCTGTTGTAATTCCGTTAGCACCCGCTAGTTCGGCCTCACGCACATCTTCTCTATTGAAGGCTCCTTGCATAAACGCGCCGTTGAGTGATAAAGCTTGCGCGCCGTTTGTGCCTGGACCATTTTGTTCAAACAATAACAATGCTTGTTCTGGTGGCAATTTCGGTAATGGATGTGCCATCAGGCGAGCGACTCGGGACTGGTGCTCAGCCGGAAGCCCGATATAGAACTCGACACCCAGTGGACCCGCGATCTCCTCTTGTACAAATGCGCCAATGCTTCGACCATCAACTCGGCGCACCAATTCGCCAGCCAACCAGCCAAATGTGATGGCGTGATAGCCGTGTGTTGAGCCAATCGGGAAACGCGGTTTGGTGGCCGCGAGACGCTCCACCATATGGTTCCAATCAAGCGCGTCTTCAATTGCAACATCACCTTCAATAGTGAAAAGCCCCGTCTGATGCGACAACAATTGGGCGACCGTTGCATCTTCCTTTCCATGTTGTGCAAACTCGGGCCAGTATTGCGACACAGGAGCGTCATAGTCCAATAAACCGCGTTCCACGCACATTGCAATCGCAATTGACGTAATGCCCTTAGTACAACTAAACACCAACTGCAACGTGTCGTCGGTGTATGGCTGCTCGTGTTTGCGATCGCGCCACCCACCAACAAGATCAACAACAAGTTCTCCGTGGTGATACACAGCACACCCTGCACCGATATCGTCACCAGATTCAAGATTGTGAGCAAACGCCTCATACAGCGGTTCCCAACCAGGAGATACGTATCCGTACTGATGCTCGGTCATTGAATTGTTGCTTTACGCCGCGAACAAGAATTAGTTGAAAAAATCAGCCGACTTCTTCGACAATTGCGCGCAGCGTTTCGATGTTGCGAACTGCGTCTTTACCAACTGGGTTTACCATCAATGATGTCACGCCCGCTGCCTTGTATGCGCCGACGCGTTCTTTGATGTAACTGCGCGGACCCACCAAGTTGGCCAATTCAATCCATTCGGCAGGAATGTTGGCCGCGGCCTCTTCCTTCTTGCCATCTAGATACAGATCTTGCACCAAGTCAGCTTCTTCTTCGTAGCCATACGCACGACAAATGTCGTTGTAAAAGTTCTTGCCGCGTGCGCCCATACCGCCGACGTACAACGCCATGTTGGGACGTGCCATGTCGAGGATCTTCTTTTGTGCATCTCCGGTTAGTGAATCATCAATCGCAAGCATGCCGCCTGCCGTGATCTGTAACTGCCCAAGCGATGGATCTCGCTTTGCAAGACCGGCATGTAATGCGTCGCCCCACACGTTGGTGTACTTCTCGGGGATAAACATGATCGGAATCCAACCTTCTGCGTACGCAGCGGTTGCTTCCACGCTCTTGCCTTTCAACGATGCCCACCAGATTGGGATATTGTTGCGCACTGGATGGTTAATGATCTTGAGTGCTTTGCCAAGCCCTGTTCCCTGACCCTTGGGTAGTGGCACCTGCACTGTTTGTCCTTCGAAAGACAATGGTTCTTCGCGCTTCCATACCTTGCGACACACTTCGATGTATTCCTTGATGCGTTGCATCGGCTTTTCATATGGCACACCGTGAAAACCCTCGATGACTTGTGGACCAGATGCACCAAGACCAAGGATGAAACGTCCATCACTGACATAGTCACAACCTGCCGCAGTCATCGCCATGAGTGCTGGAGTGCGGGAATACACATTGACAATCCCGGTGCCGATCTCGACACGCTCAGTAATTGCAGCGAGATATCCCACTTGTGAAATTGCGTCGTAGCTGTATGCCTCGGCCACCCATACCTGATCAAGGCCGGCTTTTTCGAGCTCCACAACACGCTGTGCCGTTTCCTTAAAGCCTCCGGCATAGTTCACCATCATCGACAATTTCATGGGGTCTCCCTTCGCAGTCTTTTCAGATTACGAGACAACACACCTTCCCTGGCATTTCAGCCCACAATTGCCGAAATCCACTGCGACACTAGAGATCATGGTTGAGCCCACATCACGGAAAATCCTTCTCCGAGATGGTGTCGGGCTTCATGTGCGCGAATGGTCTACTCCCCACAGCCACCGGGGCGAGCCCATCATTTTGATCCACGGTCTTGCCTCGAACGCTCAACTGTGGGATGGCGCTGCGCGAGCACTTGCACAACACGGACACGCAGTGGTTGCTATCGATTTGCGAGGACACGGGCGAAGCGACAAACCAGACAATGGATACGACATGGCATCAGTTGCACAAGACGTCATCGACATTGCCACCACTCTGCACAGTGAACATCCCGCTTGGAGCCGGCCTCTTATGATCGGCCAATCGTGGGGTGGCAACATTGTTATCGAATTGGCTGCTCACCACGCACACAACATTCGAGGTGTCGTTGCTGTTGATGGTGGCACCATTGAATTGCAACGCATGTTCCCAGACTGGAATCAGTGTAAAGACTTGTTAGCCCCTCCCGCACTTGCAGGAACTCCCGCTGACCGTCTTGAAGCTGCAATGCGTGCAATGCATCCTGATTGGCCAGATGAATCGATTGCAGGCGCAATGGCAAACATGGAACATCTTCCCGACGGAACCATTCGCCCATGGCTTACTTTTGATCGACACATCACTATCTTGCGCAGTTTGTGGGAGCACGTTCCGTCGCAGTTATATCCACACATCGAAGTACCCGTCTTATTCACTCCCGCTACACGCGCGAATGACCCCATCACACATGCAAAACGCGAGATGGTTACAGTCGCTGAAGAAGCACTTCGTCGTGGCAAAGTTGTGTGGTTTGACCCGGCTGACCACGATCTACACGCTCAGTACCCACAACGATTCGCAGACACAGTGCACGATGCCATCACGGAAGGATTTTTCGCATGACATCACCTCAAGTACCACGCATTCTCACCATCATGGGTTCGGGCGAAACCGCTCCAACCATGGTCACTACTCACCGATCACTTGTTGCACGTATACCAGGTGACGTAAATGCGGTTGTCATCGACACACCTTTCGGTTTTCAAGAAAATGCAGCGGATCTTGCGGCACGCGCTGCAGAGTACTTTCACACGAGCATCAATATTGATCTACACATTCCACATCTCACTCAATTTCATGACACACATATTCCCGCTGACACTGTTGCAATCGAACGCGGCCTCAACATGCTCGACAAAGCCAACTACGTATTCGCCGGACCTGGCTCGCCCACGTACGCGTTACGTCAATGGAAAGACACACCCGTTGCAGACGTGATTTGCAACAAATTACGCACTGGCGGAATTGTTACATTCGCATCTGCTGCAGCGGTCACCCTTGGAAAATACGCGGTACCCGTGTACGAGATTTACAAAGTCGGTCAAGACGTTCACCGATTGGACGGACTCGACATTCTCGGTGCTATTGGAATAAATGCAGTAGTGATACCCCACTACGACAACACCGAAGGCGCTAATCATGACACTCGTTTTTGCTATCTCGGCGAAACACGTCTTCAACTTTTTGAAGAACTACTCGATCCCGACACATATGTGCTTGGCGTAGACGAACACACTGGTCTCGTCATCGACATCGACGCT
>JBIITN010000018.1:0-39156 GCA_044340485.1 Ilumatobacteraceae bacterium | reverse complement strand
GATGTTCAAGTATCTCGCCGACCAGTGACGGTCTTGTGGCTTGTTCTTGTTGCATTGCTTGTTGTTGGTTCACGTTCTTTATTTGTTAATGGCGTCTCAAGCGTTGGTCAGTTCGTACATTTCGGCGTCGGAGCACGGGATATATTTTCGGCGTTTGCTTCAGGATGGTGGAGCGCAGGTTTCGGACATGAAATTGCCTCGCCAACGGGAATGGCACTTGTGTCCGCGGGCTCCATCGCGACTCTGGGCAAGATGGAACTTCTACGCACCCTGCTTGTTATTTGCTTGCCATTAGTTGGCTACTTGGGGGCGTGGCGCTTTGCTTCGGTGTTTCTTGTGCGGAGCGGACGCATTGCAGCCACGGCGATGTATGCGGCGGTGCCTTTGCCGTATGCCGCAATCGCATCGGGACGCTGGGGAGCGTTGACAACGTATGCGCTATTGCCGTGGGTGGCTCATTTGCTTCGCGTATTGGTTGGACATGTCACCATCAACGTGTCATCGGCGAGTAACTATCAAGATGTGTTTGTCGATCTGCCATCACGGTTCTTTCGGCGCACCTTCGCACAGCTTGTCTTCGTGGTAGCGGTGGCAAGCGCCTTTGAACCCGGGTTTGTATTGGTGCTTCTTGGTCTCGGGGTGACGTGGTCTTTGACTACGTTCTTTCACGGTGCTCCCATCGCACGGGCATCTCGATGGATCACTCTTGCAGCGGCAACAGTCGTTGCTGTTGTCGTTGTGCAATTGCCATGGTCAACAACCTTTGTTCGCAGTGACTGGTGGAGCGTTCTCACCGGAGTAGGTGTCGATGGCGGCCAAGGGCTAGGTCTGTGGCGCATCTTGCGATTCGATGTTGGAGATGTTTTGCTCTCGAGTGTCTCGGTATTGCTGTTTGTGCCGGTTGCCGTATCAGTAGTGATTGTGCGAGGAGCACGAGTCGGGTGGGCATTACGCGGTGCGCTATTAGTGGTTGCCACAATCGTTGCAGTGATGCTTGATGAACATCAGTGGCTCCCCGGCCATCTTCCTGAACCAGGAGTTGTTCTTGTGCTTGCAGCGTTTGGCATGTCGGTGTGTGCTGGAGCTGTGGGTGCCGGGTTGTCTCTTGACGTACTACGCGGACGCTTAAGTTGGCGCCAACCACTTGGCGTTCTGGCGTCTGCTGCGTTCGTTGTCGGCATGTTGCCTGCAACGCTGAACACAATTGACGGGCGTTTCAATCAAGTGAATACATCATTGACGGAATCACTGCAGACGTTGCCAGATGCATCACAAGCTGGGCAGTATCGCACGTTGTATCTCGGTGACCCGCGCGTAGTTCCCGCATCGCCCACGAATCTTGGCTGGGGTATTGCGTACTCGGTGACAACCGGGGTGGAACCGAGGCTGGAAGACGGATGGGAACCAAGCAAGTCTCCCGCTACCGATCAGCTGGAAGTAGCACTTCGAGGCATTGTTCGCGGACAAACAGCACGTGCCGGACGATTATTGGCGCCACTTTCGGTGCGGTATGTGATCGTGCCAATTATTGATGGTGCAGCATCAACACGCGATGAACTCATTGAACCACCCGTTGGTCTCGTCAGTGCGCTAAGTGATCAGTTGGATCTACGTCGTCGGTATTCATCTCCAGACGTCGTCATTTTTGAAAATGCGGCCTGGATACCAACGCGATCTCTTCTCACAGAAGCCGGTGTCACCGCAAGCAAATCAGCGGGAACATCGCAAGTCATTGCTGCCGACATCACCGGTGCCACGCCATTTCTTCAAACCGAGTTTGATCATCAGACTGCTACGGGGGAAGCACCAGTTGGAACCTTTCACTTATCAGTTCCATATTCTGCAAGTTGGTCATTGATGACTACAGAGGGTGAAGTTGTTGCTCGCCCCGCGTTCGGAGTCACAAACGCCTACGACATTCCAGTTGCCGGGCCGGTATCGCTCGAATTCTCAACAAGCGGACTTCGCACATTTACTGTTGGCTTTCAAATTATTTTGTGGGCGGTGCTTATTACGGTTGCGCTCGCTCGTCGTCCTCGACGTTTTGCATCAGGTCGCACCGCTACATATGTACAAGACACAGCGATTGTGATGAATGCCCTGTCTATTGAGGCGCCAACCGATGCGCAGCGGGGCGACATGCAGCGGGGCGACATGCAGCGGGGCGACATGCAACAAGGTGACACATGATGCAATACGTGCGACGCATATTTGTGATCTTTCTTCTTGCTGTTGGCATTGCTGGCATTGTGGCTCTTGAACAACAAGAACCCGAACAACAAGAGGGCGCAACAGCGGCGGCCGTAGAAATGCCCGGTTTCCCAGCTGTTCCACCCCAACGACGCATCAGCAGTTCATGGTTCTGTCCAGGTGTTGCCGCTGGCGATGGTGTTGAAGCAGGGACCGTGTCGATTTCGAATCCAAGCGATACAGATATCACCGCATCTATTACTTTCATGTCAGATAGTGACCGTGAAGTCGAGACAGTCGTTGTTCCACCGCGCACACGCTCGCAAGTCGAGTCTCTTCGCGGCCGTACCGTCGGCGTCGTCGTACCGGTAGTTGAAATCATCGGCGAAGTGGGGACCGTCGAACAGCAGTTGATTTACGCCGCAGGTGATGTGACGTCACAATGTGTGACATCAACTGCATCCGAATGGTTTTTCGCAGATGGCTGGACAGTTGAAGGTTCGAGTGAGCGTCTCGTGATCACGAATCCGTATCCTGAAAGTGCTGTTGTCAACGTGTCGTTTACGACGCGTGAAGGTAAGCGCACTCCAACCAATTTGCAAGGTCTCATCGTTGGTCCCCAAAAAGCGCGCAGCTTGTCGATGTCAACAGAAGGCGCCGAAGGCGAACCTATTCTTGCAGTTCATGTCACTGCGTCGACCGGCAAAATTGTGGTCTCGCGTGCACAGCATTATTTAGGTGGAGGACGTCTCGGGTACTCCACCACAGTCGGCATCCCAACCGCGCTCACCAAATGGTGGTTTGCTGCTGGTCGCACGGGCCCCAACGTAACGGAATCGCTCGTGGTGTTTAATCCCAATGAAGATGACGAATCTGTCACTGTGGTGTTTTTTGGTGACGGCATATCGGTTGATCCCGCAACGCTTGATGATCAATCAAGTGTCACTCCGATTTCTATTGTTCTTATTCCTGCGGGTGAAGTTGTAGTAATTGACACCAATAATGTCGCTGATCTTCCTAAGGGTGATCACGCAATGTTTGTATCGTCTGCTGGCGGTTTGCCGCTTGTGGTGGAACACGTGATCTCTCAACAAACATCGCGCGGAACATTCACTGCGATCACGAACGGCATACCCGATGAACTTGCCAGCACCACGTGGCGTGTCCCTGGTGGCTTGTTAGATGGAGCAGCAAGCGCACTTGCCATCGCAAACACATCCGGTGACACCGGAACATTTGCATTGTCGGCGATTGGTCCAGGTGGAGAATTTACATATCCCGGATTTGAGGCTGTTCCTCTTGGTCCAGGTGGAGTCGTGAACTTGGGAATTCCTCAAGGTGCAACAACTGGCGAAGTAATCATCCGTGCAACGGTGCCAATTGTCGTGCAGCGCCGAATGGATCGTGGGCATGGTTTGGTGGGCTTTTCTTTGGTGAGCGCATTGCCGGTACTGGTACGTCGATGATCAATCTTGTTGTCGTCCTCATTGCGGTGGTAGTTGCCCTTGGCATTGCATGGATCGCAAAGCGCCGTGCTCCTGCGCCTCCAACACAAGGGGGATTTCATGTGCCGACACAGATTGATCGCGCAGATTTTCCCACCGCGACGACACCATGGTTAATTGCAGTGTTCACATCCGCAACATGTGATGCGTGCAAAGACATAACAAGTAAAGCGATGGTCATGCAGTCGTCACATGTTGCCGTGGTGAATGTCGAGTACCAGACCGATACGCCCATTCATGAGCGATACGCAATTGATGCAGTCCCCACCCTCGTGGTAGCTGACCAGGATGGGGTAGTGCACGCGGGTTTTATCGGCCCTATCAAGGCTCAAGACCTATGGGCAGCTGTTGCGGAATGTCGCGAGCCCGGTTCCACACCCGAGCCTCATTTGGGTCGAGAGCAACTGGAATCGTAAAACTACGCCAATCGTGAAACTATGCGCCGGGTATTGGTGCTTGTTCTGGCTCAGAAGATGTTGGCGATGATGAACCAGCACCACTTTCTTCAAGCCCCTGTTGCACCAAACGGCCAACGGTAGGACCGTCGATTGTTTCTTGATCAAGCAATGCTTCTGCAACGAGGTCAAGTCCACGACGATGTTTCGTCAGAAGGTCGTGTGCGCGCTGTTCTTGCGTGGTGAGAATGTGAGCAATTTCTTCATCAAGCATGTTCGCGGTGGTGTCGCTGTACTCTCGTCCTTGAGTCATGAGATCTTCTCCAAGGAATACCTGCTGACTCGACGTCCACGCCATCGGGCCAACCTTGTCTGACATGCCCCATTCGCGCACCATGCGACGCGCGATGTTGGTTGCCTGCTCAAGGTCGTTTGCCGCGCCACTGTTGAGATGTCCGTACACAATTTTCTCAGCGACACGTCCACCCATTGCTTTACAAATGACGTCTTCAAAGTACTCACGAGAGTAGGTATGGCGCTCTTCAGGCAGAGTCCACGTGACGCCCAGTGCCATACCGCGCGGCAAGATTGTCACTTTGTGTAGTGGATCACTGTGGGGGAGAACGGTTGCGAGAATGGCGTGACCACCTTCGTGGTATGCGGTTGCTTTGCGTTCTTCCCCAGTGAGAATCAAACTTTCGCGTCGAGCACCCATGACAACACGGTCACGCGCGTTTTCAAAGTCGATGCGCTCTATTTGTTTCGATCCACGTCGCACCGCAAATAGAGCTGATTCATTCACCAGGTTGGCAAGATCAGCGCCGCTCATTCCGGGTGTTGCTTTGGCCATGGTTTCAAGGTCGACGTCGGGCCCCATCCGCTTATCGCGAGAATGCACTTTCAAAATTGCCAAACGCTCTTCATACTCGGGAAGAGGAACAACGATCTGTCGATCGAAACGACCGGGGCGCAGTAATGCGGGATCGAGAATGTCTGGGCGGTTAGTCGCCGCCATGATGACGATTCCTTCGGTTGTTTCGAAGCCGTCCATTTCGGCAAGCATCTGGTTGAGTGTCTGCTCACGTTCATCGTGGCCACCGCCAAGTCCGGCACCGCGCTTTCGACCAATGGAATCAATTTCGTCGACGAAGATGATGGCCTTGCCCATCTTGCGCGCCTGTTGAAACAAATCGCGCACGCGACTTGCTCCGACACCGACGAACATCTCCATGAAGTCAGAACCGGTGACCGACAAGAATCCAACACCAGCTTCGCCAGCAACAGCACGCGCAAAGAGGGTCTTTCCTGTTCCAGGTGGCCCAACAAGCAAGATGCCCTTTGGAACGCGAGCACCGATTTCTTTGAATCGTTCGGGCATGCGCAGGAAATCGACAACTTCTTTGATTTCTTCTTTGACGCCCTCGTATCCGGCGACATCAGCGAACGTGGTGGATGGGTTGTCTGATTGGTATGCCTTTGCTTTGCTGCGCCCAATCGACATGATGCTTCCCGCTTGCCCCATGGCGCGTCGCTGCATCCACACAAAGAACAACACAATGAACAAGAAAGGTAAGAAGATCGGTATGAGGCTTGTAAACCAGTTTGGTTGCGGAGTGGTGTAGTCGTAATCAACGCCACGTTCTTTCAGCAACTGTTCGTCGGCATCACTCAATTGGTTGGCACCGGTGGTGACGAATGATGTGCCGTCTTTTAAATCGCCAGTGATCGAATTAGAGGAGTTATTGATCGTGACGTTGTCGACTTTGCCTTCATCAACAAGAGCCAAGAACTCGGTATAGGTCACTTCTTCGCCCGAGCTTCGATCCCACATTTGGCTGCCAAAGGCAAGGAACAACACGACAGCAAGAATGAGCCAAAGAACCCAACGTGGCATCGATTGTTTTTGGTCGCCATTTGGCCCGCCCTCAGGGCTCTTTCGCTTTCCAAAGGGCAGATTTGACCGTGGTGGTGTCTGTCGCGGAGGTGGGGGAGGTGGCGGCATTTCGCTCATGACCTCATGCTACGGGGGTTTTCACGTATCAAGATTTCACCTCGTAGGCCAATAGTCGTTGGCGAGAATCACTGGAGCTAGTCACATTCGTTGTTTATGGTCACACAATCTTGTGCGTGAGGTCGGTTACCGTTAGTCCATGTCCCGGCATTGTTCGCGTCAAGGGTGTGCACACACCGCAACGGTGACGCTGTCATATCAGTACGCACGCTCATTGGTATGGCTAGACGACCTCGCCCCGGAGCGAGATCCTCATACATACGATTTGTGCGATATGCATGCTGAGCGACTCACAGCTCCATCGGGCTGGCACTTAGAAGACCGTCGCCAGCGGGTGTATGTGTATTCGGCCAGTCGTCTTGCTGGCTGAAACGACTTTTCTCGCCGTTTTGCCCCACAATAGAAGTCATGTCTGGTGCTGAGCCACTCGCGTCGCTGACAGCACGTCGCACTTTTACGTTGTGGATGATGGCGTTCTTGCTCGCCAACATCACCGCGTCCGTTGTCGTTATCGCCACGTATGGAACAGGTGATGACGATGTCTTGATGCCCATGTGGGTCGTTGGGGTGAGCGGCCTCACGATGTGGGCCACGTATCTCTATGTCGTGAGCGCAGTGAGTCGTCGGTATGGATCAGGAGATGTTGTCTCTGACTATCGCATTGCATTCACGTTGAGAGATTGGTGGGGGATTCCTATCGGCATTGCATCTCAGTTTGTACTCGTTACAGCTGTGACGTATCCACTCACCAAATTGTTTCCCGATGAATTCTCAGTAGAGGAAGTGGAAAAACGAGCACGTGATCTCGCCGACTCCGCAACGGGTGGATGGGTAGTTGTGCTTTTTCTTGTGGTTGTTGTCGGTGCGCCGATCGTCGAAGAAATTGTGTACCGCGGATTTCTACAACAGGGCTTAGAGAGAAGTGTGAATCCCAAGATTGCGCTTGTTGTCACGGCAGTTGTATTTGCAGCCATTCACTTACAACCCATTGAATTCCCGGGACTTTTTGCATTTGCTTTGGTGCTTGGTGTGACTTATCAAAAAACACAACGCCTTGGACTGCCTATCATCACTCACATGGCGTTTAATGCCAGTGGACTATTTGCCGTGATGGTGTTGTGACATGCAAGAAAATGCCGTGGACGATCAAGAGAGAGTAAGTAACGATGGTGTAGCGCGGCGCCCAGAGAGCGAGCTCGCTGTCACATTGCGTGCAATGTCTTCCACGGCTGTTGTTCTTGGAGCGACACTCATCTTGCTGTCAATTGTTCACCCCAATCTGATTTTTCGTGACAACACACCAACCGGCGGCGACATGGGTGCCCACGTGTGGGGACCAGCTTTTTTGCGCGATGTACTGCTGCCTCAGTGGCAGCTCACTGGGTGGAGCATGGACTGGTATGCAGGGTTGCCGACCTATCGCTTTTACATGGTGATCCCCGCTCTTGCGATTGTCTTTCTTGATGTGTTTATGCCGTATGGCATTGCATTCAAAGTGATTGCAGTCATCGGCATTCTGGCAATGCCGCTGTGTGCATGGTTGATGGCACGTTGGGCCAAGTTGGCGTATCCGTTGCCCGAACTACTTGTTGTTGCAGTGACTGTGTTCATGCTTGATGAAAGTTTCACTATCTATGGTGGAAATATCGCATCCACCATGGCGGGAGAATTTTCATTCACCATGGCGATGGCTTTTGCATTGCTGACATTCGGTCTCTTTGCTCGCGGTCTCGAAGATGGGAAGTATCGCGGTTGGGCGGCTCTCACTTTGGCGCTCAGTGCATTAAGTCACGGCATCGTGTTGATGTTCGTGTTTGGTGGAGTGGTCGTGATGCTGTTGCTGCGTTTTGATCGTCAGCGTCTGCGGTATGCGTGGACAACAATCGTTTGTGCAATCTTGTTGTCTGCATTTTGGGTTGTTCCATTCTTAGGTGGTCATGCATTTATGACCGACATGAAGTACGAACCTCGACCAAGTGGAGCGAATGACTCGTTTTGGGACATGTACTTTCCGCTGCCAGCCGCGTTTGACGTGATCATCATGGCGCTTGCCATCGCGGGTTTCATCGGTTCGTACTTTCATAAAAGGTTCTTTGGTATGTGGCTTGGCGTGTACTGCGTCATTTTGATGATTGCAGTCAAACTTGCTCAGAACAGCCTCCCCATCATCGGATTGTTGTGGAACCCTCGTGTGTTGCCTTTCGTGTACATCACGCGGTACATGCTCGCTGCCATTGGTTTCTACGAAGTCGCACGTTTCTTGTATCGCACGTTTGTCACTGATCGTCCATTGCGCTTGTATGCCAAGACATCAATTTTGTGGGTCGGTGCCATTGCAGTGTTGATCGTGTTTGGATTTCGCTATCAAAACCTTCCTGGTGGCTCGATTGTCGTGGAGAACGGACAATCGAAATACGCATGGGGCCCGATCAAAGTTCCCGCTAATCGAGCTTTTTCTGATGGATGGGCGCGTTGGAACTTCACTGGCTATGAAGGTAAGTACGCATATGGTGAGTACTACGGCGTTGTGCAAGAAATGAAAACGCTTGGAGAAAATCCAGAACATGGCTGTGGTCGTGCGTTGTGGGAAAACAACGAAGCATTGAATAAATACGGCACCACGATGGCACTTATGTTGTTGCCGTTTTGGACCGATGGCTGTATCGGCTCAATGGAAGGTCTGTATTTCGAGGCAGCGGGAACGACGCCCTATCACTTCATTGCAGCAGCGGCACTGTCAAAGCAAAGCAGTAATCCCGTGCGCGAGCTCCGTTACGACAACAACGATGCAACGCTCGGAGTTGAGTACATGCGTCAACTAGGTGTGAAATATCTCTTGGTGTTTACTCCTGAAGCTGTGGCAGAAGCCGAGAAGCAAGAGTCATTGAAACCGGTAGCCACATCTGGGCCTTGGCGAATATTTGAGCACACCGACCATGCAATTGTCACGCCACTTAACATGCAGCCAGTTGTGGTGAATGAACGCTCCGGTGATCAACGTGAACGATGGCTGGAAGTGGGCTCGTCATATTTTCAACATTCCGATGAGTGGGCAGCATTGCCAGTCGCAGACGGTCCAGATAATTGGCAGCGCATCGATGTAGTACCCGATATGTCGCGTCGCATCGGAGAGCCAGGTGATTCAGGTCGACGTGTCGACATTGTCGTGTCGTCCACTGACACTGAAATTGTTCCACGCGCGATCGAGCCCGTATCGGTAACGAATGTTGAGATAGGTCGCGACTCTGTGTCTTTTTCTGTCGACAAAGTAGGAATACCCGTTCTTGTGCGTGTGAGTTATTTTCCAAATTGGACAGCACATGGCACGGCAGACATTGTTAGGGCCGCACCAAACATGATGGTTGTTGTTCCAAAAACAACGAATGTGCGGATGTCGTATGAGGCGTCAGGTCTTGACCGTTGGTCATATGTCTTTACGTTGGTGGGCATCATGATGCTGGCGTGGTTTGCTTGTAGACGGTTTCGATACGGGACTTCTTTTGCGGCAGTCTCAGTGACAGAGACCTCGCTTGCGTTAGATGCTGACAGGTAGATTTGAATCTTTATGGCAAAAACACATCCGCAGATTCTTGACGCAATAGTTAAGGCTTATGACGTGCGTGGCACGACTCCCGATCAAATGAATGAGGAAGTCGCCTACGCGCTAGGTGTCGGGTTCGCTGCATTCACAAAAGAGAACACGGTGATAGTCGCCCGAGACATGCGTGTCACCGGAGAGTCCTTGTCACGAGCTTTTGCTGAAGGTGTCATGGATTGCGGTATCAACGTCATTGATGTTGGGCTAGCAAGCACCGACTTGTTGTATTTCGCCGCCGGTCGACTGAATGCACCTGGTGCGATGTTTACTGCATCTCACAATCCCGCCGAATACAACGGCATCAAAATGTGTTTGTCTGGAGCGCGTCCGGTCGGCATCGACACTGGGCTTGCCGACATTCGAGACACGGCGAAAAAAGTCTTAGACGGTTCGTTGGTGTCATCGTCGATCAAGCCTGCGACTGCGAAAAAGGGCACGATTACCCAGCGCGACATGCTTGATGAATTTGCCGACCACGTTGTGTCTTTTGCCGACTTTGACGTCTTACGTCCACTGCGAATCGTTGCCGATACGGCCAATGGAATGGGTGGCCTCATTGTCCCGGTCGTGTTCGAGCGGATATCGATGATGGATGTTGAGATCATGTATCCCGAGCTCGATGGCACGTTCCCCAACCACCCGGCCGACCCCATTCAGCCCGCCAACCAGCGAGATCTGCAAGCGCGAGTAATAAGCGGTGGATTCGATGTCGGATTGGCGTTTGATGGTGATGCTGATCGCGTTTTTGTTGTTGATGAACTCGGACGTGGCTTATCTGGTTCCACCACCACTGCAATGCTCGCAGCAGCCATTTTGCGATCACATCCTGGATCGGTGATCTTGCACAACCTCATTTGTTCGCGCTCTGTTCCGGAAGTCATTACTGAACACGGTGGTATACCGGTGCGCACCAAAGTGGGACACAGCTACATCAAACAGCAAATGGCTGAAACCGGGGCGGTGTTTGGTGGCGAACATTCTGCGCACTATTACTTCCTCGATAATTATCGAGCCGACAGCGGGATCATCGCATCAATGTTGGTCTTAAACGAGATGTGTCGCGTCGGACAACCACTGTCAGTTGTTCGTAGGCCTTTTGAGCGTTACGAAGCTTCAGGCGAAATCAACACAAGTGTTGATGACGCAAATGTCGTGATCGCTGCAATCTCTGCGCATTACTCAGCGTTTCCTCAAGATCGCCTTGATGGGTTAACAGTCGACTGCGGTGATTGGTGGTTTAACTTGCGTCCATCAAATACAGAGCCGTTGTTGCGCCTCAACCTCGAAGCTCCAACACGAGATGCGTGTGACACCCATGTTGCCGAGGTTCTCTCACTCGTCACCGCCGGGTGAAACTTGGCTAGTGTGGAAATTGTGACTATCAGCGCATCACTTTTGTCGATACTTGCTTGTCCACAGGACAAGGGCCCCTTGTATTACGTCGAAGATGAACAGATGTTGTACAACCCTCGGCGCAAGTGTGTCTATCCCGTGCGTGATGACATTCCTGTGATGCTTATTGACGAGTCGACAACGGTGTCCGATGTTGAACACGATCGCATCATGGCGAAGATCTCATCGGCCAACATCTCAGCCACTTTCTGAATCTCACATTCGGCGACTGATTTTCGCTAGAGTCTCATACGTCGTTCGGGCTGAAATGATCGGTGCCAGTGGGCCCCAGCCTGATGAAGACGCACTTGTTGCGATGCGATACGACGCGCCCACTACCTAGGAGTCACCAATGGCCTCATCACTACTTGCTCAACATGATTACCGCGTTGCAGATCTCAACCTTGCACCGTTTGGTCGTAAGGAAATACATCTCGCCGAACATGAGATGCCTGGTCTTCGTTCGCTGCGTAAAGAGTTTGGTGCAAGCAAGCCACTAAAGGGTGCGCGTATTTCTGGGTCGCTACACATGACCATTCAGACTGCCGTGCTCATTGAGACTCTTGTTGAATTAGGAGCTGAAGTGCGGTGGGCGAGTTGTAACATTTTCTCCACTCAAGATCACGCCGCAGCCGCTGTTGTTGTAGGACCACATGGCTCCATCGATGATCCACAAGGTGTTCCCGTTTTTGCATGGAAAGGCGAGACGCTCGAGGAGTACTGGTGGTGCACCGATCAGATGCTCACATGGCCTGATAGTCAGTTGCCAAACATGATCCTTGATGACGGTGGCGACGCAACCTTGTTGATTCATAAAGGCACCGAGTATGAAAAGGCAGGAGCGGTGCCAGATCCTGCGTCGGCATCAAACCCTGAGCTTGCAATCGTGCTCGGGCTGTTGCAGCGCTCACTCAAGCAAGAACCCACCAAGTGGCAAACAATGGCCGCATCGGTGAAGGGCGTAACCGAAGAGACCACCACCGGTGTCAAGCGTTTGTACAAGATGGCAGAGCGCAATGAATTGTTGTTCCCTGCGATCAACGTGAATGACAGCGTTACCAAGAGCAAGTTCGACAATCTGTACGGTTGCCGTCACTCACTGATCGATGCAATCAACCGCGCAACCGACGTCATGATTTCCGGAAAACTCGCTGTGGTGTGCGGCTATGGGGACGTTGGTAAGGGTTGTGCACAAAGCTTGCGTGGCCAGGGTGCACGTGTAGTGGTCACCGAAATCGACCCAATTAACGCATTGCAGGCTGCGATGGAGGGCTATCAGGTCGACACCCTCGACAATGTCTTGAACTCAGCCGACATCTTTGTCACCGCAACGGGTAATGAGGCAATCATTACTGCTGAACACATGTCGAAGATGAAGCACAATGCAATCGTGTGCAACATCGGCCACTTCGACAATGAGATCGACATGATCGGGTTGGCGCGTAGTGGTGCAACGCGCGATGAACTGAAGCCTGGCACGGATCTTTGGACATTCGCAGACGGCCACTCAGTGATTGTGTTGGCAGAAGGTCGTCTCGTGAACCTTGGTTGTGCAACCGGACACCCAAGTTTTGTGATGAGTTGTTCATTCAGTAATCAAGTAATTGCACAGATCGAATTGTTTAACAACACCGACAAATACCCAATTGGCGTGTACGTGTTGCCAAAACATCTTGATGAAAAAGTGGCGCTGGCGCACCTTGACGCACTCGGAGTTCGTTTGACCAAACTGACAGATGAGCAAGCCGAATATCTTGGTATCGAACCATCTGGTCCATTTAAACCAGAGCATTACCGCTACTAATGCCATTACATGCATCCGATCATGCACATGTGGTGCATGCGGTGGATGCAAGTAACGCCAGACATCTCAATTCTTATCCTGCATGATTTTGATGGCGAGATTCGTCACAAGATTCTTCAAGCGAAGTATCACAATCAACGCGGCTGCTTGCATGAGTTCGCGCGCGAGATTGCTGAGCATTTACAGCAGATATACCTTGACTCAGGTGTTGTGGTGACATGGGCGCCAACAAGTGATTCCCGTCGGCGTGTGCGTGGTGTTGATCAATCAGAGATTCTTGCTCGGCATGTGGGGGCGTTTTTGAAACAACCCACCAAACATTTATTGAGAAAAGTCACTCAGGCTTCCCAAACAGGAGCACCACGAGCACAGCGTCTTAGTCAGGTGAAATTTGTTGCGCGGGTGCCATCAGATGTGACAGCAGTGATTGTCATTGATGACGTTGTGACAACTGGAGCAACCATGATGGCCGCCACTCGAGCGCTACACGCCCATGGTGTCCACGATGTGCTGTGTGTGGCTGTGGCTGGCACGCGGGTGACAGGAGAGCCCGAGCAGTAAAGGGGTAGGCTCGTCCTTCGCATGGGAATCCTTGACCGCGTCCTTCGAGCCGGTGACGGCAAAAGGGTCAAGGCCCTCCAAGGCCTTGTCCCCGACATAAATGCCCGAGCCGCCGAGTATGCGGCTCTTTCTGATGATGCTCTGCGGGGGAAAACCGCAGAGTTTCGTACGCGCCTTGACCGTGGCGAGGATCTCGACGATTTATTAGTTGATGCTTTCGCTGCCGTGCGCGAGGCGGCGACACGTGTGATTGGCCAACGCCATTACGACGTGCAACTTATGGGTGGCGCAGCGCTGCACTTCGGTTGGGTTGCCGAAATGAAAACTGGCGAAGGCAAGACACTGGTGTCTACTTTGCCCGCGTATCTGAATGGCCTGTCTGGCAAAGGCGTGCACCTCATTACGGTGAATGATTATCTAGCGCGACGCGACGCCGAATGGATGGGACGCATTCACCGCTGGATGAACTTGTCAGTCGGTCTCGTGATACCTGGTTTGCGCGAAAGCAGTGCTGAAAAGCGTGGGGAATACGCATGCGACATCACGTATGGAACAAACAATGAGTTCGGCTTCGACTATCTACGTGACAACATGGCCACGACACTTGAAGAAAAAGTGCAGCGTGGACACAACTTTGCAATCGTTGACGAAGTTGACAGCATCCTGATTGATGAGGCTCGTACGCCGCTTATTATCTCGGGCCGCATTTCCGATGCGGCACAGATGTACTACAAGTTCGCAAGCATCGTGCGCACTCTTGAGCGTGATCGCGACTATGACGTACAGGAAGACAAGAAAATTGTGTTTCCTACCGAGGCTGGTATTGAAAAAGTTGAGCAACAACTCGGAATCGAAAACCTCTACGACGAAGTGCAGCAGAACTTGGTGCACCAATTACAGGTTGCATTGCGCGCGAAAGAGATTTATAAGCGCGACAAGGACTACATCGTTGATAGCGGAGAAATCAAGATTGTTGACGAGTTCACCGGTCGAATCCTCGAGGGTCGTCGCTGGAGTGAAGGTATTCACCAAGCGGTAGAAGCCAAAGAAGGCGTCAAGATCAAAGAGGAAAATCAGACTCTTGCCACGATCACATTGCAGAATTACTTCCGCATGTACGACAAGTTGTCGGGCATGACTGGTACTGCCCAGACCGAAGCCGCCGAACTTGTCAATACCTACAGTCTTCAAGTCGTGCCAATTCCCACGAATAAGCCGACGGTTCGTATCGATCAACCCGATCTCATCTATAAGTCAGAAATCGCGAAGTTCAACGCAGTGGTTGAAGACATCGCTGAGCGCGTCGAACGTGGTCAGCCAGTTCTCGTTGGCACAATCAGTGTTGAAAAAAGTGAGTATCTGTCGCGTCTCTTGCAAAAGCGCGGAATCAAACACGAGGTGTTGAACGCAAAGCAACACACACGCGAAGCAACGATTGTCACCCAGGCTGGTCGTCGTGGTGCTGTCACTGTTGCCACAAACATGGCCGGTCGTGGTGTCGACATTTTGCTCGGTGGAAACCCTGAAGGTCTTGCACGTCAAAAGGTGCTTGGTGAGGGCTTTGCGCCGGACTTGCTAGAAGATGAATTCGCATTGCCATTGCCACTCGAGCGCATGCCAGAGGAGTACCGCGCACAACGTGATCAAGCGCTGAAGCGTTATGTTGAAATACTCGAAGGTTTTAAAGAGGCCTGCAAAAAAGAGGGCGACGATATTCGCGCCCTTGGTGGACTGTACGTGCTTGGTACCGAGCGTCACGACAGTCGCCGTATCGACAATCAGTTGCGTGGTCGTTCAGGTCGTCAAGGTGACCCCGGTGAAAGCCGTTTTTATCTCAGCCTCGATGACGATCTCATGCGGTTATTTGCCACTGGTGCACTCAGTTGGGTGATGGGTCGTGCGCTTCCTGACGAAGAAGCCATCGAAGCCAAGATGGTGACGCGCGCGATTGAGCGTGCACAAACCACCGTCGAGCAGCGCAATGGCGAGATCCGAAAGAACGTGCTCAAGTACGACGAGGTAATGAACGAACAACGCAAGGTGATCTACCAGCGCCGTGATCAAATTCTCGCCGGTGTTGACCTCAAAGCTGCCGCGATGGAATACCTAGCGGAAGCGGTGAATGCTCTCATTGAAACGTATTGCGTGTCGGAGGCAAGCGACGAGTGGGATATTGAGGGTCTTTCTCAAGAACTTCACACGTACTGGCCTACGTCAGTGCCAACAGATCGCCTTGTGCAATCTCAAAACACTGACGACATTTATGACATGGTGATGGCAGACGCCAGCGTGTACTACGAACGTCGCGAAACTGAGATGGGCCCCGACGTCATGCGCCAAATCGAGCGTCAGGTGATGTTGCGTATTATCGATCAACGCTGGCGTGAACACCTTGAGGAGATGGACTATCTGCAAGAGGGCATCAACTTACGCGCGATGGGCCAAAAGGATCCTCTGAGCGAATGGCAGCGCGAGGGCTATGAAATGTTTGGTCACATGATGACCGGCATTGCTCAAGACTTTGTGCGTTACATCATGCACGTACAGGTAGTGCGAGATGACATTCCTGCTGCAACGGTACGCAATGTTCTAGAGATTTCTAACGAGTCAGTGAACGTGGGCGGCTTTGAAAGCGCAGCCAGCATGGGCGATCTGGAAGAAGGCGAATTTGAAGGCGGTGGTGTAGCCGCTGGTCAGCAAACACCGCAAGAACCTCAGCGCCCAGTGGTGAAAGACGCCAACGATTGGTCAAATACTCCGCGTAACGCGCCGTGTCCATGTGGATCCGGCAAGAAGTACAAGTTGTGCCACGGCGCCAACTAGTGCATTTCGGTTTATCTCATGCGTGATTTCACTAGCGACCTTCGGGAACTGTCTGGCCGTCTTGTTGAGGCGAGGAAATACCTGCGCATTGACTCTCTCACTGAGCGCCTCGTAGAGGTAGAAAAGGAAGTATCGCGACCTGATTTGTGGGACGACCAAGATTTAGCCAAGAAAGTTAATGCCGAATACGCAAACATCAAATCAGATATCGACGAATACAACAAACTTCGATCTCTCCTTGAAGACGTGGAAGTTCTTCACGAACTCGCTCGCGAGGTAGACGATGCATCACAAGAAGATGAGATTCAATCGAGCATCACACAAATCACCACAATGCTGTCTTTGGTTGAACTGCGCAGCATGTTCACCGGTGAACACGACGAAGTAGATTGCATTGTGCAGATCAACGCAAAAGACGGTGGTGTTGATGCCCAGGACTGGGCCGAAGTGTTGCTGCGTATGTATCAACGTTGGGCCGAGCGTCGGGGGTTTACGTTCGAACTCGACGATGTAAGTCAGGGCACTGAAGCGGGCATTTTGTCTGCCGAATTCACTATCAAAGGCCGTTATTCCTACGGCTTGATGACCTCTGAACGAGGCACTCATCGACTCGTGCGAATTAGTCCCTTCGATAATCAAGGACGTCGACAAACAAGCTTTGCTCTCGTTCAAGTGTGGCCAGTGATGGAAGCACCGGAAGTTGACATAAATGAAAGCGACTTACGCATGGAAGTGTTTCGTGCTTCAGGTGCCGGCGGTCAGCATGTGAACAAAACCTCATCTGCTGTTCGACTCATACATGAACCAACGGGACTTGTAGCAAGCAGCCAGGAAGAACGTAGTCAGTTACAAAACCGAGAGAAGGCCATGAATCGTTTGAAGGCGATGGTCGCTGCTCGTCTTGAAGAAGAACATCAGGCCGAACGTGATCGAATTGCCGGCAAACCTGCTCAGATTGGGTGGGGAAGTCAGATTCGTTCATATGTGATGCAGCCGTATCAAATGGTGAAAGATCTCCGCACTGAAGTGGAATCGGGCAATGTGACAGCAGTCCTTGACGGGGACCTCGACGCCTTTATGGAAGGGTTCTTGCGCTGGAGGCGTGCCACGGAAGGTACGAACTGACCGATGTTGACCATTCGTCACTGATAAGTTGCCCACGTCCCATGATTCGTTTAGAAAATGTCACGAAGGCGTACAGCAATGAGACCACGGCCTTGCGGGATGTGTCGTTCGACATTCCCAAGGGTGAGTTTGTGTTCCTCGTCGGTCCGTCAGGAAGCGGCAAGTCAACACTGCTTCGTCTCATGAACCGCCAAGAACGCCCCGAGCGCGGAGCTGTGTGGGTGGCGGGCGCCAACATTAATGAATTAGCTGAAAGTCGCATTCCGTATTTGCGTCGCACTATGGGCAACGTGTTTCAGGATTACAAATTGTTGTCGAATAAGACGGTGTTTGAAAATGTGGCATTCGCTCTAGAAGTAATTGGAAAACCACGCCACGTGATCAACCAACAGGTTCCCCAGGTTCTCGACTTAGTTGGTCTAGCGGGCAAAGAAGATCGTTTTCCCAATCAGTTGTCGGGTGGCGAGCAACAACGTGTGTCTATTGCGCGCGCATTCGTCAACCGACCAGTGATTTTGCTCGCCGACGAACCAACCGGAAACTTAGATCCGGCAACAGGTGAAGGCATCATGTCACTGCTTGATTCCATTAATCGTTTTGGTACCACCGTTGTGATGGCCACTCATGACCATCGTGTGGTGAATGCCATGCGCCGTCGTGTTATTCAGTTAGACCGTGGTGTTGTTGTGCGCGATCAAGAACGCGGAGTGTACCAATAATGTTTCAACGTGTTTCTTATGCATTGCGGGAAACTTTTGCGAGTTTCAAACGCAACATGACGCTGTCGCTGGCGGCCATTTTGACCTCTGCGGTGTCGTTGCTGTTAGTGGGCACCACATTCCTTATTCAGCGTGCTTTTGACAATCTGCTTGTGCAGTGGCGCGGAGACGTGGGCATGATTGTCTTTGTTCGCCCCGACGCCGAAGATGAACAAATCAAATTCATCGAAGAGAGCCTTCGATCGCAACCCAATGTCATCAACGTTGAGAAGTTGGTCTACTTAGATCAGTCGGCCAGCTTTGACGAGGCGAAGCGAGTATTTGCAAATGATCCCACCACGTTGAGCTTGTTGACCGTTGAGACGGTTCCTTCGCAGTTCAAGGTCGTTCCCATCACTACCGATACTGTGCTGGTGCGAAACCTTGCCGATCAATATCAACAGCTCCCCGGAGTGCAAGCTGTGTCGCTTGCAGAAGATGAGTTTGAGGTGATCTCCACGTTGTCGCAATTTGTCCGAGTTGTCACCATTGCTATGTCGCTGGTGTTGCTCGCTGTGGCCGTTGTGCTTATTTGGAACACCATTCGCACTGCAATGTTTGCGCGACGACGTGAGATTGAGGTGATGAAACTCGTCGGTGCCACCAACTGGTTTATTCGGGTCCCTTTCATGCTCGAGGGACTTGTGCAAGGCCTGCTTGGTGCAGTGGTGTCGTGCGTGGGCTTGTGGGGGCTCAATGAAGCGTGGACCTCGGGTGTCGCGGGCTTCAAACCCGGCACTGGGGTGAGTTCACTAGTTGTTCCTGGCAGTTATGTAAATGGCGTGATGATTGCGCTTGTCGTAGTTGGCGCCTTGGCGGGGGCGATTGGTTCTGGAGTGGCAGCCTCGAAGTTCCTCGACGTCTAGTGAGTAATGTCATTTAGGTGACTTATTCCGAAATCCAATACGACGTCAGCGATCACATCGCCACAATCACCCTTTATCGTCCTGACAAACTCAATGCGTTTACAGGAACAATGATGAATGAACTCATCGACGCGTTCGATCGAACTGATGCTGATGACGATGTGCACGCGGTGATCATCACTGGATCTGGCCGTGGGTTTTGCGCCGGAGCAGATTTGTCATCGGGTGCGAGCACATTTGCAAAAGGCGGCAGTGACGTGTCTGATAATCGGGGAGTAGTTCGCGATGGTGGAGGACTTCTCACACTGCGCATCTTCCGTAGTGTGAAGCCGGTAATTGGCGCAATCAATGGTGCAGCCGTTGGTGTTGGCGTCACCATGACCTTGCCAATGGACATTCGTATTGCCTCGGATGCAGCAAAATTTGGTTTCGTATTTGCCAAGCGTGGCATCGTTCCAGAAGCATGTTCATCATGGTTTTTGCCTCGCCTGGTGGGAATCTCACAAGCAGCAGAGTGGGTATACACAGGTCGTGTATTTTCGGCTCAAGAAGCACTTGATGGCGGTCTTATTCGAAGTATCCATGCTCCCGATGACTTATTGCCCACAGCACGCGCGATTGCAAAAGAAATTTCAGATAACACTTCTCCAGTGTCGGTAGCAACTTCGCGGTTGATGTTGTGGCGCATGATGGGTGCATCTCATCCGATGGAAGCGCACCGTGTTGATTCACGCGGAATCATGGAACGTGGTCGCAGTAACGACTCGAAAGAAGGAGTCGTGAGCTTTCTGGAAAAGCGCCCTGCTGTATATCCCGACAAAGTCAGTGATGGTATCCCCGATATCTTCCCTGATTGGGTTGAACCCGAGTTCCACTAGTTCGACTCGCCCATATTGTGATGCTGTTTGACGTTGTTGGCGGAGAGAAGTTTTTCGTCGATCTCGTGGATCGTTTTTATGACGGTGTCGAGAACGACCGTGTGCTTTTTCCGTTGTATCCAGAGGGGAGCAACACCGTCGGCGCCCGTCATCGGCTTGCACTATTTCTGATGCAATACTTCGGCGGTCCTGACACGTACATGCAAGAGCGCGGTCATCCTCGCTTGCGGATGCGCCACTTCCCGTATGTGATTGGCGAAAAAGAACGCGATCATTGGCTCTTGCACATGGTGTCCGCTATCGATACGACCATTGCCGAACTTCCAACAGAAATTCAAACCGATGTACGCGACGAATTGGTCGGTTACGTGGTGAACGCCGCGGAACATCTCCGCAATCAGTGACACTAACGAGGCCCCAATTCATACATGGCGATAGCTGCTGCGACGCCCACATTGAGCGAATCAATATTGTGATGCATGGGAATTCGTACGTGATGGGTAGATGCAGCAAGCGCAGTTTCGCTGAGGCCATCACGCTCACTGCCAAGCGCTAACGCCCGTCTATGTGGGAGCGTTGTCGGGAGAGTCCGGATACCGATGGCGTCTTCTCGTGGGGTGAGAGCAAACACGGTGTGATGTGTTGCGGCAATGTCTATTGGCGATTCATGCGGCAAAGCGCGTGCAAAAGGCAGTGATAAGGCCGAGCCCATTGACACTCGCAACGCACGTCGCGCCAGCGGATCTGCGCTAGAGGAATCAAGCAAGACTCCATCCCATCCAAGCGCAGCTGCCGAGCGCACAATTGCTCCGACGTTGGTGGGGTTGTCGATTGATTCAAGGACCACAACTCGGTCACAGCGTGTAAGAAGTTCGAGAGGGTCAATGAGTGCAGGGCGTTGAAAAACGCCGGTTGCTTCCAGTGGCACACCAAGGCCAGTCACTTCTTGTCGGACTTTTGCCGATGCCACATACACCGGAGTGTTCTCTGCAACGGTGCGTTTAATGATGTCAGCATGACGTGGGGAACACAACAGTGCAACAGGTATATGTGCAGTTGCTAGCGCGCGTTCGACAACAAGGTCACCTTCAGCAACAAACAGCCCGGCACCAATTTTTTCAACTCGTTGAGACTTACTTGCAAGTTGTCGCTCCCTCCATCGAAACATATCCAAGCGATCATCGCTTGGATCATCGATCTCGATCAATACAGCCACGGGTAGTGAGACCAGTCAGGGTCGCGTTTTTCCAAAAACGATGTGCGTCCTTCTTGCGCTTCATCCGTCATGTATGCAAGACGTGTTGCTTCGCCGGCAAATACTTGTTGTCCGACCAGTCCATCATCAATGAGGTTGAAAGAGAATTTCAACATGCGTTGAGCAGTCGGACTCTTACTGTTGATCTTGCGGCCCCAGTCAAGTGCAACTTTTTCCAAATCGTCATGTGGCACGACCGCATTGACCATTCCCATGCGGTGTGCGTCTTCGGCGCTGTATTCGTCACCTAGAAAAAAGATCTCACGGGCAAACTTTTGTCCCACTTGACGTGCAAGATATGCAGAGCCGTACCCGCCGTCAAATGATGCAACGTCGGCATCAGTTTGCTTGAAGCGTGCATGTTCACGACTTGCAAGAGTGAGATCAGACACCACGTGCAGACTGTGTCCGCCACCGGCAGCCCAGCCGGGGACAACGCAAATTACCACTTTTGGCATAAACCGAATAAGGCGTTGAACCTCCAAGATGTGCAATCGACCAGAACGACCCTTGTCGATTGTTTCTTCTGTCTCACCTTCTGCATATTTGTAACCGTCACGACCACGAATACGTTGGTCGCCTCCGCTGCAAAATGCCCATCCACCATCTTTTGGTGATGGTCCATTGCCTGTGAGTAACACACATCCAACATCTGTTGACATGCGCGCATGATCTAAGGCGGAGTACAACTCATCGACAGTGTGTGGTCGAAACGCATTGCGAACTTCAGGCCGGTTAAACGCAATACGCACCGTGCCGTGTTCCTTGGCACGATGGTAGGTGATGTCGGTGAATGTGAATCCAGGGACCTCAGTCCATGCTGTGGGGTCGAAAAGAGGAGAAATGCTCACGTACGTATTGTCCCACGACATCTGTCGTCTTGGCATATTTCACGTGCGGTCACGCGTGGGCCAGGGAGCTAGGGCATCAGTTGTGCCGATACCGTGACGTACTTATGTCTACGTTCCTTGCTATTTCAGGCTCTTTGCGAGCAGCTTCGTTGAATACCCGGCTCTTACAGGCATTGCCAGCGCTCGCGCCAAATGGCGTTCACATTGTGCAGTTCGATATTTCAGATGTTCCGCTATACAACCAAGATCTCGACGATGAGAACCCTCCGGCAGTGGTCGCTGCGTTGCGTTCTGCAGTGCAAGAGGCAGATGGCATCATCTTTGTCACCCCTGAACACAACCACACCATTCCCGCTGCCACGAAGAACGTGGTGGATTGGATGTCGCGACCATACAACCAGGGTCATCTGCGACAAAAAAAGATCGCCTTGTTCGTGGGTTCTGTCGGACCTACGAGCGGAACCCATTGCCTCGCTCACACAAAAGATCTACTTGAATTGTTGGATAACACAGTCGTATGCGCGGTGACTGTCGGTGCCTTACACGAAAAATTGGCACTTGTTGACGGTGTTGAAACAGTGTCTGACTCTGACACTGCACAACAGATTCAGGCGGGTCTTGCCGCGCTGTCGTCCTAAGGACTTCTTTTCAGATACCTCGTGTTACGTGATGTCACCACGTATCAATCATTGGGCGCTTTTTACCAGTGCGTGGTGGCAGAGGTGGTTGTGATCGAATCACCGCCATGATGTACCGGCGCGTGTCAGCGGGATCAATGACATCATCGATCTCGACATGGCTGGCCATGTTCAGTGCGCTTCCGCGTTCGTATGCCTTGGCAATGAGGTAGGCCTCAAGATCTGCGCGTTTATTTGGATCGGTTTCAGCCTCTAATTCTTTGCGGAATCCCAGACGCACTGCGCCTTCTAAACCCATGCCCCCAAACTCTCCCGTTGGCCACGCCACAGTCATGTCAGGAGCATGAAAACTTCCGCGGGTCATTGCTTGGGCGCCTAGGCCGTATCCCTTTCGCAAGACGATGACAATCCACGGGATCGTTGTGCTCGCACCTGTCACAAACATGCGTGAAAAGTGACGCACTTGTGCTGTCGTCTCAGCTTCTGGCCCGACCATGAATCCTGGAGTGTCGCACAGACTGATGAGTGGAATGTCGAACGCATCGCACAGTTGGATAAAGCGAGCTGCCTTATCTGCGGCATCAGAATCAATTGCACCACCGAGATGCGCTGGGTTGTTTGCGATAATGCCGAAAGGTTTACCTTCAATACGGATGAAGGCTGTCAGTATGCCGATGCCAAAGGTGGGGCGAAGTTCAAGCATTGAATCGTGATCTGCCAAGGTTTCAACGACTGTGCGCGTGTCGTATACGCGAGTACGTTGCTCGGGAACCAATGGTCGCAAAGCTTCGTCTGGTTCGCGGGTCCACGTCGATACGGAACCCTGAAAATACGAGAGATATTTCTTTGCCGCTGCAACTGCTTCTTCCTCATCACGCACTCGAATGTCGACAACGCCATTTTCTGTTTGTACGTCGATGGGTCCGATTGATGTGGGGTCTACTTTTCCTAAGCCGCCGCCTTCAATCATCGCCGGACCAGCCATACCGAGGTTGGTGTTCTCCGTTGCGATGATTACGTCACACATTCCCAAGAGTGCTGCGTTGCCTGCGAAGCAATATCCGCTCACTATTCCAATAAGTGGTACGAGACCTGACAACTCAGCAAAATATCCAAATGCCAGACAATCAAGCTGTGCAACTCCCGGCGCATCAGTGTCGCCGGGTCGACCACCACCACCTTCGGCAAATACAACAACAGGCAGTTGACGGCTCTCGGCAATTGTGAACAGCCGATCTTTTTTCCTGTGATTTAGGAAACCTTGTGTTCCGGCAAGAACCATGTAGTCGTATGACATCACGGCGCAACGTGCCCCTTCTGGCCCAAATAGATCAGCATTGATGGTGGCTAGTCCGCCAACAGTTCCATCACCGGGTGTGCGTGCGATGAGATCTTCCATCGAGCGACGTTGACGTTGTGCTGCGATTGCAAATGCGCCGTACTCAACGAAAGATCCTTCATCAATCAGGTCACTGATGTTTTCGCGCGCTGTGCGCTGTCCTTTTGCGTGACGTTTGTCGACTGCATCAGGCCGCGCTTCATCGAGAGTTAATGCACGGCGCCGTCGATATTCTGCTAGATCTGCACGCTCGTTGGTTACTGCGTGAGTACTTGTGTCTGCTTCATCGTCGACTTTCACCGCGCCAGGTGTGATTACAACCAGTGGTTGACCGGTTGCAACAGTATCGCTCGGCGAAACAAAAATTTTAGAAATTGTTCCTTCAACACCGGCCTCAACTGGATGTTCCATTTTCATTGATTCAAGAATCACTATTTCCGTTGTTGAATTCACCGTGTCGCCGACAGACACATTGACACGAAAGACAGTTCCCAAAATTGGTGACACAACGGATTTTTCATATGAACTCACAAGTCAATGTCTAGTGCATGAGAAATGCTGCTGTGATACTGAGAGAAAGGACGTATTGAGACGAGATCTTGCACTATCTTTAGACGTGACCCTTTAAATGAGGGTCAAAGGGAATCTTCTATGGCAGAGCGAACAACACCTGTATATCGGCCGAGACGCAAGCAGGGTCGTTCGGCGCCGGTGATGGCAAAAGCCGTAGAAGCGGTGGCTGAACGGTTGTTGACAGAAGACGAGAACCTCATTCGCATCCCCGAGATTTGTGAGGCGACAGGTGTCAATTACGGATCTGTGTATCACCATTTTGGTTCGCGTGAAGGCCTTATTGATGCCGCGTACAACCATCTTTTTGCCGAAACCGCCCGAGTCGACGCGGACAAACTGGTCGAAGTGGTAAAGACGGCGAAAACGCGTGATGATTTTTTTAGAGGTGTGCGCTCAGTCTTGCGTGCGAGCGTTGCAGATAGCGGTCGTCTCGAACGGCGTCAAATGCGAGTGCGGATCTTGGCGGCCGCTTTAATTCGTCCAACTCTTCGCGAAATGATCGCTGAGACTCAAGAGTCTGTGACAGATGATCTGACTGAAATGACTTCCATCGCACAGCAAAATGGCTGGTTTCGCAGCGATCTCGATGCGCGTGCAATGGCAGTGATGTTTCAAGTAGTCGTCATTGGTCGTGTTCTTGACGACATTTCACCGAATCCAGTGGCTGAAGAACGATGGGGTCCTGTTGTTGCTAATGCGTTAAGCGGCTTCATTGCTCGTTAGTTCGCATCTGTGGGGCTTGAAATAGCACTGATACCTGCGAGTTGAGACAAAATAGAATCATGGAAATTTTTGAAGTCAAGTTGCCAGGACTTGGCATTCGATATGAATTTGTTACTGCATCGGGCGTCAGAGTGGGAGTTCTCGTACGGCGAGATGGTGAACGAGATTTGTTGGTCTACCAAAGCGAAGATGAAGACGTGTGTTCATCAACGGTGGAGTTGCGCCCCGAAGAGTCCGCCGCAATTGTTGAGCTATTGGGCGGAACCAAGGTCACCGAAAAACTTTCCGATCTACGCCATGAGGTGGAGGGATTGTCCATTGAGTGGGTGACGATCAAGGAGTCCTCGCCGTTAGCGCAAAAGTCAATCGCAGACGGCGCAATTCGCACAAAGACGGGTGCTTCGATCGTTGCAGTGTTACGTGGTGACACTTCCATCCCCGGTCCGGGGCCAGACTTCACGTTTAGGGTTGGCGATGTCGCGTTGGTAGTGGGCTCGGTACAAGGAGTTCAGTCTGCAGCCAAACTCATAAGCGGTTAAGCGTGGATCACGGTCTCGCACTGGTTGAACTTGGGGCGATACTTTTTGGTCTTGCGGTCTTAGCACGGGTTGCAGAGCGCATTGAGTTCCCAGCAATTCCTTTGTTTTTGATTGCCGGGTTAGTGGTTGGCGATGGCGGGGTAATCCCGATTGAACATTCACGAGAATTCATCGAAATGGGCGCAACGCTCGGTGTCTCGATGCTGTTGTTCATGTTGGGATTGGAATATTCTCCCGAGGAATTACGGGAGACACTGCGTTCAAGTCGGGTAATCGGATTTGTTGACGCTCTCTTGAATGCTGCACCTGGAGTGCTTTTCGGATTGGCGATGGGGTGGGAGCCTCTTGCAGTTGCGATTATGGGTGGGGTTACATACATCTCTTCCTCGGGCATCATTGCAAAGCTGCTTACCGATCTTCGTCGTCTTGGCAACAGGGAAACCCCAATGATCTTGTCTGTGCTTGTTGTCGAAGACATGATGATGGCTATTTTCTTGCCAATTATTGGAGTGTGGGCCGCTGGAGGCTCTATTGGTGTGGGGCTAGGAATTGCGATGGCGGCGATCTTCACGTTTTACGTTGTCATTCGATTTTCAACTTTCTTTTCTGTGCGAATGAGCCGCGTGTTGATGACGAGGTCTCCTGACTTACTTGTGTTGACAATTTTTGGTCTCGTGTTGATCGTGTCGGGCAGTGCTGAGCAAGCGCGAATCTCCGGTGCTGTTGGCGCTTTTTTGCTGGGCATCTTGTTGTCTGGAACCATCGCCGAACGTGCAAGAGAATTGATGGCGCCGGTGCGCGATGTATTTGCGGCACTATTTTTCGTATCGTTTGGTATAGCGGTTGATCCGGCTGACATTCCTTCGGTGGCGTTACCTGCACTTATTCTGGTTTTGTGTGGCATCGCCACCAAGATGTTGACGGGCTGGTACGGCGCACGGCGCATGGGCGTTGGACCTAAAGCACGAATGCGTTCCGCGTTGACGTTGATTCCACGAGGCGAATTTTCCATCATGATTGCTGGGCTCGGCGTGGCTGCTGGCTCGGAAGCTGATCTGGGGCCTATCACTGCTGTCTATGTGCTGGTTATTTCCACTGCAGGAACATTGCTTGCCAAGTATGTGGGAAGGACGCCCGTCCAGCGTTAATGACGTACTGATTTAGAAAGTGCTTATAACAGCTTCAGCGCAACGACGACCTGAGAAAAGCGCACCTTGGATCGAGGCAGTATCGCGGTGATCGCCACACACAAAGAGCGACTCTGTTAGTCGAACGCGTTGCTTTGGTGAAAAAGGTGGACTTTGATCTGGTTGACCATGTGGAATGCGGTACGACGCTAGATGTTTCCACTGATCAACCTGTGTGCCCCACCATGAACGCGTCTGTTCTCGTACTTGCGATTCAAGATGCTCATCTAGCGATTGTGGAATCGCTGCGGCGATGAGGTGTTGCCCTTCGGGGGCGTAGTGCGGCGATACGTTCGACATCACCGCAACATTTAACGCAGGACCTGCGTGTTCGCCATTCAAGATGATGTATTTGTGATCGACTGGCGGTGTCGGCGCTGCAAAATACACACAACTCACGCTTCGTGAGGCGACAGCTGGTATGCCAAGTAGACGAGAAGCTGTTGGTCCGTCGGTTGCAATAACGATCGATTTTGCGTTGATCTGTGATCCGTCTCGAAGTATCACGTGATCTGAATTCACTGACTTCACTTCTGTAGATAACGACACCACATCTGGCGGTAGTTGTGAATGGAGTTGTTGGGAAATGCTGTTCATCCCGAGTGCAGGAACTCCAGCTGACCCTGACCCGAGTGCTTTAAAGACAATGTCGAACATGCGTCGTGATGCGCTCAACGTTGGGTCAAGTTGAATTCCGCCGACCAACGGTCGAAAGAAACGATCGATCATCTTTGAGGAAAACCCGGCATTTTGCAGCGCGACAAGAGTTGTGACATCTTCTCCGCGTAGTAGCTCGGGAGAACTACGACGACGAAGTCGCTGGCGAAGTAAGGCAATGCGAGCCTTGTCTAATACCGAACCGATAGGAGCAGTGACAGTTGACGCTGTAGTGAGTGGTTCACGAAATGGGTCACTGACGATGTGAGCTTTCCCATCAATCCACACGGCCGCGCCAGGAGAAAACAGCCGCAGGTCAAGATCTGTGACATCGAGTTGCCGATGAAGTTCGGGGTATTCGGTGAGCACCACTTGAAAGCCGCGGTCAAGAATGAAGCCATCGACGACATCGGAACGGACCCTGCCACCGACGCCATCAGAGGATTCAACAATGTGAACACTTCGACCAGACCTATGTAGGTGAGCTGCACAGGACAGCCCCGCCAAGCCAGCACCGACTACGACAATGTCAACAGAGGCTGGAGGGGTCATTGCTGTCTGAACATACTGGGCAGAAGTTGCGTTTGAGGGTTAGGAATGCCTAACTTATCTGTTAGGTAGCCCTAAGTAACTGGTTAGGGAGTCCTAATAGATAACCTCATCCAACAGAAAGACCACTATGACTAAGCGTTTCTTTTCTCTTCGAGCCATGCGACGTGCGGTGGCACTGGCTGTGTTGCCAATGCTCGCGTTGTCTGCCTGTGGCGACGATTCATCGGACTCCTCGGCTGACACCACTCCCACATCAGATCTGGCCGGTACCACGGTGACGGTGTACAGCGGTCGTTCCGAGGAATTGGTGAAACCATTCTTCGATCAATTCACCGCGGCAACCGGCATCACTGTTGATGTCCGATATGGCGATAGCGGCGAGATGGCCGCACTTCTTATTACCGAGGGCGATGCGTCACCTGCCGACATCTTTTTGTCACAAGACGCCGGTGCGCTCGGTGCAGTAGAAGATGCAGGTTTATTTTCTGAAATGACTCTCTCTGAAATCGAAGATATTGATGCCGCGTATCGTTCAGCCTCCAATTCTTGGACAGGCGTCAGTGGGCGAGTGCGCGTGTTTGTGTACAACCCCGAATTAGTGCCAACAGCGCCCACCACCATTGATGAACTTCTGGATCCAAAATGGTCAGGAAAAATTGGTTATGCACCCACTAACGCATCGTGGCAGTCATTTGTCACGGGTTTGCGTGTATTGCGCGGTGAAGATGGGGCACGTGAGTGGCTCGAAGGATTCGCAGCTAATAAACCAAAGCCGTATGAGAAGAACGGACTTGTACGCGATGCGGTGAATGCTGGCGAAATCAATCTTGGTTTGGTCAATCATTACTACCTCTACGAAAAGATCAAGAATGAAGGTGCCGATGCAGTGGTAGCAAAGAATCAATTTGCCGCTGCGGGTGATCCGGGCGGACTTGTGAACGTCGCAGGTGTGGGCATTGTGTCGTCGTCTAAAAACAAAGCAGCAGCCGAAGCGTTGGTGAAATACATGTTGTCTGAAGAAGGACAGCGCTATTTTGCTGATTCGACATTTGAGTATCCGCTTGTTGCAGGTATTGCTCCAGCTTCGGATCTTCCCGAGTTGTCCACTTTGAATCCACCCGCAATCGATTTGTCTGATCTCAAGTCAATAGAAGAAACACAAGAGCTCTTGGCTTCTGTGGGGCTGTTGACGAAGTAATTCGTATGCAATGAACCGAAAAGTGCGGGCTCCATGGGCAGTGATGTTGCCCGCACTTTTTGGTGCAATCATTACGCTGCTGCCGCTGTGGTATCTCGTCGATCAAGTTGTTCGTAGCGGTTGGGGCGCGTTTAGTGACGAGATTTTTCAAGACCGCACTGCACGTCTTGTGGTGCGAAGTTTTCTGCTCACTGCAAGCGTCACCATCTTCAGTGTTGTTATAGGAGTCTTTGCTGCGTGGATCACCACAATGACATCCATCCGCGGTCGTGCCGTGCTGCTCGTGTTGTTGTCGGTTCCGCTTGCGATCCCGTCCTATTTATCAGCATTTGCATGGCTCTCATGGCAACCAGGGCTAAGTGGTTTTCGTGGTGCTGTACTAGTTCTCACTCTTGCGTGTTATCCGTATGTGATGTTGCCGGTTGCTGCTGCATTACGCAGAGTTGATCCCGCTCAAATTGAAGTTGCGAGATCGCTTGGGTCTTCCACCTTCGATGTGATCTTCCGATTGGCATTGCGACAAGTCCGTACCGCAATTGTGGGAGGCGCACTTCTTGTTGCCTTATATGTGCTGAGTGACTTTGGAGCCGTTGCGGCCATGCGATACGAAGTGTTCACGTGGGTGATTTATGGGGCGTATCGCTCGGGGTTTAACCCTTCTCGTGCTGCAAGTTTGTCGATGGTCCTTGTTCTCGCAGCGGCAGTTCTTGTTGTCTTGGAAAGCCGCATTCGAGGTCGTGGGTCTCTAGCGCGCATTGGTAAAGGTGTCGCGCGAAACATTCGGTGGAAAACGAGCCTGCCCACAATGGCTGTGTTGTGGTTGATATCTGCACTTGTTATTGCAGCAGGTGTCGGGGTACCAGTTGTCAGTGTCATCAATTGGGTGCAGCGAGATAGTGCCACCGCGGTGAACGCAGGTCTTGTTTTTGAATCGATTGTGACATCTTTCCAGATCGGTCTTTTTACAGCTATCGCGGCAACTCTGATTGCGCTTCCGATTGGTATTGGCGTTGTGAGGTTCACGTCATGGCCAACGCGCACGATCGAACGAAGCACGTACATCTCGCACGCATTGCCAGGGATTGTGGTTGCTATTTCGTTGGTGTACGCCGGTGTTCGACTGCTGCGACCTGTGTATCAGGAATTGCCGCTACTCGTACTTGGCCAAGTCGTGTTGTTCTTGCCACTCGCCGTTGCTTCCATTCGTACCTCTATAGAACAATCATCGGTTCATCTCGAGGAAGTGTCACGCAGTCTTGGTCTCGGTCAGATGTTGACGATCCTGAAAGTCACAGTCCCCATTGCGCTGCCCGGAATCGCAGGTGGTGCCGCACTCGTAATGCTGGCTACCGTCAAAGAGCTTCCGACCACTTTGTTGTTGCGTCCAACAGGAACCGAGACATTGGCGACAAGTATTTGGAAGTATTCAACAGTGACCGATTACGCGGCAGTAGGGCCCTACGCTGTAGCGCTAATGCTGTTGGCAGCTGTACCGACTGCAGTGTTGAGTGCAATCACAATCGTGAAAGGCAGGTCGCATCAGTCATGAGTACTCCTGCTCTTGTTGTACGTGGTGTGTCGCATTCATACGGCAATCATCGCGTTCTCGATGACATCAATTTGGTGGTCGAACAGGGCTCGCTCACTGCGATCTTGGGCCCATCCGGTGGTGGAAAAACAACGCTCCTTCGCCTGATTAGCGGATTCGAACAGCCAGATGTTGGTGAGATCGAAATTGCGGGACGAGTGGTTGTGTCTGCACACACAACATCGGTTCCCCCTGAAAAGCGTGGTGTCACGATCGTGCCGCAAGAGGGTTCTTTATTTCCGCATCTCACAGTGGCGGGCAACATCGCGTTTGGACTTCGACATACCTCGAGTGCAGAACGTAAAAAACGTGTTGCTGATCTTCTCGACATGATTGGTTTAACTGGTTTTGAAAATCGCCGCCCCGAAGAACTTTCAGGCGGAATGCAGCAACGGGTTGCGCTTGCTCGAGCCTTAGCCCCATCTCCAGATCTCATCTTGTTAGACGAACCATTTTCGGCACTGGACACCAGCATGCGAGAACAAGTGCGCGAGGAGGTAATGGCTACCTTGCGTAATGCTGGCGCTACAGCAGTATGGGTTACTCACGACCAACAAGAAGCATTATCAACCGCCGACCAAGTCGCTGTCATGCTCCATGGACATATTGCACAAACCGCAGATCCAGTGACGTTGTATCGCGCCCCAGTACGTCGAGATGTTGCTGAGTTTGTCGGTGATGCGGTGGTGTTGCGGGGAACAGTGCACGGTTCTGATGGCCAGGTGCACTGCGGTCTTGGAAACCTGCCAATCGCAAATAATGTTGGGGTGGGTGAGGTAGATGTATTGCTTCGTCCCGAACAACTTGTCACCACTACAGCTGATTCGCATGCTCACGGCGTTGGTGTAGCGACCATGTCACGTTTCTTTGGCCACGATGGCATCGTGGTGGTTCGTCTTCCAACCGATGAATTGGTCGAAATGCGCCTTCACGCCATGAATCTGCCTCAACCGGGAGACAGCGTGGCAATCACTGTGAATGGCCCTGTCTTGGCCTTTAATCGCCTGTAAAGCCACGAGTTGTAAGGGATTCTCGGGGGTATCGCTCAATTGATGCTTGTGCATTAGTTACGGTAGTCACATGACACGTCGTACTAGGCGGCGTGCGAAATGGGGGAATCTCTCATGGACGTATCAAAGTTCAAACCAGCAACATGGCTGATGGTCGCTGGCGGTCTTGGGATGTTGATCTTCGGACCGTTTTTCGACTGGGCCAAACTCGAATTTGCCGGAGTCAGCGCAACCGATGGAAATGCATTTGATTGGGCTCGTGGATGGCTGTCGTGGATTCTGGTGATCGGTACTGCGGTGATCGCGGTGCTTCTGACCACTGGAAAACTGGCCGCCGTCAAACTTCCGTGGAACATCGTGATGGTGCTCGCCTCGGCGCTCGCAACACTTTTGATGTTGCTACTGATCATCACTGGACCAGACAAGAGCGGAGTCGATCTTGACCGCGCCATTGGCTTGTGGCTCGCGTTTATTTCCACGATTGTGACGCTTGTCGGATCTCTGATGAACTTCACAGCAGGTGGTGGGGATCTCAAAGATCTCACCGACTTCAAGAAGATCAAAGGCAGCTTCGATCAGGAATAATTCCTTATCTCAAAAGTAAAAACTTTTAACGGCATGGACGGTGGCTAGGGTCACCGTCCATGCTCATTCTTTCCATCATTTTGTTCGGCATGATTATCGGTGCCGCCGCCCAAGCACTCCTTCCAGGTCGTCGTAACCAGCGTGTTGACTGGACCATGGCTTTTGGCGCCGGACTCATCGGTTCGTTTGTCGGTGGTCTTCTCGTCAGTCTGATTGCAGGAGATGGACTTGCGATTCGTCCCAGCGGAATTATTGGCTCAATTGTTGGCGCAATGATCGTGACAGTTGTGTGGCGCGGCGTTAGCTCAAAGCGTTAATTGTTGACTCTGACTGTTGACGTAGGCGCAGGTCTGCGTAGAGATAGTTGAGAGTAATTACTCCCCATACAACTAACACGGCATTAATCGTTGCCGTAACGATTGAAATGGTGCTCAACGAGTAGTTGGTGGCCAATAGGAGAACCGCTCCAATCAGTGGCCCAATCGCAGTGGCTGCGCTAAGCGTGAGGAACGAAATGACGATGATGTGTCGTCTGTGGCCGCGTGTGAGTTGTGCGGCTTTCTTGAACGGGTGAGCCTCAGGCGCAAATGCTGGCGCCAAGATCCAACGTGGTGTGAACCAAAAGAGCACGACCTGAAATAGTGCAATCGCAAACACAAAGACGGTGAAGAACAGGCTTGGAAAAAACCGCTTTGGAGAGACTGCATCACGTGTTGCCTGCGACACCGATAGTGCATTGTTGTCGGACGCTGATGCTGTGAGATCTAATTGCATGAGACGTGTAATGCCAGCAATGGTAAACGCGACAGTGGGTAACAAAATAAGAAGCCACACGCCATACGACAGGCCACCAACTGTGTTGATGTTGGGGTTGAGTGGATCAGACAGATCGCCTGTTGATGTTGCGCGGAAAACAAGTTGACGTAACCATTGCGCGAGCAGACCGCCCATAATCAGTACGGCAATAAATGGGACAATCCATTTCTTTCGCAACCACACATACTTCACCGAAGAAGTCCAAATCATTCCGTTGCGTCGTTGTTGCCCGATCGGCAGTGGTGTTGATGGAGTCCATCGTGTGCGCCGCACTGCCAGCACAATGGCTCCGACAACAACGGCTATGGCGAGCATCACACGAAGTGGGTGGTCGAGAAAATCAAGTAACAGCATTGAGAATCTCTCTGATGCCCCACAAAAAAAGTCAGCGGCAGGCGCGCCAATTGGTGGCAGGGCAATGCTTCCTGCGCGTCCTTCTTCATCGCTCCAGACAAGAGGATTTTCCCATTGCATTTTCGAGATTGGACCGGTGGGCCCGTTATTGAATCCTGCGCGCTGCTCACCCCAGTGTCCAGTAAAGGCGAGCCATGCAAATGGGTCGGTTGCAGATGTCGGAATGTCGCGAGGCAGGGCAATTACTTGGGGCGAAAGAACTCGCGCAGGCGTGCGCGTGTCATCACAGCCCACTCCTGTCTGGGCACTTGTTCCTATCCATCGGTTGGCGGAAAAGTACGTGGCGTGTGACCCTGCAGCAGGGAAGACAAGCGGACGATCGTCACGAAGTGAAATGTCGTCCCAATCTTGTATTTCGCCGCCTTCATGTTGGGCCAAAATGACAGAAGTTGGTTCGATAGTCAGTGCTTCTTCAACGCTTGCAGTGTCGAAATTGATCTGCATCATCTCCCAGTCACCTTCATGACGGTTGTTCCAGTCATTGAATGGCCAATAGAACCAGTACTGCACGGCAATGTTGTTGTCGTATTTGGGATCAGTTGCAATTCGTCCGTAGATCGCTGGCGAGGTATTCATGGCGCGGAGCCAGTTCTCGTAGTCGCACCCAGGACTCAGTGCATTGCCAGGAAAGTCAAGATGGGCATCGGGGCCGGCACTAAAAAGGTCTGCTGCAGATGGTGCGGTAGTGATGAGAGTTCCCGATGATGTTTTCAGAAGAACGTCGGCATTGTTCAATATCGCTTCAACGGAAATCGGGATGTACGGCTCACCAGAACCGCAGGCAGTTTTTTGCTCTGGAGAAGCAAGGGTTGGTGCAAATTTTTCAAGTAGTTGTTGTTCTGTTGTGGAAACAACATCTGCAGATACAACACCGGACATTGCCGACGTCAGCGACAAAGCACTGACAAACAAAAGAATACATCGACGGAACACGGTGGTCATTCACGGCTATGCCGCAGCAAGCCCCATGCAGTCAGCGAGTAATTCGACACTTCGAAGGCGACTTTCAACATTGTGTGTTTGATGGGCGATCATCAACTCGTCCGCACCAGTGTCGCGTTGGAATTGCGTAACGTAGTTGTGTACATCGCGCGCGGTGCCCATCGCAACATATGTGAATACAGAGTCGATATATGCACCACGTGGTGATGACAACACCATATCGACTTCAGCATCGGCAAGGCGATGGCCGGGTGAACTAAAGATCGCGCGAGTGAAAGCACGACGACGCCACTCGAACTCGCGTCGTGCTTGCTGTTCGGTGTCTGCAGCAATCACGTTGAGGCTTGCAATGACATACGGTTTGTCGAGCTCTGTTGATGGCGTGAACTGCTCGCGGTAGATCGCAATCGCTTCGTGCAGCATCTGTGGCGCAAAGTGCGATGCGAATGCAAAGGGAAGCCCCAGCATGGCTGCTAATTGAGCTCCAAAGAGAGACGACCCGAGAATGTATAACGGCACGTGTGTGCCACGGCCTGGTGTTGCATTGACGTGGGGGATGATCGTTTCATCAGCAAAATAGCCACGCAATTCCACGACATCACGGGGGAAGTTGGCCGCTGAATCTTCGTGTCGCCGTAATGCGCGCGCGGTGTTTTGGTCTGTCCCTGGCGCACGACCAAGTCCAAGATCAATTCTGCCGGGGTGAAGTGCAGCGAGTGTGCCGAACTGTTCTGCGATCACTAGCGGTGAGTGGTTGGGCAACATCACTCCACCAGCGCCAAGGCGAATCGAAGTGGCGTGGGCGGCAACGTGAGCAATCAATACAGCCGGAGATGACGACGCAATTGATTCGAAGTTGTGATGTTCGGCGTACCACACACGTTTGTAGCCATGACGTTCGGCTTGCTGGGCAAGAAGGACGCAACCCTGGAGTGCGTCACTAGTGCTTTCATCTTCGCCAATCGTGGCGAGATCAAGAACAGACAGCGGAACTGATGGCACGGGTAAAGATTACGCCATAGCATGCATAAGTGTGAATGGGGTAGCGCGAAGTGTCTATTCCGGTTGAGTGTCTATGCCGATTGAGTGTCTATGCCGATTGAAGTTTCTATGTCAATTAACGCCATCACGCTGACGACGGCTCGAATGGGCCAATCAATCCGCTTCTATGAGGCCCTGGGTTTTCATGTGGGGTATGGAGATGACACGTCTGATTTCGTCACGATGGCTTTTGGTAACGATCGTTCATGTTTCGTGAATCTCATTGCGGTGCCAACTGATGCCGATGTTTCCACGGGGTGGGGACGCGTGATCTTCCACGTAGAAGATGTCGATGCCCTGTATGCACGCGCGGTGGCAAATGGTTTGTCGCCGCGAGCAGAACCCCGCGATGCCTCATGGGGCGAGCGGATGTTTCCGATTTATGATCCGAACGGTCATGATCTGAGTTTCGCTAAACCTCTTTATTAGCTAAGCCTCTTTATTAGTCAAGCCTCTTCGTTAGAAGGACAAAGTTAGAGGAACGACACCTCTACTCTTGCGCGCCGTAGGCTCGGTCAATTCGCGCAAAGCGACGCTGAACGTATTGGCGACTCTCTGCGTGCGGTAATACGTACAACTCGTTTGTTTTCATCGCATTCACCACCATGCGTGCAACGTCTTCAACAGGGATGACTGCGCCAGCTTGATCGGCGTTATCTTCACTTTGGTCAGGAACACGTGGCGATGACTCGGGACCGCCCAGTTCTCCTGGACGGTTGCGTTCCGAAGATCCGATGTTGGTGACAACACGCATTGGGCACAACACGGAAACTCCAATGTTGTGGCTTCGTAATTCTTTGTGCAGTACTTCTGCAAGCGCCACCACTCCGTACTTCGCAACGCAATACGGGCCAAGACCGACATTTGGAACAAGTCCCGCAAATGATGAGGTGAATGCAATGTGTCCACCGCGACCTTGTTCGATCATCCGGGGGAGAAAAACCTCCACCCCGTGAATAGGACCCCATAGATCGACATCGATAATCCATTTCCAGTCGTCATGAGTCATCTCGGCAATCGGGCCGCCAACTGCAACGCCAGCATTATTGAAGACAATGTCAACATGCCCCAGTTCATCAAATGCGGTGTCTGCAAGAGACTGCATTTCCGTATAACTACTGACATCGGCCACAACACCAAGTGCACCTAATTCTTCCTGTGCTTTTGCGAGGGCATTGTGTTCTACGTCGGTAAGTAGTAGTCGAACGCCTTCGGCCGCGAGTAGACGTGCGGTAGCAAGTCCGATTCCAGACGCGCCCCCTGTGATTACTGCAGTTCTGTTGTGAAGATCAAACATGTATTGACACTAACTGCAAGAAAAAGAGCTCTGTTCATTAACGTGTGTCGGTACACGTGGTGTGTCTTTCTTGGGGGAAAACAATGACATGGGATTTTGAAACCGATCCAGAATTTCAAAAAGAACTCGACTGGGTAGATCAATTCATCACCGAGAAAGTTGAGCCCCTTGATTTCATTGTCGCGAATCCATTTGATCGGGCAGATCCCATTCGTGAACGTGTGATTCCTTCGCTGCAGCAAGAAGTACGTGCCCGCAAACTGTGGGGGTGTCATCTTGGGCCCGAATTGGGCGGCCCTGGCTATGGCCAAGTGCAACTCGCACTGCTCAATGAAATTATTGGCCGAGCAAAGTGTGGCCCTGTGGTCTTCGGGTGCCAGGCGCCTGACTCTGGTAACAGCGAGATTCTCGCGCACTACGGCACGCCCGAACAGAAGCAGAAATTTTTGCAGCCGTTACTTGAAGGTGAGGTGTTCTCGTGTTTTTCGATGACCGAGCCGCAAGGTGGCGCGGATCCAAAAGTATTTACCACCACCGCCACTCGAGACGGCGATGAATGGGTTATCAGCGGCGAAAAATGGTTTTCGTCGCATGCGCGCTACGCGACATTTTTCATTGTCATGGCTGTGACAGATCCTGATGCACCTGAATACCAGCAGCAATCAATGTTTCTTGTTCCGGCGAATACGCCAGGTATCGAAATCATTCGCAATGTCGGTATCGGTGGACAAGACACCGATGAGGGCACTCATGCGTACATGCGATACGACGATGTGCGAGTGCCAGTTGACTACATGTTGGGCGATCGTGGCCAGGCATTCGTTGTAGCTCAAACACGTTTGGGCGGAGGAAGAATCCATCATTCCATGCGCGCTATCGCGCACATGAAGCGCGCCCTTGACATGATGGTGGAGCGGGCAGTGTCTCGCGAGACTCAGGGAGAGGCGCTCGGATCGAAACAGTTAGTGCAGGCAATGATCGCCGATTCATGGATGGAACTCGAAGCGTTTCGTCTGCTTGTTCTGCGCACTGCATGGCGCATCGACAAGTATCAGGACTACAAACGTGTTCGTGCTGACATCTCGGCCGTCAAAGCAATGATGCCAAAGGTCTTTCACGACATTGCAGCACGCGCACTGCAGATACACGGATCACTAGGTCTTTCTAATGAAATGCCCTTCATGTGGATGATTGCGGAGTCATTTCACATGGGGCTTGCTGATGGTCCCACGGAAGTGCACAAAACGGTTGTGGCGCGCCAGTTGATGAAAGGTGCACAAATGAGCCCGGATGTGTTCCCGTCTGGCCACTTACCCCGTCGAAGCGCAGCGGCATACGATCAATATTCGTCCGCAATCGAACCACGTTGACATCGGCTAACACCGATTAACCTCAGCGCAGTGAACGGTGCTGTGCAGGTGTTGCTTGCGATCCTCGGATTGTTAATTCCCATTGGCATTGCATTCTTTGAGCATCGACGACGTTCGTCGCAATCTGGATCTCATTCTTCGTCACAAGTACAAGAACAATCCCGACTGAAAGAAGTACGCGAGAGAGGCAAACTCGTTGTTGGTTGTACGAAACACAATGATTTCTTTTGCAACTACACCATCGAAAATGGACATGTCGTCGCAGTAGGGCTATATCCAGATCTGGTGCAGGAATTTGCGCGCGAACAAAACTTGGAAATTGAATTTAAGGCAATTCGGTGGAGTGAGATCGAACACGCTTTCACGCGACACGGCTGTGATCTTGTTCTTCATGTACTTGAAACCCGTGCACGAGCCACCATTGGAGATTTCACATTCCGTCGCTACCAAATGAGTATCGCTGGGGTGGTGCGCTCAGGGAATGAGGATCGCTTTCAGCCAAGCGACCTTCGTTCTGATGACGTCAGTATCGCACTGGTTCGCGGCGAGGCCGGTTGGGAATATGTGAGTGACGATCTGGAGATTCGAGATGATCGACGTCGATCCCTTGATGTTGCTGACATTGGGAAAATGATCGACATGGTCACTGCGGGGACCGCCGACGTTGGCGTATGT
>JBIITN010000037.1:0-12514 GCA_044340485.1 Ilumatobacteraceae bacterium | reverse complement strand
AACTCAGTGAAGATGCAGAAAATCCGGACTTGCCGCGTTTCGACATGCTCGAGAATGCCATCAACACGAAACTTGACGAGCTCGTAGAAAATGAAGAGTTCATGGCAAAAGTCAAAAATATCTCGGGTGATGTGTATGACTTTTTTATTACTGGCGCAAAAGAATTAAAAGTAATCGCAGCACAAGATGTGGTGAGTGACATTGTTGATGCGTTGGTAGAAGTAGATCCACAATTTGCACCACTGCAAGAACAAGTCAACACATGGAAGGGCCTCGAGCTTGAGCCAATGGAAGATGCACCGGACTTTAAAACAATCAAGAGTTCGCTTGCAATTATTTTCTGGGTGTCACTTGGACTTTCGATTGTTTTAGGTGCGCTGTATTTGCGATGGGCGCGGTCGCCAAAGGGTGGACTGTTATTTGTTGGAATTCCCCTGTTGATTCTGGGCGTAATGAATGTGATTGCTGCAAGTTCTATTCGATCTGCAGTGACGTCTGCGATTGACACTGATGACGCACTCGCTGCTGCTGCAGTACCAGTAGTGGCCAGTTCAGTACTTAAACCGTTTAGAACAGTGGGAGTTATCTGGATTGTTCTCGGCATGATCGCCATAGTTGCCGCAATTGTGTTGTGGCGACGCGCCAAGTTGACAACTGTTGTTGAACCTTCTTAAATAAAGATGCACTTGCTGAAGAAGTCTTTGATGATTTCTTCCCAATTATCGCGATCAACGTGTAATTGCGATACATCGTCAACAATCGGATTTGCTGCATCAAACTAGAATCGTCGACGCGTCGAAGTCTCGTATCGATAATTACATTCACGTAGTGAATGACAGCGGTATTTAGTTGTCAGCGTGTTGTCGTTTAGCGCGCCATCAACACAATCAATCGACGATTGTCCACCTAAAGAAACAACAGCCACAACTATCGCAAGCACTCCATCCACAACAACAACGGTGCCTGCCGTTACAACTACATCCATCGCTGCCACAACGACCACAATCGCGACACAATCTGAATTGAAGATCGTATTTCTCGGTCAAATTCGTCGCGATGGGGCATCAAGTTTTGGTCCGCTGTTAGCAGGGAATGTCATCTTCTGCCCTGAGGACAACGCGGATATCCCCTTATGTGTCACTTTCTCCGTTGCATTACCGCAACAACCAGACGACTTTGAGACTCGTAACCTGCGAATTGCTGATGAATGGCAGCTCATATCTTTGAGTTGTAACAATGCGCGCCTCTATGACAGGTCCGTCACTTTCGCTGAGGCGTTTAACAAGTCGGTGAGCGCTATCGCCGAAAAAGGCGTTGGATCAGGCTTAACCACAAGGCCATTAACTAACTCGGATACGGTTTACGTCGTTGCCGATGACGAAGGCTGTTAATTGTGACCGTGTCTGGAAGTCATCGCCTCTAAGCCCAAATCCCAAACCCGAAGAAAATTCGGCAACACGGCAATTTAAGTCTCCTTTTGGAACTTGCTGCACACATGCTGCGGCAAGTACCAACTGAGAGAAGGTTTACAATGACCATTAGTGAAGACCAACGATTCCGTATGCATCAAGAACTTCGCAAAGTGCTTGGCGACGATGTGGGAAACACTGTGATGGAACATTTACCACCACTTGGTTGGGGCGATGTCGCGCGCACAAAAGACATCCACCATCTTGCTGATCGCATGACACAAATGGACCAACGGCTCACGGCACGAATTGACAACGTTGAATCAAAACTCACGGCACGAATTGACAGTGTTGAAGAAAGACTGGCAACACGAATCGACAGTGTTGAAGAGCGCTTAACAATGCGAATTGACAGTGTTGAAGAAAGACTGGCAACACGACTCGACTACGTCGAGAAACGAATGAAAAGTATTGCCACTTCAATGCAGGTGATGATCGGATCAATGGTGGCGGTGTCAACCGGAATAATCGTCATGCTGATTCAGATCAACATGAACATCTCAAGCTTGTAAATGCGAATTTGCACAATAAGAACGAAAATGTTCTATTACTTCAACGTGACAATGCCATTGGATGCAACTGTGAGTTGATCACCGTCAACATCAACCTTGATCGCACCGTCTTCGCCAACTTTTCCTTCAAGAATAAGAACAGCAGCTTTGTCGGCAATCTCACGTTGAATGAGACGCTTCAAGGGGCGTGCACCAAACGCAGCATCAAAACCACGTGCGGCCAATGCAAGTCGAGCAGCTGGCGTCACCTGCAAGGTGATACGGCGATCTTCTAGACGTTTCACGAGTGCTTCGAGTTGAATTTCAACAATTGCACCGAGGTCTTCAGGTGTGAGCGAACGGAAGCGCACAATTTCGTCGATGCGGTTGATGAACTCAGGGCGGAAGAAATCCATCGGGTCACCAGGCAAGTTGCTCGTCATAATGAGCACCACGTTGGTGAAATCAACGGTGCGACCTTGACCGTCGGTGAGGCGACCATCATCAAGTACTTGCAGCAACACATTGAATACGTCGGGGTGTGCTTTTTCGACTTCGTCTAACAACACCACGCTGTACGGGCGACGGCGCACTGCTTCGGTGAGTTGTCCGCCTTCGTCATAACCCACGTACCCAGGCGGCGCACCGATGAGTCGACTCACTGAATACTTCTCCATGTATTCGCCCATGTCAATGCGCACCATTGCCTTCTCGTCGTCAAACAAGAACTCCGCAAGTGCGCGGGCTAATTCGGTTTTACCAACACCCGTTGGTCCAAGGAACATAAACGAACCAATAGGCCTGTTGGGGTCAGATAATCCGGCGCGACTGCGACGAATTGCGTTCGCCACCGCGACAACAGCTTCATCTTGACCAATAACACGCTTGTGTAATAGGTCTTCGAGATGAACAAGTTTTTGCATTTCGCTTTCCATCAAGCGACTCACTGGAACACCTGTCCACTTTGACACCACTTCAGCAATGTCTTCAGCGTCAACTTCTTCTTTCAACATACGAGTAGAAGATTGCAGTTGATCTAGGTGAGTGGTTGCTTCTTCGATACGGCGTTCAAGTTCAGGAATGCGTCCGTAGCGAATCTCGGCAGCCTTCTCAAGATCTGTCTCACGTTCCACATTGGTGCGCAGTTGTTCAAACTCTTCTTTCAGTGTGCGAATTGCAGCAATAGCTTCACGCTCTGCATCCCAGTGCACTTTCTTTTCATCAACCTGCGTGCGCAATTCATCAAGCTCGATGTTTAACGCAGCCAAACGCTCAATAGATGCAGCGTCGGTTTCTTTTTCCAACGCCACCTTTTCAATCTCTAATTGCAACATGCGGCGCTGCACAACATCGATTTCCGTGGGCAAGGAATCAATCTCGATGCGCAGACGACTTGCTGCTTCATCCATCAGGTCGATTGCTTTGTCGGGCAAGAAGCGGTTGGTGAGATACCGGTTTGATAACACCGCAGCACTCACAAGTGCGGAGTCCTGGATACGCACACCATGGTGCACTTCATAACGTTCTTTCAATCCACGCAAGATACCGATGGTGTCAGCAACTGATGGCTCACCCACATACACCTGCTGGAAGCGGCGTTCAAGTGCGGGGTCTTTTTCTACATGCTTGCGGTATTCGTCAAGAGTTGTGGCGCCAATCATGCGCAACTCGCCACGCGCCAACATGGGCTTCACCATGTTGCCTGCATCCATGGCGCCTTCAGCTCCGCCAGCGCCAACAAGAGTATGAATCTCATCAACAAAAGTGATCACCTGCCCCTCGGAATCGATGATTTCTTTCAGCACAGCCTTTAAACGTTCTTCAAACTCACCGCGATATTTCGCACCGGCCAACATTGAGCCAAGGTCAATCGACACAAGACGCTTGTTCTTCAAGCCCTCGGGCACATCACCATCTGCAATGCGTCGAGCAAGGCCTTCGACAATTGCGGTCTTACCAACTCCTGGTTCACCAATAAGCACCGGGTTGTTCTTGGTGCGACGTGACAACACTTGAATAACACGACGAATCTCCTCGTCACGACCAATGACCGGGTCAATCTTTCCTTCACGCGCACGCGCGGTGAGGTCAGTTCCGTACTTCTCGAGTGCCTGAAACTGTGACTCGGGGTCAGGAGATGTCACACGATGTGATCCCCGCACTTGAGCAAGTGCTTGCAACATCTCTTCACTACCAATGCCCACGCGCTGATTCATTGCAAGCAGCAGGTGCTCTACCGACATGTAATCATCGCGAAGATCTTTGCGAAGGCTCTCAGCGTTTTGCAGTACGTTTGCAAGTTCGCGATTCATGCGTGGCTCTTGTCCACCTTGCACACGCGGCAACTTTGCAAGTGCTTCATCGGCGCGATTACGCAACATTCCAGGAGCAACACCAAGTTGTTGCAATACAGCAGGAACGATGGTCTCTGGTTGATCCAGCAACTTCACCATGACATGGTCGGGCGTAACCTCGGGATGCCCGCTTGACATCGCAAGCTCACCGGCACCGCCGATGGCTTCTTGAGTCTTCGTTGTCCATTTCTTTGGGTCGAGTGTCATATCTGTATCTGTGTGTTGTAGGGATTACTTGCGATCAAAAATGCTCGGTCGCTGTCCGAAGACGGCAACAGATTGTCGAAGCGGAACAAGATCACGCCGCACACTGCGTTCTGCTTCGTGCACTGCGGCAGCGAGCTCGGACTTCAAACGCTCCATTTCACTGCGCAGGCGGATCACTTCTTCTTCTAACGACATCACGTGGCGAATGCCTTCTAAGTTCATTCCTTGCGATGCAAGTTCGGCAATGCGACGAAGTCGAGCAATGTCGAGATCGCTATAACGCCGATTGCCGCCACTTGTTCGTGCGGGGCGCACAAGACCACGACGCTCATAGATACGAAGTGTCTGTGGATGCATTCCGGCCAATTCGGCAGCGACCGAAATGACATATACGGCGTGATGCTGATCTCTCATTTCTTCCCAGCCTTCGCGTTGTGTTGTGCACCTTGAGCATTTCGTGGTGAACGAAGTACCTCTTGCAGCGCTTCGACTGCAGCCTTTTCCTCGTCATTAAGCGTCGTCGGCACGTCAACATCGACTGTCACAATCAAATCACCTGTTGTACTTGGGGTAACAATGCCGTGACCGCGCACGCGATGACGCGCGCCAGAGGCGGTGCCCGGTTTAATGCGTAATGCCACTTCCTTATCATCGAGAGTGGGAACAGACACTGTGGCACCAAGTGCTGCTTCAGTGAAACTCACTGGCACACGCACCAAGAGATTCACTCCATCACGACCAAACACGGGGTGTGGCATCACGCGACATTCAACGAATAAATCTCCGGGAGGTCCACCGTTTCGCCCAGGTGCACCGCGACCCTTTAGGCGAATGCGTTGACCGTCACTCACACCTGCTGGAATACGCACTTTTACTTCACGAGGACGCACTTCAACCCCAGATCCACGACACGTGGAACATGGGTACTCAATGATCATTCCGCGACCAGCACATGTGGTGCATGGTGATGACAACGAAAAGAATCCTTGATTGTTTGCAACAGATCCGCGACCACCGCAGCTTCCACACACTTTTGGAGTGGTGCCTGTGCGCGCACCACTGCCGGCACACGATGAACACTGCGCTTCGGCCGTGAGATGAAGAGATGTTGTCAAACCATGAGCTGCATCTTCGAAACTCAACGTGAGTTGGGCTTCGATATCACCACCGCGTTGTGGTCCAACTCCCGCGCTACTTCCACGACCACGACCAAACATTTGGCTAAACAAGTCGCCAAAACCTTCGGCGCCTGCATTGAAACCACCAGGTCCGCCAAATTGCGCCCCACCCATGGGACCCATCTCTCGCACTTGGTCGTACTCTTTGCGTTTTTCTTCATCACCGAGAACGTCATAGGCAGCGGAAATTTCTTTGAATTTCTCTTCTGCGTCACGGTTGCCCGGGTTTGCGTCGGGATGGAATTGACGAGCAAGACGACGATACGCCTTCGTGATGTCTTTGGCAGCAGCGCCTTTCGACACGCCCAAGACCGCGTAGTAGTCCTTCTCAAACCACTCGCGTTGTGCCGTCACTTCTTCACCCCTTTACCTTCACCATTGCAGGTCGCAAGACCTTGCCCTTCCACAAGTACCCAGTACGCAACACCTCAGAGACGATGGGATCACTGCCGTCTCCGTCTTCGTGCATCACAGCATCTGCAAGTGATGGATCAAACGGTTTGTCGACCAGATCGAGTGCTTCAAGACCTTGTTTTTGCAATCCGCCAATGAGCGCTGACCAAATGGTGAGCACATCATCAGAGCCGTGTACAACAGCTGCTTCACAGGCGTCGAGAATTGGCAACAATGCTTCCACAAATCGTCCAGTTGCCCGATCGATCTCATCTGCTTGTGTTGACGCAACACGTTTCTTGTAGTTCTCAAAGTCTGCTTGCAGGCGAATTGCAACGTCTTTGAAATCGTCGCGTTCTTTCAGCAACGCGGCAACATCGACATCGGCAAGAGCGTCCGCTAGTGCGTTGTCGTTAGATGAGGTGACACCACTATCCGTTGCATCACCTATCGACACAGCATCTGCTTCTTCGGGAACGTCCACCATTTCCGAATCCATTCCGAGCGCTTACTTCTCGTCGACGATCTCAGCGTCGACAATGTCGTCGTCGTTTGCTGAACTACTGCCTGATGCACCAGATGCAGATGTTCCTGCAGCGTTGGTGTCACGAGCTGCTGCTTCATACAACTTCTGGCTAAAGGCCTGGCTCGCTGTCATCAATGTCTCTGTTGCAGCTTTGATTGCGTCAATGTCGTTGCCGCTGATTGCAGTCTTCAAATCTGCAAGGGGCTGTTCCACTGCTGCCTTTTCGTCAGCTGACACTTTGTCGCCCTGTTCGCGCAAAACTTTTTCGGTTTGGTACACGAGCGAGTCGGCGTTGTTACGCACTTCTGCTTCTTCACGACGCTTGCGATCTTCTTCAGCGTGTGCTTCGGCGTCTTTCACCATCTTGTTGATGTCATCTTTGTTCAAAGACGACTGACCAGAGATTGTCATCGACTGTTCTTTGTTAGTAGCGCGGTCTTTCGCAGATACATGCACGATGCCGTTTGCATCAATGTCAAATGTGACTTCGATCTGAGGCATACCGCGCGGTGCTGGTGGCAAATCAACAAGTTGGAACTTGCCAAGTGTCTTGTTATAACTAGCCATCTCTCGCTCACCCTGTAGAACATGAATTTCCACCGATGGTTGATTGTCTTCAGCGGTAGTGAACACTTCGGTACGGCGCGTTGGGATAGTGGTATTGCGCTCGATAAGACGAGTCATCACACCACCCTTGGTTTCAATACCAAGTGATAACGGTGTGACGTCGAGGAGCAACACGTCTTTGACGTCGCCCTTCAATACGCCTGCCTGCACTGCTGCACCAATTGCCACAACTTCATCAGGGTTCACTGACTTGTTGGGTTCTTTGCCGGTGAGGCTCAATACCAAGTCTTGTACTGCTGGCATACGAGTGGAACCACCCACCAAGATGACGTGGCTCAACTGTCCCTTCGAGACTCCTGCATCTTTCAGTGCTTGTTCGAATGCGACGCGACAACGCTCGATGAGATCTGATGTCATCTCTTGAAACGCTGCGCGCGTGAGTGTTTCATCAAGATGCAATGGACCTTCTGCTGTTGCAGTGATGAACGGCAAGTTGATTTGCGTTTGCTGCACTTGTGACAATTCAATCTTTGCTTTTTCAGCAGCTTCTTTGAGGCGCTGCGCAGCCATGCGATCTTGCGCAAGATCGATGTTGTTCTGAGATTTGAAGTTCTTCACCAACCAGTCGATGATGCGCTGGTCCCAGTCGTCACCACCAAGTTGTGTGTCACCATGCGTGCTCTTTACTTCAAAGACACCCTCACCGATTTCAAGAACACTGACGTCAAATGTTCCACCACCAAGGTCAAACACCAACACGGTTTCATCTTCTGCGCCTTTGTCGAGACCATATGCAAGAGCGGCAGCGGTTGGTTCGTTGATGATACGCAACACATTCAGACCAGCAATTTGACCGGCTTCTTTTGTTGCAGTGCGCTGTGCGTCGTCGAAGTACGCGGGAACAGTGATCACTGCGTCGGTGACGGTGTCACCGAGATAGGCCTCGGCATCGCGCTTCAATTTCATCAGCGTGCGAGCGCTGATTTCTTGTGGCGTGTACTGCTTGCCATCAATGTCTTCTGACTTCCACGCTTCGCCCATGTGGCGTTTGATGCTGCGGAAGGTGCGGTCGGGGTTGGTTATTGCCTGGCGCTTTGCCACTTCACCAACGAGCACTTCGCCCGTTTTTGAAAATGCGACCACCGATGGAGTGGTGCGTGATCCTTCGGAGTTAGGGATGACAACTGGGTCACCCGCTTCAAGAACCGCCACGACGGAGTTGGTGGTTCCGAGGTCGATACCGACTGCTTTGGCCATTGGGGGTCTCCTTATTACTTGCCACGTATCTAATAGATACGTAGTTGGGGGTCGAACTGACTGTGTGTCGTATGGTAAGGGCGCGATCAGTATGTGACAACCTACGTGAAAGAAAACTTGAGTCGACTCGACTCAAGTTTGGTTGCTCGCAGGGGAAACCCTTGTGGTGGCTACTGTTAGGGCGTGCTCGGAGATCTTGTCTTACTGCGCCACGGCCAAAGCACGTGGAATGAACTCAACCTGTTCACCGGGTGGCACGATGTCACTCTCACGGCCCAAGGCGAGGCCGAAGCCCACAATGCGGGCCTCACCATGAAAGAAGAGGGACTCTGGTTTGACATTGCTCACACCTCGGTCCTGACCCGTGCTGTTGTCACCTGCCATCTTGCCCTGTCGTCTATGGGTCAGGTGTGGCTACCCGTGGAGCGCCATTGGCGCTGGAACGAACGCCACTATGGCGCACTTCAAGGACTCGACAAGAAAGAAACTTCTGACCGCCATGGTGAAGAGCAAACCCATCTGTGGCGTCGCAGTTTTGATGTTCCACCGCCACCAGTTGATCAGTCATCGCCCGAGCACCCTGTGAACGACGGGCGCTACCGCTTTGTAAATCCCGCCGACCTGCCAGCCACCGAATGTCTCAAAGATGTCGTCGCACGGGTAGTCCCCCATTTTCACACCACCGTCGTGCCGCAACTGCAAGCCGGAATGAATGTGCTGATCACCGCTCACGGCAACTCACTGCGTGCGTTGGTGATGCATCTTGAAAACATCTCAGATGAAGACATTCCCGAATTGAACATTCCAACGGGTGTTCCCCGCCGATACCACTTGAATGACGATTTATCAGTGAAATCAGCGCAATATCTCGGTGACCAAGATGCGATAGCAGCAGCCGCCGATGCAGTAGCCAAACAAGCCGGCGGTCACTGATCACTCGTCGCCGTCTACATCGCCTGTGATATGTGGCGGTCAAACACCGGCGAAAAATGACATACACTGACGTCATGGCACAAGACGCATACCTTAAGAGTCTCAGCAAGATGGCACTATTTTCAGAGTGCACCAAGCGTGAGTTGCAAACAATCGCCACCAATACTGATGAAGTAGAAGTTGACGCCGGTTATGTCCTCATGAAAGAGGGCGACATCGGCCAAGAAGCTTTCATCATCTTGAGTGGTACCGCAGTAGTAATGCGTAACGGCAACAAAATCGCCTCGCTTGGCCGTGGCTCAATCTTTGGCGAATTGTCACTGCTTGATCCAGGTAAGCGCACTGCAACAGTTGTTGCAGAGACCGACATGGACCTCCTTGTCGTAACTGGTCGAGGATTACAGACCACCATCAAAGCAGCGCCTGCAATTGCGGTCAAGCTGTTGCGTAACCTCGCCGCGAGACTTCGCGCATCTGAAGACGCAGCACAATAAGTCTTTTTCATAGGGCAACTACCGTTATACAACGGTGCGTTTGTGCCGTTGTGACAACGAATCTGCGCCCATGGTGCTACGGCAAGTAGCGTTGGAATCGTTATGAGCGCGAACGACATTTCCACCGCCGCCACCGACAAGGGACCTCGCCGTCTACGGCCGTACCAATTGTCGATCGCCTTCGGATTAGGCATTGGCCTTTTCACGTTGGCGTCTGGCATCTTGCCGTTGATTACCGATTGGCACAACGACTCTTCGATGACACGCGAAGTGTTCGATGGCATTCCTGGTCCAATCAAAGTCGCCTTCTACACGGTCATCCCGGTCATGTTGATTTGGGGATCGTTCCGTTTCGCAGATCGCATTCGCAACTGGGAACGCGGCGCACCTGACCGTCGTAAGACAACTCCAAAAAATGCGAAGCGTCGTCTTGCCGACTATCGCGCTGGCGTTTACATGCGCACGTTGTTGCGTGACAGTGCTGCAGGACTCATGCACTCACTCATTTACTTTGGTTTTCTCATTCTCCTTGGTGTTACAACGGTCTTAGAGGTCGATCACCAATTGCCAGAGAGCATGAAGTTTTTACACGGCGGTGTCTATCAGGGATATGTTTTTATTGGTGACACCGCTGGTCTCATGTTCACCGGTGGTGTGTTGTGGGCGATCATTCGTCGTTACGTACAGCGTCCGTACCGCATTCGTATCAAGACCAAAGCCGAGCACGGAATCATCTTGGCAGTGTTGTTCTTCATTGGTATCTCCGGTTTCGGTGCAGAAATGTTTCGCATTGCTTCCGTTGAAGCAAATGGCACCGACCTGTCATACGAAAAGTGGAGTTATGTCGGTTACCCACTTGCGCAGTTGGTCGATGGCATGTCGGCAAATTCGCTTGAAACATGGCACCAAATTTGGTGGGTTGCACACGTTGTGTCGTTTGTGGTGTTCCTCGCGCTATTACCAATCACCATGTTGCGTCACGTCTTCACGTCGCCACTCAACATGTACTTGAAGGACCGCGATCGTCCAAAGGGCGCAATGAAGGCAATGCCAAACCTCATGGAAACTTCGCTTGAGACTTTTGGTGCAAGTGTTATTGAAGACTTCACCTGGAAGCAGTTGCTCGACACCGATGCATGCACCATGTGTGGTCGTTGCACCAGCGTGTGTCCTGCACACGCAACAGGTAAGCCACTTGACCCACGCGAAATTGTGTTGAAGACCGGTGAAGTAATGGCCGCTACCGCTGCACATTCACCTGGCGGCAAAGTGTCTCCGCCACTTGGTGTTGACAGTGAAATCACCATTGGCGCCAACTCACTGTTTGAACGCATTACTTCCGAAGAGATCTGGGCATGCACCACGTGCAAAGCATGTGATGAAAACTGCCCTGTCAACATTGAAATTCTCGACAAGATTCTCGATATGCGTCGTTACTTATCACTCATGGAAAGTAACTTCCCCGCGGAGCTAGGCAACGCCTATCGCGCGATGGAAAACCAGGGCAACCCATGGGCAATGAACCAAGCAGAGCGTGCTGATTGGGCGAAAGACTTGAACGTTGATGTCCTTGATCCGGGTGCAGCGTTTAACCACGAGTACCTGTACTGGGTGGGATGTGCTGGCAGCTTCGACGACAAAAACAAGAAGGTGACGCAGGCAATGGCCAAGTTGCTCGAGCGTGCAGGCATCGACGTTGCAATTCTTGGACCAAACGAAATGTGTACTGGTGACAGCGCTCGTCGAAGCGGTAACGAGTACTTGTTCCAAATGCTTGCCTTGCCAAACATTGAAATGTTGAACGGTATGGGAGTGCGCAAGATCATTACGCAGTGTCCACACTGTTTCAACACACTCGCAAATGAGTATCCGCAACTTGGTGGCAACTACGAAGTGATCCACCACAGTCAGTTGCTAGAGCATCTCATCGACTCCGGCAAGCTCGACATGCGTAATGCATCACTTGATGATCGCATCACGTATCACGACTCGTGCTATCTCGGTCGTCATAACGACGTGTACTTGGCACCTCGCAAAGTTGTGGGCTCTATCAAGGGTGTGCAGATTGTTGAAATGCCACGCAACGGCACAAAAGGAATGTGCTGCGGCGCAGGTGGTGCTCGCATGTGGATGGAAGAAAGCATCGGCACAAAGGTGAACGATGAGCGCGCGGTTGAAGCACTGAGCACCGGTGCATCACGTGTTGCTACTGCATGTCCGTTCTGCTACATCATGATGGACGATGGCGTGAAAGCTGCTGGCGCAACAGATGATGATGTGAAAGTTGCAGACATCGCCATTCACGTTCTTGATGCACTGGAAAACGGTGAGAAGCGTCTTGCTAACCAAGACGTTCCGTTCAGTGCTCCCGTTGGCGAGTAATTACCAACACATAGTCGATACGCGCGTAGTTATTACTTAGTGCGGAAATTTTCAAAGTAACGACTTGGCGTTGGTCCGCGTTGTCCTTGATACTTTGATCCGGCTGCGCCTTGCCCATACGGCTTTTCTGCAGGCGATGTCATCTGCATGAATGAGATCTGACCAATCTTCATCCCGGGATACAACGTGATGGGAAGATTGGCGACGTTTGCCAACTCCAATGTGATGTGGCCATCAAAGCCTGCATCAATAAAACCAGCGGT
>JBIITN010000017.1:0-39762 GCA_044340485.1 Ilumatobacteraceae bacterium | reverse complement strand
AGTGCTGCGAGTCCCTTTTCACCATTTGCGCTTCGCTCACCTACTTGACGTGCGGCATCAGCGGTGCTGTTTGCAGTAATGATGTCGGCCTTTGGCAATGTTTTGCGCAAATACGCAGCACATTGTGCGGTCGCAACAGGGATTGACAACACCGCGACAACATCTTTGAGCGTTGTTCCTTTGGGCGCGAGCAAACAATGTTCGATGTCGAGCACTACTTCGCGTTGGATAAGGAGGTCGTAGTCAAATACGAGTGCATCTTGTGTGAAGTTGACCATTCCTTCAATGGAGTTCTCGATGGGAACAAATCCTCTATCAACGTCGCCATTGGCCACTGCATCGAGCACATCGGGCACGCTGCGATACGGCACAAGTTCACCCGCGACAAGATCTGTCTGGGTGCGCAAGGCCTGTTCGGTGAAAGTGCCGAATGGTCCAAAGAATCCGATGCGAGAGGTGGTACTCACAATCGGCAAGGCTACGCCCCTTCTCGTGTTGTGTAAGGCTCATTTAAGGGATTCGGCGATTGTTCTGAGGACATCAGCGATCTGGTGGGCGCTCGGGTCAGCGGTGGAAATCGTGCGCACTATTTCGTAGATCTGATCGCTTGACGCGTGAGAGACACTGAACCCATTGACCTCAAGGAGAACGGCTACGAGAAGCCACGCAATACGTATGTCAGATTTGTTGGTGAGACAGTAGTGCGTGAGATGCCGCAGCAACATCGCAGCCTGTATGTACACCGACACATACGTTCCGTCTTTTGAGATGTCCTCAATGCGACGTTGCACTTTTGATACTTCGCTGTTAATCCGCACGGCGTGTGTGAGGGATGGATCAACACCATTGAGGCGACGCAGAACAAACATGACGTCTTCAAAGTCAATGGTGTGCACCAGAGTTGGTCGTAATCTGCGCGTCATGTGGCGTCATTTCCCAGACGGTCAAGAGCTTCTGCGTGACTCGCGAGAATCTTGTCGGTGGCTTCTGCGACTTTGTCTTGATGACTAATGAAGTCAAGGTGTGCGCGTAATGCGCGGCGGACAACGTGTTGCATTGACAGTCGCTCGGCTCTGGCGCGGTCACGTAAAGCTTCGTATTCGCCCGCTGTGAGACGCAATGTCATTGCTTTTCGGGTGGCCTGGGCGTATCGAGAAGTCATGGCATTGACTCTCATCTCGCGACTCCGATGTTTCGTTTGAAAAAGTTGGTATCAAACTGACACCAACTTCGGTATCTAGGTGATACCAAAATTGGTATTGGTGTGGTGTCAAATTTGGTATCAGTGTGATACCGAATATTGTGAATCATCTTTCCCCCGAGCCGCGACAACATTCATACGGCGGAAATGTGTGCGACAAAACCGCACATCAGGTGGAGGGAAAGAACGTGTTCACAATGAACTCAATTTCTTCCAACGTCTTTTCACCATCAGCGCGATAGAGCACCTTGCCACCCTCATCAATCAACGCAAACGACGGAAACCCTGTGACTCCATACGCAACAGCACCATCGCTGGTCGCAGAGTCGGCCAGCACCGGCCATGGGAACTTCTTGTCGCGAATCCACTCAGACGGCGGGTAATTATCGCGATCATCAAACACGGCGGTCGACACACCAATCACATCCAAATTGGACGGCACACCACCTGACTCATTCCACTCAATCAACACGGGTATTTCAGCGTTGCAATGCGGACACCAGTGTGCAAGAAACACCAACATCATCGGGCGTCCCGTCGCACCTGGTGCAATCGACATTGCCGACCCATCAAATGTAAACCCTTCAAGTGTTGGTGCAGTAGAACCAATCGCTGTGTCATTTTCCGGGGTATCAAACTCTGGCAGCACATCACCCACGATTGTCACGGGCTGTGTTTCCCCAGCACCACCGCCGCCATCAACTGACGTGGTGTCAGACGAAGAACCATTGTCATCATCTCCACCACCAGATGCAACAAGCGCGATCACTGCAGCAATCACCACCACTGCTGCAACAACAACAGCGATGATGACGTTTTTATTACGTGACGAGCTCATGAGTGATCTCCTGTGGTGGGGTGAAAAATAATTCTAGATGTGGTGGCTAACACTGCGATCACAAACACAAACGCACTCGCAGCCATGAGCGGTAGTGAAATGAAACCAAACTCACGGAACCAAATAGTTGTGCACGGCACAGTAAGACTGCACACGTTGGTTTCAATTTGCGGAAACCATTCCACGAAATAGTGATACACAGAAATCACGAGACCTACCACTGCAATGGGTATCGCATACCAACGCACCGCAGCGTCTCGTCGCACAGCCGCAATCAACAACACCAACGCCAACGGATACATCGCGATGCGTTGGTACCAACACAAATTGCACGGTGTGTAATTAGCCACCTCGCTCATGTACAAGCTGCCAACCATCGCTCCCGCCGGGACCACAAACGACAGCCACAGCGCTGCGCCACTCACCGACTCAAGCACCGTGCGCGCAACACCCACTCGCGCGCGCAACGCCCACGCCAACACCACCACCACGGTGCCGATCCATGTCACCACCGTGAGAAGCGCAGCAAACAACTGCACTGCATCGGTGTCCACCTCTCCATTCTGCCCATCGATTTGGGCTCTCAAGGTGGCAGGATGACACACGTGACATCGCCCGACATCTCCCTCACTATTGGCGAGGAGGCCATGTTTGCGATGCGACGCACCCGCCGGCGCCATCGCATTCAAGACATGGAATGGTTCGAGGCGCTGTATCGCGTGTACATCACCGCCCTCATCGTGGGCGGCGTCATCTTGTTCCTGTCAGGGTTCGTGAAAGACGCCGACCTCACCGCCAGCGAACTGGCCAATGTTTCCCACCACGGCCCCAATGCCCTTGGTCTAGTCACTGCCCTCATCGTGTTCTTGGGACTTCGCTCGGGTGCAAACGGGGGCCCAGTCGCAGTGGAAGACGCAGACGTTCGCCATGTGCTTCTTGCCCCCATATCTCGAGGCGTTGCCCTCAGACATCCGAGCATCGCTCGTCTGCGATCAGCGGCCTTCTCCGGCGCTGTGGCAGGCGCTATCGCCGGACAATTGGCCTCTCGCCGCATGCCCACGGGCACTCTGGGGAGCTGGGCCGTATGGGGCGCAGCGTATGGCGCCATCAGCTGCGCCCTGTTTGTGATCGCGGCCCTCATTGTCCATGGCCTTGGCATTCACCGCTCCATCATCACCGTTGTCGCCACCGCACTTGTCGCCTGGCAAGCCGCAGTCACCTTCATCGACACACCACTACCTGGACCATTTGACGCCGTCGGAAGTCTCGCTCTCACCCCACTTCGCACCGAATGGGTCGACTTCATCGCAGTGGTAGTAGTGCTTGTTCTCGCAGCGCTGAGCATCGCACTTATTTCGCGTTTGTCACTAGAAGCACTCGCGCGCAGATCATCGTTGGTGTCGCAATTGAAATTTGCTGTCACGTTGCAAGACATTCGCACCGTCATTTTGTTACGTCGTCAACTCAGCCAAGAACACATGCGTGAGCGTCCATGGTTCACATCAAAAGGTATGTCACGTTACGACGTGGTCATCGCCCGTGGTGTGCGCAGCGTCGCCCATTTCCCTGCACGACGACTTGGACGCATGATCATCACCAGCACCGCTGCAGCAGCGTGTGGTGTTGTGGCATACAACGGCACCACTCCCGCGTTTCTCGCAACAGGAATCCTGTTGTTCATCTTTGGTCTCGATGCCATCGAACCACTCTCGCAAGAAGTTGATCAACCCGATCGCACCGATGCATTCCCCATTGAACGCGGTGTGATCATGGTGAAACATCTTGTGATTCCCGCAATCATCGCCATCGTGTTCTCATTCATTGGTATGGCAGCGGTAGTAATTGCGGAACCAACAGCGATGGCATTTGCGGTCGCGCCGCTTATTGCACTGCCGGCGTTTTTGGCCGGTGTTGCAGGAGCGGTGGTGAACGCGGTGAAAGGTGCACCCGATCCCATTGGCGAATCCACCGAAGCGTTGATGTTGCCACCAGAAATGAGCGGTATGGGTTCGCTTATCCGCGCAGTATGGCCGCCGCTGATTGCTATTGCGGGATCACTGCCCATCATCGTCATCCGCGAATCAGTCGAATCAGACAGCGTTGTTCTCGGTGATGCCCTTCGCACGGCACTTGCTGTTGGCATTGTGGTATTTCTCACCGTCGGTTGGGTCCGCCAACGCGACAACATCAGGCGCTGGTGGCGTAGTTTCACTGCTGGCGCTCAACGCCCACAGGACGCATCATCATGACATCTGCAATTCCTCCATCTCAACGTAACGACCGAGAGCACGATCGCGAACACGAAGAACGTGCCCCCAAGGGACCCGCGCCAGCACTCCATGCACACGACGTTGCCAAAACCTATGGCGACGCACCAGCGCTGACTCCTCTCACATTGGAAATCGCAACAGGTGAACGCGTCGCCCTGATTGGTCACAACGGTTCAGGCAAAACAACATTTCTGCGCATGGTGGCGGGACTCTTAGAACCAAGCGATGGTCACGTCACTATTTCTGGTCATGACGCGGGATCATTAGAAGCGCGCGAACGCGTGAGTTACATCGCCGACTCGCCCACGTTTTATGACGACCTCACATTGTGGGAACACATGGAATATGTCGCGCGCATGCATCGCGTGACAGATTGGGAACAGTTGTCAGCAGACTTGCTCGGACATTTGGGTTTGTATGAACGCGCCGATGATCTTCCCAATAGGTTCAGTCGCGGTCTTCGTCAAAAAGCTGCGATCGCATTGGGATTTGTCCGTCCGTTTGAATTGCTCATTGTTGATGAACCATTCGTGGGTCTTGATTCCGCCGGAAAAGAAGCACTTCTCGAGTTGTTGCAACAAGCATCGACAGATGGCGCCACGGTAGTGGTGGCAACGCACGAGCTGTCGTTTGTGCACACCGTGGAGCGCATCGTGGCGTTGCGCGACGGTCGCCTCGTACACGATGGCCCCACATCGGGGATCAATGTCGATGCGTTGGTACGCACCGAAGACCCCATTGGCGAACACGACGGTGAGGCCTAGAAACCGAGGGCTAACCTTGCCGTATGTATACATACGACGTCGTCACCGAATCGGCTCATAATCCCGAATTGTTCGCAGCCGAACTTTCCAAGCGATCAGCAGAGGGCTGGGAACTTGTGCAGATCGTCTACACCGGCGAACGATGGCTACATGCATTTGTCCGCAAAGAAGGTGTGGTGCCTACTGCGTTGTCACCTGGTCGTGTGGGTGAAACAGTCACAACCCCCGTGCAAGCAAGCACACCTACTTCAACGGCGTCATCGCCTGCTGCAACGTCATCAAATGACGCACCGGAAGTGCCGGCGAACTGGTACAAAGATCCATCGGGTCGGTTCGAGCTTCGTTACTGGAGTGGCACACAGTGGACAGAACATGTGTCGACTGCCGGCAAACAATCCATAGACCCGCCCACTAAATAAGTCGTTTCCATGCAAGCCATCTCTATTGGTCACGCGGGCATTTTGGTGCGTACCAAAGGTGTCACCATCGTCTGTGATCCTTGGTTTGTTCCCGCGTTTTTGGGTTCGTGGTTTGTGTTTCCACGAAACGATCAGTTGCCCGATCACATCATGCACGATGTGTGCAACCCAGATTTCCTCTACATCTCACACCTTCACGCCGACCACTTTGACGAACCGTTTTTACGCAACAACATGAGCCGCGACACCACGGTGTTGTTACCCGGGTATCCCACACGCGAAATGGAACGTGCCTACAACAAACTGGGATTCACGAAGTTTGTGCGCACATCAGATGGCATGGCAACAAACATTACGAACGATGTCAGTATTGCTATTCATTTAGAAACATCTATAACCGATGGTCCTGGTGGTGACTCGGCAATAGTGATCTCTGATGGTGATGCGCGATTAGTGAACCAAAACGATTGTCGCACGAACGATCTTGATGCGCTACGTCAACATGGCCCTGTTGATCTTCACTGGTTGCAATTCAGTGGCGCTATTTGGTATCCGATGGTGTACGAGATGGATGCCGACACAAAGTTGCGCTTGTGTAAAGAGAAAGTGGCAAGCCAGTTCTCGCGCGCGATGCGATATGTAGAAGCAATTGATGCAACACACGTGGTGCCATCAGCTGGTCCGCCATGTTTCTTAGACGAAGCGCTCTTTTCTCTCAACATGATCACTGGAGAAGAGCCGACAATCTTTCCCGATCAACGCCAGTTCTTGTCGCGCTTAGCCGACGCACAACGCAACGCAACTCTCACCGTGCCTGGTACCACGTTTGATATTGTCAACGGAAAAGTTGCAGTGACACAGCCCGGCGGTGAAGTTGCAGTGGAGTCGATCTTTAACAACAAAGAGCAGTACTTACGCACCTATCAGCGTGACTGGACACCATGGCTCGATGATCTCAAAGTGTCCTTGAAACGCGAACCCACCAATCTGGTGGAGACACTGCAGTTGTGGTGGAAACCACTTCTTGACATGGCTCCCGCACTTCGACAAGGCATCGGTGCGGGATGTTTATTGAACGCCGGTGACGAAGGCATCTTCATCGACTTTGCCCGCGCAAAGATCGAGCCATACACCGACCAGGACTACGCGTTTCGTTTCGACATCGACCGTGACCTTGTCGAACATGTAGTGGCAGAGCGTGCTGTTGACTGGTCGAACTCGTTGTTTCTTAGTTGTCGCTTCACCGCATGGCGCAAAGGTGAATACAACGAGTACCTCTACAACTTCTTCAAGTCATTATCGGTTGAGCGCATGACGCGTACCGAGACAGAGGCAAAGGAGAAGTTGCTTGGTCCCAACCACACCGAAGCCGACATAGAACTTGGCGACTATGTCGTGCAGCGACGTTGCCCGCATCGCAATGCAGATCTATCTGTATTTGGCGAGATTGAAGATGGCAACCTGGTGTGCACGTTGCACGGCTGGCGTTTTGATCTTGAAACAGGTCAGTGTTTGACCGCAAAAGAAAAAACCATTCGCATCAAAAAACGCAGCTAGATAATCATGCCCGCGGCAACGGTGTTGTTCGTTGCCTCATGGATGAGAATGAATCCACCGGTGATGCGGTTTTTCTCATAGCTGTCGGTGAACAACGGCAACGTCGAACGTAACTTCACCCGACCAATTTCATTCAGTGCCAGCGTGTGAATGTCGGTGTTGCGGTGCAAGGTATTGATGTCCAAGTTATAGAGCACCTCTTGCACTTTCACACGCGCTTCACGCGTGGTGTGTTTAATTCGATAGAACGCACCGGAATCAAGTGGTTGTTCACTCATCCAACACATAATCGCTTCCACATCTTGCGACACGTGTGGCTGATTGTTCACGCGACACAACATGTCACCACGGCTGATGTCAATCTCATCATTCAGGCGAATGGTCACCGACATCGGTGAATAAGCCTCTTCTACTGGACCATCCATTGTTTCGATTGCGGCAATAGTGGAAGTAAAACCAGAGGGAAGCACCATTACGTCATCACCAGTGCGGAAGACGCCACTTGCCACTTGCCCTGCGTACCCGCGATAGTCATGCCATTCATCATCCATTGGACGAATCACATACTGCACAGGGAAACGCGGGTCAATGAGATTGCGGTCAGAAGCAATATGCACTTCTTCCAAGGTGTGCAACAACGTGCTGCCTTTGTACCACGGCATGTTCTCTGACTTGTCGACCACGTTGTCGCCGTTTAACGCAGAGATCGGAATGAACGTAAGGTCATGCACACGTAAACGAGCCGCGAAATCTCTAAATTCGTCCTTGATTTTTTCAAACACTTCTTCGTCGTAGTCAACAAGGTCCATCTTGTTCACACACAACACCAAGTGTGGAACTCCAAGAAGCGATGCAAGGAACGCATGTCGACGACTTTGTTCGAGCACACCTTTGCGCGCATCAATAAGGACCAATGCAAGATCTGCGGTAGACGCACCCGTCACCATGTTGCGGGTGTATTGAATGTGACCCGGAGTATCGGCGATGATGAACTTACGCTTAGGTGTTGCAAAATAGCGATACGCAACATCAATAGTGATGCCTTGTTCGCGCTCGGCGCGAAGCCCATCGGTTAACAACGCAAGGTTGGTGTATCCCTCACCGCGTTCACGCGAAGTGCGCTCAACAGCTTCTAGTTGATCTTCAAAGATTCCTTTAGCGTCATACAATAAACGACCAATGAGTGTCGACTTCCCGTCATCAACAGAACCAGCGGTAGCAAAGCGAAGTATCTCAGACATTAGAAATACCCCTCACGCTTGCGATCTTCCATAGCGGCTTCCGACGTTTTATCGTCTGCGCGCGTTGCGCCACGTTCGGTAATGCGCGTTGCTGCTACTTCAGTGATCACATCGTGCACTGTTGCCGCCGATGACTCGACGGCTGCCGTACAGGTTGCATCACCCACGGTGCGATAGCGCACCACCATGTCAATGACTTCTTCTCCGTCTTGGGCAGACACAAATTCGTTGATTGCCATGATCATCTCGCCGCGACGTACTACTGGTCGTGTGTGTGCGTAATAGATACTGGGCAGATCAATACCTTCATCGGCGATGTATTGCCAAATGTCAAGTTCGGTCCAGTTCGAAATAGGAAACGCGCGAATGTGTTCCCCGGGACGATGACGGCTGTTGTAGAGGTTCCACAATTCGGGTCGTTGATTCTTTGGGTCCCACTGACCAAACTCGTCACGGAAACTCAACACGCGTTCTTTCGCACGCGCTTTTTCCTCATCGCGACGCGCACCGCCAAACATTGCTGTGAAGTTGTGTTCTTCAATGGTGCGCAACAACGTGGTGGTCTGCAGTCGGTTACGACCCGCATTAGCGCGCTTGTCTTCCACCACGCGCCCAGCGTCAATGTCGTCTTGCACGTACCCCACAATTAGACGTGCGCCGATCTCTGCCACCAACTGATCACGGTAGGCGATGACCTCGGGAAAGTTCTCGCCTGTGTCGATGTGCACGAGCGGAAACGGCAGACGTGCAGGCCAAAACGCTTTACGCGCTAGGTGCAACATGACAATCGAGTCTTTACCCCCGGAGAACAGCAGAGCAGGTCGCTCCATAGTGGCCACCACTTCACGAATGATGTGAATGGACTCGGCTTCTAACGCCTGAAGGTGGTCAAGTTCGTACTTCATTGATGATCGAAGAAATACCGTACCAAATTGGTCAGATTTATGAGAGTCGTCGGAACGGTCAATTCTCACATTTCAATTAGTGGCAGTTCACACCAAATGGTGAGGCTGTATTTCACACCACCTTGCAATGGTGTGCTCGCGTGTGGATGAGTCACCAAACTTGGCCACGCAATAAGTGACCCCACAGGGACTGCTGAATTATCAAATGATTGGCGTGGAAACTCCAACACGCCACCCGCATAGTCATCATTCAACTTAATGCTCGCCGATACTTGTGCAACATCATGGTGCAAACGCAGCTCTTCTTGCTGTCCCATTGCGTATTTGATGACAAACACATCACGTAGTCCGTGGTAATCAACCAACGGCCACCACTTACGAATTTGTGGCCACATACGTATGCCGATGTCTTGTTCCACGGCTTCAAACAAGCGCGGTGAAATCACTGCAAGTGATACTTCATGACCAGGGACGGGATCACTGGGGTCACTATCAAACGCACCTGTTGCTTCAGCAGCCCGAATCACAACTGAACAAAAATCTGGTGTCCAAAACGGCATACACAACACATCTGATGCCACTTCAACCGCATCACCATTATCGACTGCGCCTTGATACCCCAGAATCATTTCAAGATCAGATGCCATCGCAGATCACCGACCAACACCAATATAGGAAAAACCATGTGCAGTCCACTTTGTGCGCTCTAACAAGTTACGCGCATCCACCACACTGCGCACCTTCATCACATTCCCCACATCAATAGGATCCACATCTACAAACTGTGGCCACTCGGTCAACACCACAAGCACGTCGGCGTTATCACAAGCAGACACTGCACTATCAGCAACTGTGATCCATGGATAGTTGCTGTACACACCACGCGCTGTGGGATCACTCGCCACAATTTCTGCACCTTTGTCGTGCAAGAGTGTCAAAATCTTGATGGCCGGTGAATCACGTAGATCGTCGGTATTTGCTTTAAACGTGAGACCCCACGCCGCAACTGTCTTGCCCGCAACAGAACCACCACACACTGATTCCACCTTTGTCACCACGCGCATGTAGTGATCGTCGTTTGTTTTGATCACGCCACGCAGTAGTTCAAAGTCATAGCCCTTATCTCCTGCCACATTGAGCAATGCGCGGGTGTCTTTCGGGAAACAACTACCACCCCACCCTGGGCCTGCCTGCAACATTCCTGCACCAATTCGTGGATCTAGTTCCAGCCCTTGGGCGATTTCATTAATGTCTGCTCCAACTAACTCGCAGATATCTGCCATTGCATTAATAAAAGTGAGCTTGGTAGCGAGAAAGGTATTAGCTGCGTACTTCAACATCTCCGCTGATTCCCAGTTCATCAGCAGCACTGGCGCATCAACACCCTGGTACGCAGTTGCTACACGATGAACAGCATCTGTATCAACACCGCCAATCACAATTCGTGAAGGATGAAGAAAATCCTGCACAGCTGTTCCCTGACGTAAAAACTCGGGGTTTGACACAACAGAGATGTCTCCACGATTGAGCAACACCGTGAGCTTCTTTGCCGTTCCTACTGGGACTGTCGACTTATTTATCAGCACTGCACCAGGAGACAACAGCGCACGAATGTCTCGAATGACTGCCTCCACATAGCTCACATCGGCTTCGCCATCATCTCCTTGTGGAGTCGGAAGACACAAAAAGATCAGTTCAACATCAGCCACAGCCGACATCTCCGTGGTGAACGACAACGTTCTTTTCTCAAGTCCTGTTTGTACCAACTCGGGAAGACCCCGTTCAACTATGGGCACCTCACCACGCGATAACAACTGCACCTTTGCAGCGTCAATGTCGATACAGGTCACGTCATGTCCAAGAGATGACATGCACGCACCAGTCGACAACCCCACATATCCGGTTCCTACAACTGCAATGCGCACCCCGCGAGCCTATCGCTCATCACTTCGCACAAAATTGTCACCGTCCCAGACCAATCTGCGATGGGAAACACGGCTCCACGAAAAGTCCCCATCACGTACCCCACAGTGTTCATTCAACATTGCCGCGACCGACACCGCCTCTATTCCACTACCTATGAGATCACGCAGAGTCACAGCGCCATGTCGCTTAGCGAGACGTTCTCCATCTGTTCCGACGACAAGTGGGACGTGTCGGTACGTGACCGTGGATAATCCCAATAGTCGCTGTAATTCCATGTGTGAGGGAGTGATCGATAACAAATCGTCTCCGCGCACTACTTCTGTTACACCTTGCAGTGCATCGTCTACTACCACTGCGACGTTGTACGACGGCACACCATCATTACGACGTAGCACTACATCATCAACCGCACCTCCATATGCGCCAACAAAGCCGTCGATGAATTGATGCGACACCAGATCAGCGCGCAAACGCAGCGCAGCGGGCCGCTCCTCTCCACGACGTGCTCGTTCAGTTTCCGACAAATCACGACATGACCCCGGATACACCGTCACTTCACCATGTGGTGCTGCAGCTGCCTCACGTATTTCCTTACGACTGCAATAGCACTCATATGTCAACCCGCGTCGCTCGAGATCGCTAATTGCATCCTGATACAGATCAAAGCGATCACTCTGGAATACCGGCTCTTCATCAGGCTCAACGCCAATAGCAGCTAAATCTTCCAGTTGTTGTCGCGCACGTTCACGCGACGAAGTCACTCGGTCGAGGTCTTCAAACCGCACAAGAAACCGACCACCGACAGATTTCACCGAATGAAACGCCAACAACCCAGTGCGCAGATTGCCCACATGTAAATCTCCTGTGGGAGAAGGTGCGAAACGGCCTGTGATCACGCCACAATTCTGTCGTGCGCCAACTCAACAGACGTGAACGGATGGAGATAATCCTGGAACGCGATGGTCCGTATTGCATCTGGTGCAGTGCCCCGTTGGACTCAGTGCGCAATCCGCCCACATCGGAACACGTGGTACCACGTATAAAAGGTGGTCCGAGTTGGATAGAAAACGAAGTAGCCGCGTGCAAACGGTGTAATAACGAACGTGGTCATCAAGGGCCAGTGGGATGGCTCCTTGATTGTGAAGGAATGGGTCGCATCACCAGACGAGATGTTCTCCGTCATGCGCTGGAACGCTTACAACTTGCGATCATCGAAAAAGGTGGTCAACGCCGTGCTCGACCATATGTTGCATCGCAACTGCGACGCTTGAGAAAGTTGATGAACTAGATCTCTTCAGCAAAACGGCGTGACATCTTGGTGAAGATAATCCATCCAAGTGTCATAGAAATAAAAGCAGCAAGTGCAGCCGCGCCTAGTTCGGCCCACCCCACAAATGCCCCGTCATAAAAAGAATGGCGGAAACCGCGAATGAACACCGCCATGGGATTCCACTTCAGAATCGCCTCTACCCAGCCCGATACACGACCTTCCAAAATGTCTGGGCTGTACACGATCGGAGTTGCAAAAAACAGAACACGAGTGAAGATTTCCCACAAGTAACTGACATCACGAAAGTACACATTGATGGCGGCAAGTCCTAAACCAATGCCGGTTGCAAATAACAACAGCAGCAACATCTGTACCAAGATCACTGGTAGCCACGGCAAAAACATGCTGCCCGCAATCAACATGATCACGGCCAAAATTCCCATCTCAATAGAGAACTGCACTAGACCATGCATTGATTGCGCAAACACCAGCACTTCACGGGGAAACGCAGCTTTCTTCACTAACGCAGAATTACCTAAAACACTTCCCATTCCCAGACCCGACACCATCGTGAAACAGTTCCACGGCAATAGACCACACAATAAATACAAGGCGTACGCGTCGACCCCACTTGGATCACCCGGTTGATGAGATGCCTGAAAAAGATGGCCGAACACAAAGGCATACACAGCGACCGTCGCAAGCGGGTTCAACATTGACCATGTCCAACCTAAAAATGAGCGGCGATACTTTGTGCGTAACTCGCGCAGGGTGAGATTCCACAGCAATTCGTGGGCTGCGGCCACTCGTTTTACTGGTGCGAGTACAGAAGTCATAAGTAAATAGTGCGACCCGTGTGAGGACCCGCTCTACTCTAGGATACGAAGTCTTGTGGGAGAGGCCAGTGCATGAATAACGCCGTTGAGATAGATGGGGTGTGGAAGTCGTTTCGGCGCTACCACGAGAAAAACCAATATCTCAAGTCTGCAGTATTAAGCGGTGGCCGAGCTCGTTATGAGGAATTCTGGGCACTACAAGATGTCACCGCGTCTATCGCACATGGCGAAACATTTGGCATCATCGGGCGAAATGGTTCGGGTAAATCAACGTTGTTGAAATGTCTGTCGGGGATTCTCACTCCCGACAAAGGTTCATTGCGAATCGATGGCCGCATCGCGCCGCTACTCGAACTTGGTGCCGGCTTTCACCCTGATCTTTCGGGAAGAGAAAACGTGTACCTAAACGGTGCGATTTTGGGTATGACCCAAAAAGAAATCCAACGTAAGTATGACGACATTGTCGACTTTGCCGACATTGGGCAATTCATCGACTCACCTGTCAAGAACTACTCCTCTGGTATGGCAGTGCGGCTCGGATTTGCAATTGCTATCAACGTTGATCCCGAGATCCTCATTATTGATGAAGTGCTCGCGGTTGGTGATACCGCGTTTCAACAAAAATGTCACGAAAAGATTGAAGACTTTCGCAAAGCAGGACACACCATTCTTATTGTCAGCCACGGCCTAGGCGACATCTCACGTCTGTGTAAAAACGCCATTTGGTTAGAAAAAGGTGCCGTAAGAATGCAGGGACCAGCAATCGACGTTGTGAACGAATACAACGGAATGAGTCGTGCCGCTCGCCCACGCGTTGAGGGAGAGATTGGACAACGCTGGGGCTCCGGTGAGGTGTCGATTGTTGATGTGAGTTTGCGCAATATGCGCAACACACAGACAACACAATTCCATTCAGGGAAACCAATGAGCATTTCGGTTCTGTATTCATCAGACATTGCGCTTGATAATTGTTGTATCGCTGTGCGCATCACCGAACTGCATGGAACTGAAGTGTGGGGCACTACATCTGAACGACAAGGTGTGAACATTCCCATTACACAAGGGGAAGGTTCCCTCACTCTCGGTATCGCAGACCTACCTTTGTTGCAGGGCACGTACGACATTTCGGTCTCAATTTCAGATCATGGAGAAATCCACGAATTTGATCATTGGGAAAAGCGCACTCGATTTGAAGTGGTGCAAGACACAATGCGTGAAGACGGCTTAATTCATCTCAATACGTCGTGGACGTATTAGACACCGCAATTACTGAGTCAGTAATTTCTTCAAGTACTCGCCGTAACCACTTTTCAATAACAGTTCTGCTTGCGCGAGCAGCTGATTATCAGTGATCCATCCGTTACGCCAAGCGATCTCTTCCGGGCAACTCACTTTTATTCCCTGTCGTTCTTCAATCACACGCACATAACTGCTCGCATCGTGTAACGAACTAAATGTTCCAGAATCTAACCATGCAGTTCCATCTGGTAACACACGCACCTGCAATGTGCCACGATCTAAATATGCGTTGTTCACTGAAGTAATTTCCAACTCGCCTCGTGCGCTGGGCTTCACATTCTTTGCTATCTCCACTACATCGTTGTCATAGAAATACAACCCGGGTACTGCATACGAAGATTTTGGCTTTTGTGGCTTTTCTTCAATACTGATTGCTTTGCCAGATTCATCAAACTCCACAACGCCATAGTCACTGGGATTCGCCACACGATAGGCAAAGATGACCGCACCATCAGGATCTTTCCCAGCGCGCAACTCTGCCCCAAGACCAGTTCCGTGGAAAATGTTGTCACCAAGCACTAGTGCACACGCATCTCTCCCGATGAAAGATTCACCGATAATGAAGGCTTGAGCCAACCCATCTGGGCTTGGTTGCACGGCAAATTCCAGATTCATCCCCCACTGGCTGCCATCTCCCAATAACTCACGAAACGCGGGCGCATCATGTGGCGTGGTGATGATCAAAATGTCCCGTGTGCCAGCGGTCATCAGGGTCGAGATGGGGTAATACACAAGCGGCTTGTCATAAATAGGCACCAACTGCTTGCTGATCCCCTTAGTAATGGGCCACAAACGCGATCCAGTGCCTCCTGCCAAAACAATTCCACGCATTGAAGCAATAGTATCGGAGAGTCTTTTCTGGCATGACATGGGGCATTGAGATGAAATATTTCGTTACTGGCGGCGCAGGATTCATTGGTTCCAACTACGTCCGCGGGCTCCTCGATGGTCGTTGGGGCAATGACGTCACCAAGGTGACCGTGTTTGATGCCTTTACATACGCTGGCAACCCCCACAACCTCGACCCAGTCAAGGACGATCCGCGCCTGTCTGTTATCAAAGGCGACATCTGTAACGCGGCTGATATTGCCAATGCTTTACCAGATCATGATGTGGTGGTTCATTTCGCAGCCGAGTCACACGTGGATCGTTCCATTGAAGCCAGTTCGGTGTTTATGAACACCAACGTTCTTGGCACGCACCAAATGCTGGAAGCCAGCTTGCGCGAAAAGATTCCGACCTTTATTCACGTCTCTACCGATGAGGTATATGGTTCGATCGAATCTGGCAGTTGGGATGAACAAGAACCATTACTTCCTAACAGCCCATACGCAGCAAGTAAAGCGTCAAGCGACCTTGTTGCTCGCTCATACTTTCGCACCTTCGGACTAGACGTTCGCATCACGCGATGCTCTAACAACTTTGGTCCATATCAGTACCCAGAAAAAGTCATTCCGCTCTTCATCACAAACCTCATTGACGGTGCGCAGGTACCGTTGTATGGCGACGGTATGAACATTCGCGACTGGCTCCATGTTGATGACCATTGTCGTGGTATCGATCTTGTAGTGAACAAAGGACGTGCCGGCAACATCTACAACATCGGCGGCGGCACGGAAATGACAAACCGCGACCTCACCACTCAGTTGCTCTCCATCTTTGGTCTCGGTGAAGAACGTATTCGTTGGGTGGAAGATCGACTTGGCCATGATCGTCGTTATTCCGTTGATTGGGGCAAGATCAACAAAGAGTTGGGATACACACCACAACATTCATTGAATGATGCGCTCCCATCGCTAGTTCAGTGGTACCAAACCAATGAACAGTGGTGGCGTCCACTCAAGAAGAAATAATAACGACATGTCTTGGCTAATCATTGGAGGAGATGGACAATTAGGTTTGTCATTTTGCGAGCTTCTCACAGAGCGCAACATCTCCTTTCATTTCTCAACTATCGACACCTTGGACATCACCAACGCTGATGCAGTACACGACTTTGTCCGTCAACACTCACCATCGGTAGTCGTGAATTGTGCGGCCTGGACCGCTGTCGATGCCGCCGAAGACAATGAGGAAGCTGCACATGCAGTGAACTGCAATGGTGCCCGATACGTTGCTCAAGCAACAAAAACCGCCAATGCAACGCATGTTCTGGTGTCTACCGACTATGTATTTCCTGGCAATGCAACAACACCATATAAAGAGAATGACCCCACTGGTCCGGTGTCGGTGTATGGAAAGACCAAGTTATGTGGCGAATTAGCAGCTCTAGAGGAATACCCGAGTGACACCTACATTGTTCGTACCGCATGGCTGTATAGCAAGTACGGTCATAATTTCGTAAAGACAATGACGCGTCAGGCCCTTGCTGGCAATGTAGTCCGTGTAGTCAATGATCAGCTCGGACAGCCAACACATGCCGGTGATCTCGCTCAGCACATTATTGATCTGGTTATTCCTAAAGCTCCCACTGGCGTTTATCACGGCACAAACGCTGGCCAAACATCTTGGTATGACCTCACCCGAGAGATCTACTCACTACTTGGACAAGACCTAGAACTTGTCACACCGGTTCCATCCAGTGAGTATCCCACCAAAGCAACTCGACCTTCATACTCTGTTCTCAGCCATGAGCAGACACTTCGCAACAATGTCTCAGAGATGCAACCATGGAATGGTGCTTTGCGTCAGAATATGCCTGATATTCGACACGTTATTGAAGCTGAGAAGGCATGAACATCACCAAACTAGATATTGGCGGCGCGTATTACATTGAAGCAAAGCGACATGCTGATGAGCGTGGCTGGTTTCAAGAATGGTTCAAAAAGTCAGATCTTCAACAACACATCGACTTTGACTTCACACCTGTACAGGCAAACATCTCACACTCAAAAAAGGGTGTGGTTCGTGGCATCCACTACAGCATTGCACCAGAGGGTCAAACGAAATTAGTGACGGTGATGGATGGCGCGATCGATGATTACATCATCGACATAAACCCAAACTCCGCAAACTTTGGTAAGTGGACTCGGGTGAGACTTACCTCTCAAGACGGAAACGCTTTACTCCTACCTCCTCATGTAGGTCACGCTTTTCAGTCCCTATCGGATAATACGGTGGTGTGTTATCTAGTGACCGCTGAATATGACCCCATCAATGAAAAGGGATTGAATCCAAATTCCACGCATCTCAATATCGAATGGACGATTGCAGAAGCAATAATTTCTGGAAAAGATCAAGATGCACCTGACTTGCAGGCCGCTCTAGATAACAACCATCTACCAATTTTCTAGAAACTAATTTAGTTGTTTCATGATGATTATTTGACTCATTAGACTAATCCAATGTTCACTACTGACGACGACCACGCCGTATTGGTAGAGCAAATCCGTTCATTGCGCGATTACAACCGCGCGAAGTCTGCTGAAATCGCGGAACTAAAGAATGCCGAGGTGCATCTGCGAGCCGAGTTAGAACGTAGGAGGAAGGAAATCGAAAAGATTTATAGATCACCTACTTGGAGAATCGGCCGTTTGATGCTTTCACCCGTCCTAGTTGTGCGTGCTATTTTCCGCAAACTACGTAAGTAGTTCAGTCTATTAGCAAGATGAGTATTCAAAGTTCTAACGGATTAGTCCAACATCCTTTAATTTCAATTATCACACCTGTCTATAACACTCCATTACGGGTACTGAAGGAATGCATTGAATCTGTGCAAGCTCAAAGTTATAGGAACTGGGAACTCTGCCTTGTTGATGATAAGTCACCTAATCCCGAATGTAGAGAATTAATCAAGCGTTACGCAGATCGAGACTCCCGAATTAGATACTCATTTCGAGACAATAACGGAGGCATTGTTGCAGCATCAAATGATGCTCTATCACTTGCAAAAGGAGAATTTGTTGGACTACTCGATCATGACGATGTACTAGAACCAGATGCAATTGAACAAGTAATTAATGTATTTATAAATGACGATACAGTTGATTACGTATATACCGATGAAGATCTTCTCGATGAAAGAGGCGTGCTCTATAGTCCGTTTAGAAAGCCTGATTGGTCACCGGAGCGGTTTCGAAATCAAATGTATGTTTGCCATTTTTCGGTTATCCGCAGATCACTCGTTGACAATATCGAGGGGTTTCGAGAAGGATTTGATGGATCTCAAGACTATGACCTGATTTTAAGAGTCACCGAAAAGGCTCGAAAAACCCATCATATCCCCATCATTTTGTATCACTGGCGAGTGAGTTCAGTCTCTGTTGCGTCAAATCCATATGCAAAACCTTATGCGTATGATGCGGGCGAAAGAGCCTTAGTGGATCATTTAGGTCGAATGGGGATAAGTGGAACTGTAGAGCGAAGACATGATCTGCCTGGAAACTACCGAATTACTCGTTCGGGTCCGAACCCGCAATCTGTTGATGTTTTGCTTACGGGAGAACGCAGGAATGTCGATTTTTGGGGATCTATCGTTGACTCTTTTGATTTAACTAAATGGAGCCTCAACACTCACTCAACATTTCGAAACTTACAAATAGTCGATGTCTCGACGTCGAATGAGGACATTTGTTCTCATACAAATCGCTTTTTTAGCGAATCGGAGTCAGACTTTATAGTCGTGTGTTCTGATGGAACGGCATTATCAGCTGATGGTTCGACAATGAGTTTCGATTGGTGCGAAAGATTTCTAGGCTTCATGCAATTGGCTGACGTGGCAATGGTGTCTGGTTATACGTGGACCGCAGGAAGTCGACTGAAACATTGCGCATTGTCCGTTGGACCTAAAGAGCTTTGGTTCGATGGCATCAGAATGGGCCAAAATGTAACAGGAATCAGGGCGCTCTTTCGATGTGATCGTGAGGTCTCTGCATTACTGCCCTACTTTGTCATGATCAGAAGGCAGCATTTCATTGATGCTGGTGGATTAGATACAACTTTGCCACCACCCTGGGCGTGGATTGACCTGTGTTTGAAGTTTCGTTCGAACAATTTGCGATTGGTATCTACACCTCAAGTTCATACTTATGACTTCTCAAATGATTCAGATGTTATTGAATTTAATGAAGCAAAAATGGACATAACTAGTGAAATAGATGAAAAATGGAGTCATCTGTTGCAACGAGATCCTTACTCAGTTCTTCGTCCTGAGCAACGCGTTCATAGAAAGCCAAAATGGAAAGCAAAGTGACTGTAGTGGCTACAAGAAACGAAACACACAGTCACCAAAGACCCCATCTATTTCGTATGCTCAAAGTGGTCACGATCACTTTTTTCATAGTGATTATCCCATTACTTACGCTTATTGGAACACATCGACAGTTCTCAGAATTCTCACCAATTGATGAAGGTGCTCATTACGATTATGTGAAAAGAATTTATTCACATGGCATACCAATAATGGGGGATGTGATGCTGATGTCTTCTCTAAATGACATTTCTTGTTATGGAGTTGCATTAGATGGTTTGGTATTACCTCCTTGTGATTCAAACAAAGTGGTACCTGAGGCTTTTCCTGGCGGTGGCTTACAGTATGAAGCACAGCAACCACCGGCCTACTACTTCTACGCAGCAACTGTTTCTCCAGCGTTTGATTTATTTGGATTTGGCGCCCTTGGTGCATTGAGAGCAACGGGTCTGCTCCTTATAATCGGTGCAAATTTTGCTTTGTACAGAGCGTCGCGTCTATTAAAAATTCCGTTGTTATTGTTCTTACCTGCGCTTGGTGTTCTTAATTTTGCGCCTGTAGTTGCATACCATCAGTCAATCGTCTCCAATGACGCAGCTGTGCTGCCAATTGCTTCACTAATTGCATATTTGGTAGCTCGCAATGTTACTAATCGCCATACCTCGACAATCTGGTGGATCATTGTGGGGCTGTTGGCTGGACTGACGAAGGGCACCCTGTTGATCGCATGCGGTGTCGCGTTTCTATTCACATTGATTTGGTCCTTTCCCTCCAATCAAAGTCTTAATTTTTCAACTGTTTGGCGTAAGACAACTAGACATCGCTATATCCAGCAAGTTGGGTTACTGGCAATAAGCGCTGGGGTATCGACTGGTATTTGGAGCGTCTTCGTAACTTCTACAACTAAAGTTCCACTGAACACATTGGCACCTTTTGATGTACTACGCGGAGGCGCTGTTTCAATTCAGTTGATAATGCGCCAAGCACTAGTTGGCTTCTCTCCACTTACTCAGTCGTTTGCTCCATACAATGGACTTGGCCCCGACTCAATGGCTGTAATTAATTTTGTCGTCAATACCTCGCTAATCACCGCCTGCGCCGCTGGCGTCTTCGTTGCGACCAGGACGTGGTGGCGCGTCGCTGGTCCAGTAATTCTCATTGTTCAGTATCTTGGGACACTTGCACTTGGAATCAGTATCTGGCGAACATACGACATGGATCCGGGATTATCTAGTCGGTATGGTCTTGCTGCCACTCCATTTATCATTCTGATTCTATGCGCGGGTATTCGACGCTATTTTGCGCAAATTATCTTTGCATGTGCAGCCAGTATCGTTGCATTGTTGTACGCCATCAACATTTTTGCATCAACGTAAAAGAAGCACCTACGTTTGTCTTGGAGTGGCCTCAATTACAAATTGGTATGCCAACCCTGACTTCCATAAGATTGCTACTTTGTCTCCAAGATTCAGAATCCAACGGAGCGCAATGTGCTTGTTCATTATCGGTAATACTTCCTCCACAGGTGCTGGCGTTACCGTCCAAGAGTTGATGGTTAAACCATTGCGCTTGCATAATTCCGCAATAGATTTACGAGTGTAAAAATGTAAATGAGTACGATCCAATATTCCTCTGTCTGAATAATTAAATCGTCCGAAGATGAGGGCAAACCGTACGGACAAATGGGCCACGTTGGGTAACGAAATAATCACTTTCCCGTGTTGGGAAATTCGTTCAGATATCAGTCGCAGAACAACATCTGGATCCACTAAGTGCTCAAGTACATCGGCAATTACAATCACATCAAATCTGCCCGTGATCTTCGAGAGTTCTTCTTCTGCTGAACCTTTCAGAACATTTAGTCCGCAATTTTGGGCTATCTTCGCATCGTCTTCATTGTACTCAATGCCCGTAGTTACCCATCCGTTGTCCATAGCAGCAGATAGTAGGTGGCCCTGTGCACATCCCACATCAAGAAGAGACTTACCTTTACCCTCACCTAACAAGTGCAGAATCTTGGAATGACTTGAGTAACGCCCAGCTTTCAATGGATATCTCTCAAGCATGACTTCTTGCCCCCATAGCCTTTCTCGAAGTACGTGCACCCTTAAATTTCGGATCATTGCGAAGTCGAATTTTGCACAAGTAATACGACGTTATTGCACCTAAGCCGCCAACACCATATTTCACACTGCGTTTAAAGTTAATCGAAGACGCTTCTTCAAAGTAGCGAACCGGAACCGGTACATCTCCTATTCGATAACCGAAAGCCACGGCTTGTACTAATAGTTCCTGGTCAAATGCAAAGTCATCAGAATTTTTTTCAAACGGTACTGTTGATAACAGTGCTCTCGAATAGGCACGAAATCCACTGTGAAAATCACCAATTGATTGGCCAAGTATCAGGTTTTCGAAAAAGGTTGAGACTCTATTTGTAAAATACTTCCACTTAGGCATTCCTCCGTCTAGTGCCTCTCTTCGCGTACGAATCCTGTTCCCAAGAACCAAATCACAGATGTCAAGATGAATTAGTTCCGCCATGATCAGTGAAACACGCGAGTCATACTGGTAGTCCGGATGGAGCATAATCACAACATGTGCACCACGATCGAGTGCCGCCCGATAACACGTCTTTTGATTGCCGCCGTAGCCCCTATTTTCATCATGTTGAATAACAACCAAGTTAAGTTCTTCAGCCACAAGAACTGTATTGTCAGTTGAACAATCGTCCACAAGGATTACTTGACGCTTTAGTTGTTCTGGAATATCTTCGTAGGTCTGCCGAAGCGTATGTTCTGCGTTGTATGCAGGCATCACAATCCAAATATCTGTCGCTAATAGTTGTTTTTGCATTTGGTTCATCAAAGTAACTTCTTGTGTGTCAGGAAATTGAGCCAACTAACAGTATCCATAATTTTATGATTCATACTGAATTTAAGAAATATTTTGCAACATTAGATCCTTGATTGTTCGATTTGACGAGACAACAAAAGACGCTCTGTCCCAGCAACTATTGATAAGAGTACAAAGGGTGCGGCAGGGAGCAAATACCATCCTCCGCCCACAGACATGTACAGACCGGAGCTCGCCTCGAGAAGCGAGATCTGCAACACCAGTACACCTACAGTGACCCATGCACCGATCCCAAGTGATCGCCATGTCCTACTGGATTGTGAACCCAGTATTCCTCGCTTTCGACCAGCAGACAAACCGACTATAGACGCAAGTAATCCGATGAAATACGGTATTTGATATACCTTTGATAAAAAAGCTCTAACACTTCTTAAAGCCACATTATCAGCTTCGTAGCTTGACGAATATTCAATTTGTGGAAAACCATTTATGGTCTGCGGCCATAAATCAGAGGCACAGGGATACTCCTCTGATTGAGAAAATCTTTCACGGAATCCAAATCTCGAATCGGATAAATGTAGGAAACCATTAAAAACCGCATCGATAACATTCCGAACACTCAGAGAATCAAGTGAATCAAGACCTGGGGCGATTCCCCAGTTATCGCATTGCAGGGTGTCATTTTATACTGAGTAAATTCTCAGCAAATCAACATGTACGAAAATCAAATGGTCGTGATCAGGTTTCCCCACTCAGCCTAAAGAACGGCAACGATTTAAAACAATCTTTCACTGCCAATTTAGACTCATAGTCCATGCGGTTCGCTTATAAAACGGATCGTTATATTAGACGGAGGTAACAATCTTCAAAATAAAGGACATGCAGCACAAACTGTTTCTTCTGAATATGGTCTACGAAAGAAGAGTGCGCGAGGGGGGACTTGAACCCCCACGTCCTTGCGAACACTGGCACCTGAAGCCAGCGCGTCTGCCATTCCGCCACTCGCGCGCACACTAACTCGCCCAATAATCACTGAACTCACTAGTAAGTAGGTGTCAGACGCTAGCGAAGTAGTGACCCGAGCCCAACACAGCCCCGCACTAGCCTTAGATCTAATGGCTGCAAAGGGCTTCGAAAAAAAGGTGGAAAACCTATTTGACGGTCTTTTTTCGCGTGCGTTTAAGAGCAACGTGAAACCCCTGCAGATCGGGCGCAAACTGCTGCAAGCCGTAGATGCCGAACGAGATGTCGATGCCCAGGGCCGTCGCACCATACCTAATACATATGTGGTGCAACTGAGCACCCATGATCGTGAGGGTTTTGCCGACATCGAACCCGCCTTGGTACGAGAGCTCACCGAAGCAATTCGTGAATACGTGAGGCAAGAGGGGTATTACGCAGAGGGCAAAGTGCGCGTGGTGTTGCGCACCAACCCCGATTTACGCAAAGGCCGCTTCGACATTTCCGTGCGCAATAACAGCGAAACAGCCGATGAACCAGCGGCTCCGCTAGTTTCCACTCCAGCCCCCGAAGCACCCGCACCAACACCAGCACCCATCACGGGCCCGGTCACCATGGTGCCCGACTCTGCATTTGATCTTCCCCCCGCTGTTATTACCTTGCCCAATGGTCAACGCATCGCGTTGCACGAAGGCCACTACGTGGTGGGACGTAATTTGGAATGTGACATCGTGATTTCTGATCCCAATGTCAGTCGCCAACATGGTGAGTTTGTGTGTGCCGCCGGTGATGTGGTGGTGCGCGATAAGAACAGCACCAATGGCACCAAAGTAAACGGCGTGGCAATACATGGTGATCAGCTACTGCAACATGGCGATGTCATTAGCTTCGGCACAGCACAGGTCAAATTTGAAGCATCATAGGAAAAGTGATTGAGATCACGCAATGACAGACCTTGTTCTTAACGCTCTCAAGCTCATTTTGCTACTACTTATATATGCGTTCTTTGCTCGCGTGCTCTGGGCAGTGTGGAGCGAAGTGCGAACCCCCGTGCGCCTTGCGACTGAGCGCAACACCACCGAGCGACCCGTTCGTGCCGACACTGCAACTCCCAAACGTCAACGTGGAGACAAAAATGTAAAAGGTGTGCCCACATTTGTGATTGTGGAACCACGCGACGTGCGCGGCCATTCCTTTACGCTGGCCAACGTGCTTGCTATTGGTCGTCATGCTGAAGCAGATATCTCGATGCCAGACGACACGTTTATGTCGGGCAAACATGCTTCATTAGAGATTCGACCCGACGGCGTGTGGATTATCGACCACAACTCCACCAACGGCACCTTTGTGAATGGCCAACGCGTGAGTGCTGATAAATCCGTACGCAAAGGTGATCGCATCCAAGCTGGTGCGGTAGTGCTGGAGCGCACATCATGAGCACGTTAAATCTCGCTTGGGGTGGCGCGTCTGATGTGGGGCGTGTGCGCCAGGGAAATGAAGACGCACTGTTAGCCGAACACGGTGTCTTTGTGGTGGCCGATGGCATGGGCGGACACAATGCTGGCGAAGTAGCAAGCGAGTTAGCAGTTACCACGTTGCGCTCGGCCTTGCGTGATTCCGTGACATCTACCGAACAACTGCGCGAGTTGGTGCAACAAGCAAACACCACTATCTACACAGCATCGCTTGATGACAGCACACAACGAGGCATGGGCACCACACTCACTGCATTAGTGATGATCCCTGGCATCACTGATCGAGTGCTAGTTGCAAATGTGGGTGACTCACGTACATATGTGTTGCGTGATGGTGTGTTGTCACGCATCACCACTGATCACAGTTACGTGCAAGAACTGGTGAATGAAGGCGTCATTACTGCTGATGATGCACGTAAGCACCCACAGAAAAACATCGTCACCCGTGCACTTGGTATCGACAGGTATGTGGCAGTTGATGTGTTTTCACATGACATGCGCACCGGTGATCGTTTCTTGTTATGTAGTGATGGTCTTGTTGATGAAGTGACTGATATAGAAATTACCAGCGTCCTCAGTAACAATGCCAATGCAGCAGATGCTGCAAATGCCTTAGTAGTTGCAGCAAATGATGCGGGCGGACGAGATAACACCACTGTTGTGGTGGTTGACATTTTGACTGCCGACGACACGTCGTTTACTCCCATCGCGCCGGTGATCACCACCGCACAACCCGAACAACAACCTTCAAAGAAGCGGCATCGACGCGTACTGATCAGCAGTCTTGTTGCAGTGTTTACTCTTGTCGCAATCTTGTCCGTCACCACCATTGTTGGCGTGTATGCACGAAGCGGCTATTTCATTAGCACTAATGACGACAATGTGATCACTGTATACAGAGGTCGCGCTGGTGGCGTATGGTGGTTTCACCCCACGGTTGAGTTGGAATCAGAGTTGAAACTCACCGAAGTGCCAACGGGAATTGTGCGCGATGTGCGCAACAACATCACGTTTGACTCGTTGTCTGACGCACAGCAATACCTCGAGTTTGTGACTGCGGCGGTGACCACCACAACAACAACGGTGCCGCCCACCGACACCAGTACCGCGCCAACCACAACAACCACTGGTGGATAAAACACTCGGAACACTGCGCCGACGCGCCGAACTTGGGTTGGTGCTGCTTGCGGGCATCATCACCTCCGGTGCTTACACCCTCGCCTCACTTGGTGAAAACTCCTCTATTCCTGCACGTATGGTGCCGTTTTTGTTGTTCGTCATGTCGCTACTTGTCATTGCACACGTTGCCGTGCGTTATCTGGCGCGCGGTGCAGACGCTGTGATGTTGCCAGTTGCTGCACTGTTACACGGCATTGGCTATGTGATGATTGCGCGGTTATCTGATCGGCTCGCAGGGCTGCAAGCAACGTGGACGTTTGTTGCTATTGCAGCATTCATCATCACGTTGTTGGTGGTGGAACGAGTGGGCGATCTAGTGCGCTACCAATACACCGCACTTGCACTTGGTGTGGGATTGCTGTTGCTACCACTGGTTCCAGGTGTGGGGTTTACTAGCGGCGGTGCGCGCATCTGGGTGAGTATTGGCCCCATCAACTTCCAACCTGGTGAGTTTGCAAAGATCTTGTTAGCAATATTCTTTGCTGCGTATTTGGCAGACCGACGCGAACTTATCCGCGAAGGCCACTTACGCATTGGGCCGTTCACCTTCCCCGAATTACGACATCTCATGCCCATTCTGGTGGCATGGGGAGCATCAGTAGTGGTGATGGTGGGGCAACGAGATCTCGGTTCATCGCTGATGTTCTTCACCTTGTTTGTGGTGTTGCTATGGGTGGCTACAGAAAAGACCTCGTATTTATTGGTGGGACTGGGCCTTTTCGCCGCCGGCGCCGTGGTGGCATACAACATGTTTGATCATGTGCAAACACGCGTCTCTATATGGATAGACCCGTGGAGTCAATACACCGAACGCGGATACCAACCGATCCAAGCATTGTTTGCCATGGCAAACGGTGGCATGACAGGAAGTGGGCTGGGACTTGGTAATCCCTCGAGCATTCCCGCTGCGCACAACGACTTCATCTTTGCCGCGATCGCAGAAGAGTTGGGATTGCTCGGTGGCACCGCAGTACTTGCCGGATTTGTGTTGATCGTGGGAGCAGGGCTGCGCACCGCAATTCGTGCACAACGTGATTTTGAAAAACTGCTCGCTGTGGGACTCACCACCATCTTGGCGGTGCAAACCTTCATCATCGTGGGTGGTGTGTTGCGCGTGGTGCCCCTCACCGGTGTCACTTTGCCCTTTATGAGCTACGGCGGATCATCACTTGTTGCTAACTATGTGTTGCTTGCATTGTTGTTGCGCATTTCTGATTCCACCGCGCGCAGTCTTCATGAAGTTCCCGATGCACCGTCTGTTGCTGAACGCATTGCACAACGTCAAGCCCGTGCACGAGTGGCTGCCAAGGTGATGTCGTGAATTCGCGCATACGTCACCTATCACTTGCGCTGATTGCACTATTTGGCGTGTTGTTTATTCAGATGCAGCGTTGGCAGGTGTTTGATCGCAGTGAGTTAGAAGCAAATCCCCGTAATAACCGTTTGACATTGCGTGAGTTCAATTCACCACGTGGACAAATCATCACAGCAGACGGTGTGGTGATTGCTCAATCTGTTCCTGTGACAGATGAAGCAGATGAATACAAGTATCAACGTGAATACCCAGAAGGTGATCTCTTTGCACATGTCACCGGGTACTACACATTGAATTACGGGTCGACGCAACTTGAGCGTGTGTATAGCGATGTGTTGGCGGGTAAAACTCCTGCACAACAACTTGCGGGGGCCGGCGACATCTTCACCCGCACAGACACCTCGGGCTCTGTTGTCACAACAGTGCGCGCTGATCTACAGCGCGTAGCACAACGTGAATTGGCAGGGCGTATTGGCAGCGTGGTGGCTATCGATACGCGTACGGGTGCCGTATTAGCGATGTATTCCAACCCCAGTTTTGATCCCAATCAAGTGGCAGCACACAACAATTCCACTGGTGATGTGCTGATTGCGCTACAAGAAGACCCTGAAAAACCCTTGCTGGCACATACATATCAAGAGCGTTACATGCCTGGTTCCACTTTCAAGATTCTCACCACCAGTATTGGTTTGGAAACTGGCGTCATCACCGAAGCGTCCGAGTTTCCCGTGGAAACAGAGTGGACACCACCCAACACCGACAACCCCATTCAAAACTATGGTGGCAAACCGTGTGGTGGAGACATGATCACCGTGTTTGCACGGTCATGCAATATTCCGTTTGCCCAAACAGCGGTGAACGTAGGACCCGATGCAATGGTGAATGGTGTGCGCGCATTTGGACTGGAAGAAAAGATTCCCTTTGAATTACCTGGTGCAGCAGCGAGCACATTTGGTGGCACCGCAGAGACATTTACAGATTCACTTGCACTATTAGCCATTCACGGATTCGGACAAGGAAGTGTGCAGATGGTGCCATTACACATGGCGCTTATCTCTGGTGCAGTGGCAAACAATGGCGTAATGATGCGACCGTATGTAGTGGCAGAGACTCGATATAACGATGGTCGTGTGTTGTCGCGTGCAGCACAAAATGCCTGGAGACAAGTGATGCAACCCGCCACCGCCACCACATTGAACACGTTCATGCAAGAGGTGGTGCGATCCGGAACGGCGTCGTGTTGTTTACAACTTGCTGGTGGAATACAAGCTGCTGCAAAGACGGGAACGGCGCAGTTAAACGCAGAAGGTGAAGAGGAACGATCACACGCATGGATCACCGCATTTGCGCCAGCTGAAGCACCTCGCATTGCCGTAGTGGTGATGTTGAAAGGTGTTGATGATGAGATCAGCGCTGGAACAGGTGGTCGTCTTGCTGGTCCGATTGCGAAAAAAATTCTTGATGCGGCATTGAAAGTGGTACCCGCAACACCTACAGATCCGTCAACACCCTCGACCACTACCCCCTAGACCCCATCTCTTTGGGCAACGGGACTAGCCTGTATCGAGCATGTCAGACGAGCAAAAAACGGTCATCAACGACCGCTATGAGATCGAAAAGCGAGTGGGCCGTGGCGGCATGGCCGATGTATTCCTCGCCCGCGACCTCTTGCTCGACCGACCCGTGGCCATCAAGGTACTTTTTCCCGAATTTGCCACCGACCCCAACTTTGTCGAGCGCTTCCGCCGCGAGGCCCAATCGGCTGCCAACTTAAACCACCCCAACATCGTGGGGGTCTATGACTGGGGTGCCACTGGCAATACCTATTTCATGGCGATGGAATACGTGAAGGGCAACACCCTTGCCGACATCCTGCGCAAGCAAACCCAACTCACCGCAAAACAAGCAGCCGATGTTGCCGTAGAGGTTGCTGCTGCTCTTGCGTTTGCGCATCGCAATGGTGTCGTGCACCGCGATGTGAAACCGGCAAACATCCTCATTGGTTCAAACGGTGCAATCAAAGTTGCTGACTTTGGTATTGCGCGTGCCATCGACGCATCACATGCTGAAGGTCTCACTCAAGATGGCGCCGTCATGGGTACCGCTACATACTTCTCGCCCGAGCAGGCAAAAGGTGAACAGCCAGATCCACGCTCGGACATTTACTCACTGGGCATTGTCTTATATGAAATGGTGACAGGAACACCTCCGTTTGTCGGTGAAAGTGCAGTAGCTACCGCATACAAGCAGGTGTATGAAGGCCCGCGCCCCATCAAACAATTGGTGCCCGATATTTCGATGGATTTCTCGGCGATTGTTGCAAAGTGCATGGCGAAAGATCCCGGTCGTCGCTACGACACCGCTGAAGCATTGCGCGATGATCTGCGTCGTTTCCGCGAAGGACTCACGGTGATGGCATTGGCCGAAGTGCGTGGAATGTCTGCTGATGCGCCGACCACCACGATGGGTGCGTTGCCCAATGATCCCAACGCCACCGCAGTGATTCCCACCATTGATGGCGGGCGCACACAAGTACTTCCGCCCACTGGCGGTGGCAGTGGCGTCGGTGGTTCTGGCGGTAACGGCACCAGTTTTGATGACGATGATCATGGTCCGTTAGCAAATCGCAAATACATTTACGCAGCACTTGCTGCAATCGCAGTGCTGATTGCAGGAACGGTGTTTCTCATCTTTTCCTCCACCGGTGGCAATGAAGAGTTAACTGTTCCCAACTTGGTGGATCTCACCTATGAACAAGCCGCGCAACTCTTAGCCGAAGACGGACTTGTTGCAGTACCAAACGCTGTTGCCAAAGAAGGCTTGGGCGACAACATTGTGTATGAACAAAACCCAGCGCCCGATACTCCGGCAACAGAGGGAGATCTGATCACTCTCACCTATAACCCTGCGCGTGCACCTGTTGTAGTGCCGCCGATTCAAGGTTTGTCGTTCCAAGAAGCAACGCGACGACTTGCCGAATTGGGCTTGTCGATGACAGTTGTGGAAACGCGCGAAGATCCCACGCTGGCGATTGGGCAAATCATCAGTCAAGACCCACTTGCCAATGCCGAAATTCCTGCAGGAAGTTCGGTGAAAGTGGTGGTATCTGGTGGTGCGGGTCAGGTGATTGTGCCAGATGTGTCGAAGTCGACCTCTGCTGCGGCACAAAAACTGTTGCAAAACGCACCGTATAACTTCAAAGTGACAACGGTGGATGAACCAAGCGAAACCGTTCCAAAGGGTTCTGCAACGCGCACCGATCCAGCCTTTGGTACACCAACTGATGCTGGTTCCAGCATTGTGTTGTACGTGTCGACAGGGCAAGCACCTGTGACAGTGCCAAATGTTGAAGGTCTTCTAGAAACAGATGCGCTCAACGCGATTCGTGCAGCAAAGCTTGTTCCCGATGTGCGGTATGTCGATGTTGCATTTGATAGCCCGAATGCCAGCAAAGTGATCTCACAGGGCACACCGGCTGACACGCAAGTAGTGCCAAACACCAAAGTGGTGTTAACAGTGGGTCGTGCAAGTGCTGCGCCGACTACCGCCCCGTCTCCACCTGGCTGAGCGCATCTTTGTTAGTTTGCGCAGCGTTTTAGGAAGTTGCGCAACAAGTCGTGTCCTGCGGCAGTAAGAATGCTCTCTGGATGAAACTGCACACCTTCGACGTCAACGTCGCGATGACGCACACCCATCACTAGTCCATCTGTTTCAGCAGTGATCTCTAATTCTTTGGGCATTGATGCACGGTCAATGACGAGAGAGTGATAGCGCGTTGCAGTTAACGGATTTGGTAGTCCTTCAAACACGCCGATGTTGTGATGGGTGATCTCTGATGTTTTACCGTGCAACAACTCGGGTGCGCGCACAACGTCTCCCCCATACACATGACCAATTGCTTGGTGGCCAAGACACACACCAAATATGGGCACCTCTCCTGCGAATGCGGTGATGGCGTCACAGATAATCCCTGCTTGTTCGGGTCGACCAGGCCCTGGTGATAGCAAGATGCCATCGGGCATGAGGTCTTTTGCTTGCGCAATGGTGATCGCATCGTTTCGCTTCACGATGGGATCGGCGCCCAGCTCACCCAGGTACTGCACGAGGTTGTAGACGAAGCTGTCATATGAGTCGATGACGAGTATCCGTGCCACGCATACAGCCTGCCTGCCCGAGTGGTCAGAAACGAAACCGATTAGGCTAAAAACGTGGCTTCACGAGGAAAAAAATCAGGCGGACGCGTCACCCCGAAGGGAACACGGCCCGAATCACGCCGGCGCAATGACTACAAGGGTGGTTTGGAAGACGAACTTCATCACGACCCCACCCGCATGCACGGCACGACCGAGGTGGGAGCGAGCACCCGTTACACCCCGCCGGTGCCCGAGTTTAAAAAGCACAGCCCGCCATGGGTGCCGGTGCTCATGTTTGCGTTGATGGGCGTAGGCGCGCTCATCATCTTGTTGTATTACCTAGGCGCTGTGCCTGGTGGCCGCGATAACTGGTACCTGTTTGTAGGGCTAGTGACATTGCTTGGCGGGCTGTATACCGCTACGAAATATCATTGATCTTAAAATCTCAAGGCGCGCCTTGTGGCAATTACTGTGCCGGATCCATTGGTGGTGCGAGTTCACTCAAGTTCTCAATGCGTTGCCCATGCAACAAACTGATCGCAAACTCTTGTCCCAACACCGTCCGCTTTCCATCGCTGTGTAATCGACCTGGCCAACCATGTGTTTGGTGAAATGCACTAGCGACATAAATAAGGTGCGTTCCCACGTCGCTACGTCGACGATCCTTTTGCACAAACAATTGATGCACCGTTCCAGTGTCTTTGCCCCACTGAATAGCCGCGACTTGCTGATCGTTACCCACCTTTAAAAACAGGAACTCTGGGTCGTCGATAATGGTGTCTGGTGCAACATGCGATGTATCAAACGCAACCAAGTTGTGAATCGGAACTGGCTCCGATGATCGGCCTGGTACCGATACAAACCACAACGGCGGACAGTTGGGTGCAAAGTCTTTGTTGATGCGCACGCACACCCGACCTTTGTCATCAAATGATGATTCCCACAACAACTCCGCTCCAGAGATATCGCCAGCTGCTTCAGGTGTGAGATGAAGTGTTGCATCTGGGTGTTGACCACCGATGTAACAACAGGTGCGATAACGACCGGGGCGAGAATCAGTTCCGAGGCGCACGTACCATGCATTTACACCGCGATCAGAACCCATGAAAACACGTTACTTGCGTTGCGCCACCGGTAATCTGATGTAGATTAAATATGCATTTAATTTGAGGTAGAGACAAAATGAGACGCAAAAGCACATTGGCACGACGTATTGGCATCTTCCTTGCGCCCGTTCTGGCCACAACTACAACTATCGCTATTGACCAGGCCAACGCCAGCAACGCCACCTCCACCGACGACCAAAATGGCTCTGTCGACACCAACAACGATGAGAGCGACTTTCAGTTATGCAGGCCTTATTTTGGCGTGGGAAAAATTGGGATAGGGAGGGAGTACCTCACCACCTTCACAATTGAAGGCACTGATGGTCAACCAATTACTAGCTCACAAGATGTGACCTTTGAGGTTGTCAATGGAGCAACAGTTGTTGATGTTACTGACAACGTCGATTACATGGAAGATTTTTTCGACAGTGTGAGCGATACTAATTTCAATTCACTATTTGACATACCAATATCCACCTTTGCGCCGCCTTTGAGTGCTCCTGGTCTATTTGGGCTCGGATGCGCTAGTTATGCATCAAGTGATTCTGCTTCAGGGGATTATCTTCCCTTCCCGAGTAACACCACTTTGCTAGCAAAACGCAATGGTGTAACTATTGCAACAGCAGACATCAGTGGACGAAACTCATTTGACGAAGAATCCCAAGGGCTTACTGCTATTTTGGAAGAGGCGTTGGGACAGGAGAATTATTCAGATTGCAATGTGAATCTCGCTTCGCTAGACATCTCGATTGCAAACGATATTCTTCCATGTTCACTATTTAGTGACATCTACGGGACACTGGTGAATGCAACAGGGCGACGTTTGCAGCCATCACTTGCATACTTTGCTACCTTGTTTCCAGCGGTCATTTCCAATATGTGCTTTTACGGTGATTGTGGTTTCTTCAACGTTGTTGCAGCTTCTACTCACACAAACAACACAAGTTCCCCTTCACTGACACGATCTCTGTTGTCATCTGCTATGTCATTAGCACCGCAAGCACCTTTGGCCTTGACCCCAACCACACGTAGTGAGGCCACCGCCAGCGAGGAGCCAGATCTATTATTCCCCTTATGTATTCTCAGTCGCTTCTACGCACTTGTGCCACTACCAAACTTTGATCCAGAAAAGTTCTCCTGGGATAGTTTTGGAAGCACTGAACCTCTTTTCCACATCACCAGTATTGGGCGCGGAATGGCAGACGCGTTGTCTGATCCCCGTGTCTCAGCATGGCCAGAGATTGATGTATGTGTGAACGAAATTTTCCTTGCACCTACTGAAGAAGGCCCTGCACTCGACGACGAGCAAATCGCCTTTTTGGTTTTTTATCTTCCACTTCTTCTCTACATCACACAGTTGTTGAATGTTGACATACCACTTGGTCTTGCCTCAGCATCATTGGGTTGGGGTGAGCAATCAACAGCTGTGCAGTTGAAATCACTGACACGTATTCCATGGGAATGGAAAGACAACACGCTTGCCGCACCACGTTTTGGCAAAAACTATTCCGATGGTGTGAGTGCAAACGGAACACCCATAGCAACATATTCAGTTACTAGCGGTGCGTTACCAAAGGGTCTTGCCCTTAACGCCACGACGGGTGCTATCACCGGTAAAGCAAAACGACAAGGCACGTTTAGGTTCACCATCACCGCCACTAACTCTGCTGGTTCGATGAGTCATCCATTCACGATGACAATCAAACAAATTCGCCCACGTCTCTCTGCAACACGTGAAGATTTGGTTGTTTCCTTCTCAGGCCGGGTGTCACCAGAACTTCGTGGCAAAGAAGTGGAGTTGCAAGTGTTCAAGTACGGTGCTTGGCGCACAGTGACACCAATAGAAGTGAAGAAAAATGGCAGGTTTACCGCCACAACATTTACCAAATGGGTGCAGAACTATCGCGTGGTGGCTGGTAACGCGCGAAGCCCGGTTGTGACGAAATAGTTACACGCGCCTACACAAACAGCGCGCAAAGCAAATGCTCTATTCGTAGAGCGGTGCGATCTCATCCATGTCTTCCAAGCAATGCTTGGGCGGTGGAGGATCTTCATCGGGTGCCATCACCACGCGCAGTTCAACGCCACAAATGTTGCAGCGATACCGCACGTTAATTTTGCGCATCTCACCTGCTGGCGGAGGTGGCGGCAATGAATTGGTCATACTGCGCAACAGCGCGATGCCTGTTTTCCAAATAAAAAGCAAAAGCACCACACCAACGCCCACCCAGATGACGGTGGAAAACGCTGGCATGGTGCTCTTGTAAAAACGCTAAACGTGTCTCGCGAAACGAAACAGATCAGCCAAGACGCTCGATGATGGTTGCATTGGCCATGCCGCCACCTTCGCACATTGTCTGGAGACCAAAGCGACCACCGGTGCGCTCAAGTTCGTTCACCAATGTTGCAAGAAGGCGTGTGCCTGATGCGCCAAGTGGGTGACCGAGTGCAATTGCACCACCGTTGCGGTTAACGCGGCTCATGTCGGGGCGAAGTTCCTTCTCCCATGCAAGAACAACAGATGCAAATGCTTCATTGATCTCTACAACATCCATGTCGTCGATCTTCATACCGGCGCGCTCAAGAACCTTGTGCGTTGCTGGAATTGGAGCGGTGAGCATGAGGCGTGGGTCATCACCAGCAAGTGAGAAGTTAACAAAACGAGCGCGTGGCTTCAGGCCCAACTTGTTTGCCATTTCTTCACTCATGATGAGAGCTGCTGACGCACCGTCGGTGATTTGACTGGAGTTACCAGCAGTCACGCGGCCACCTTCTTCTTCTGGACGGAATGATGGCTTCAACTTGCCAAGTGACTCGGTAGTTGTTTCACGAAGTCCCTCATCTGTTGTCATCAACTTTCCTTCAGCATCAAGCACTGGAAGGATTTCGCCCTCGAAGCGTCCTTCTTTGGTTGCCTGCTGAGCAAGTGTTTGTGAACGCACACCAAATGCATCCATGTCGTCACGAGTAAGGCCCCACTTGTCGGCGATCAACTCTGCAGAGATGCCCTGTGGGACGAGTCCGCCAACAGATGCATACCGTGCACCCACCATTGGACCAAATGGGAAACCAAACTTGCCGTCGGCAACTGATGAACCCATTGGCACGCGTGTCATCAACTCAACACCAGATGCAATAACAATGTCGTATGCACCGGCCATCACGCCTTGTGCAGCAAAGTGTGCTGCTTGCTGGCTGGAACCACACTGGCGGTCCACTGTGGTGCCAGGAATGGTTTCAGGGAGACCAGCTGCGAGAACTGCGTTACGAGCAACGTTTACTGACTGCTCGCCCACTTGCATGACGCAGCCCATAATGACGTCGTCGATAAGAGCGGGATCAAAATTGTTGCGCTCAACGAGAGCCTTCAACGTGACACCAGCGAGATCAACGGGATGCCATTCCTTCAAACGTCCGTTGCGCTTTCCAAGTGGCGTACGGATGACGTCAACGATGACTGCTGACTGCATGGGAACTCCTTAGTTCGGGGATCTACCGGGGGGTAGGTCGTAGGTGAAGGTTAGTGCCATTTTTCGCAGTTTCCCGAAGCCAGAGAGGGCTCTGAAAACCCTTGATACAAGTGCTCCCAGCGCAGTTAATGCGGCGAACGCACAGATCAGCCAAATACGACGGTGCGGTTGTTCCACACCAACACGCGGTGCTCAACATGAGCTCGTACCGCACGGGCCAACACGACTGTTTCAAGGTCACGCCCGCGACTGGTGAGATCACTCACATCGTCACGGTGAGACACCCGCGCCACGTCTTGTTCGATGATTGGACCCTCGTCAAGGTCCGACGTGACGTAATGGGCCGTCGCACCGATAATTTTCACACCGCGATCATGTGCTTGTCGATAGGGATTTGCACCAATGAACGCCGGCAAGAACGAATGATGGATGTTGATCATGCGACCACTCCATTTTTCTGCAAACCACTGCGGCAAAATCAACATGTATCGCGCAAGGATCACTACGTCAACATCGAGTTGTTCTAACAGCGCATCAATGCTTTTTTCTTGCTCGATGCGCGCAGTTGCCTCGTTACCCACCACCGGGATGTGCACGAAGCGATAATCAAATGCCTCCACCAAACTGCGATGATCATCATGATTCGAGATCACCGCTTGTATATCAAGACCAAGATCACCGTATTTCGAACGGGTCAACATGTCTGCCAAACAATGCACGGCCTTTGACGACAAGATCGCAGTGCGCGGGCGCCATGGCAACGCACGTAACGAATAGGTCATGCCAAAACGTTGCGCAACAGCGGTATTGAACTGCGACGACAACTGATCAAGTGACTGCGACCCATCGTGGGTGAACTCCACACGTTGGAAAAACATCGCATCTTGAGGATCGGTGTGTTGCTCGGCGTGCACGATGTTGCCGCCAGCATCGGTGACCCATGCCGCAACAGCAGCAACTATGCCGGCACGATCGGGGCACGAGATGAGAAGGACAGCGGTGTGAGTCGACATGATGAAAGTGAAGCGATCTGGTGGAGACGATGGGAATCGAACCCACGACCTCCTGCTTGCAAAGCAGGCGCTCTACCAATTGAGCTACGTCCCCAGAGCGATTTAGGTTATCGGACGAACCCCGTACAAAACCCACCACCATCTGAACAACGCGCGAGAGTACCCTTGCCCGTATGGCAGGCGAGCTTATTTATGCATTTCGAATCATGCGCCTGCCGCTATTGGACGTGGGTGGCTCGGCCATCGGTCGCATTGACGACATCGTGGTGGTCCCTGGTCGCCGCGGTGCGCCCCCACGTGTGACCGGGTTTGTGGCCACCAGCCAGCGTCGACGAATTTTTGTGAACGCCGCCCGTGTAGGAGGGCTTGATTCTGCTGGCGTGCGACTGCGGTCGTGGGACGTCGACCTTCACCCCTTCAAATCACGCTCGGGTGAACGACTTCTCGGTGCCGACGTTATTGATCAGCGCGTCGGCGCTGAACGCGTCAGCGATGTGGCACTACGACCCACTGTGACCGATCGCGAGCACGGTTGGGAAGTAACAAAAATTCGACTCTCGCGCGCGGGAATGCTGGGGCGTCGTGCAACATATCGACTTGTTGATTGGCATGAAGCAACAGGATTGTTTGCTGCTGCAACAGAGATGGCAGCTGAAGCTGCGCGACTGCGTGACATGCACCCAAGCGATGTTGCCGCAGTTGTACGTGCACTGCCACCGGTGCAACGGCAAATGCTGGCAAAAGAAATGGACGACGATCGTCTTGCTGACCTTCTTGAAGAGTTGCCAGAAAGCGAACAGTTAAACATCATCGCAACTCTTGATCTTGACCGTCTGATCGACGTGTTAGATGAAATGGAATACGACGACCTCGCCGACTTGCTTGCGGAAATGCCTGCGCAACAACGCTGTGCGATTCTCGATGCAATGGACGAAGACGATGCCGAAGTTGTGCGTACGTTGCTGCAGTATCAAGAAGGCACTGCTGGTTCATTGATGACACCCGACATCATCGTGATGGGTCCCACCAATACAGTTGCCGAAGCCCTTGCACAAGTGCGTGACCCCGACTGGCTGGTGTCAATTGCATCAACAGTGTTTGTCACGCAACCACCATTTAAAGCACCCACTGGTACATACCTTGGCGTGGTGCATTTTCAACGTTTGTTGCGCGAACCACCAAGCACCGAGTTGTCGCGTTGTGTTGTGCAAGAGCCCACCATTTTGCCAACAGCATCAGACCGTGAAGTGGCAGAACGTCTTGCTGCATACAAGTTGATGACCGTTGGTGTGTGTGATGAGGCGGGGCGTCTCCTTGGTGCCATCACAGTCGACGATGTGCTCGACCAAATGTTGCCGGCCGACTGGCGTCAACGTCGTCGCTCTGTGGAAGGAGTGACATCATGAGGCGCCGCGAAGATCTTGCAACGCCACGTCGGCGTCGGCGCTTTTCCATGCGCTACGACGGTGAAGCGTTTGGTCAATTCAGTGAATACATCGCACGTTTTCTTGGCACGGCGCAATATCTGGTGATCCAGTCGATCATCGTGCTTATTTGGATTGCGCTGAACGCAACATTTGAATTTATGCAATGGGACGAATACCCGTTCATCTTGTTGACGCTCGTGTTGTCATTGCAGGCTTCATATGCAGCACCTCTTATTTTGCTTGCCCAAAATCGTCAAGAAGATCGTGAACATAAACAATCACAACGTGATCGCAACGTCGCAATTCGCACGCAAGAAGACGCTGAGTATTTGGCTCGCGAGTTAGCCGGTGTGCGTTTGGCGTTGGCGGATGTTGCAACAAGCGATGACTTAGAAGAACAGGTGAAGAAACTCACCGAAGCAGTTCACGTGTTGTCCGAAAAAGTAGAAAAACTCACTGACAACTAGAACACAATCCGACTAAATCAAGTCGGTGGTGACTGAGTTCAAAGCCTGCGCGTGTGGCAAGTTTCGCTAACGCAACGTCAAGGTCTGTCTCGACGTCGTCGGGAATAGTCACGTCTGTGACTGCCCCACATTGACTGCACACCAAGTGGTGATGGTGGCCGGTGAGTTCTTCGCTCAACTCGAACCGTCCCCATTCATCAGTGGTGATCACCCGAGTAACGACCCCTGCCGCTTCCAGCACGGTGAGATTGCGATACAACGACGACTGCGCCAACGACGTGGCCTTCAAGATCTCGGGAATCGATAGAGGTCGATCGCCCCCGCACAAAGCATCGACAATGGTGCGACGGTTGGTGGTGAAACGCTGTCCCGCAGCCATCAAACGAGCAGCGATGTCTTTGTAGAGCGCATCGTTGTGATGGTTGTGGTTGTGCACGCCTCAAGGCTAGCGAGAATCACTAGTAATGAGAACTAGTGAGAATGTCTATTCGTGTCCCGTGCCGATTGCGGTCACTCATGACCGACGAATTGATGCCGGTTATTCGTGTCCCACGAATTGATGCAAGGTCAGGCCAGAGGCCAAGACTGCGGTCAAGATGTCGGCGTTTGGCAATGTCGCTTCGCCCAGCACATGTACCCCCGGTGCACAA
>JBIITN010000036.1:0-12858 GCA_044340485.1 Ilumatobacteraceae bacterium | reverse complement strand
CATCGACAAATGCATTGTTATTTGTAGGGTCGAGGTAACGCAGTTCATACCAACATGAACCCGCCCACTGTGGCATCACGTTGACCTCGCGCGTGTATGTGCGAGGACCATCACCCAAATCAAGCGTTACCGTGCGCCATTCATTCACCCGTGCGAGTGGGGGAATGGGGTCCGATTCGGCATCATCTGGATCGAGCGCTGTTGGTTTGAAGTCTGCTAACTCTGGCAACAACACGGGAAGTTGATCGGCGGTAACAGCGTGAGCTTGGCCATTTTCGTCATAAACGATGGGGAAGGGTTCGCCCCAGTAACGCTGGCGAGAAAACAGCCAATCACGCAATTTATAAGTGATGGTTGCTTTGCCTTGGTCGTTCTTCTCGAGCCAGTCATTGGTAATGCGCTTGGCTTCTGACATCTCGGTGATGCCATTGAGTGACAACGTGTCGTTTGCTGAATTGATGTATGTGCCTTCACCTACATACGCAGATGGCCATGTGCTGCAGTCATCAGATATTGCGAGTCCTTGTGCATCGAACCATGACTGAGGTGGCATCTGTGTGGCGATGATGGGCAAACCATATTTGCGGGCGAATTCAAAGTCGCGTTGGTCACCACTTGGCACAGCCATGATGGCACCGGTGCCATATCCCATTAAGACGTAGTCGGCAATCCAGATCGGAACTTGTGCCCCGTTCAGTGGATTAGTGGCCGTTGCACCGATGAACACGCCGGTCTTTTCACGTGTGTCATCTTGGCGATCAACTTCTGCTTCCGCAGCAGCTTGCACGCGATATTGCTGCACTTCATCACGCTTGTCGGCGGATGTGAGTGCATCAACTAGGGGGTGTTCTGGAGAAAGAACAAGAAATGTCGCACCAAAGAGTGTGTCAGGACGAGTAGTGAACACTTCGATGGGGCCAGACGGAGAGGCAAACCGCACTTGTGCGCCTTCGCTACGACCAATCCAGTTGCGTTGCATCAACTTGATGGGTTCTGGCCAATCGAGACGCTCAAGATCATCAATTAGTCGGTCTGCGTATGCGGTGATACGCATCATCCACTGGCGCATGTTGCGTTTAAACACCGGATAATTACCGATGTCGCTACGGCCTTCGGCGGTGACTTCTTCATTTGCGAGGATCGTGCCAAGTCCGGGGCACCAGTTCACCGGTGCTTCCGACAGATATGCCAAACGGAATGAATCAACAACTGCATTCTTTTCCTGTTGCGACAATGATGACCATGCACGACCGTCGTCTAACGCGCGTTGTCCGCTCTCAAACTGCTCAAGTAACTCAGAGATGTGACGTGCTGTTCGACTATCTATGTCGTACCACGAGTTGAAGATCTGCAAAAAGATCCACTGTGTCCATTTATAGAAAGCTTCATCGGTGGTGCTTACGCTGCGGCGCGCATCGTGCCCAAGACCAAGACGTGACAACTGACGGCGCATGTTCGCGATGTTTGATTCAGTATTTACACGCGGATGAATACCTGTTGTAATTGCATGTTGTTCGGCGGGTAAACCAAAACTGTCATAGCCCAATGCGTGCAATACGTTGAAACCCTTCATCCGCTTAAAACGCGCGAACACGTCGGTGCCGATGTAGCCAAGTGGATGACCAACATGCAGTCCGGCGCCTGATGGATACGGGAACATGTCGAGTACGAATAACTTCTCGCGACCCGCTACTTTGTCGGGTTCTGCGAGCGGACCAGCGGGATTAGGTGCTTCAAATGTGCGATTTGTACGCCAATACTCTTGCCATTTGGCTTCGATGTCACCGGCTAACGCGGGGCCGTATCGGTATGAGGGGCTAGAGGGGGACTCAGACATGGTGAGTTCATCGTACGTGGCATAGATACGGTGTAGGCGTGCCCAAGCAGCGTCCTTCCTCTCGTCGTCGCCAACCAAAGGGCGGTTCGTCTCACGGTTATCCACGCCAGGCGCGCCTAAGCGAGGTGTTGCGCGAGATCATTGGTGACGAATTGACCCGTATTGATGACGAGCGCCTTGAATTTGTCACGGTCACCTCTGTCGATGTTGACGCAGAGATGAACCGCGCCATTGTGTACTACGACTCGCTCGCAGGTGTAGAGGGCGATGAGGAAATTCAAGCGGTTCTTGGCGAGTATCGGCCACGAATGCAGGCATCTATTAATCGTCAGATGCACGCGCGCAAGACTCCGATCTTAAGTTTCAAACCCGATGAAGTTATCCGTGCCGCCGAACGCATTGAACAGGTCTTGCGCGAAAACAAAGAACGACTTGCTCGGCTTAATGACGAAGACAGCGATCTCGATCAATCTGACGCGTGACAGTTCACTACCCGATTCAGGCACACGCGGTAAAACAGGACTGGTGAGATAGAACATGGCACGTCGACGTCCTCCTACGGTGCATGGATTTGTGGTGGTCGATAAACCTGCGGGCATGACAAGTCACGATGTTGTGAATGTGCTTCGCAAAAAACTTGGAGAGCGACGTATTGGCCACGCCGGGACACTCGACCCCGATGCAACGGGAGTGATGCTTGTTGGTGTCGGTAATGGAACTCGATTGCTCAAGTTTCTGAGCGAACAAGACAAGACCTATTCCTGCGAGATCGTGTTTGGAATAGAGACTGATTCGCTTGATTCCACGGGACAAGTGACCGCTACTCACCACATGGACCCGGTGAATATCGAAGAAGTGCGAAAGATTATTTCTGCAGCGTTTGTTGGCGACATCATGCAAGTGCCACCAATGGTGTCAGCATTGAAAGTTGATGGGAAACGATTACATGAACTCGCCAGAGAAGGCATTGAGATTGATCGGGATCCGCGTCCAGTGAATGTGATGTCATTTGACGTACAACCAACTGATAACCCGCTGGTCATCACCGCCCATATTCATTGCGGTTCGGGAACATATGTGCGCTCTCTGGGGGCCGATCTAGGTGTTGCACTTGGCGGCGGAGCACACATCCGCAACCTCCGTCGACACACTGTTGGTTCATTCTCACTAGGCGATACCAGTGCAATTGAGAAGCCCGTTGTATTGCCGATGCACGAAATGTTGCGTGGAATGCAGCGCGAGATACTTTCTGAAGCAGAAATTGACGACGTGTTGTATGGACGACCACATGCGGAGTGGGCCGGCGAGGGACCGTGGGCAATTTTTGATGAGCGCGGCGAATTAATCGCGGTGTATGAAGCATGGCGCGAGGGTCTCGCCAAGCCGTCTGTTGTATTTGGCGCAAGATAAAGTTCGCACCGTGCGCATCATCACTGATCTGTCTTCCTCGCCGTGGTCTGAGCAGCGCTCAGTGTTAACAATCGGTGCATACGACGGTGTGCACATGGGTCATCGCACCGTGATTTCTCACGTGCGTGCACGAGCCGAAGAAGAAAATGCACTCAGCGTGGTGGTCACCTTCGACCGACATCCTGCGAGTGTGGTGCGTCCAGAATCTGCGCCAAAGCTGCTCACCAATTTGGACCAGAAGTTGGAGTTGTTGGAGTCAACGGGAGTCGATGCAACGGTTCTCGTCTCATTCACCGATGAGCAACGCAACGAAACTCCAGTTGATTTTGTGCGTCGTGTCTTGGTCGATACGTTGCGCGCCAAAGTGGTGATTGTCGGTGCCGATTTTCATTTTGGCCATATGCGACAGGGCAACATCACATTGCTCCATGAAATGGGAGAGCGCCACGACTTTGTCACCGAGCCAGTCTCTTTAGTGCAGCGTGGCGACGACGTTGACGAACCCGTGAGTTCCACCGCTATTCGACGTGCGCTTGCCGGTGGAGAAATTCACACTGCAACACGAATGCTCGGGCGGCCATTTGAAATTCGCGGTGAAGTGCAATCCGGTGATCAACGAGGGCGCACCATCGGGTTTCCCACGGCAAATGTTCGAGTGCCGCCACAAATGTGCATGCCAGCAGATGGTGTGTACGCAGCGCGCTATCGGCGTCCCGATGGAACTCTGCACGATTGCGCGGTGAATCTTGGTCGTCGCCCCACGTTTTACGATGACGCCGAACACCCGTTGCTCGAGGCGTATCTTCTCGATTTTTCCGGAGACTTATACGGCGAATTGGCGGCCGTTCAATTTATTGATTTCCTTCGTTCTGAACGCCGCTTTGATGGAATTGAATCACTGCGGGCGCAACTTGATCTCGACATTGAGCACGCGCGCACAGCACTTGCGGCCTACGACGCGTCTTAGAAGTAACGACAGAAATAATGCGATCTTTGAATAGTTACTCGCCAGCAACTGGAGCTAGCAGGTCATAACGCGTACTGCGTTGCTGCAATGTGCGCCGCAGCGGTGCAACAATTTCTCCAAAGCGACCTTCGGTCATCATTTGTCCGTGGTTCGCACCTGCTGCACGCGAGATGTTTTCATCCATCAACGTGCCACCAAGATCATTGCAGCCAGCTTGTAGCAGTTGTGCAGCACCTGACGTTCCAATCTTGACCCACGACACTTGAACGTTGTCGATGAGACCGTGATATGCGATACGGCCGATGGCGTGCATTAATACCGTTTCGCGGAAGGTCGGCCCACGACGCGATTTCTTTTGCAGATAAATCGGAGATGCCATGTGCACGAACGGCAACGGGATGAATTCGGTGAAACCGCCTGTTTCTTTTTGCAGTTCGCGTGTGACAACCATGTGGCGCGCCCATGATTCGGGGTGCTCGATGCTGCCGTACATGATGGTGATGTTTGAGCCGAGACCCACACCGTGTGCTTGTCGATGGCACTCGAGCCATTCTTCGGTATTGATCTTGTCGGGACACAATGTGGCGCGTACTGAGTCATCAAGAATCTCAGCGGCGGTGCCAGGAAGCGATGCAAGACCGGCGTCTTTGAGACGCAACAAATACTCACGTAGTGGTTCTTCGTTGCGACGCGCACCCTCTGTCACTTCTAACGCGGTGAAACCGTGTACGTGCATGTCGGGAACCGCCGCCTTTACTGCGCGTGCTACATCGATGTAGTAATCACCGTCAAAGTTCGGATGGATGCCGCCTTGCAGTGTTACTTCTGTTGCGCCAAGGTCCCATGCTTCGCGTGCACGTTCTGCGATGTCATCAAGTGACAACAGATACGGCGTTCCGCGCAAGTTCAAGCTGAGTGGTCCTTTTGAAAAACCACAGAACTTGCACTTGAAGGTGCAGACATTGGTGTAGTTGATGTTGCGGTTATGTACCCATGTCACAACATTGCCAACGGTTGCAAAACGAAGTTCGTCGGCATAGTCGGCAATTGCACCCACTTCATGTCCACGCGCACGAAACAGGTCGACAATTTCCTGTTCATCCAGTTCTTGTCCGGCGCGATGACCATTGATGATTTCTGCAATACGACCACGCATCGCGGGGCGAGGATGGGGAACAAGCGTGGGTGGTGCAACATTTGCGCCGGAATACCACTGTGTCGATTTGTGGCCGACCAACACCACTTCAGCGCCATCGTGCACAACGTCTGCCGCGGTGACTTTTTCTGGCCACATCGCACCGGGATCATCTCGCCCAAGACCTTCAGCATCACTGCGATCCATAACGGGAAAGTGAAGTGATTCGTCAAGCCACGTGTTGGGTTGTCGGACATACTCGGGATAAATCGTGAGACGTGGCGCAAGAGTAAAACCGCGGTCTTCGGTGACACTACGAATGCGATCAACCGCTGGCCACGGACGCTCTGGGTTCACATGATCAGCAGTGACCGGTGATACGCCACCCCAATCATCAATTCCTGCATCAAGTAACACTCCAAAGTCATCAGACAAATTGGGTGGTGCTTGTAAATGAATGTCAGCTGGTAACAACACACGCGCTGCGGCAATTGACCACAGGTAGTCATCATGTGGGCACGGTGGATGATTTGCCATGCCAGTCAGTGGCTTTGGCAAGAAGTTCTGCACAATGACTTCTTGTACGTGGCCATACCGATGATGTGCCGCGGCAATTAGCAGCAATGCATCGATTCGATCTTGACGGTTCTCACCAATTCCGCACAAGATTCCTGATGTGAAGGGGATCTTCAGTTCGCCAGCAAGACACAACGTATTGATACGTCGCTGTGGTTCTTTATCAGGTGCTGACTTGTGACATTCAAGATCGTCACGAAGTGACTCGAGCATCATTCCCTGCGACGGTGAAACCGTGCGCAACATTGCAAGTTCATCTTCATACATCGCGCCAGCGTTGGCGTGAGGCAACAGACCTGTTTCGTCGAGAACCAACTGTGCCATCGCAGTGAGGTAGTGAACAGTTGAGTCGTATCCGTTGTCTTTCAGCCAGTTAGCTGCCACTTCATATCGCAGCTCTGGTCGTTCGCCGAGTGTGAACAGTGCTTCGTGGCAGCCAAGGCGCGCACCTTGTCGGGCGATTTCAAGAACTTTGTCAGGAGACAGGTACGGATGCTCGAGGCGCGCTGGGGGCTGAGCAAATGTGCAATAGCCGCACTTGTCGCGGCACAGCATGGTGAGTGGAATAAATACCTTTGGCGAATACGTGATCCGTGTGCCGTGGGCTGCATCGCGAATAGAGCGTGCACGCAATAACAAATCATCAAGCGAGGCCGTCAACACAAAGTCGACAAGAGAGTGGTCGACAGGAGAACTGTCAGATAAATACGACGACATCAGGTCATCGCGAGAAAACTGGCGCAACAAGACAACACCCCCAAGTGGGTTCTAGAAACGGATCGATTGTGTGCCAGTGCTAGTCGGATGTCGTCAACGTGCAAGAGAAGTTGGCAACACCTTGTATGACTACGCAGTTGTACTGTAGCGCAGAAATTACGAACCCGTCTGATCCAATGCCTGAAACAACGCGCGCACATTGTGGCTGTTGATAGGCACGCGATGTCCGACGCGACTAATGAATCCAAGTTGCACGCCGCTTGACGGGTCAGTCACGGTGAACACTTGTTCATGGCCGTCGCCGTCAACGATGACATCTGTCAGGAGAGGGACACCAGCTGTATTCAATGCATCGCGAGTAAATGCGGCATTCAGCACTTCGATGGCAATGTGTTGAACCCCAGAGCCGTGTTTTGCAAGATGTTGTGCAACTGCCGGATCATCTCCCGCACCCACAAGGACAACGGCAACGCCACCAGCTTCAGCAGTAACAATGTGCGGGTCGTCGGTTGGTTGAAGTCGAAAACCCATTTCTTCGAAAAACACTTTTGCGGCATCAAGATCGGCGACTGTCACCACAACATGATCAATGCGACATGCAACAGTGTCGAGTGCGCTGCGATCGTCAGTGCCAGCGTCTTTCGAGGGTGCAGGTTCTTCAAGTGATCCTGCAACTTCAATGCGATGTGTTTCTGCCAACAGTGTGCGAAAGATTTGCTCCGCAAAATCGGCATCCACTTTTTTATCGATTGCCCATTGGCGACGCGAGGCAAGAACGGCGCGGACACGCGCTGGTTGAATCACGGTGGCGCCAGTTTGTTCTTTGATTTCTGCGACGTCGCGACACACACGAAGACGTTGTGCAAGCAAATCAACAATTGCATGATCGATGCGGTCGATCTCGTTTCGAAGTTCGTCTAGTGAAGCCATGTGGTGCCGATCGGTGGCGAATGTCCTGTGTTGTTTCTACTTGTGTTCGAGCAATCGCTCAACATGCTTTGCAAGCACGTCCATTTCGATGTTGACGGCATCGCCAGGTTTGCGCACACCAAGAGTTGTGACGTCGGCGGTGTGGGGAATGATCGCAACTTCGAAGGTGTCGTCACTGAGGTTGAATGCAGTCAAACTGATTCCGTCGACTGTGACAGATCCTTTTTCCACGATGTACTTCATGAGATGATTTGGAATTCGCACCACAAGTTGTGGAACAGGGGACACGATCGTGCCCACTGCATCAACATGACCAAGCACGATGTGGCCACCAAATCGTTCGCCAAGTGCCATGGGGCGCTCGAGATTGACGGGGTCACCATTTGCGAGATCGCCGAGATTTGTTCGCGTGTATGTCTCATCAGAGACGTCGGCTTCCCACCAGCCAGGTCCACTTGCAACAAGAGTGAGACAGCAACCGTTCACTGCTATGGAATCGCCAAGGCCAGAGCCTTCAAGCACAGTCGAGGCCTGGATCCGTAGTTTCGGGCCCTCGCGGTGCAGGACCGTTCCTTTTTCTTCGACAATGCCGGTGAACACGCGATTGAGACTAATGCCCGCAGGGGTTGGAGCCATTGGCCGTTGCTCATAGCCTGACAGGGTCCGCATGAGGCTCCGGCTTTGGCGTGATGCTGAGCGGCTTTCGCCCAGCGCCCTCACCACATACGTATAAGGAAAACGAGGCCACCATGTCCAAGCAGGACACCATTTCGACTCATCGTCAGCATGCATCAGACACCGGTTCACCGGATGTTCAAATTGCGTTGTTGACGGATCGCATCAACCAGCTCACCGACCACTTGAAGGCCCATCCAAAGGACCACCACAGTCGTCGCGGGTTGTTAATGCTGGTCGGACGTCGTCGTCGCATGCTTGACTATGTACGCGACCGTGACATTGCTCGTTACCGCGAGTTGATCGCAAAACTGGGTCTTCGTCGTTAAGACACTCGTCAATTCGACGGACCTCAGTTTCAATGAACTGATCACCAACACATTTTTCCTGTTGTGTCGGTTGTCAGTCGGGAGTTTCGCTTCCGCATTTTGTGTGAATGCTTATAGCCATTCTGCAGGAGTGCAAGAAGCGAAGTTGCCGACTGGGAACCGGCTCTGTTGGTGAATCACCCCCGTAGCCACATTCGTGGCCATCGGGTATAGGTCACGCATGTGACCACAGAGACATAGGCCGTAGTAGGCCGCAGAAAGGTAATCCCATGGCTGACGCTATTCGCGTATCAGGTCCTGTTTCAGGTACCGATAAGACCATTTCATTCGAGACAGGCAAACTTGCCCAACAGTCTCAAGGTGCAGTCGTTGCATCGATTGGCCGCACCACGGTGCTTGCGACAGCAAATGCTGCTCGCGGTGTTCGTGACGGCATCGACTTTTTCCCGCTCACAGTGGACGTTGAAGAGCGTGCATATGCAGCAGGAAAAATTCCCGGCGCATTTTTCCGTCGCGAAGGTCGTCCATCAGAACAAGCAATTCTCACGTGTCGTTTAACCGACCGCCCATTGCGCCCAGCGTTCCCCGATGGTTTCCGCAACGAAACACAAATCGTTCTCACCATTCTTGGTGTTGACGGCGAAAACCCACATGACGTCATTGCGATCAATGCAGCATCAGCAGCGTTGATGGTGAGTGGTATTCCATTCGACGGACCAGTTGGCGCAGTGCGCATGGCGTACTCGCAAGATGGAACATGGGTTCCACATTGCACATACGAAGAAGGAACCAATGGTTCATTTGAAATCGTTGTGGCTGGACGCGAACTCGACAATGGCGACGTCGCCATCATGATGGTGGAAGCCGGTGGAACCGAAAAGAGCTTCGACTATTACTCAGGCGGCGCTCCAAAAGTTGATGAATCAGTCATCGCACAAGGTCTTGAGGCCTGCAAAACATGGATTAAAGAATCCATCGCATTGCAGCGTCAACTTGTTGCAAGCGTGATCGCAACGAAGGGTCCAATTGAGCCACTGCCATACACGCCTGTATATGACTACTCAGAAGAAGTGTTTGCAGCGGTCGAGCGCGTTGCTACTTCCAAGTTGGCAACAGCAATCACCATTGCGTTGAAAGCCGACCGTAATGCAGCAACTGATGCCGCAGCAGACGACACCATGTCTGAACTATGCGGTACCGCTGATGCACCTGGTCAATTCTTTGGCCAGGAAAAGGCAGTGAAAGAAGCAGTTCGTAGCCTCACCAAGCGCCTTGTTCGTCGTCGCATCGTGGAAGATGGCGCACGTATCGATGGTCGTGGACCAAAAGATCTACGTCCATTGACATCCGAAGTTGGTGTCCTTGTGACTGCGCACGGAACAGGCTTGTTCCAGCGCGGTGAAACACAGGTGATGAATGTGTGCACACTTGCGATGCCACGCATGAATCAGATGCTCGACACATTGGGTCCCGACTCAGAAAAGCGTTTCATTCACCACTACAACATGGCCCCATGGGCAAACGGTGAAGTGGGACGTGTTGGTACGCCAAAGCGTCGCGAGATTGGTCACGGCGCTCTTGCAGAGCGTGCGTTGTTGCCAGTTGTTCCAAGCCAAGAGGAATTTGCATATGCAATTCGTTTGGTGAGCGAAGTGCTGTCGTCTAACGGTTCAACATCAATGGCATCAGTGTGTTCATCAAGTTTGTCGTTAATGGACGCTGGTGTTCCTATCAAGGCTCCAGTTGCTGGAATCGCAATGGGCTTGGTATTTGCTGAGGGTAAGTACACAACTCTCACCGACATTCTTGGTGCAGAAGACGCGTTCGGCGACATGGACTTCAAAGTTGCCGGCACATCTGATGCAGTCACTGCATTGCAGTTAGATACCAAGATTGATGGCATTCCAGCAGACGTGTTGTCTGCTGCGCTACAGCAAGCACGCGAAGCTCGTCTGCAGATTCTTGACAACATGAACACTGCATTGTCGACACCACGCGACACAGTTGCCGATACCGCTCCAAAGATTGTGAGCATCACTATCCCGATCGACAAGATCGGCGAAGTGATTGGTCCAAAGGGCAAGGTCATCAACACCATTCAGCAAGAGACCGGAGCCGACATCGCAGTCGACGACGACGGTGCAGTCGGCATCGTCACCATCGGTTCGCCTGATAGTGCAAAGGTGGAAGCAGCACGCGAGCGCATTTTGAACATCGTTGATCCGCCAACAGCAGATCTCGGTGCGATTTATCAAGGTCGCGTTGTTAGCACCACGAAGTTCGGCGCATTTGTCAACATCCTTCCTGGTCGCGATGGGCTCGTGCACATCAGCAAGTTGGGTCGCGGCGAGCGTGTCAACAACGTCGAAGACGTGTTGTCACTTGGCGAAGAAATCTCAGTTCGTGTTGACGACATCGACGACAAGGGCAAGATCAGCTTGACTCCTGTTGACGAAGACGGCAACGACTATCCAAGTGCACCTGGTGGCGGCGGACGTAGTCGCGACCGAGACGGCGGAGAGCGTCGTGAGCGTCGTGATCGTGATGACCGTGGTGACCGCGGTGACCGCGGTGACCGTGGTGATCGCGGTGGACGTAGTCGTGACCGAGATGGCGGTGAGCGTCGTGAGCGTCGTGATCGTGATGATCGCCCAGCTCGCGACAGCAGCCGTGAGACCAGTGACGCCAAAGTCGTCTCGTTCGATGACGAGTTCGATGCAGAGCTTCGCTCGGAGTTTGGCGATTTGGGCCCAGGTAGCAACCGCGGTCGTCGCAAAAACTAAATCTGCTACGAGCCAACTGTTGAGTTGGCAGTAATCCATAACAGTTACGCCATCTGCCGGCGAGTACCGTTGCTTCCATGATTCGTGTTGGAGTTGTCGGTGCTGCCGGTCGGATGGGCGCAACCGTTTGTAATGCGGTGGCGAATGCCGACGGTTTGGAATTAGTTGCGGCAATAGATTCCTACAACGCAGGAACCGTTGCTCACGGCATTGCAATATCGACAGAGTTAAAAGCGCTGGCCGATGCTGGTGCAGAAGTGGTTGTGGATTTCACTGTTGCTGAAGCCTCACGAGTAACACTTCCGTGGCTGGCTCTACATGGCATGCATGCGGTGGTGGGGACAACCGGCTTTACAGATGACGATCTCAATTCATTTCGCTCTGCATTTGCGCGAAGTAATTGCATCATTGCGGCAAACTTTGCGATCGGAGCGATCTTGATGATGCGGTTTGCGGAAATGGCCGCTCCGTATTTTGAGACTGCGGAGATTCTCGAGTATCACCACGATGCAAAAGCAGATGCGCCATCAGGCACTGCGATCACAACAGCAAAACGCATGGCGGCAGCTAGTAGTGATTGGGCAAAAGATCCCACAACAAACGAAATTTTCTCAGGAGCGCGAGGCGGAGTGGGCCCAGCAGACATTCGCGTTCACGCGGTGCGAATGCGAGGAATGGTTGCTCACCAAGAAGTGGTGCTTGGCACCGAAGGTCAAACGCTGACAATTCGTCACGACAGTTATGACCGATCAAGTTTTATGCCTGGTGTGGTCCTGGCGTGTCGCCATGTGGCAACAACACCAGGCCTCACCTTAGGAATAGATTCGCTACTGAAGTAGCGACATAAAGCACAGTTTCGCTACTGAAGTAATTATTTCTTCAGTGCTGCAACTGCGGCGTCATAATTTGGCTCGTTGACAATGTCAGAGACCAATTCGGTGTGAAGCACTTTGCCGTTTTCATCGGCAACAACAACGGCGCGTGCGAGAAGTCCGGCGAATGCACCTTCGTTGAGACCAACGCCAAATACTTTTCCGAAATCGCTGCGGAATGATGATGCGTTCTGTACGTTCTCGAGTCCTTCTGAACCACAGAAACGACCCTGTGCAAATGGCAGGTCAGCAGATACACACAACACAACGGTGTTGTCGAGAGTGCTTGCTAATTCATTGAACTTGCGCACGCTTGCAGCACACACCGGAGTGTCGACGCTGGGAAAGATGTTGAAGACAACGCGCTTGCCAGCAAGATCTGAATTGGAGATCTCGCCGAGCCCGGCGTTTGTCAATGTGAATGAAGGAAGTGAACTACCTGGTGCGGGCACATCGCCCGCGGTGTTCACAGGGTTGCCCTGAAATGCTGTTTTTGCCATAAGTCACAGGATGTCACGATCGCGCGAAGTTTCCACCTCTGATGTCAGTTCGTCGGCGATTTCCTCTGCGATTTCTTCTGCGACATGGTCGTGATGGGCCTGTGGGCTGTGGGTGACTGGACCATCG
>JBIITN010000016.1:0-42787 GCA_044340485.1 Ilumatobacteraceae bacterium | reverse complement strand
CCCGGAAGGTCTACTGCAACCGAGGGAATCCCCATCTTGTCGAGCTTGGCCTGAAGTGGCGCCCACGACCACGCACCGTGCCATGCGCCGTGAACAAAAATAACTGTTGGATACTTCGACATGTCTCGACCCTAGTACCGACTAACAAGGTGTCGGTCAGCAGGGGGTCAATCACAGCAGAATGCAAGAAGTGATCAGTGAATGTGAGGCATGATCTCAGACGCGATCACGTCTAAGTGTTCAAGATCAGACAGATCAAGCATCTGTAGGTAGATAGTTTGCACTCCGTGATCTCGCCACATGGAAATTTTGTCGACCACTTCCTGCGGTGTGCCACACAGTCCGTTTTCTTTTAGTTCGTTGACTTCTCGTCCAATTGCTTTTGCGCGCCGTTCAATTTCTGCGTCATTTCGCCCAATTGCAATGACTTGCGCCACGCTAAAACGCATGCTGTCGGGATCGCGTCCGATCGTCTCGCATGCATGACGTACGCGCAGGAATTGTTCCGACACAAATGATTCGGGCTGGAACGGCACATTGAATTCCGCTGCGTATGCGGCCGCCAATGCTGGAGTCTTTCGTGGTCCTCCACCACCGACGATGATCGGAGGGGGAGTCTGTGTGGGTTTTGGTAGTGCTGGCGAATTGGTGATGCTGTAATGGTCGCCTTCAAAAGAGAATGTTTCTCCGCGCGGAATCCGCCACAGGCCGTCAACGATTGCGAGTTGTTCACTCAAGATTGAAAATCGTTCACCTAGCGAAGGAAACGTGATGCCGTAACTGGTGTGTTCTTCGAGATACCAGCCTGCACCGAGACCAAGCTCAATGCGACCCCCCGACATGTTGTCGACGTTGGCCACGCTGATGGCGAGAACTCCCGGATTGCGAAACGTTGCCGAGCTCACGAGCGTGCCGAGGCGAATGGTGCTGGTTTCACGCGCAATGCCAGCGAGAGTGATCCATGCGTCACTTGGGCCCGGATCGCCGGTGACCTGAGTGCCCATCTTGAGATAGTGATCACTGCGGAAAAACGCATCGAATCCCAATTTTTCTGCGTGCTGAGCAACGGCAAGGAGATCCTCATACGAGGCACCTTGTTGAGGTTCGGTGAAGATGCGAAGTTTCATCTTCCCATTGTTGCCGAGTTTTATACGCCAGCGTTCATCCAATCATCATGAGCAATACGAAGGCCCTCGGGGAGTCGGGTGAGGTGGCGCGACGGAAGTGGTGGCACCGATGTTCGCACCGCGATGGTGGGGAAGTTACGTCGCTGAACGTGTTGTGCCATTCCAAACATCATGCATCGTTGTACCGCTCGCGCAAATGGAGTGTGTCGCCCGTGCGTGTATGACAAGCCAAGTGCTCCTGCAAAGTCGTCGAGATGAGCGCGAAAACCGTCGGGATGTTCGTCGAAATTGTCGACGCATCGTCGCAAGAACCATGTGGACGTCGGACCAAGTATGCCGAGCCAAAATAATTCAACATATCGACTGCGCATTTCGTACCCACATTGTTCAATGACAGGATCTCGCCACGGAATGATGTCGAGAATGCCATCGTCTGGAAGAACAACATTGTGTGTACGGCCGCGTGGAATAGAGGGCGAGCCTGAGCGCGAACCAGAGGGTGTATGTGGCATAGAGCGTCCTTTCACCACGGAACAGATTGCACAACGTGACTGCAATCGATCAACAAGGTCGATGTGTGTAGGCACGGAATTGGAATGGCAGAATGTCACCGTGACAGCGGCTCAGTTTGAGGAGATTGCACAGGTCTCATCGTGGATTACGGACTCATCTCGAGTAGTGGTTCTCACCGGTGCTGGTATTTCTACCGATTCAGGTATTCCAGATTTCCGCGGACCAAAGGGTTTATGGACAAAGAATCCACTCGCAGAAAAAATGTCTGACATTCGCTACTACCTCGCAGATCAAGAAGTGCGCAAGTTGGCATGGCAAAACCGACTGCTCTCTCCTGTATGGACAGTTGATCCCAACCCTGGTCATCATGCACTCGTTGATTTAGAACGTCGTGGCAAATTGCACACGCTGGTAACGCAAAATGTTGACGAGTTGCATCAAAAAGCAGGAACGAACCCAGAACGTGTGGTGGAAGTGCACGGGACGATGGGCTTTTCGCGTTGCTGGGATTGTGGTGATCGACTACCGATGAAAATGACTCTTGATCGTGTTTTTGCGGGGGAAGAAGATCCTCCCTGTCGCGAATGTGGCGGCATCTTGAAAAGCGACACGATCAGTTTTGGTCAAGCTCTCATCCCCGAGGTCATCGATCGTGCACTTCGCGTGGCAGAAGAATGCGAGGTGTTGTTGTGCATCGGCACCACGCTTGCGGTGGGCCCGGTGAACAACATGGTGCCGCGCGCAAAATACGCAGGTGCCAAGATTGCCATTGTGAATGGTGATCCCACCGAGATGGATTCGCTAGCGGATGTGGTGATTTTCGGGGGGATTAGCCAAATCGTGCCCATGATCGTGGCCGGTATCGAAAACCTGACTAACTAGGTAGCATTTTGGCCTATGGCCAGTTTCCGCGAACTTCTCTCTGCCGCTAAGTCGCGCATCACAGAGATCGACACCACAGAAGCGCAGCGTCGTATTGATGCAGGCGATGTCGTTGTGCTCGACGTGCGTGAGCCCGATGAGTACGAACAAGGTGCGTTGCCCGGTGCGTTGCACATCCCACGTGGACACCTTGAAGCCCAAATCGAAGGTCGCATCGTTGATAAGAACCAGCAAGTTGTTGTGTATTGCGCAGGTGGAGTGCGTAGTGCCTTTGCTGCCGACACTCTTGCATCACTTGGATACACCGATGTTGTGTCGATGGAAGGTGGCTTTGGCAAATGGAAAGACGAAGGTCGCAACTGGCGTGCACCCGTCACGTTGACACCTGACCAGCGCAATCGATACCAGCGCCACTTGTTATTGCCGGAAGTGGGCATTGAAGGGCAAGCGAAATTACTCGAGAGCAAGGTGTTGCTCTTGGGTGCTGGTGGTCTCGGGTCGCCAGCGGCGTTGTATTTGGCAGCAGCAGGTGTTGGCACCATTGGCATTGTCGATATGGACGAAGTTGATGCGTCGAACTTGCAGCGACAAATCCTGCACAATCTTGATCGTATTGGTGAGCGCAAAGTGGAGTCGGCACGTAAGACGCTGCAAGGACTAAACCCCGACGTCAAGATCAACACCTACGACGTGCGTTTGTCTGCAGACAACATCATGGAGATCATTAGCGGATACGACATCATTGTTGATGGTGCCGACAACTTCCCAAGCCGCTACTTGTTGAATGATGCAACGGTGAAACTTGGTATTCCGGTTGTGCACGGTTCGATTTTCCGTTTTGAAGGAATGGTGTCGGTATTCCACCCACTTCGTGGTCCGACATACCGTGACATGGTTCCCGAGCCACCACCGGCGGAACTTGCACCAAGTTGTGCAGAAGCGGGCGTGCTGGGCGTGCTCCCAGGCATCATTGGATCAATTCAAGCCCTTGAGGCAATCAAGGTGCTTCTCGACCTTGGTGAACCGTTGATTGGTCGCATTTTGACGATCGACACGACCGAAATGTCGTTCCGGGTGTTCAAGTTGCGCGAAGACCCCAACAATGTTGTGACCTATGCAAATCGCGATCGCATTTTGGTGCGCGATTTGGAAGGTCTGTGCGCTCCAGGTCTGGCACACTAAAGACTGCATGTCATCAATCGCCATCGTTGGCGCCGGATTTTCTGGTGCCGTTGTTGCACGTCAATTAGCTGAAGCGGGTATTCGCACCACGGTGTACGACGGCCGCGCTCATGTCGCGGGAAATGCACACACCGAGCGTGCAGACAACGGTGTGATGGTGCATGTATACGGACCACACATTTTTCATACCCAAGACGAGCGCGTGTGGGAATACGTCAATCGTTTTGGTGAAATGAAGCCATACAACCACCGTGTGAAGGCGACAACTGGTGGACGAGTGTTTTCTTTACCAGTGAACTTGCTAACCATCAATCAATTCTTTGGTCTCACATTGTCTCCACAAGAGGCCGCAGAGTTCATCGCAACACGTGGTGACTCTTCCATCGATACTCCGGTCACATTTGAAGATCAGGCACTGAAGTTTGTGGGTCGTGATTTGTATGAGGCCTTTTTCAAGGGATACACGCAAAAGCAGTGGGGAGTATCACCAACCGAACTTCCTGCATCAATACTTGCCCGCTTACCGGTGCGGTTTTCATATGAGGATTCATATTTCAATCATCCGTATCAGGCGATCCCTGCAGAGGGCTACACACCAATCGTGCAAGCGATGCTGGATCATCGACTTATCGATGTGAAGTTGTCCCACACAATCACACCAGGGGATGTTGATGGAGCAGATCGTGTGTTTTGGTCGGGACCAATCGATGAATGGTTTTCCCATCAACACGGATTTCTTGGGTATCGCACACTCGATTTTGTCCCCGAACATCTTGACGGTGATTTTCAAGGTTGCCCGGTGATGAATTACTGCGACGTCGATGTGCCATTTACACGCATCACCGAGCACAAGCATTTTGCCCCGTGGGAACAACACGCTGGGACGACCATTTACCGCGAATACAGTCGCCTCGCAGAACCACAAGACATCCCGTATTACCCCATTCGATTGGTGAAGGAAAAGGAACAGTTGTTGCGCTACGTCGACACCGCTCGAGCAGCGACGAACGTCACGTTCTTGGGCCGTTTGGGTACCTATCGCTACCTCGACATGGATGTGACGATCAAAGAGGCTCTCGAGGTGGCCGACACCTTCCTCAAAAATCCGGCACAGATGCCATCATTCGTGGTCGATCCGCTGTGAAACTAGGGGAGTGAGCACCCCGTTATTGCAGCGCCTGTGCCTGCCACGCCCAGACTTTGTTGAGCCCGAGCTGTATGTGCGTGCGCCAACAGGGGTCATCACCGAAGACGGATTGTCATTGCGCTCGGGTGAGCGCGCAAGTTTTGACACCTACTTCGGGATGTTTTCAGCTGGTCGTTGGCGTCGTCTTACCGTTGTGCGTGATGTGACCGTCCAAGTGTTGGCTCACGGTCGTGTGCGTACGGAATTGATTGCTTGTGTTGGTGGTTCGGAAAATGTTGTCGCAAGCACCGAAACGGGTGAGCAGTTGTCGTATTCCATTGCATCTGCCTCTGTTGAGTCGTTGTATGTCACGGTCACCGCATTGGAAAACTGTGTGGTGTTGGGAGGAGTGTGGCGCACCGAGCAAGCCGTGCAACGCAACGTGAATCTGGGAGTGTCCATCACTACCTATAACCGCCAGGAATACATCACCCGCACTCTCAACACTCTTGTGGAACTCGAAAAATCGGTTCCCGAAGTCACTGGGCATGTGCGTGTCGTTGTTGCCGATAATGCGCGAAATTTTGATATCGCGCTGCCAGCAGGTGCGCCAGTTGCGATTTATCCCAATCCAAACCTCGGTGGTGCTGGTGGTTTTGCACGCGGTCTCATCACGTTTCGTGAAGAAGGATGGAGCACGCACGTTTTGTTTATGGACGACGACATCATTCTTGATGGAGAAGCAATCGTTCGGGCGATGGCGCTTACAGCGATGGCGACGTCCTCTGACATTTGTATCCATGGCGCGATGGTGAGTGAAGGTACGCCATATCTGCAGTTTGAAGCCGGAGCAACATACGACTTCCGACAGGTGTATCCGCTAACAGCAATAGATCGCAATGTTGATTTACGTGACAAGTCATATGTCATGCAAGACAAACCCGAACACAAATACGCATACAGCGCGTGGTGGTTCACCATGTTCCCAATGCATTTGGGTCAAGAAAACCCGCTTCCTGTTTTCGTACGTGGTGATGATGTGGGATATGGGCTGATGCATACAGGCGCACACACCGTGACCCTAAATGGCGTGTGTGTATGGCATGCAGACTTTGCTCTAAAGAACTCACCAACATCGTTGTATTACGAGGTCCGCAACTTTGCACTTTTAGACACGCTTGTGTTTGATAAGCACAAATGGTGGTTCCTATTGTGGCGGTATTTCGGCCTGTCATTCCGTAACTTGTATTCACAGCGTTATGCCAGCGCCGAATACATGATTCTTGGTATCGAGGACTACCTCGCGGGTCCTGAAGAGTGGATGAAAATTGATCACGAGAAGAAACACGATTTCATCCGTCAGATCAAAGAAGAAAAAGCGGGAACACTCTCGCGCGAACTCGACGCCTTGAAATACGTTGATCCCAAACCCAAGCCCATTCGCCTTATCGGATTTGTCTTGGCTCTCGTAACAGCCGGTGGTCAATTATTGCCACAAAGGTTGAAATCGAAAAAGATTGGCGTGGCAAAAATTGATGCTCGCGCTGTTGGTCTGGCAGTGCGTCACGACACAATTTTGTATCGACATCCTGATCTTCCTGAAGGTTTTGTGTGTACGCGAGATCGCGAACGTTTCCGTGACTTACAAAAGCGAGCATTTCGTTCAGCGTGGCGCCTCATGCGTGACTACAAGAAATTGAAAAAGGCATATCGTGGCGCGTACTCCAGCATGGTGAGTGACGCGGCGTGGAAAGATCGTTTCAACGCCTAACTATTTCGTGCGGGCAGCGGTTGCCATCAACATTGTCCACGTTGGACCGTTGAGGCGTCCATTAACACGAAGTCCAGTACGTTGCTGGAAGGTCCGTACTGCAGCCACCGTTGACGATGAATACGTATCGGTGACACGGAGGTTGGTCTTTAAGACTTTGTTGAGCGAACGATGGGCTATACGTACTGAGGGGTGTTTGGTTCCCTTGCGAAGTGATGCGAGTGCCGGTCGTTGTGCGAGACCAAGTGCCTCCCATGTCGCGCGGTCAATCACTCCTGTCGCGGGCAAACCAGATCGTGTTTGGAAGCGACGCACCATTTGACGCGTTGACTTTCCGTAGATGCCGTCCACCTTGATGCGCTTCTTAGGTCGCAATTTCAACACGGTATTTAGTCGTCGTTGAGCTGCCGTCACCATTGAACCGCGGTGATTGCTGCGAAGCGGGAGTCCCACCAATGTGCCACCAGCTGCTGTCACTGGCAAGAGGCCTTGCGAACGAAGTGAATCAAGCTGTTCGCGTAACCACATGGCGAACTCCACTCGACCACTTGCATTCAGATGGACCCCGCAGCACAGTGAATCATTGTCAAACAAGCGCCAGCGGTGTTGTTGTGACACGAATGCATTCCAGTCAAGAACAGTGATCGCTGGGTTGGATGCGGCGGCTGCAATCAGTGCTTCATTGGCAAGCGCGTAATTACGGGTGGTGGAACGTGTTGACAAGTTGATGAAAATCATTCGAGCAACGCCGCGGATAGTGAGCGTGCTGATCATTTGTTGCAGTTCGGTATTAAACGTTGCGGGATCGTCGTTGTAGCCCAGTTTTATAATCGCTGCTGCAGGAGTCTCTGGCAACGCATTCACCACATTGACACCGTCAAGATTCAAACTCGACGCCCGTGCACCTGCGATACATGCGGCTCCGACCATGCCGCGTCCAGCACATGCTTGGAAATTGACCGACGGGTAAGAGGGCGAAATGACTGCGCTGAATTGTGACGCAATGCTTTCTGAGACAGAGTCACCGATGTACACCATCGGGCCAACAACTGGAGCAGTAGATGAATACGAGATTGCCGTTGTTTCATACCATGGCGCGTGCAGGTCCCAATCGTTACGGAAATTCCACGCGCTTCGAGTCACCGCACCCGCGGTGCCGGTGATGGTGACACTCAGCGCATAACCATTCCAGTCGCCTCCGAGCCCGTCGTGTTGTGTGCTGATGCCGGTGAAGATGCCAATCGAAGGATACTTTTTTTCCATCTGTTCTGCAGTAAAGATGCGCGACCACGATTGCAGTAATGCATCGGCAGCGATATCGCCATCGTCTTGTTGAGCTTTAAAGTTTCCACTCGCTGTGCGACCACCATTTGACGATGTGTATTCAGTGCTTACGAGCGTTCCAGCGCCAGAGCGAATGACAGTTCCGCGCGTGTCAGCAATAGCTGCATCAGTGAGCGGATGTTCAATGACCTGTGGTCCATCACCAATTGTGTGGAGAGCAGCACCGCCATACACCTGACAGGACGAGGTGTCACAGGTACGCGCATATGAATAGCGATTTTGAGACAATGCGTATGTGCGCGCAGCCACAGATTGCGCGCGTAACGCATTCATGCCCGCTCCGCCGGCCGCAGAGCCCCACGTTGCAGGGGATTCTCGCGGCACTACACCACGTAAATACTCTTCAATGTTGACTTGGTTCACCACACGATTGGCGCCGTTTGCATCGTTCACCGCTTGAATGGATCCGCGGTAATAGCGCACACGACCTCGGGTAATTGCACGAGTAGGTGGTTCGCATAATCCGATGAGATCATTTGGCGCAACGCCTGATGATGTGCCCGATGACGGAACGGTGACTGTCGGCGCTTCAATGCTGCTGGCAATCAAAGTGAATCCACTTGGTGCACCAGTTTCAAACGAGCAGTTAGATACAGCCGCGGCGTAAATGTCGTAGCGATTACGACTGACTTCTCGTAACAACACAGATCCGTATGGTCCTTGGCTATTAACTGAAAGTTGTCCTGTGCGTGAGATCATTGCCACCTGATTGCGGTCGTCAAAGGTCACCAGTCGCGCGCGTATTTCAGGTGATGGGTCAGAGGGCTGCGACGTTGAGATCGAATTATTCGTTCCGTTGATGTAATAAAAGGTGAGAATCTCTTGCCATGAACGTCCATACGCAGTAGCCCAGCCGTAGGCACCAAATTGACTGAGCCCCCGACCATGTCCGTTACCACGACCACGTATGAGAACCGCGGTGGGGGGCATGTCGCCGGAGTATGCATTGGCTGTGGAGACAGAGCGCTTGCCTACGTCTGCAGCATTAACTGGAGGTGCAATAACGATGCCAAGCGTTGAAATGCTCAGCAGTGCCACAAGTGCAGCAACACAGCGTCGGTGCAGGTGCGTCATACCCGTACAACGCTACGTGGTGTGACCACACAACTGGTGGCAGCACCGCAAAACGCGCTGATCCCTAAGGGGATCATTTAGATGTGATGTACAGATCAATCAAAAAGATCTGGATCCGTATGACAAATCTCTTGCCACAGCGGTTGGAAGTGCATCCAACCAGTCATGCTGTTGCCAGCATTTTCGCGCGTATAGACGGCGTATTCGTGTGGGATCTTCTTTGGTGTTCCCACTGCTTCTGCCATTAATTGCGCTTGGCATGTGCGTTCCATTGTGATGAACCAAAATGCCGCTTCATCAACACTGCCGCCAACTGTGAACAAGCCGTGATTCTGGTGAATTGCGGCTTTGCCTTTTGGAAACCCGGCCGCAAATTCCTTGCCAGCTTCAATTTCAAATACAACGGCTCCACCTTGTTCAGAAATCACTACGTGGTCTTCATAGAACGCGCACGAGTCTTGTGTAAGAGGATCAAGCAGGCGACCAAGACTGCTCCATGATTTTCCGTATGTCGAGTGAGCGTGTGCTGCTGCCAACACTTCAGGACGTGCGGCGTGAATTGCCGAGTGCAACACATACGCGGCGCGATTGACTGGCTGATTGCCGTACACCACTTCACCATTGTGGTTCACAAGGATGAGATCACTCACGCGAATGTGTCGGAAACTCACGCCAAGGGGATTCACCCAAAAGTGGTCGGGGAACTCTGGGTCACGAACCGTGATGTGTCCGGCAACTCCTTCGCCGAAACCAAGACGACCAAAAATGCGAAGCGCGCCGGCGAGTTTGTGCTTACGTTCGCGGCGCTCGTCTTCTACATTCCCGCCGTTAGCAATGTCGAACGGCTGTGGGAGAGAGAAACGACTAAACGAGGTCTCTTTGGGTGTGAGTTCGACACCGTCAATGCTGCGCACTGTTGTGCCGGTGGCTGGAGCATCTGGAGCAATTGTCATAGTGCCAGCGTAGGACAGTTTTTGATAGTGGTGCTCACCATTCGCCACGGCACATTTTTTGGGCAACATTGCGGTGAAAACGGCACGGATAGGCATGGATAATGGAAAAGTCACCCCAGACATTTAGCCTCTACCTTCATGTCAGACGTCGAAAAACGCACAGATTCTGGGATCTCTATTGCCCCCTTGTATTCCCCAGAGACCCTCTCTGGGTGGGACCCAAAGGAGCGCCTCGGCGAACCTGGTAAGCCTCCGTACACCCGCGGTGTGTATCCAACGATGTATCGCGGCAAGTTGTGGACAATGCGTCAATACGCGGGCTTTGGTACCGCCGAATCAACGAACCAACGTTTTAAGTTTTTGCTGCAAGCAGGACAAACCGGTCTGTCATGCGCATTCGACCTGCCCACCCAGATGGGATACGACAGTGACCATCCGCGCGCTGAGGGCGAAGTGGGCAAAGTGGGCGTTGCGATCGACTCCATGGAGGACATGCGTCTTCTATTGAAAGACCTTCCGCTCGACAAAGTGTCGACGTCAATGACCATTAATTCAACGGCTGCGATCTTGTTGTTGATGTATGAATTGGTTGCAGAAGAGCAAGGTGTTCCGTCTACCGCAATCAGTGGAACGATTCAGAACGACTTGCTAAAGGAATACATCGCCCGTGGCACGTATGTGTATCCACCGCGACCATCGATGCGCATCATCACCGACATCTTTGCGTACTGCTCAGAGAATGTGCCGAAATGGAACACCATTTCCATTTCTGGATATCACATTCGTGAAGCGGGTAGTACTGCAGTGCAAGAGATCGCATTCACACTCGCAAATGCAATTGCATATGTGCAAGCTGCAATTGATGCAGGATTAGATGTCGACGACTTTGCGCCGCGTCTTTCGTTCTTCTGGAATGGTCACAACAACTTCTTTGAGGAGGTAGCTAAGTTCCGTGCCAGCCGACGCATGTGGCACAAGATCATGACTGAGCGATTTGGTGCAAAGAAAGAATCGAGCAAGTTGCTTCGTTTTCACACTCAAACAGGCGGCAGCACGCTCACTGCACAACAGCCATTAAACAATGTGGTGCGTGTTGCTGTGCAGTCACTTGCAGCCGTCATGGGTGGAACACAGAGTCTTCACACAAATGGCTATGACGAAGCCCTGGGCCTGCCTACCGAAGAAGCTGCTCGCATCGCACTTCGTACTCAGCAAATCATCGGTTATGAAAGTGGAGTAGCAGATACACCAGATCCACTTGCTGGTTCGTACTTTATTGAATCACTGACCGATGAAGTAGAAAAACTTGCTTGGGAATACATCGCAAAGATCGATGAAATGGGTGGTGCAGTTGCAGCAATTGAAGCTGGCTACCAGATGGATGAAATTGAACAAAGTGCGTACGAATACACCAAGTCAATTGACGATGATGAGCGAGTGATCGTTGGAGTCAACAAATTCACTGTCGATGTTGAGGGCGAACCAAATGTGTTCCCAATTGATCCGAGTTTGCAAAAGAATCAAATTGATCGCTTGAAGGCGTACAAAGATCGTCGTGATCACAGCAAAGTAAGTGCCGCGCTCGACGCTATACGTGACGCTGCTCGTGGCACGGGCAACTTGTTGATCCCTATGAAAGAAGCATTGCGTGTCGATGCGACATTGGGTGAAGTGAGTGACGCCTTGCGAGATGTGTACGGCATGTATCAGCCTGGTCGTTGATAACTCGCTACGGCTTGCTCACGAGCGCGATCTAGTCAGGGCTTAGTCCAGATACGTCACGCGAATGTCGGGGCGAGACACGTCCTGTGCATCATCAGTTGGCCATCCCAGATACACGATTCCCAACACGATGGCATCGTCTTCGAATCCACAGAGTGACGAGATCGCCGCATTAGTGCCGTTCGCAGGCGATCCCCATAAGCACGTGAGTCCATGCTGGTGAGCAAGTAGCAGCATGTTTTGAATGCCTGCGGCAACGGAGTAGGTGTTTTCGCGAGTACGCGTCTCGGTGTCTCCCGCTGCACTAGCGGCAACAATCACAACAGGTGAGCGCAAGTACTTTGTGCGTGTCTTCGTTACTTTCGTGTCGTCTTCGCCTTGTGCTGCCATCACATCAGCAATTGAGTGACCGAGTTGTCGGCGTGCTTCACCACGTACCACGGCAAGACGCGCGGGCCATGTTCGTTTATGGTTGGGCGCCCACTGCACTGCGTCACACAATTGAGCAATGATTGTGTCGTCCACGTCACGCGATGGATCAATGAGAAGACTCGAACGACGTGAGCGAATAATGCGATGCAGGTCGTCGGGGGACATGTGCTAATTCTTGTGCAGATCTGCGTTCAATCCGCCCCAGGACCCTGAGCGCGCGATTGCCTCGACGGTGCCTGTCACGCTATTGCGACGAAACAACAATCCAGATTGTCCAGACAGCGACATGGCTTTCGTCTGGTTTCCTGCGGGATCAATCACGATGGTTCCAGCTGTGACATAGAGGCCTGCTTCTACGATGCACTCATCACCGAGGCTGATACCAATGCCGGAGTTTGCACCAAGTAGACAGCGCTCACCGATAGTCACCATTTCCTTTCCGCCACCTGACAGAGTCCCCATGATCGATGCGCCGCCACCGATATCTGACCCATCGCCCACAATGACGCCAGCCGAAATGCGTCCCTCAACCATTGACGCACCCAGTGTTCCGGCGTTGAAGTTGCAAAACCCCTCGTGCATCACGGTGGTTCCAGAAGCAAGATGTGCACCAAGCCGCACTCGACTTGCATCGGCAATTCGCACACCTGACGGCACGACGTAATCGGTCATTCGCGGAAACTTGTCAACGCCATGCACCACAAGATGCTCTCCACTACGCGCAAAATTCCATGTCACGGATTCGATTGCGTCAAGAGAAACTGGACCACGGCTTGTCCACGCAACGTTTGTCAGCAATCCGAATGCACCATCGAGATTGACGGTGCGAGGGCGACAGAGTCGGTGCGATAGTACGTGCAATCGTAAATACACGTCTGCAGCATCAGTTGGTGGCGTTGTGATGTCAATCGAAAGTGACACTTCACGAAACGACACTCCACGTTCGGGGTCGCCGTCGCGAGACGTGCTCACTGATGGAGCATTTTGCGGAATCTCGTTGTCTAATCCGAGTCCACGAAATCGCACATCTAAAGTGGTGCCAGTTGCGTCAATGGTTGCGAGGCCCACGCCCCATGCACGATTACTCATTCGAAAACCTCCGGGCGAAGAGTGGGGAACAAGATGACATCTTTAATGGAGTGCGTGTTCGCAAGAAGCATGGTGACACGGTCCATGCCGATTCCAAGGCCGCCCGTTGGAGGCATGCCGTATTCGAGTGCACGTAAGTAGTCCTCATCGACAGTGCCGGCTTCAGCATGGCCAGCTTCTTTCATGCGCTGTTCTTCTTCAAAGCGCTGACGCTGTTCCACAGGGTCATTTAATTCGCTGTATCCGTTTGCTAACTCGCGGCCACCAACAAATAACTCGAACCGTTCAGTGAGATGCGGATCATTGCGGTCGACTCGCGCGAGTGGGCTGATCTCAACGGGGTGGTGCGTCACAAACGTTGGTTCGCGCAAACCTGACTCTGCCGTCTTTTCGAACAATTCTTCGATGATTTTTCCAGGCCCGAAATGCGGCTCCACTTTCACGCCGTGTTTTTCTGCGAGAGCAACCAGTTGTTCCCGAGGTTGCGAAGGATGCACTGCAACACCTGTTGCTTCTTCTACAAGATCAATCATTCGTACACGGCGCCACGGCGTTGCAAGATCTACTTCCTTCTCGTCAATGAGAACAACTGAGGTACCTGTTGCATCAACAGCCGCATTGGTGATGAGTAGTTCGGTGATGGCCATTACTTCTGTGTAGTCAGCGAATGCTTGGTACAGCTCCATCATCGTGAACTCAGGGTTATGGCGAGTGGATATTCCTTCGTTTCGGAAGACTCGTCCAATTTCATACACGCGCTCCATGCCACCAACGATGAGACGTTTGAGGTGAAGCTCGAGTGCAATGCGCAGATACAACTGCATATCGAGTGCGTTGTGATGAGTGGTGAACGGTCGAGCATGAGCCCCACCTGCCTCCATGTGCAAAATGGGTGTTTCCACTTCAATGAAACCCTGTTCGTGGAGTGTGCGGCGAAAACTTGAGATGATGGTGTGGCGAACGGCAAACACTCGTCTTGCGTCTTCATTGATGATGAGGTCTGCGTACCGCTGGCGAAATCGGGTGTCGGGGTCTGTGATGCCGTGCCATTTGTCGGGCATCGGTCGTACCGATTTTGCAAGAAGTTGTACCGATTCGGTCTTGATCGATAACTCGCCTTTACGCGTTGTCATCACCGCACCAGATGCTCCAATCCAGTCGCCGAGATCAAGTCCACGAATAAGATCAAAACTCTCATCTCCCACAACAGCTTTTGAGACAAACAACTGGATGTCACCAGAGCGGTCGCGCAAGGTGATGAACATCAATTTTCCTTGATCGCGCTTTAGCATGACACGGCCAGCGATGGTGACGTGGTGGTCTGTTTCACTGCCAGGGGCTAACGCGCCGTGTAGTGCACGAAGAGTCTCAATCTCATCGGAGCGATCAAAACGGTAAGGGTAAGGATTAATGCCTCGCGCACGCAGTTCGCTAATTTCATTCAGTCGGCGGGCGCGTTCAAATTCCAGTCCACCAGCAGATGCAGTTTCGTCGGTTGTGGGGGTATCTGCTTCGCTGTTCACAGGCTTCCTACCGTAGTGCGCGCTATTCCCCATTCGGAAGTGCATTGACCAGTACCGTTCACATATGTTGTTGCGAGAAAGGCTCAGCGGTGTACGCATCGCCGGTGTCATTGCGTTGTGTGTGGCTCTTGTGTCCGTCACTGCTTCTCGTGCAACGGGCGAAACGATGGATATAGCAAGTCAAGCCCCTCAGGAATTCACAGCTCGCATTCCGACGGAATACCTCGAGCGAACAATGTCGCTGTACGGACGGAAGGCGTTGTCAAAGGCCGAGGTTCGTTCCGCTATGCGTGCTGCAACGAGCGCAGGTGTGGATGCCTTTCCTGTGCGAGCGCCGATGCTGGCAATGGTTGAGTATGCACGAGCCACTTCAGGTTCCGACGTTGGAACCCGCGTCGATAAAAAAGTGGTGCGTCGCGGTTGGCGTGTACCCATGCAAGCAGTTGCGCTGCCGACAGATTTAGTTCGTCGTATTGCGGGAACTTCGGTGGCAAATGTTCTCGACGATGGTGCGATCGCCATGGGGGCAACGTCTGCCCGGCTTCGTAATTCCAAAGTCGGAGATGTTGTCACTGTTCTTGATCGGGGTAATCGAAGAAAATCATTCGTGGTTGGAGTCATCGTTCCAGATGTTTTTACCGGCGAAGGTGACTTATTGATAAGCGATGACACTGCGTTGCGATTGGGGGTTCGGTCGATACGCCGCGTGACGTTTATCGGATTTAATGATGAGTCGCAGGTGCGTCGCAGTCTGTCGCGTCGAGGTATCGAAATTGGTGCGATGTATCGACTATCTCATTCTTGGGGTCGCAAGAATCCGGACACCTCTTTGGGCCTCGCCAAGGTAAAAGAAATGTTCGGCGAGTTTGAGTATCAGAAAGTCAACGGGAAAGGTGTGCTTGTTGATTCGAGATGGCGCTCGCGCAGTATTGCTCATCGCATTACCTATAGCGACGTACAACTCAATCACAACTGTCATGTTCGAATCGTTGATGCAATTCAAAAAGCACTAACCGAGATTCGGGAAAAGGTTTAGAAAAAGAAATCGATCTGGACAACTCGAATCGATATGGCGGGTGTTATGTGGGGCAATTTAGTCGTTTGGCAAAAGACAACTTCGGCCCTATTTCACGACATGCATGGGGAATGGCGTTCGACATCAACACAGACACCAATGCACAAGGCAAGATTCCGCAAATGAACTGTGATGTTGTGCGGATCTTTCGCAAGCACGGGTTTGCCTGGGGCGGTAATTTCTTGATACCTGATGGCATGCACTTTGAATATGTGGGAGAACCACGTGACACCATCGATTATCCAAGCACGTACTGCCCGAATAAAAACTGATTATTCAATCACTTTGTTGCCTGGCGTGATTATTCAATCACTTTGCTAATTGGCGTGATTATTCGATCACGACTACAACATCGCCGGAGCCGACGGTGTCGCCGGGCTTCACGTTGATTGCAGTCACTTTGCCGCTCTTGTCTGCTTCGATCTGATTCTCCATTTTCATGGCTTCCAGAACGACAACACTTTGTCCGGCTTCAACTTCTTGACCCACTTCTACAAGGACCTTGACGATGGTTCCCTGCATCGGCACGCTGACTTTGCCACTGCCACCGCCGCTTGCGCCACCGCCAGCAGATGCTGCGCGCGCAGGCTTTTTGGCCTTTGCAGGTCCAGCCGCGACGGCTGCCGTTTCTGGTACCCACATCTTTACGTCGAAGCGTCGTCCGTTCACCTCAACGGTGGTGTTGCGCTGAACAAGTGGCGATTCATCGTCGCCAGCGGGAGCAGCAACAGGGGCCGCATCGACTCCACTTAAGTCGAGTGTTTCTTCAACCCACTTGGTGGAGTGTGTGCACGCAACAAAATCTGGGTGACGCAAGATTGCAAGGTCAGCAGGAATTGTGGTGGCAATGCCTTCGACGACCATTTCTTCAAGTGCGCGAATAGTGCGCTTGATTGCAGTGTCGCGATCTTTGCCCCACACGATTAACTTGCCAACCAAGTTGTCGTAGTACTGGCTGATTGCATCGCCACTTTCGTATCCACCATCGAAGCGAACCCCAAATCCGTCTGGCGTTACCAACTTGGTGATGGGGCCTGGCGAGGGGAGGAACTTTCCACCGGCGGGATTTTCCGCATTGATACGAATTTCAATTGAGTGACCACTTTGTGCTGCGCGCACCTGCTTCTGTGTCATTGGCAACTTTTCGCCAGCAGCAACGCGGATCTGCCATTCAACGAGATCAATGCCTGTGATTTCTTCTGTCACGGGGTGTTCCACCTGCAAACGCGTGTTCATCTCGAGAAAGAAGAAATCTCCGTCTTGGTAAATGAACTCAACGGTTCCGGCGTTGTAATAACCAACTGCCTTAGCTGCCTTCACTGCAGCTTCACCCATTGCTTCTTCAAGGCCATCGGGAAGTGCTGGCGCCGGTGCTTCTTCGATGAGCTTTTGGTGACGACGTTGTGCTGAACAGTCGCGTGTGCTGACCCACACCACGTTGCCGTGCTTGTCGCCGACTAACTGCACTTCAATGTGACGTGGCCATGTGAGATAGCGCTCGACATAGATTTCATCGCGACCGAAAAAGTTCTTTGCTTCGCGCTGTGCCGATTCCATGGCCTCTTGCACTTGATCAGCGGAGTGCACAACTTTCATTCCGCGGCCGCCGCCACCGTATGCAGCTTTGATTGCAATTGGCCAACCAAATTCGTTTCCGAAGTCAGCGATTTCTTTTGCACTGTGAACGAACTCTGTTGTGCCAGGGACAATTGGTGCTCCACCACGAAGTGCGGCTTTACGACTCGACACTTTGTCGCCCATTTCAACAATTGCTGCGGGTGGTGGTCCGATGAACTCAACACCCAAGTCAGTGATTGCTTGTGCGAAGTCTGCGTTCTCGCTGAAAAATCCATATCCAGGGTGAACTGCGTCGGCGCCAGATTGTTTGATCGCGTTCAGAATTGCTTCTGTGTTGATGTAGCTCTCGGCGGCAGTTTGGCCTCCAAGTGCATACGCCTCATCGGCTAAACGCACGTGAAGCGCATTGCGGTCGAGCTCGGAATACACAGCAACGGTCGCGATGCCGAGCTCTCGGGCGGCTCGGATGACCCGGACGGCGATCTCGCCGCGGTTTGCGATCAGGATTTTCTTCAACACAAGTGACAATCTTTGTCGTATGGACACACCTAATGCGAACCAACGAGCCAAATGGCACATCACGTGGGTTTCCGAGACGGGCAGCACTAATGCCGATCTGCTTCAGATGGCTGAGGCTGGGGCCCCTGACCGCAGCGTTTTACGTACAGATCACCAAACGGCCGGCAAGGGGCGTCTGGGGCGCCACTGGGAGGCCCCACCAGGGGAAAACCTGCTGGTGTCCATTCTTTTCCGTGATGTGCCAGAGGATCTCCACGTCCTCACACAAATGGTCTGCCTCGCTGCCTCTCGTGTCGCTCGAAATCTGAGGGTGGATGCCTCGTTGAAGTGGCCAAATGATCTGCTTGTTGGCGACAAAAAACTTGCGGGTCTCCTTGCTCAGGCAGGGGGTCGAGGCGAAGGGGGTCGTCCTGCATACGTCGTGGCAGGAATTGGAGTGAATGTGGGGTGGGCGCCGCCCGACGCTGCAAGCTTGCGCACGAGCGGGTGGTCCCGGGAAATCACCCCCGCCGAATTTCTCGATGAGATATTGGACCATCTTGATGAGTTGTTGGCGTTAGATGCCACGGCACGTCATGACGCATATGTTTCGTCACTTGCCACAATTGGTCGCCGTGTTCGCGTAGATCTACCAACGGGTGAAGAAATTGTTGGACACGCAATTGGTGTCGAGACTGATGGTCGTTTGATTGTGGTGGATGAGTGCGCGTTGTCTCATCGCATTGATACTGCTGATGTGGTGCACCTACGAACCACGAATGAGTAACTACCTTTGAGATGTGACTGTTGGTCGAGATTTCACTCAAGGAATTGAACGCATCGCGCGTGTTCCTCGCTGGGGATTATTTGTAGGTCTCGCTGCCGTCACGGCCTTTGCAGGAGCATTCGGATTGGTGCGAGCCACTAATGCTCAGCTCGACAAAGTTGCACGTATCCCCGAAGTGTCTCAAGTGTTGTCGCCAGCATCTGACAACATCGAAAATTATTTGCTGGTGGGTTCTGATTCACGTGCATCAATAGATCCGAGCGATCCGGACTTTGCATCGATTGGGTCGACAGAAGATGCAGGTGGACAGCGTTCCGATTCGATGATTGTTATGCGGTATGACAAGAAAGAAAAAAGTGTCGCACTGATGTCGATACCACGTGACCTGTGGGCTGCTATTGGCGTGGGTGAAAAAAAAGATCGGATCAACGTTGCGTATCAAGAGGGGTCAGCGTCATTGGTGCGCACTGTGCAACGCGCACTGAACATCCCCATTCATCACTACATGGAAATTGACTTCGGCGGTTTTCGAGAGATGGTTGACGCCGTTGGTGGGGTGCGTATTTGTTTCGAGGTTCCTTCGCGCGATCAGCAAACTGGTTTTGTGGTGGCGCGACCAGGGTGCCCGGTGCTGAGTGGTAAACGTGCGCTTGCATATACGCGAGCTCGTTACTTTCAGCAAAAAACCGACGGCGAATGGCGCGAAGATCCGTCACGCGATATCGGGCGAAGCACGCGTCAGCGCGAGTTCATCACCGCACTAATGAAACAAGCTGCTTCGTATGCCACCGAACATCCCTTTGAAGTGGAACAACTGATGGATGCTTTTGCAGCAAATCTCAAAGTGGATTCCAATTTGTCTCTTGTAGATATGGCGCGCAAGTTGCGACCGGCCGCAAGTGGTGACGTTTCGTCCTACACGCTTCCTACAGAAAACGACATGGTCGGAGACAAGGCAGTGCTGCAGTTGACGCAGGAAGCGTCTACTGTCCTTGCGTATTTTGCGGGGACGGGACCGGCTCCGCAGATACCCACTGAGTGAGTTGATCACTGGCCATCGGTGCCGCAATTCGGTTGCCTTGCAGTAAGTCACATCCAAGAACTCGCAGACGCTGTACGTGATCATCGCTTCCGACCCATTCGGCCACCACTACCAAATCAAGTGAATGCGCAAGTTGGATGAGTGATCGCACGATTGGATCATCGCCACCATCGGTTCGACCAACATCTCGAACAAGTGTGCCGTCGAGCTTCAACATGTCAGCGGGGAAGGTTCGTAGTGCAGCGAGCGATGAATAGCCCGATCCAAAGTCATCTACTGCAATACGCACCCCCGAACGCTTCAGTGCATTCACTGAGCGCAAGATCGCGGGGTTGTTGTCGACGAGAGTCGCTTCAGATGTTTCGCACACAAGCTGTGGTCCATCGAGATGTGCTTCATTCAAAATGGTGAGAACGCGGTCGACGAAACTCGTGTCGGCCAGCTGGCGACGCGACACGTTGACGTGAAGCGCAAGACGTTGGTCGAGCACTCCTTCATCAATCCATGTGCGCACTTGTCGAGCAGCTGTTGCAAGTACCCAGTCCCCGATAGGCGCGATAAGACCAGATTCGTTTGCTAGGTCGAGAAATGCTCCCGGTGCCAACTCGCCACGTGTTGGGTGGTTCCAACGTAGTAACGCTTCCACTGCAACGATGCGGTTGGTGTGTGCTGATTGAATCGGCTGATACAGCACGGCGAATTCGTTGTTAGCAAGGGCAACTTCGAGTTGACTCGACAGTGCGAGGCGCTCTCGTGCTGCTGCGTGCATGTCATCGCTGTACAGCTCGCATCGGCCACGTCCGCGTTGTTTCGCTCGATACATCGCGGTGTCAGCGCGGCGCAACAAAGTGATAGCAGCATCGTGCGATGACGATTCGTTTAGTAATTCATTGTCGGAGACTGCAACGCCGATACTGGCGCCTGATTCAATTTCGATGCCTTGCAGCACAAGGGAACCAGTAATTGCTGCACGAACGCGTTCGGCCACATCGAGTGCGACTTGATCATCGAGAAGACCCTCGCACAGCACCACGAATTCATCTCCACCAATGCGCGCGACAGTGTCATTGGGACGCGTCGCAGCAGCAAGACGTTTTGCAATTGTGACTATGAGTTGATCGCCAACAGCATGACCAATGGTGTCGTTCACGTGTTTCAACTTGTCAAGGTCAACAAACAACACGGTGACTAAAGACCCAGTGGTGCGACTACGTTCCAGCGCTTCACCCGTCTTGCGCAAAAACAACACACGGTTTGGCAGGCCCGTGAGCGCATCATGCGTTGCCTGGCGTGCAAGTTCGTGTTGCATTTGCCGCGCCTCAGTGACATCGCGTGCGATAGTTGACCAGTGATGAATACTGCCGTCTGCATCACGTACCACTTGAACCACTATCGACAACGTACGAGCGATGCCTTCGGGGGAGCGGAACGCGATTTCACCTTCCCAACGATTAGATGCTGTCGCAGTGGCGTGCGTGTCCATTAACTCGCGCGGCAATTGGTCGCGTACTGCTTGCATAAATGCTCGTGCAGCTGGATCTGCTGCGATCAATGTTCCACTTGAAATACCAATGAGCGAACGTGCTGCGTCATTTGCAAACTCCACGTTGCCAGCACGATCAAATACGCACACGGCATCGCCAGAGACATCAAGTAGCCCCACAAGTTGATGTGAGAGTTGGCGTTGTGCAACAGCTTGTGTGCAGTCGATTGCCGTGCCGACGTATCCCACGCCACGACCATCGGTAATGCGCGGTTGCATCGAGACGTTCACCCAAATGGATTCACCCGTCGGTGTGCCGAGTTGAAATTCGACGCTGAATTGACCACCATCTTCGCGGTAAGTGCGCCATTGTCGTTCACACTCTGTACGTGCGTGCGCTGTTGCGTTGACCCACGGCGCAGTGCCAGTAACCACGGGCCCTCCGCCAAGACACAGAGAACGAAAAGCCTCATTACCGCGTACTAAGCGACCATCGGTATCAGATTCGAATACACCGATGGGAAGGGCGGCAGTGGGGTCAGTGATATCTCTAGTTTCACAGATTGATCACCGAAAGCGGTGGAACAAACCCGCAGGGTGAGCCATTATCGCGAGTAGGTGAATGTTGTGGTCGCGATGTCGAGAGCGGCCGTTTCAATCGCGGCACGCATCGCAGGGGCAGGGTCACCTGTTTGTGCCTCTAGGACTTGGCCAAGTGCGTAAATCGAGATTTGATACGTGTGGGTCTGTCCTTTTGGAGGACATGGACCGATGTAGGTGGCGGTGCCGTTCTCGTTCTGAGCAACGACTGCAAGTGGAGGTACTTGGCCTTCATTGGTGGTGAGCACCTGTGGGTCAATGTTGACCACTGTCCAGTGCGCATATTCGGGAGCATCAAGATCCGACATGACGATTGCAAATGCCACTACATCACTTGGAGCTCCCGACCAGGAAAGTGGTGGTGAGAAGTCGCGTCCATCGCAGGTGTAGCGAGAGTCGATGGGTTCATCATTGCCCCACGGTCCGTTGATGGAAAATGCTCCCTCGCTTGGATCAGGCAGAGAATCAAAAGAGCCTGGATCATTCACAGTTGTCATCGGAGCCACTGATTCTTGTTGGTCAGGACGTGGTGGGGCCATGTCGCGACCGTCATCGGTGGAGCACGCCGATAACACTGCTGCAATGACGACTGCACCAACCCTGAACGAACGCATGGTCAGTAACCTAAACCACCATGGCAGCGTCCCCTATGTCACGAGATGGTCACCCACTGTGTTTGCTCACTGTGCACGCCCATCCTGACGATGAAGCATCAAAGGGCGCTCCCACCGTTCATATGTATTCCAAGCGCGGAGTACGCACTGTGCTCGTGTGTTGCACAGGTGGCGAGGAAGGCGATCTGCACAACCCTGCATTGCGGGAGCCGGGACAGCCTTTTCACGAGCTGACACACGAAGAAGAGCGCGCAATGATGGCAAAGGTTCGCCCTGGTGAATTACAAGCGTCTGTTGATGCGATCGGGTTTTCTGCAGTGCACATGTTGGGATACCGCGACTCTGGAATGGCCGATTCTGAAGCAAATAACAATCCTGATTGTTTTCACATGGCAGACATTGATGAGGCCACCGGTCGTCTGGTTGCATTAATTCGTAGCGAACGTCCTCAGGTGCTGATCACATACAACGATGATCAAACGGGATATCCGCATCCTGATCACTTGCGTGTTCACGACGTCAGCGTTCTGGCATTTCAACGTGCAGGAGATCCCATGTGGTACCCGGAAACCGGTGAGCCGTGGCAACCCCTCAAGATGTATTACACGCTGTGGTCAAAAGAACGTCTCCTTGCTGTGCACGAAGCTATGGAAAAGAAGTTGGGCAAATCACCATTTGACGAAAACTGGTTGAACCGACCTTCACAAGACCACCGCATCACAACTCGATTGAATGTTGCCGAACATCTTTCTGCACGTAGCGCGGCATTGCGTGCTCACGCAACACAGATTGATCCGAACGAACCATGGTGGTTTGGCTTAACAGACGAGGAACTTGCAGAGGTCTACCCCTATGAAGACTGGGTGCTTGCCGTAGCGGCCATGGATGGTTTCGATACGTCGCAGTGGGGCAGCGGTACGTATGAATCGGACCTTTTTGTAGGTGTCCAGGTCGATGCTCCGGCGGTGCCTGCATGACAACGTTGCGCACCGTTCAATACGTTGTTGCCTTTAGCAAAAAAGAAGAAGCAGTACAAGGCCCAGACAACGCTGATGTTGTGATTCGTATTGCTGCAAAAGATGTTGAACTTGATCCCACTGTTGCATTTATGAAAGGCAAGTTAAAAGCCGAAGGATCAACGCGTGCCTTATTCGAAGTGTTGTGGTCGGGAGAAGCGGCAGCAGCAATTAGCCGGCTCGCATCACATTCCTGAGTTCGCGATAACCGATCATCACCGCACCACTGTTGGCGACGATCTGTGCAAACTCTTTATCTTGAGTTGCAAGTTTCCAATCGTCAATCCACGACAGCGCGTTTGTGCCTAATGCGCGAAGTTCTGGTGTGTCCACTGCTGGCTGAATGTGGATCTCGGTCACGCCAGGTTGTAGCGATTCAAACGCGTTAATCACCCGTTCGCGACTTCCGGCGCGCCAGTCATGATCGAAGTGATCGGGGAATACAACACCTTCTTCGTCGGCCAGGTCGCGGAAGGGAAAACCTGCCTGTGCTGGCGACACTGTTGATGGAAGTCGGATCGGCAACTTGAATTCAACTGCTAGGTCGAGATACACATCGAAAAACTCAGGACGCAATGTGATGGCGCTGAGGTGCGGCGCAAGGTGCGTCACGTCTATTCCCCATGCAATAGCGCGTTCAATTTGTGCACGACATTCACGTAGTACTTCGTTGGGGTCAGCGTGTTCCCATAAATCGTCAATGGATCGAGGAAAGCCACCTTCGCCCGACAAAAGTGATGGTGCGTGCGTGAGGGGACCCCACCTATACATGGGATGTTCAGCGTTCAAAGTGAGGTGCACACCGATGTCGTCGTCTGTTGTGTATTGCATTGCAGCATGTCGCGCCCATGGAGCAGGCATCATGATGCTCGCGCACGTGGCAATGCCACTTCGAATGGCCTCGTACACGCCAACATTTGACGCATGACATGACCCGAGGTCGTCGCAACTAAGAATCACCAATTTTGTGCTGTCGTCATACCCGAGACGAGTCGCTAGTGATTGCCCCTCTGCCATGGGCGCAACGCTATCGGGGACAGGTTCCCCATAATCCCAAATTCGATGCCCGGGCTGTGTGGCCACTTGCGGCAAATGTGCGGGCGTAGGCGGTGTTTGGTTCGAAGGGATATGGCACGGCATGTCCGGTTTCAACCATGTGTTGGTTCACGAACAAGTTGTCCGACGCACGAAAGACATACAACAACAATCGGCCGTAGTAATCGCGGCCTTCTTGGTCACGCACCACGTGAACATCTGTGCCTTCTGGTAGCAGAGTCGAGAGGTATGCAGACGCCTCCGGGCCATAGCACTCCACTGGTTTTGTCGGATGCACTGTCTCGGGAGTGTCAATTCCGATAAGTCGAACAACCTCTGAGCGTTTATTGATTCGTATTTCAACTGTGTCGCCATCGATCACATCGATGATGCGAGCAGATTCAGATGGCGCCGAAGTTGTCGCCGAAGAGTCCGCAGTGCACGCAGCCAGTGCTACATAGAGGCATGCAGTTACAGCGACTGCAACAACGCGGAATCGAACGGATCTCAGAGACGTTCGATGATGGTGCCAGTGCCGAGACCGCCACCACAACACATGGAGATCAGTCCGTACTTGCCACCTGTGCGCTCAAGCTCATTGAGTGCTTTTGTGACGAGGAAGCCACCGGTGCATCCAAGAGGATGACCGAGAGCAATTGCACCACCGTTCGGGTTGGTGCGTTCGAGATCAGCGCCGGTTGCACGTGCCCATCCGAGAACAACAGAAGCAAAAGCTTCGTTGATCTCAAACACGTCGATGTCGTTAATCGACAACTTGTTGCGTTGCAACAAACGCTCTGTTGCGTCGATCGGACCAGTGAGCATGAGAACTGGATCAACACCAACAAGACAAGTGTCGATGATGCGAGCACGAGGCTTCAGACCAAGTTGCTGTGCTTTTTCTTCGGTCATCATCAATACGGCAGATGCGCCGTCTGAAATTTGTGAAGAGTTGCCAGCGGTATGCACGCCATTCTCGCGTGCGACTGGCTTCAAGTTTGCGAGTCCTTCGCGAGTGGTGTCGCGGATACCTTCGTCACGCACCACGGTGTGAGTTGTGCCTGTTGGTTCTCCGTTTTCATCAAGGTCGGGAGCGTCAACCGGAATCCACTGACCATCAAAGCGACCTTCTGCCCATGCTCGTGCGGCACGTTGCTGCGATGACATTGCAAACGCATCAGTGTCGTCACGAGTGATGCCGTATTTATCGGCGATGCGCTCTGCTCCTTCGAACTGTGAAGTGAACTCGTATTGCGGGAAGTACGACTTTGGAATTGGCACTCCAAGTCCCAGCTTCTTGCTGGAGTTGATACCGATCGGGATGCGACTCATCGCTTCAACGCCACATGCAATAGCGACATCAACTACTCCAGCAGCCACCATTGACGTTGCAAGGTTTGTTGCTTGCTGTGATGAACCACATTGTGTGTCGATGGTGGTGGCGGCGGTGGTTAACGGCAAACCCGCAGCAAGCCATGCGGTGCGGGTGATGTTAAAGCTCTGCTCACCGACCTGGCTGACACAGCCACCAACCACTTGTTCGACCACTGATGGATCGATACCGGTGCGATCAATAATTGATTTTTGAACGAGACCAAGAAGATCAGCGGGGTGCATAGACGCAAGTCCGCCTCCACGGCGACCTACTGGAGTGCGTACTGCATCGACAATGACAACGGAAGATGGGGATTGAGCCATGCGATGAATCCTAGGCAGGATCACTCGCACTACCGTCAGTGGTCGATGAGAGACCATGTAATTCATTTTCAACCTTCAATTGGGCCGGGACCCGAGACGCGCAAGCACCGTTATTTTCATGTGGTTGGTACATCGGTGTGGGTGGATGAAGTACTTGCAGATTCAGCATGGGATGTGGTTTTTTTAGGGATGCAGGACGCGGTTGCGTGTTGGGGTGTTGACGTGCCTACAAAAGTGGACCCCTCTGACGGAGCAGCACTTGACCTGTACTCAATGTTTGGTCGGATGGGTGAAGGTGATTGGTTCATGGCAGGTCGCGCCGTTCAGTTAGTGGATTGGATGCGCACGCATCGGTTTTGTGGGCGATGTGGTTCATCGACGCGACTTGCCGATAGTGAGCGCGCCTATGTGTGCACAGAATGTCGACTCTCGGTCTTTCCTCGTCTTGCGCCAGCAGTGATTGCCCTCGTGACACGCGGTGAGGGGGCCAATGAAGAAGCATTACTCGCACAGGGTGTGAACTGGCGCGGGGAGATGTACTCGTGCCTTGCAGGTTTTGTCGAGCCAGGCGAGCGTCTCGAAGCAGCAGTGGTGCGCGAGATTCACGAAGAAGTTGGTGTCATGTGTGATGACGTGCGCTATGTGGGGAGTCAACCATGGCCGTTTCCCCATTCGCTCATGATCGGTTTCCGTGCGCGGTACGTGGGTGGCGACATTCAATGCGACCCCACAGAGATTGCAGATGCCAAATGGTTTCGTCGTGATCAACTTCCAAACGTTCCACCGCACGTCTCAATCGCACGTCACATCATTGATCAATGGGTTGCTGGTGAATAGTTTTCCGAAAGTTCACGCTGTGCCCGCATAGTTTTCGGTCACCCAGTCACGCGCGCACGGAGCGTGGCTTCTAGTGTGGAAAACATGAGTGACCACGGATTAGGCCGCATTGGATTATGGACCTTTGATCTCGACATGCAGCCAATGTCTCTTGCACAAGAGGCAGCCCAGCGCATTGAGGCAATGGGTTTTGGGACGGTGTGGGTGCCAGAAGCTATCGGTCGCGAACCTTTCGCGTCATGTTCGTTGTTGCTGTCTGCCACAAAGACATTGAAAATGGCAACGGGTATCGCAAACATTCACGCCCGCACCGCACACACGATGCAGGCGGGGTGGCGCACGGTCACCGAAGCATTTCCTGATCGCTTCGTCCTTGGTCTTGGCGTGAGTCACCAACCAATGGTGGAAGGCGCACACAAGGCCACCTATAGCAAGCCCTATTCAACAATGGTTGAGTACCTCGATCGCATGGATGAAGGTTTGTTTTTCGGTGCGTCACCTTCAACACAACCGCAACGCGTGTTAGCTGCGCTTGGACCAAAGATGTTGAAGCTCGCTGCTGAACGCACCATGGGTGCGCATCCATATTTCACTCCTGTTGAACACACGGCAGTTGCGCGTGAAGAACTTGGAACAGGCCCACTGCTTGCGCCAGAAGTTGCGGTGGTATTTGAAACCGATGCAACAGTGGCACGCGAAATTGCTCGTAAGTACATGGCGACGTATTTGCGATTGCCGAACTACACAAACAACTTGAAGCGTATGGGTTGGACTGAAGAAGACATCACTGGCGCGACAGATGCATTGGTGGATGCAATTTGCGCATGGGGCACAACAGATCAGATCGTGTCGCGTATCAGAGCACACCTAGATGCGGGGGCAGATCACGTGTGTGTTCAAGTGTTAACAGCAAATCCCAAAGTATTGCCATTTGATACATGGCAAGAACTGGCCGACGCAACTAAAGGGTTATAACCATGACAATGGCTCTTGATCTCTCAACATATATTGATCACGTTCGAGTTCAAGGCGAACGTTTGGCGTCCGTTGCCGAACAGGCGATGGATCGTGCAGTGCCTGGCTGTCCAGAATGGAACGGTGCTGATCTTGTGTTTCACTTAGGTCGGGTGCATCGCATGTTTGATGATGTGCTGGTGCGGTCGGTCACTGACGCGTCTGATTTGCAGCGCGCTGATCGTCCCGATGATGGAATGCTTCTTTCGTGGTACCGCGAAGGACTGTTACAACTTGTCACCACCATGGACAAAACACCACGGTCACGACCGGCTTGGTCATTTCTTGGACCTCGTAATGCTGAGTGGGTAGTGCGACGACTAGCGCATGAAACAGCGGTTCATGCTGCCGACATGGCCGCAGCTATTGGCAAATCTGCCGATCTCGACCTCGAACTTGCTAGCGATGGTATCGATGAGTTCTTGTCGAATTTCTTTGTGCGTGCTCGTGAAGATGCACCATTACTTGGGGGCTCAGTGCATCTTCATTGCACAGACGTCGACGGAGAGTGGATGGTCACTGTGAGAGACGATGGGTCTGTTGAAGTTACGTGGGGTCACGGTAAAGGTGATTGCGCATTGCGTGGCACCGCTAATGACCTTCTCATGGCGCTGTGGCGTCGTCAACCGTTGTCGTCACTCGAGTTGCACGGTGACGAAGCATTGGCCTCACGTTTTATTGAACGCGCCAAACTCTAAGTCTGATGTGATTGATGCAACATTGTTGTTGCGGTAACTACTCAGCAATTCCCACGGGCATTGCGTCGATGATCTGATCGAGATATTCCGACATGCCATACCCAATGGCGCCCGCGTTTTCCCCTTCAGTCATTTTCCATTCCGTCATACCTTCGCTAATGCGAGTCACCAAAAGATCTCCAGTATCTGTTGTGCGACGATTACGCAACGGAATCATGCTGAGTACGGTTCCTTCAAAATGCCATTCGCGCTGAGAGCGAGAAGAGCGCAACACTCCAGTGACAACCTGGTGAAAGTGCTCTTCACCCTGAGTGACTGTTGAAATCTGAACGTCATCGCACAAGTGCATCTTGCCGTTTTCCCACACAAAGCCACCACGCGTTCCCGGCCCGTCTTTGCGTGCAACACGACTTGCCATGAAGCCAAGATCCGGTCCGAAGTTTGCGGTAAGCCAGCGGTAATACCACGGTGCTTGCCAATAGCGCGGTCCCCACGAATGGTCGCGTAAACCGCAACCGCGTAGCTCCCATTGCTCATCACCAATACGAATTGTTCCAGTTGCTTCAACAAGTTGTTCGTAGTGTGCTTTTGCAAATTCCTCGCCTGGCTTTTCATGAGGAGTGTCTGGTTCGCCACCAAACATGGCGCTGCGTCCCTGGCCTGTGAATGTGAGGTGGACTTCACATTCAGAGTACGGATTGTTCTTGAATGCTTCTTTGGGGTGTGACATCTCGTACGGATCAGAAAGCACAACAACTTTGCCCACGTAATCGACACGTAGCTCTTCAAACGGTGTCACCATTGTCCATGTCATTCCGCCAGCATCAAGGCGGTCGTTGCTGGAAATCTCTGGCCGCTTAAACATAAAGCCCACGCGTCCGTCGGGAAGATAGATACACACGGTCATCTCGGCATAACCTTCGTTGGCTCGGTTGCCCATACGAAACCAGCCACCCATTTTTGTGCGTGGATCAAAGCAATTGATGTACATGCTCTCGTTGAAGTTGGGCTCAGGTCCCAATTCGTGCATGTATTCATCTTGTGGCTCGAGGCGTACTCCCATGACGAGCCACTGTACTGATGTGAACTAGCTGTTCAAGATTCGAGATTGCAGACGTTGCATGCCCGCAATCCATCGATCTCTATCTGCAACTTTGCGTTCTTCGTATGTGGAAACTTCGGCGTGAGGAAGAATCAAAAATGTCTCAGCAACAATGTGTTGGTACACGATCTCTGCGACGTCGTCTGGTTCAAGAACATTTCCGGAAGCCTTTACTGCTTCAAGTCCGCGCGTGTCGAGCCCCTCGGTACCAGATGGGGGATTGAGCATGTCGGTGTTGACACCTTGCGGGCAAAGGCAGGACACTTTTACGCCTTTGTCGCCGTAGGTAATCGCTAACCATTCTGCGAACGCCACCGCAGCATGTTTTGATACCGAATAGGTTGCACTTCCAATTTGTGAAAGTAGTCCCGCCGCCGACGCAGTGCTGCAGAAGTATCCGTCACCGCGGTCGATCCATTCTTCGATGAGATGTTTTGCCGCCCAACGATGCGCATGAAAGTTGATATTCATGACATCGTCCCAGGTGTTTTCATCGGTGTTTTCCAACATGGCACCCATGCCAACACCAGCGTTTGCAAAAAACAGATCAATCGAGCCGAGAAGTTGTCGCGACTCACGAATGAGGTCGATGTTTCCCTGCTCGGAACTGATATCGGCAACTACCGCATATGCATTGCCGCCCACACCACTAGCGGTGTGCGCGATGAGTTCGTCCACAGCTTTGTGTATGCGCGCACTATCACGGTCAGCAATCACCACATTGGCTCCTGCTGCCAGGAATCGGCGTGAGAGCGCGGCACCTATTCCGCCTGCCGCACCAGTTACAACAATATTTTTCCCCGAAAGGTCCATATTCGGACACTAATGCCAGCGGGTGACAGACGTCCTAGTTACGATGGGACAAACGTTCATGAAGCGCCGATACGTTTCATGAGCAGACAGCATTCCAGGCGGAAAGGATGCACCATGACAGAGACAACTCACATGACATCAGCAACTGCGGTACAAGAACCAGAAGTTGCTTTGTCTGAGGTTCGCTCACAAAGCGACGCAATCATCGAGGCAGTCACCGTGATTGACAAAGCCCTTGCTGAAATGTTGCGTCGCGAGTTGGTCTCGTCCGGAGAAGTAGGAGACCTGCTTCTCGACTTGCGCTCGCTTCTTACGTCCGCTTCCTAAACCAGCGCTTCTTTCGTGGCATTTGTGCCACGGTCAACACATCATTTCGCTGCATCCCCTGCGTTGCTGAAACAGCGTCGTGCGCCTCGGTCGTCGTTTCTGGCTCTGGCACTTCTGGCGCCGGCACTAATGCGAAGAGTTCATCAAAAGCGCGCTCAATGTGAGCACGCAATGCTTCCGGATCGCTAATGGCACCGTTGTCGATGTGGATACCCATGTCGAGGTGGCCGTCATAGGACAACAGAGTGACATTGAACGCCGATCCGGCCAATGGTCCAAAGGGATGATTTTGTAGCAACTTTGCACCAGCAATGAAGACGGGGAAATCTGCACCTTTCACGTTCGAGGTTCCAAAGTCGATACTTTGTCCCTGCGCTCGCGCGATACGTGTAGTAACCGAAGTGGGCACTAGCGATGCATATTTTGCGGCCTTCTCCAACAAAGAAACATCTGAATTCTTCACGTTCTCAAGCAGTTCTTTAATAGCTGCGTATCGCTCAACAATGGGCATGTCGGCTGTTGGTGCCATTACCGTCACAAGGGAGAACGCATTTGATTGTTGAATATCTGTCCGGGTGCTCACCGCCATTGACGTGCGAAGTGACTCAACATTGGTACCGCGTTCGAGGTGGTAGGCAGCAGACGCTTGTGCAATTGCCGTGACAAATACGGTATTGAGCGTGCCGCCCAAGTGATCAGCAACGGCCCGAGTTTTTTCGTGCGAGACGCGGGCAACTTCTAAATACCGACGCAAACTACGTCGGTTCCACAATGGTGAGCGAGCGGGATCGACGTCTGTGACTTGTTGCAACAACTGTTGAACATTTGTGATTGCAGATGTCACGCTGGCTGCAGCGTCTTGAGGTTTATTCAGAAATTCTTTGGCATAGTTCAACAGCGAAAGAGGAGATGAGATTGCACCACTGAGGACATCAGACGGTGCGCCAGAGGGCATTGGAGCCATTGTAATTACGCGGGCTTTTGTTTCGTCATCGATGGGAGGTGGTGGTTCGGGATTGCGTTCGAGATCAAGAAACTGCAATACGAGAGCAACGGTTCCTTCACCGTCAGCGATTGTGTGATGCAGTTTGTACATCAGGGCACTGCGACCACCCGAGAGACCCTCGATCACTGTGAATTGCCAGAGTGGACGCGCGCGATCAAACGGATCACTTAGTAGTGAAGCTCCAAGGTCGAGAAGTTGACGCATCGACCCGGGTGCTGGCAATGAGATGTGACGAATGTGGTAGTTGATATCGAAGTCGGTGTCGGTCACCCAAATTGGAGGTGTGGTGCCAGGCATTTCGTACACGCGTTGACGCAGTTTGGGGATGATGTACGTGGCCCGTTCCATTCGTTCTACGAAACGGTCATATTCGATGGGCTGGTCAAGCAGTGTGATATTTGTGAACGTCGATAACAGGTATGGATCGCTCTCACAACGCCAGATGAGTGCCTCGGTGTCGTTCATCTGCGGGTTTGTTGTGCTCATGAACAAAACCTATCCACGAATACAGGCAATAAAGAACTGAAATGTTATTGCGGCACGGATGTGTGTTTGAACTCGTTCAGGATGGGCCAATCAATGTTGTCGAGAACACGGTTGATTGTGTTGATGGCGAGTGTCGAATCACCGTGTGTGCGTTCGAGCAAACGAACAAACACTGCCTTTTCGTCAACTATAAAGACGGGTACTCCCCATACATGATGGGACTTCACGTACCGCATGTGTTCATCGGCTACGACCGTGAGAGGCCGACCTGTGGAGACGTCGTCAAACGCAGCGTCGGGATTGCCACCATTTGTTGAGATGATGTCGCGCAACACGTCTTTGTTTGTCAGGCTTCCACCGCCGTTATGACGGTGTTCATACAGTGCATGATGAACGTCGAGGAAAGCGTCGGGCTGATTGTCACGTAGCGAGATCGCGAGCTGTAGCGCAAGAAGGCCACTGTCTCGTTCGGGTGTTTCCCAAATGTCTGGCATTCCATCTTCTACGTGGGCTTGGCCGAGGCAAAAGGGCAAGAAGGTGACGTTCCAATCGGCGCCAGCGCGTAACCCGTTCACAACGTGATCATGGACAATACGTCCGTACGGGCAGCGGTAATCGAAAGTAAGACCAAAAGAGCGGGGCACGGGCACTGCAACATCAATGACGGGAGTCGTATTCCCGTTTTCGACGAATAGGGAGATCTAGAGGAAGGAGTGGACGATTGGGACCGCAATCGTGCCCAATACTGCTCCTGTCACGATTCCGCCGAGGATGTCGCTGGCGTGGTGAATTCGCACCACGATGCGGCTGATGGCAACAACTGCTGCGATGGTCCACCAAAGAATAATGATCGGTCCGGACGAAAAAGATGTGAGAAGAATCGCGGCAAACGTCGCCGACGAGGCATGACCGCTTGGGAAACTTGATGTGCGCGGGCGGCGAATGTTGAACCGCTCGTCTCCATCGACAGTGGGGCGTTCACGTCGAAATAGTCGTTTGATGCCTTGATTAACGATGAGGCTTTCGAAACCGAGTGCAATTGACAATGCGAGCGCTTCGTAGAAGCGGTCCATGCTCCCGACGGCGCGCAGTAAGCCAATCGCATGCCACACCAGACTGAAGTCTCCAACATGGCTAGCAGTGCCAAAAATTTTATTGGTGACTCGGTTGTTGCGAAGTGGTTCTGTTGCCTTCTCTGCCGCTGAGTCGATGCGCTGAATCACGAACGACCACCTAAAACAACTGGAGCTTCGTGTACTGCTTGTTCAGGGTCGCCACCAAACTCTGGGCACCAACGCTGATAGGCACAGAAATTACACAATGCACTTTTCTGAGGGCTGAATCGTCCCGATGTACAAGAACTGGCGATTGCTTTCCAGATCGCCTGCGTGCGTTTTTCTTGAAATGAGATCTGTTGCTCTGTTGGTTCCGCGCTGATTGTACGACCATCGCGCACGTACATGAGGCGAAGTGATGCGGGGCTTTGACCAAAATGTTCGCGACATAGCCACGCGTACAACATCATTTGGGTCATGCGATCTTTTGTTTGAGAATCACGAGGGCTGCGACCAGTCTTGTAGTCGGTGATGATCAATCCGCCATCAGACGTGCGCTCTAGTCGGTCGACAATTCCGCGAAGAGTGAAATCTCCCATTCGCGCTTCGATGCGCAACTCGATGCCCTCGGGAGAGATCTCGCGGGGATCTTCCATGGAAAAGTAATTGCGCACGAGTGATAACGCATCAGCCCAAAACTTTTCTGTCTCGTGCTCTGTCAGCCCGAGTGACAAGAGATCGGGATGTTCGTCATACTCATTACGAGTTGTGTGATGGAGTTCAGTTGCTGCATCTTCTGTGCGCTCGCTTGCTGGCAACCCCATCAACATCTCAAGCGTGCGGTGCACCGCCGTTCCTTTAGTGGTGTGGATGGTGGGCGGATCGGGCAGTTTTTCAATACTGGAGAAGCGAAATGCAAGAGGGCAATTAGTGAATGACTGAATGCGAGATGGTGACAGCGAATCGGGGATAGGGAACCGCGGCGCGTCAGTGGTCACGAGATCATCGTACGTGCGATGAACGAGCAGATCGTGTCTGGTTGCTCGAATGGACCGAAGTGGCCCAAGTCGTCCCACTGAACATACGTGGCATTTGGAAGTTCTTCTGCAATGTGGGCCGCAATGAATGACGGCTGCATCGGTTGACGTTGTCCCGACAACACCCACACCGGAACATCAATTGTTTTCAGTTCATCCCATGGTGGCGCCACACCACCTGTTTCGTAGGTGCGTGCTTCTTGTTCGGGCGCACAATTAAGCGCAACACCTTCGGTGACTTCATGGAAGCCATAGTGAACATATTGTGTTCGCACATCGTTGTCGAATGTTTTCAGCGGTGGTTTTGACGAGAAGTTTTCGAGCGCTGTGTCATAGCTGTCGAATAATGCACGACGTTTGCGGGCGCCACCAGCGAGTGGATTTTCTCCCTTACGTTCAAAATCATCAGAAAAACCTGTCGGAGGAAACACAATTGGTTCATATAAAAACAACGATCGAAACATGTGAGGGTGCTGTTGTGCAGCCATCAATAATGTTGCCCCACCCATCGAGTGACCAATACCAATGAGCGGGGTATTGGTGAGCGAATAGATGTGTGACGTGGCCGCAATTGCATCATTGCCGTAGTGTTGCCACACGAGATTGGTTGGGTCGATTGCTTCCGCGGCGCCGTGTCCACGATGATCAAACGCGTAACTATAAAAAGATGTAGCTAATCGCGCGGCAAGTGGCTGGTAACAATGCGCATGAAAACCGGTGGCATGGGCCCACACCAATGGTTCTGAATGTGTGCGAGATGCCCCACCAAAATCGTGAACTGCAAGACGCACACCATCGGTTGAGGCGATGGGAGTGAAGTCGGAGCATTCCATGTGTGACGTACAGACCGTTCTAGTTGTGTGGTTTTGGTTCACGTGGCAAAGCGAGAAGACGTTCGCCAATGATGTTGCGTTGCACTTGGCTAGTACCGCCTGCAATGCGACCACCGGGCGCCATCAACATGCCAAGAGCATCTGGTCCATCGAGCATTGCTTCGGCACCTGCGATGTCACCACGTAACATGCCGGCCGCGAACATCATTTCAGTGATGCCCAATTTCATAAGCGATGAGGCAGTTGACGCAGTGGGACCTTGCATTTGCGCCATTGCTTTATAGGCCATGCCACGTCCAATGAGATCGGCAAGTTCTAATCGTTGTGTGGTGGTGAGATTCTTGCCCTGACCCATCTTGCTCATTTGCTCAAGGCGACGTTCCAAGCTGATGATGCTCGCACCGATGTGTCCACGTTCGTTTGTCAGTACCGCCATGCCAACGCCCCATCCACCATGAAGTGGACCGATGAGTGCGTCAGCTGGCAGTTCGACGTCGGTAAAGAACACTTCATCAAATTCAGAATCGCCCGTCATCTGTTTGAGTGGACGAATTTCCACTCCTGGTAGATCCATTGGGAAGAGGAAGAAGGAGATGCCTTCGTGTTTCGGAGCATCGGGATTTGTGCGCGCCATGAGGATGCCCCAGTTGCTACAGCGACCTCCGCTGCACCACACTTTTTGACCATTAATAATGAAACGATCACCGTCTCGTTCGGCGCGTGTAGACAATGATCCAAGGTCGCTGCCTGCACCAGGCTCGCTGAATAGCTGACACCACACTTGTTCGGCGCGAAGAGTTGCATTGAGGTGTCGCTGTTGTTGTTCTGGAGTCCCGTATTTCATGATTGCGCCACCGGCCAGTACGAGGCCCACCATGTTCAAAACAGAGGGCACTCCCGCACGAGCGCATTCTTCGACCCAAATACCGTGATGTTCGGTGCTTAATCCTTGGCCTCCGAATTCCTTTGGCCAATGAATGCCCGCAAGGCCCGCTTCATACAGCGCCTTTTGCCACGTCCGCGCCTGCTCGATGAGGTCAGGGGGACAAATCGCTCCGTAATCGCGCGGGGCAAGTGACGCGTTGTCACTTAGCCATGCGCGAACACGGACGCGAAATTCGTCAGGCATTCTTGAAGACTTCCATGTAATACGCGGTTTCTTCGCCAATGTTTGACGGAATGAAGTAACCATCTGTATTACGGATTGTCTTCCAATTATCGCGGATGTCTTCCATCGACAGGTCTGATTTGTAGAAGCCCTTTGTCTCACCGATGAAGACGCGAGCAACACGACCGCCACCAACGGAGTACACCTCGCCTGATACGTCACAATCTTCGTGGGCGAGCCAGGCAGCAATTGGTGACACCAGCTCTGGTGCCAACTTGTCGCCAAGTGGTCCCATGATGTCTTCGGTCATACGAGTGAGCGCCAACGGCGCAATTGCGTTTGCCTTGATGTTGTACTTGGCACCCTCTACCGCAAGAACGCGAGTGAAACCAACAAGTCCCATCTTTGCTGCGCCGTAGTTTGTTTGTCCGAAGTTGCCAAAGACGCCGGCAGCAGATGATGTTGACACGATGCGTCCGTAACCCTGTTCGCGCATGTGGAGCCATGCAGGACGCGTGACGTGGAATGCACCTTTTAAGTGAACATCAAGAACTGGGTTCATGAGATCTGGCGTCATGTTGTGGAATGTCTTGTCGCGCAAAATACCGGCGTTGTTGATCACGATGTCGATGCGACCAAATGTGTCAACCGCTTTTTTGACGATCGCTTCGCCACCTTCTGGTGTTGCAACACTGTCGTAGTTCGCAACAGCTTCGCCACCAGCAGCTGTGATTTCATCAACAACTTTTTGTGCTGCGCTTTCGCTGGAACCGGTGCCATCGACGCTGCCACCAAGGTCGTTTACAACGACAAGCGCGCCGCGCTTTGCAAGCAAGAGTGCGTGTTGGCGACCGAGTCCACCGCCTGCTCCGGTGATGACCGCGACTTTGCCGTCGAAACTCAGTGTGCTCATTGTGACCTCCATGTCAGTAAGTTCATGCACACGCCCCAACGGCCTTCATCACCTGGGGGGTGCAGCCCACAACGGTAGCCCGACGAGTGCCCGACACTGCAGGCCACACGTGCAAGTAGCGACAATCGGCATCTACTGTGGGGCCATGGACATCTTGCCAGGGCTTGAAGATCCGCGTCGCCAAGAGGTGAGGTCATGGATCGAGGCCAACCCTGCGCCGACTGGCAGAGAACTCAGCGAGGCTGGGTTTGTCGCGCCACACCTTCCGCGTCCCTACGGACTTGATGCTGACCCAATGTTTCAACTCATCATTGATGACGAATTGAAACGTGCCGGTATTAAACGACCCGACAACGTGATTGGCATCGGGTGGGCGGCGCCAACGTTGATCACTGCGGGCACGCAGGATCAGATCACAAAGTATGTTCCACGCATTTTGTCGGGTGAAGACATTTGGTGTCAGTTGTTTAGCGAACCAGAGAGCGGTTCGGATCTTGCGAGTTTGCGAACCAGTGCTGTGCGAGATGGTGATGAATGGGTGATTAATGGTCAAAAGATTTGGACATCGGGTGCTCAGTATTCGCGCTATGGCATTTTGATCGCGCGTACCGATACCTCTCTTCCGAAACACAAAGGCATTTCATATTTCGTGTGTCCAATGGATGCACCCGGAATAGAGATTCGGCCCATTAAGTCAATGGCAGGTGCAGAGTCATTTAACGAAGTGTTTTTCACCGACGTGCGAATACCTCATGCGAATTTGGTTGGCGATGTCAATGATGGATGGCGACTAGCAAAAGTCACGTTAGGCAATGAACGTGTGGGCTTGTCCAAAGGAGGAGTGTTGTGGGGGATGGGCCCGACTGCACTCGACATCATTGACAGCATTCGTGCTGCGGGTCCGGTCACAGACCCGGTGATGCGCCAACGCATTGTGCAGTTGTGGATGGAACACAACATTTTGGAGATCATTCGCAAGAAAATTGTGATGGCACGTTTACGCGGCGAACATCCAGGTCCGGAAGCAAGCGTCAACAAAATTTTGGCTGATGAACATGGGCAAAATGCGATGCTTGTTGCGCGTGACGCGATTGGTGCACATTCCATGTTGATGGGATCTCACGATGACGATGACACGCTGTATGGCTATTCGTGGTACAGCCAGTTCATGTTCTCTCGTGCGCTCACCATTGGTGGTGGCACTGGAGAAGTACAACGCAACATTCTTGGAGAACGCGTTTTCGGATTTCCTCGATAACCTCAACAGAGTGAAATCTCGCATGAATTTGCTCCGTTCGTTAGCTGTTGTGAGTGTTGCCGCTCTATTGCTTACCGCGTGTGGAGATGACGACACGGCAAGCTCCGATACCACCGCCACTGATGACACACCCGCAAGTGTTGATGGATCTGCCTCAGCGTTAGAGGAGTGCATGTCAGGGGTGCCGGTAGAGGGCGGACCACTGCGCATTGTTACGACGGTGGCACCAATCACGAGCCTTGTTGCATCGATTGTGGGAGACACTGGTACGGAAGTAGAAGGTGTTGTTCCTGAGGGAACTAACTCTCACACCTTCGAGCCTCCCCCAAGTGCAGCTGCGGTGCTCGAAAAGGCAAATGTCATTTTTATCAACGGTCTTGTTCTTGAAGAGCCAACCAAGGATCTTGCGGAAGCCAACACAACCGATGACACGGTCATTTGCGAATTGGGAACGGCCATTCTCCCTGAATCTGAATGGGTGTACGACTTTTCGTTCCCCGAAGAGGGCGGAAAGCCAAATCCACACTTGTGGACCAACCCACCAATGGCAAAGCAATACGCAGAGATTGTGCGTGACGTTGTTGTGAAGATGGATCCCACGAACGCTGAAGCCTATGAAGCAAATTTCATTGAACTAGCGAAGGCTATTGATGCATTAGATGTTGCAATGGCTGAAGCTACGGCAACACTGCCGGAAGAAGATCGCAAACTATTGACCTACCACGATGCGTACGCATACTTTTCAAAGCACTATGGCTGGACGGTGATTGGAGCAATTCAGCCGCAATCATTTGAGGAACCGAGCCCCAAAGACATTGCAGAACTCATCCAGCAAGTGGAGAACGAGAATGTGAAGGCAGTCTTTGGTAGTGAAGTGTTTCCATCTCCAGTGTTGGAACAGATCGGAAACGAAACTGGTGTTCGTTACGTCGACGTGTTGCGTGACGATGACTTAACTGGTGAGCCCGGCGACCCCGAGCATTCATGGGCAGGGTTGATGCAATTCAACTTCATCACCATGATCGAGGCTCTTGGTGGCGATGCATCAGCGCTGAAAGCCCTCAACTTGGTGCTGTCGATTCCCGACCGCGCGTACTACCCACAGTAAGTGATCCACGTACATGACCTCTGCACACCCACTCGTTAGTTGCTGGCACATGGCATGTGCCTACGACAATGCGCTGGTGTTGCAAGATGTCAACTTCGACATTGCCGAAGGTGAATTTGTCGGAATCGTGGGTCCATCTGGCTCTGGTAAGACCACTTTGTTACGCGCCATTTTGAGAACAATGAAACCGGTCCACGGAACTATCACTCATCGCGACGGATTGCGGTTTGCCTACGTGCCACAAGTAGAAACGGTCGACTGGAATTTCCCTGTCACCGTGATGGAAGTGATCACGATGACGCGCTCGCGAAGCAAATGGTGGCCGCGTACCAGCGCAGCCGAAAAGAAAGATGCCGAGACTGTTCTTGAACAACTTGGTCTTGCTGGTCTTGGTGGTCGACACATTCGTGAGTTGTCGGGTGGCCAACAACAACGTGTTTTTATAGCACGAGCACTTTTTCATAGGCCAGAACTACTAGTACTTGACGAACCGACGTCTGGTGTCGATGTGGGCACACGTCATGAAGTGCTGCACCTTCTCTCTGACCTGCATGACTCGGGTGTATCAATTGTGCTTACCACTCATGATCTCAACGGACTTGCTGCCCACTTACCGCGAATTGTCTGTTTAAACAAGACAATTATCGCCGATGGTGCACCCGCTGACATCATTACCCCTTCTGTTTTGGAACAAACCTACGGCGCACCAATGGAGGTGTTGATTCATGGTGGCATGCCCGTTGTAATCGACACGGGAATGCACACAAATGTGAAACCCATCAGAGGTGTGTCGTGATGACTTCAGTGCCCTATGTAGCGCATGTTGCTGCAAGTCTGGCTGAACCTTACGAATACACGTTTTTTCGAAACGGAGTAGTGGTGGCCACCATCGCGGGTGCATTGTGCGGTCTGCTTGGCGTGTTCGTGGTTCTTCGTGGGTTGAGCTACATCGGACACGGTTTGTCGCACGCTGTCTTTGGCGGTGCGGCGGCGTCTGCAGTGCTTGGCATTAACTATTTCGTTGGTGCTGGGCTGTGGGGAATCATCAGTGGCGTGTTGATTGGTCGTATTTCACGCAGACGCATCATCGGAGCCGACGCGGCAATCGGCGTTGTCACAACAGCATCGTTTGCCGTGGGATTGGCGCTGTTAAATCGATATGGGCAAGCCAAACGCAGTATTGAAGCAGTGCTTTTTGGAAGTGTTCTGGGCGTGAAAACAGCAGACATCGTTGCAGTTGCAGTGGTGTCATTGCTTGTTGTAGCAGTCGTGATTGTTCTGTATCGCAAGATGTTGTACGCCACGTTCGATCCAGATGTCGCGAGAGTGTCTTCAGTACGCGTTGAATGGATAGAGCTATTGCTAATGGTGATGTTGTCACTCACCATCATCGTCACCATGCGGGTCATCGGAACGTTGTTGATCTCTGCCTTGCTAGTGATTCCAGCTGCAACGTCGCGCATGATGACGAACTCGTTCGCAAAAATGCTGTGGATTTCCCCAGTCTTGGGTGCGCTCGCTGGATTTCTGGGAATGAACTTTGCGTATCATCTCGATACCGCAGCGAGTGCCTCGATCATTTTGGTGAGTGCCGCAGGATTCATAGTGATGTATGCAATCTTTGGTTTTCGTGGGCGTATACGTATCGCGCAACTACATCACGTGTAACTAATAGTTATTGACGTAGTTCCCATTCGACACCGTTTGGCGTGTCTCGTACTTCAATTTTGTGTTCTGCGAACACATCACGAATGAGATCGGACAAGTCATAGCGTTTTTCCGCACGCACAATCGCTCTGATCGATAACAATGCATCAACCCATGGTGCGACGACATCGCGCGGATCGCGCACACCTGTTTGTGCTGCATCGCCAAGTTGAGTAATCATCAATCGCAAAGTTGCGCGCGCATGGTCACTGTCATCTCCCTGGAGCGTGTCGCGTGACCATTCGTGTATTGCATTTTCTAGATCAAGGCATGCTCTCAATGCTGTGTCCGCATCACGTTCGGAAATTGCTGTATCAAAATCGCGCTTATGTAGATCGGCGACATCGCGAAGTGATGCAACTTTTGTTGAAGCCGAGTTAGTAGGCGCATCCTGGGCTGCGCGTGGCGCAGGAGTCGAATGCGTGGTGTGCGTGGTGTCAGAGTGATTACTCGGATCTTGAAGGGTGTGTATCGGTATCTGTGAACCGGTGGGGAAAACCTGAGATGCGCCGCGTACACGAAGAGTGACTGTTCCATTGCCGACCACTGTTGCTTCACCAGCGTCGATGTCGATGACGAGACCAGTGTGTTCGTCTACACCAAGCACGTATGTGTCCGGGTCGAGTAGTTCTTCAAAAAGTTGAAGACGTGTTTCGCCGAGATAGCAAAAGCGAGTGTCATGATTGGCGCCTTCAGTGTTGTCGTAGTGGGGTATGACTACTGCATTGATTCCGATAGCACTGAGGATGTCGAGTCCGTCCAATCGGTGAACGTCTTGACCAACTTTGTAAATCTCGTACACAGGTACCGCGTATTTTCCGAGGGTGACAGCTGCGGCCGATGCGAATGTAACAATTCCGCCAGTGCGTAATTTATTGCAAATTACGTCTGCAACAGGTGTGTCTTTCCATTGACGTAACGCATATGTGGGCGAGCCGGGTCCTGCGAATACGTAGTTGGACTTGTCGAGCATGTTGAGGCCGCGTTCGATTGCAACAGTGTCAGCGGGAATATGTGTGTCATGAAATCGAGTGAGATGTGGAATGTGTAGATCAATTTTGATGCTCGTGTGAAAGTACTCAGCAGCGCGTGCCGCAAGGTCTGCCGCATTTTCTTGGAACCCAAACGGTGTGTCGATGACAACCGCCTTCACGTCACCGGGTATTCGTGCAACTAGTGATCGGTGAGTAGTGACCATAGTTGGAGCGGTTTCGCCCGAACCCATGATGGTGAGAATGCGTGGTACTTGAGGTGATGTCATGCGAAAAATCCTTCCGTGATGGCATCGTGCACTGTGTCTGCGAATCGTTGTGGGTACTGA
>JBIITN010000046.1:0-4450 GCA_044340485.1 Ilumatobacteraceae bacterium | reverse complement strand
TGACGCGCTATCTGAGACAACTGAAACGACTCTCGTGGATTGTTCGACAGAAGATCAATAATTTGGCGGATGCGTTCGGTTTGGGGAGATGGCCTTGTCATAAAACCCTTGGTGTAAAATTGTTTACATATTGCGAACAATTGGCTTTACATCGTGCATGTTACATCGGTCACATTCGTCTGGCGCACCTACTCCTCATCAGGCACACTGGCACCATGTTTTTAGGTGAAGACATCCTGGCCTGGCTCATCCTTGCCTTGGGTGGGGCGCTGACCGTTGGCAATGTTATGGCCATTATCAAGCCGCCACCAGCCCGACAAGAAGAGTCAGACCTTCGTCAGGCGCCCTTGGTGCGCACCGTTGGCATGGCCGTTGTTGGGGCGGTCGCGGCGTTGTGGGCATTGTTTAGTCTGTTGTCATGATCCTTGAGTCGCTCTCTGTCTCACGCGAGAGGTTTGCCTCTGCCACCGGATGGGACATGAAACCAGAGGGCGCATGTCTTGGTGAGATCTGCGTGCCAGTGCAAGACGGCCTCGTTGATGGCAACGTCAATGTTGAAGCTGTGGCGAACAAGTTAGGCATGCCGATTGTTCACGATGAAACAGCAGGACTGTGGTCACTTGGAACAGCAACGTTTGCGGGTCATGCATTATCAAGTGCAACAGCACCAGAGTTAGAACTTCCTGATTGGAAAGGAAACACATTTCGACTGTCGTCTCTGCACGGCAAAAAAGTTGTCATTGTGTCGTGGGCCCCGTATTGAGGTTGTTCCCGTGACTTGCCAGTGTGGCAAGCGTTTCGTAATGAAGTATTTCCAAAAGGTCTAGAAGTTGTCACCGTTGGCATGGACACACTTGGTTTTGACTCATGTGTTCCATTTATAGAAGCAGCACAACCTGATCACCCATCATTAATTGATGTCAACCACGTGATGGCAGAACGTTTTGGTGTTGTGAATATTCCAAACGGTATTTGGATTAATGAAGAAGGCATCATTGTTCGTCCAGCAGAACCTGCATATCCGCCAGGAGGTGCAGCCGCGCGTGGTGCATTGCCTGATGAATTACCGCAGCGCATGAAAGACATTTTCACTGAAGCAACAAAGATCTCAAATGATCGCACGTTGTATGCAGAAGCTCTGTATGACTGGGTGGAAAACGGTGACAGCAGTCGTTTTGTATTGTCGCCTGATGAAGTAGTGAATCGTTCAGCGTCGCGTGACATGTCATCGGCACGCGCAGCAGCACACTTTGCGCTTGCGCAACATTTGTGGAACGCGGGCGATCGTGAACGCGCGATTCATCACTTCCGCGAATCACATCGACTACAGCCAGAGAACATTTCATACAAACGTCAGGCATGGTCGCTAATGGCTCCACCTGAAGCAGGTCCGTTTACACGTTTTTGGCAGGGACCAGCGGAAGGTAAAGAACAAGAGTGGCCGTTTGAGAGCGACTGGTTGAGCGAGATTCGTGCAATGGGTCCTGAGAACTACTATCCCGCATTCCGTCCGTAGGCAAAAGGCTCTCTCTTTTACTTAACGCGAGGGCGTTGTTGCGCGACACGCGGCGTCGCACTTAATTGGTCGACCTACTAATGGGTTGATCGGACACAAACCAAAGATTCCCGTTGACAAAGGCAATAAGCCAAACGCCGACACGATCCACCCTGCGGTGCCACCAATTGCGAATCCGATCGCGATGATGGCGATACCCATGATCCCGCGGATGATCCGCCCTGTTGGTGTGCTCATGAATGAGAGAAATTTCATGTTTCGTACCTCCTGCCTGCTATGGTATCAGATACCTATACGGGTATAGGTATCTGGAGGAAAAGAAATGCATGTGAAACCTGAGGGCCCACTGGCTTCGATCGCTCGATTCTCAGTGGCGCATAAGAAACTCGTGATGCTGGTGTGGTTAGTGGTTGTTATTGCCGCCGCACCACTGGCAATCGGCCTATCGAGTGCGTTATCTGGTGCCGGTTGGGACGCCCAAGGATCAGACGCAGAGAAAGTCCGTCAGGAACTTCGCGCCGACTTCCCCGAGGTCGGAGCGGAAGCCGCAATGATCGTGGTTCAGCAACCCACCTCGGTCATGGAGTCACCAGAAACCGTGGCGATGCTGGCCCAAGGCGCAGCCACTGCACCTGGATCAACTGGTGCGATGAACCCACTTGAGATGCCAATGGAATCTGGTCTCATTTCTCAAGACCAAAAGACAGCGATCATCCCTGTGATGTTGGCGTATGAAGAAGATGCCGATTTACCGAAGTCAGCTGGCGACTTGATGCATTGGATTGAAAAACAAGATCTTCCCGAAGGCACCACGGCAAATGTGACTGGCGAATGGGCAATGTGGGAGGACTTCAATCACGATAATGAAAAAGCATTGCATCGCGCTGAACTTCTTTCCGGATTGCCAACACTCATTTTGTTATTTGTGGCATTTGGTTCGGCGATTGCAGCTGGAGTTCCACTCATCTTGGCAATCGCAGGTATTGCTGTTGGTTTTGCATTAATTAACTTGGCGAGCGCACTTACTCCATTGTCAGTGTGGTCGATGAATTTCTCGATGATGATTGGTCTCGCAGTCGGTATTGACTACAGCTTGTTCATCGTGTCTCGTTACCGAGAAGAACGCGCGGAAGGAAAGAACCTTTCCGATGGTATGGCAGGTGCGCTGGAGACTTCCGGTAAAGCAGTGTTTTTATCGGCACTCACCGTTGTGTTATCACTTGCTGCGTTGTTTCTCGTACCAATCATGGTGTTCCGCTCGATGGCGTTTGGCATGATCATGTCAGTAGTTGCAGTTGCTGCAGCATCGCTCACCTTGTTACCCGCAGTTCTTGCAGGCATGGGCGACAAAGTACTTGTGAGCCGTTCCAGTAAGAACCCCGACAAAGCCGCAGAAGATCGTTGGGAACGCCTCACCATTAAGGTGTTGCGTCACCCTGCTCGCACTTTGACACTCGGTTTGGTGTTAATGATTGCGTTGGCAGCACCAGCACTCACCATGCGTTTAGGAATGCCGGATGCAACTGTTGTTGATAAAGGGGCACAAAGCCGTGACGGATTCGACGCGGTGGCGGAGAACTTTGGTGAAGGTGCAGCTGCGCCGTTTTACATCACTACACCTTCATCTGACCTGAACTCGGTTCTTGAAACTGTGCAAGCAGACGACAACACGATGATGGTTGCACCAATGGGCGTAGAAAAAGATGGCCGTACTGTGGTACGCGCGTTTGCAAAAACTGGTGGTAGTTCGCAAGAAACTCAAGACATGACCGGTCGTCTTCGTTCATCAGTGGACGAGATTTCTGGGGAGACACTCGTTGGTGGACCCGCAACACAAAACCATGATCTCACTGACGCATTGATCGGTAGTTTCCCGCTTGCGGTTGCACTCATCATGCTGGTGACATTCGTGTTGCTATTAGTGGTGTTCCGTAGTTTGGTGATTGCAGTCTCATCAATTGTTTTGAACCTGATCAGCGTTGGCGCCAGCTTTGGTTTTGCGACTCTTGTGTTCCAACATGGTTGGGGAGCAAGCCTTATTGGTATCGAGCATCAGGGCTTTATTAACGCATGGGCACCATTGTTCTTCTTCGCACTGCTCTTTGGCTTGGCAATGGACTACTCATTGTTCTTACTCGCTGGCATTAAAGAAGTTCACGAGCACACAGGTAACGCCCAGTTGGCGATTCAAAAGGGCATCGGTCGTACAGGTCGTCCCATTACCAATGCCGCGCTCATCATGATTGTGGTGTTCCTCGCCTTCGGCGTGACGGGTCCAATTCCGCCAACTGAACTTGGTATCACGCTTGCCTTGGCGGTGTTCCTTGATGCAACTGTCGTCAGAATGATGCTGGTACCGGCACTTCTTGGACTTCTTGACCAAAAGGTCTGGTGGATTCCGAAGTGGTTGGACAAGATTCTGCCCAACATTGCCTTCAGCCACTAGGGCTTTACTAATGTGATCATTCGTGATCCTTTCTGATCGAGACCTTCGCAAACAGATGGCCGAGGGCCGCATTTTGATCGAGCCGTATGACGACTCGTGTGTGCAACCCTCCTCCATCGATGTGAAGGTCTCGAATCTTTTCCGGGTGTTTCGCAATCACACCGCCGGAGTGATTGACGTCAAGCAAGACCTCACCGAGCTCACCGAATTGGTGGAGATTCCCCTTGATGGCGTCTTCATGTTGCACCCCGGTGAATTTGTTCTTGGGTCCACTCTCGAGCGCGTTGCAGTGCCCGACGATCTCGTGGGTCGCGTGGAAGGAAAAAGCTCGCTCGGTCGCCTTGGTTTATTGATCCACTCGACCGCTGGTTTTATTGATGCAGGCTTTGATGGCCACATCACATTGGAGTTGGCAAACGTCGCCAATCTTCCCATCACGTTGTATCCCGGGATGAAGATTGGTCAGATCTCATTCATGCAGATGACAT
>JBIITN010000001.1:0-142845 GCA_044340485.1 Ilumatobacteraceae bacterium | reverse complement strand
CCACCACGGGCATCACGTTGCTCCATGTGAATTTCCATGATCGTTTGCCAGTGCCGTCGATGCGACGTGTGTTGCAAGGCTATGACCAGCGCTATGACCGACTCGTTGACTGGGTCACTGAAACTGAAGGCTCGTTCCGCGAAGATCGTTTGGCAGAAGTATCTGTTGCTGACATGTTGATTAACCCCGTGTCGGAAAGTGCCAACGCGTGGTGCGGACAATAAGTGTGTGTTTGTGACGCAGGTGTTCGTGTTGGTGTTGGGGTGACGCGATGAAAGGCGTGGGGATAGATGCTGTTGATGTGGCGCGTTTTCGCGGGCTGCTCGAGCGCCGACCCAACATCGCCACGCGGCTATTTACCGATAGCGAATTGTCGGCGTTAGTGAGCAAGCGAGATGCTACGGCGTCGTTAGCTGCCCGGTTTGCGGTGCGCGAGGCAACGATGAAAGCTCTCGGGGTGGGCCTTGGTGCGTTTGATTTTCACGATGTGTGGATCGAGACATTGCCCTCTGGTGCACCCACATTGCGAGTGACAGGTCGTGCACAGGAGATTGCGCAATCACAAGGCGTGTCGCAATGGCATGTGTCGATTAGCCATACCGACACTGTCGCCATGGCTGTCGTCGCCGCTTCGTAGTTGGCCTTTTCACGCCTACGCTTACTGGGTGCTTCCCGTCCTCACCGTTCAAGAAATGCGCGACGCCGACAATGCGGCAATCGCAGCGTTAGGTGACAAGGCAAAGTCTTCTGGTAGCGACTACGACGTTTTTATTCAGCGTGCTGGTGCGGCATGTGCTCACGCTGCTATTCAGATGATGGGCGGCGCATACGGCAAACGCGTGATGGTGATCGCTGGTAAAGGGCACAACGGTGATGATGGGCGAGTCGCGGCCATGCACTTACGTTCCCGTGGTGCACACGTGACCATGTGTGATGCCATCGAGATGGGCAATGTGTTTATCGATGATCGCAGCGCAGATCTTGTGATTGATGCCGCATACGGCATCGGGTTTCGCGGCACATGGGAACCACCCATTGTGTTTGATGTACCGGTACTGGCTGTTGATGTGCCAAGTGGACTTAATGCAAACACTGGTATTGCAGAGGGCCCGGTGTTACCAGCAGATCGCACGCTTGCATTCGGTGCGTTAAAGCGTGGCATGTTGTTTCATGATGGCCCCGCGTTGTGTGGCGAGATTGAAGTGCACGATGTGGGTATTGATGCAATGGCACATCTGGAACACATCGGTGCCTACTTATTGGAATCACACGATGCGATGCATTGGTTGCCACATCGTGAACGTGATTCGCACAAGTGGACACATTCATTGCGTGTTATCGCTGGTAGTGCCGGCATGACAGGTGCAGCGGCACTGGTGTGTGCATCTGCGATGCGCGCTGGTGCTGGCATTGTGCACGCATCGGTTCGTGGTGGCGATGTATCGTCTGATCTTGCGTTACCCACCGAAGTGGTGCATCGCGCATTGCCCGCGACTCATTGGGCAGATGCAATATCGTCTGACATTGCGCGTTTTGACGCAATGGTGATGGGGCCCGGACTTGGTCGTGGCGACGATGTGGCAACAGAAGTACGCAACATCTTGCGCACCACCACATTGCCCGTGGTCATCGATGGTGATGGTCTTGGTGCATCTGTTGATGCTCATGGTGATGTGTCGACCCTGTCATCACGCGAGGGCATCACGGTGCTGACGCCACACGATGGAGAATTTTCGGCTCTTGGTGGCGACGCACACGATGTTGATCGCATTGGTGCCACCGAGCAGGTAGCGCGCGCCACCAATTGTGTGGTGTTGCGCAAAGGCCCCACCACCGTGGTGTCGCAGCCACACGGACCCACGTTTTTGGTGAACGCGGGCGATCATCGCCTTGCAACTGCTGGCACTGGCGATGTGTTGTCGGGTGTCATTGGTGCGTTTTTAGCCCGCGGCATGGATGGCGCAACAGCAGCTGCAGCAGGTGCAATGGTGCATGGCCGTGCTGGGGCAGTATGTATGGCAGAAGGAACCATCGCTCGCGATGTTGTGTCGGCAATTGGAGATGTGCTCACAGAAATGATGACTTCATGACAGTGGACTATTCACAACGTTGGGCGTGGGCAGAAGTCAGTTCATCCACGATGTGTTTGAACTTTGCGCGCATGGCTCACTACGCATCATCGCCTCGCGCGTGGGCGGTAATTAAAGCTGACGCATATGGCCACGGTGCTGCGGTTGCGGCGCGTGCTGCAACAGATGCTGGTGCCCAAGGGTTGTGTGTGGCGCTTGCTGAAGAAGGCGCGTACTTGCGCAATGAAGGAATCCCCGCCGATATTTTGTTGCTGAGTGAACAACCACCTGATCAGTCGATGACGATTGTGGAGAACAATCTCATTGCAACAGTGGCGTCATATGAAGCAGCCGATGCGTTAAACGCTGCTGGTGTTGAAGGCCACCGCAATGTGTATGTGCACATCAAAGTAGACACCGGTATGCATCGCGTGGGTATTGCCCCCGATCGTGTGGTGGCGCTTGCGCAATATGTGAAGACACTGCCGCGTCTTCGATTGGAAGGAATCTTCACGCATTTTGCTGTTGCTGATGAACCAGAGCGTGTGGAAAATGTCGCGCAACGTGCATTGTTTGAAAAAGTGCTGCAAGAGTGTGCTGATGCTGGCATTGAGTTCACGTACGTGCATGCGGCAAACACCGCGGCAACGCTGGCCGATCCCGCGTCGCACTATTCATTTGTGCGCGTGGGCATTGCAATGTATGGCCTTGTTGCTGGTGATGGCGTCAAAGACATTGGCCCAAAGTTGTTGCCGGCCATGTCACTAAAGGCTCGTGTGTCTGCTGTGCGTCGCGTCAGTGCCGGTGAAGCGGTGTCGTATGGACTAAAGCGACCCGTTACACGTGACACGATCATTGCAACAGTGCCCATTGGCTATGCCGATGGTGTGCCACGCAAATTGTGGGAGACAGCACAACCAGTGTTAATTGGTGGTGTGCGCAGACCTATTGCTGGTGTTGTCACGATGGACCAGATCATGGTGGATTGTGGCGATGACGACAGTATTCGGATCGGCGATGAGGTTGTGCTGTTTGGTGAACAAGGTGGTGAATCCATCGCGGTGCGCGAATGGGCACAAGCTGTTGGTACCAACGATTATGAAATTGTGTGTGGCATTAGCCCACGCATCAAGAGGGTCTATACATGATCGATTTGTATTCGCGGTCACTCGCAGATACACACGACATCGCCGCAGCACTTGCACAGATTGTTCGTCCGCGTGACATCATTGTGTTATCTGGTGACATGGGCGCAGGTAAAACAGCGTTTGTCACTGGCTTTGCACGCGGCCTTGGAGTGTCAGACGATGAATACGTGTCATCACCTACGTTCACGCTGGTACACGCCCATGACACGGGTCGTATTCCCATGTATCACGCAGATCTCTATCGCCTCACCACAACAGGTGAAATCGCCGACTTAGGTCTTCGCGAACAGGCCGATATGGGTGCCGTGGTGTTGGTGGAATGGGGCGATGTCGCCATTGACGTATTGGGCGATGTGATGGTGGTGCGTATTGATGTAGACGACGATGATGACACGGTGCGTCACATAAACATCTCTGTTCTTGGACACGGATGGGACACGCGCTGGGAACAACTAAAGCGCACCGTCAACAACTGGGTGGCGCAATGATTCTCGCCATCGAAACAGCCGTAGAACACGTGGGTGTTGCCCTTGGTGATTCACGTGGCATCGCAGCATCGGTGTCGTTAGCAAGTGATCGTCGCCATGCCGAATCACTCACGCCAATGATTGAGTTTGCGTGTTCTCATGCGGGCATCACATTGCACGATGTGAGTGCGATCGCTGTCGACATTGGCCCCGGATTATTCACTGGTATGCGCGTGGGCATTGCAACAGCCGAAATGCTTGCATGGTCGTTAGACGTTCCTGTTGTGCCGGTGTGCAGTTTGGATATTGTGGCCTCGGCGTTGTGGCATGCAGACGACACGGTGGTGGCAGCTCTTGATGCGCGCCGTGGCGAGATCTACTGGGCGATGTATCGCCCTGATGTGGTGAACACAAAGATGATTCCCATCACATCGCCTGTGGTGTCATCACCAGAAGACATGATCGTAGAAATAAACGACCGTGGTGAACCGGTGTGGTGTGTGGGGTCGGGGTTTGTGCGGTATCGCAACGATGCCGAGCTCATCACACACGCGCAGTTTGCACCACAATCATTTGCTGGGCCGTCAGCAGATGTGTTGCTGGAAATTGCCGTGGGCAAAATTGCCCGCGATGAACACGTGGAAGCACACGACATCGAGCCGATGTATTTGCGCGCACCCGATGCCGAGATTAACTGGGCTGTGAGGGAAGGAGCGTGAGATGAAGATCATGCGCAACACTTCTCATAACACGCTCACTACCGAGCCGATGCGCCGGCGACATCTGCGTCGGATTTTGCAAATTGAAGACCAGGTGTATCCGCGCCCGTGGACACACCGCACGTTTGTGTCAGAACTTGGACACATGCGCCATGGCGATCGCCACTACGTTGTGGCCTATGTCGACGACACGTTGGTGGGCTATGGCGGACTCATGTTTTCTGCGGGTGATGCGCACATCACCAACATTGCAGTTGATCCCGAATGGCAACAACGTGGCGTGGCAACAGAGTTGATGATTGATCTGTCACTCGCTGCCCACGAGCGCGGCTGTGATGCGATGACATTAGAAGTGCGCCACACCAACACCGCAGCTCAGCGGTTGTACCGGCGTTTTGGCTTTGTGCCAGCAGGAGTGCGACGCAAGTATTACGAAAATCGTGATGATGCCATCATCATGTGGTGTCACGGTGTGAACACCGATGAGTTCTTACAGCGCGTGCACCACATTCAGGAGTCACGTTCATGAGCGAATCACAGCGCAATATCACTGTTGATGAATCAACGGTGATCCTGGGTATTGAAACAAGTTGTGATGAAACAGCAGCAGCTGTGGTGATGGGCGGCAACGACATCTTGTCGAACATTGTCTCGAGCCAAATCGACATTCACGCCCGCTTTGGTGGTGTGGTGCCAGAGGTAGCAAGTCGCGCACATCTGGAAGCACTCATTCCTGTTGTTGATGAAGCGATCACATCCGCAGGAATTGAACCATCGCGTATCGATGCGGTGGCAGCAACGGTGGGCCCAGGACTTATTGGCGCGCTACTCGTTGGTGTGTCGGCAGCAAAAGCATTGTCGTTGTCGTGGAACAGACCGTTTATTGGTGTGAACCATATGGAAGCGCATTTGTATGCCGGGTTGTTAGATGACCCCACACTCGAGTTTCCACTCGTGGTACTTCTTGTGTCGGGTGGTCACACGATGATCGTCGAGATGCGTGGTCATGGTGACTACAGCGTGCTTGGCCACACCATCGACGATGCTGCTGGTGAGGCATACGACAAAGTGGCGCGGTATTTGAATCTTGGATACCCCGGCGGCCCCATCATCGACAAAGTCGCAGTCGATGGCAACCCGGAAGCAATCGCGTTCCCACGCGCGATGTTGCATGACGGGCTCAACTTTTCTTTTAGTGGTTTAAAAACGGCCGTGGTCAACCATGTGCGTAAACATCCCGATGCCAACAGTGTCGATGTGGCCGCCTCGTTTCAGGCAGCCGTAGTTGACGTGTTGTGTGCAAAGACCATTCGCGCCGCCAAAAAAGTAGGTGCCAAAGGAATAGTGCTGGGTGGTGGCGTGTCTGCCAACTCGCGCCTGCGTGCACAGATGACAACACAAGGCGAAGAGCACGGTTTCACGGTGGCATTGCCAAGTCGTGCGATGTGCACTGACAACGCAGCAATGATTGCATCGGCGGCGTGGTATCGCCTGCGCTCTAACGGCGCCACAGATTTATCGGTGGGCGCGTTTCCACAGCTGCGACTTCCTGTTACAAAGAAGTAATGAATCGCCTGCCCCTCACCCTTGGTGCGCACACGTGCGAGATTCCTGTTGTGCTAGCGCCTATGGCGGGCGTCACCAACAGCGCGTTTCGTAGTTTGTGTCGCGGCTTTGGCCCGGGGCTTGTGTATGTGAACGAAATGGTGATGGCAGCCGCTCTGGTGCATGGCAATGCGAAAACTAAGAAGATGGTGGCGTTCACACCTGATGAAGAGTTTCGCAGTCTGCAGATTTATGGCAGTGACCCCGATTTTGTGGGGCGCGCGGTGCGGGCGTTGTGTGAGCAAGACATTGTTGATCACATCGACATGAACTTTGGGTGCCCCGCACACAAGGTGACGCGCAAAGGTGGCGGTGCAGCGGTACCAGTGAAGAAAAACTTGCTTCGCAAAATCATGAACGCAGCTGTGACGGAAGCATCGAAATACAACATTCCTGTCACATGTAAGTTCCGCATTGGTATTGATGATGATCTCGTCACGTTTATCGATACCGGACTCATTGCCGAACAAGAAGGTATGGCAGCCATTGCGCTTCATGCGCGCACTGCCGAACAGCACTATGCGGGTCATGCACGGTGGGATGCAATTACCGAATTAAAGCGCGCTGTTACCTCTGTTCCTGTTTTAGGTAATGGAGATATTTGGGAAGCACACGATGCCATCAACATGATGAACGAGACCAATTGCGATGGAGTTGTCATCGGACGTGGATGTCTTGGGAAGCCGTGGCTGTTTCGCGATTTGGTCGATGTGTTTTCTGGCAGACCACTGCAACCAACACCCACGCTTGGATTTGTGATCGATGTGATGCTCGAGCACGCCGAATCGCTGTGTGCGTTAATGGATCACGAATCGGGTATTCGTAATTTCCGTAAACACACCGGCTGGTATCTCACCGGGTATCCAGTGGGTTCTGATGTGCGCAGACAAATGTCAATGGTGAACTCGTTGTTTGAATTGCAACAACTGTGTGCGCGACTTGATCGTGACATCACAATTGTTGCTGGTGGAGAACGTCTTACGCGTGGTCACACCAATGGTCCTATCAAAGTGGTGTTGCCAGAGAATTATCTTTTGAATCTCGACGACGTCACACCGCCAGCAGATGCTGCGGTCACTACGTTGAGCGGTGGGTGAGTGCATGAGCACCTACACGATTGTTCTTGCATCAGCATCACCACGTCGCAAAGATTTGCTGCAACAACTGGGCATTTATCCCGTCATCATTCCCGCCGATATTGATGAAACACCACATCATGGTGAATCACCTATTGCATTTGCATCCCGCATGGCGAAAGAAAAGGCATACGCCATTGGTCGTGCGGTATTAGAAAACCGTGTGTCGGGTCATGATCGACCACCACATCCATTTGGTGTTGTCGGTGCCGACACTGTTGTCGATCTCGACGGACAGATTTTTGGAAAACCTGTTGATGACAACGACGCACGTCGCATGTTGCGCGCACTATCGGGGCGCACACACCGCGTGCACACAGCTGTTGTGGTGGTGGCCGGGACCGGCGAGGCGTTTGATGGTCTTGTCACCTCGCTCGTCACGATGGTGCCCATCACCGACCAATTGCTCGAGTGGTACATCGCCACCGGCGAGCCCCACGACAAGGCGGGCTCCTATGCCGTCCAGGGCCAGGGCGGGGTATTGGTCGACAAAGTCCAAGGCCCCATGAGCAATGTGGTGGGCCTGCCGCTCGCGGAAACCGCGGAATTGTTGAACCGGGCGGGGTGCACGGTGGTGGCGGCCCGGGATCGCGATTAGCACTCTCGGGTCCTGGTTGCTAAAAAGCCCCTCAGGTCTCTATCATTAGCAATCGCACTCGGGGAGTGCTAAACGCCCGCGTTTACCCCCTGGCGTGGGAAACACTTCCCAACTCAATCCACATGCCGTGTAACGGAGGAAGAACCATGAATCTGAAACCACTTGATGACCGCATTGTTGTACGACCCAGCGAGGCCGAACAAACAACTGCATCGGGTCTTGTCATCCCCGACACCGCCAAAGAAAAGCCACAGCAGGGCACCGTTCTTGCCGTTGGTCCTGGACGCTGGAGCGATGACGAAGGTCAGCACTTTGCACTTGATATCAAAGTCGGCGACATTGTGCTCTACAGCAAGTACGGCGGCACCGAAGTAAGCCATGGCGGAGAAGACCTTCTCATTTTGACCAGCCGTGACGTGCTCGCGATCGTAGGTAAGTAATCATGGCCAAGCAATTGAAGTTTCATGACGAGGCACGTCGTGCACTCGAAGCAGGCGTTAACAAACTTGCCGACACCGTCAAGGTGACACTTGGACCAAAAGGTCGCAACGTGGTGCTCGACAAGAAGTTCGGCGCACCCACCATCACAAATGACGGTGTGTCGATTGCGAAAGAAGTTGAACTCGACGACCCATTCGAAAACATGGGCGCGCAGTTGGTGAAAGAAGTTGCCACCAAGACAAATGATGTCGCTGGTGACGGAACCACCACCGCAACCGTTCTTGCTCAGGCAATGGTTCAGCACGGCATGCGCAACGTCGCAGCTGGTGCAAACCCCATGGGCTTGAAGCGCGGAATCGAAAAGGCTGTTGCCGCTGCTGTTGAATCCATCAAGGGATTGGCAAAAGACGTTGATGACAAAAACGACATCGCAAGCGTTGCAACTATTTCTGCAGCCGACGCAACCATCGGAAACGTCATTGCAGATGCCATCGACAAGGTCGGCAAAGACGGTGTTGTTACCGTTGAAGAGTCAAACACTTTTGGTATCGAGCTTGAATTCACCGAAGGTATGCAGTTCGACAAGGGCTACTCATCGCCATACTTCGTGACTGATCAAGAGCGTCAAGAAGCAATTCTCGACGACCCATACATCTTGTTCCACGCCGCAAAGATTTCTTCCGTGCAGGCGATGCTTCCCGTTCTTGAAACAGTGATGAAGACCGGCAAGCCGCTGTTGATCATTGCTGAAGATGTTGAAGGCGAAGCACTCGCAACACTCGTTGTGAACAAGATTCGCGGAACATTCAACTCCACCGCAGTAAAGGCTCCTGGCTTTGGCGATCGTCGTAAGGCGATGATGCAAGACATGGCAGTTCTTACCGGCGGGCAGGTCATCAGCGAAGAAGTTGGCCTCAAGTTGGATAACGCAACCATTGATCTTTTGGGTCGTGCAAAGCGCGTCATCATCACCAAGGACGCCACCACAATCGTGGACGGTGCAGGTGACAAAGAAGACGTTGCTGGTCGCATCAACCAGATCAAGACCGAAATTGACAACACCGATTCCGACTGGGATCGCGAGAAGTTGCAAGAGCGTTTGGCGAAACTTGCTGGCGGCGTTGCCGTGATCAAGGTCGGCGCTGCTACCGAGGTGGAGCTGAAAGAAAAGAAGCACCGCATCGAAGACGCAGTGTCAGCTACTCGTGCAGCAATCGAAGAAGGTGTTGTTGCTGGTGGCGGAACCGCGCTGTTGCGTAGCCGTCCTGCAGTGTTGAAAGTTGTCGAGAGCCTTACTGGTGACGAAGCAACCGGTGCACGCACCGTGTATGAAGCACTTGTTGCTCCTGCAAAGCACATTGCAGATAACGCTGGCCTTGAAGGTTCAGTTGTTGTACAGAACGTGGAAGCCGAAAAAGGCAACATGGGTCTGAACGCTGCAACGGGTGAGTATGTCGACCTCGTGAAGGCCGGCATTATCGACCCCGCGAAAGTGACACGTGCTGCATTGCAAAACGCTGCATCTATCGCTGCATTGGTTCTCACCACCGAGTGTCTCGTGGCCGACAAGCCAGACGCACACTCACACGGTGGTGCACCAGCCGGCGGCGGAATGCCCGGCATGGGGATGATGTAATCATCCCGCTTTATTGAAGTAACGAAAGACCCGGATCGATGTGATCCGGGTCTTTTGCTTATGTGGCGCATTACATTGATGACGTGTCATCTACACATGGACGTCCGCAACGAGGTTTTTGGCTTCATCAGTTGTTTGAGTACCTCATTGCTATTGCGTGTGCGATGGTGGCCTATCAAAGTCCTACTCCCGCTCCGCTAGTTGTGGTGTCGCTATCTATTGGCATTAACGCCGCGGTATCCAAAGGTGCATTGGGTGCGTTTCAGTGGATTCCCAAACGTGTCCATCGCATCATCGACATTTTGTTAGTGGTGATGATGCTGGTGATCGCGGTGGTGATGGACGCCGACGCTCTCACTCGCGTAGTGGTGATATTGCTTGCTGTGGTGCTGGCCGTACTAGTACTAGGCACCAACTTTGCGGAGAAAACTGCCCGTGTGGCGGGGTCGGTGCCCGCTTCAGAGATGGGAAGTGAACGCAGTGAGGAATGGGGCCGCAAGGCCGGCCGAATTGCAGGGCGTGTCGGACGTGCAGCCCGCAACAAGTTAGACTAAATCACTATTCAATTTGATGGGGGTGCGCGCGATGAAGCGTGTGTTTGGTTCTTTTCTCGCGACGTGTCTTGCTGGTGGCGCAATAGCGGTGTCATTGAGTGCGCCAGCGTCTGCGTATCCGCTTTTGACAAATGTTCCCGATATTGCATTTGAACAGCGCTTGATCGATCTCGGTCATGACGACGTACTGGATGAACTTGTTCGCACCACCACTATTCGTCAGATCACCTCACTAGATCTCAGCGGAACCGCAATTGGAGACACCCATGGTCTGACGGGTATTGAAGATTTCACAGCGCTTCAGACTTTGAACTTGTCAGGTCTGACAGGCTCGATGACGACGGTGGGAGATCCAAACCAGTACTACGGCGGAACACGTCTTCCGGCATCTCTTCGGACACTGAATGTGTCCAACAGTCCAAATATTGACACCGTAAATCTATCAAGGTTGTCTCTTGATGGAAACGTTGAGAGCATCAATGTTTCTGGCAGTACGGGACTTACGTCACTGAATCTCAACGGCAACCGTCTGACAAGTCTTGATGTCACCGGGCTGTCATCGCTGCATACACTCAATCTGTCATCGAACCAATTGACGGCCATCCCCAGTGGTATTGGACCGTCATTAACTACTTTGAATATTCAAGACAACCGGTTAACTACAGCCGACCTGTCTGCTGCTACCGGGCTTGATTGGCTGTACATCTCCCACAATCAACTGACCGCACTCCCCGCTGGTCTGCCGACTTCGCTGAAAGTGCTTGGAATTGGAAATAACAAAATTTCATCTGTCGATCTCAGCCGCTTTGTAAATCTCACAACGTTGAGTGTTCCCAATTTGAATCTGGGTTCGCTCGATGTCACTCCGATGACAAAACTCGAGTGGCTCGAAGCATCCAACACTTCTCTTACGTCTGCTCCCAAAGGGATGCCCAAATCGTTGTATTACCTCGAACTGTCGGACAATCAAATGACGTCTGTTGATGTGAGCGACTATCGCGCTCTTACCGATCTTCGTCTCGGCAACAATCCCATTACCAGTCTCACGCTCAACAACCTCACCGCCGTAGGTATTGTCCGGCTAACTGGCCTTCGTCTCACGGATCTCACTATGACGAACATGCCAAATTTGTCCAACTTTGAACCACCACAAAGTGTGAAGAACCTTGTGATGACCGGCGTGAATCTTCAAACACCGTACCCAGATGGTAACCATCTGGAAGGGTTGTCAATTGAATCAGCAACGTTGACTGATATTCGCAATGTGTTCGCTTTGCGAATCGGGAATAACAATCTGACGTCGTTAACGGTGAAGGATTCACCTGGCCTATCGGCAATTGACGCGTCAAATAATTATTTGTCAACAGTTACCATCTCGGGAATTCCAAAACTTGCGATTCTGAATCTTTCACAGAATAAGTTGAAGGCATTTGATCCCAGTGCTTATGCCAATTTGGTGAGTCTTGATGTCAGCAACAATCAACTTTCTAAATTGGATGCCACGAAGCTTTCTCAGTTGGCGGTACTTAATGCATCGGCAAACAAATTGAAGTCAATCGATGTTTCAAAAAATACGAAACTAGATGTACTCCAACTTCGACGCAATGCGATCGCAAAGCTAGATCTGTCGAAGAACGTAGAACTCACGATAATCGATCTTTCGGCAAATAAATTGTCCAAATTAAACGTGAGTACGTTGGCACGCCTAGGTGATCTTGATGCAACCTCTAATCGATTGTCCAAGATTGATGTGTCAAAAAATACACGGCTTGTGAACGTGTCTGTGGCAGATAATCGTTTATCGAAAGTTGACGTTTCAAAGCTGTCGTACCTTGGCTCACTGGATGTGTCGGGTAATCGAATTGGTTCGCTGTCTCTAAAAGCCAATCGCAACTTGGCATGGCTGAACGCAAATAACAACAATCTTCGCAAAGTTGATGTACGGGCAAATCCCAAACTCTCGATGCTGAATATCGCGAATAATCCGTTGACATCATTGAATGTCGCTAAGACACGAAATTTGCAGAGCCTTGATGTGAGGGGCACCAAGTTGCAGTCTCTCGACATTCGCAACCTCAGTCTCGAGTCGCTCGACACCCGTGGCACAAAGATGACCGTCCGCATGATCAAGCCGAGGGCCGCGCGTTTGTACTGGCAGACCACAACAGGCGATCAGGTTCGATTCACGAACTGAATCGCTATCCTCACCGGTATGGCATTTGATCGTCCGGCTCCAGATCTCAACAAGATTTTCACTGCGTGGGAAACATGGGAAAAAGGCGAGGAAGCTCCTGGGAAAACCCTTGCCAATCTGAAGACTGCTGGCCTTGATCAGATTCTCGCTGAGTTGAAGGCAAGCGGCTGGGCGTCGACGACCTCGTAATCTGGCAGTCATGAGTCGTCGCCCCGGTGGGGCACAAAACATTCCTACGCCCAAAGCGTGGCGTCCCGTTGACGTGCCCGCATGGCAGGAACGCGATCTTTCGCGTCTGCACGACTTCAACATTGTGCAAGAGCGCTTATCGCAAGCGGTGTCGCCACTTCATGTTGATCCCACCACATCTCCGCAGTGGTTTGACGGTGCGCGATTGTCTGCAGTGCTCATGCCACTTGTTGATTCGTCTGATGGTCCATCGGTGGTACTCACTCGACGAGCGCAACATTTGCGCAATCATCGCGGAGAGGTGTCGTTTCCGGGTGGGCGAGTAGAGCCTGATGAGTCAATTCTTGAGGCTGCACTGCGTGAAGCAGAAGAGGAGATTCGCCTCACGCGTGATGTGGTGCGACCACTTGGCACACTCGAGCCGCTTGCAACGGTGGTGAGCAATAGTTTCATCACTCCCGTTGTGGCAACTGTGTCGCCACTGCCCGAGCTTGTACCCGACGCGGGGGAAGTGGAGCGCATTTTCTCTGTCCCTTTGCACGATCTAGTACGCGTCGACACCTACCGCAGTGAGATGTGGGTGATTGATCGGCTGTATGAAAACGAAGAGTTAGAAGTGCACTTTTTTGAATTAGACGATGAGACAATTTGGGGTGCAACCGCACGCATGTTGCACCACATGATCGACGTCATCACTCGCGACTAGTCGCAAAAACTTACGGTCCGGCGTAGGTGCGCACGAATCGGTAAAACAACTCTGCCCATGTGCGACATGCCGGGCGGTCTACCACCGAACGTTTCGCGCAATGTGCACGCATGTCGGTGCGGAAACGTCGATCTACTCTGTCGCGAAGTGTTGATGTCCACTTCTTTCCGTTTTCAATAACGCGGAAATTTCGATACGCAAAATCGTGCCTGCGGCATGCATCGGTGAAATCGAAACTGCGCCCGGTGCTACCTACCACCGGGGCAGAACACCCATCAGTGGTCCAATTAAGACGTGCATCACGGTCGGGCGAATTTGCGGTGGTGATGAACTCGGTAAGCGAGACAGAAAATGTGAGACGCGATGTGACTTGGTATGCGCTTGGCAACCGAGCAGCGTCGACAAGCGGTGACGATATGACCATCCACAGACCCGAGATGGCAACGAGTGTGCGCAGAAAGCGTTTCATGCGACCCTCCTTTGTCTTGTCATGGTGTGTACGTGGGGCCACCTGTTGTGGCACGTCATACGATAAATCGTTCTACGAACGAATACTTTGCCTAATCGATCTACGAACGAATTTCTTGCAACCGGGTGATCATCTCTACCACGCCAACGGCGGCTTCATCACCTTTGTTGTCGATGCCGGGGCCACTGCGATCTTTTGCCTGCTGTTCGGTCTCGACAGTGAGAACACCAAACATGATCGGAACGCCAGTTGATAACTGCGCATCCTGGATGCCGCGAGCTGCTTCTCCTGCTACAAAATCAAAGTGTGCGGTGTCGCCACGAATGACCGTGCCGAGACAAATAACGCCGTCCACTTTTCCTGATTCGGCAAGCGCTTTGCCAGCAAGCGGTACTTCAAACGCACCGGGTACCCAAAATTCAATAATGCGATCATCGGCGCAGCCGAGGCGATGTAGTCCGCGAACGGCTCCGTCGCGCAAGGCAGTCACGATGTGGTCGTTGAAACGCGCAGCAACAATGCCAATGCGCATGTTCGATGCATCGAGATCGGGTGGAAGATTGCCAGAAGATCCAGTGCGGGTCATTTCGAACCTTTCTTTTTTGATTCAAAGTCAAGAAGATGTCCCATGCGCTCTTGTTTGGTGCGCAAGTACGCCTCGTTTTCTGGTGTGGGGGCGGTGTTGATCGGAACGCGTTCCACTACCGCTAAGCCGTACCCGTCAAGACCGCCGTATTTGGCGGGGTTGTTGGTCATGAGGCGCAAGTTCTTCACGCCAAGATCAGCCAAGATTTGTGCACCAATGCCGTATTCACGACTATCAACAGGTAATCCAAGTTCGAGGTTTGCATCAACTGTGTCGAGGCCTTCGTCTTGCAATGAGTAGGCGCGAATCTTGTGGCCAATGCCAATGCCGCGACCTTCGTGTCCGCGCAGATACACGAGCACGCCGCGACCTTCTTTTTCAATTTGTGTGAGTGCTGCACTTAACTGTGGACCACAGTCGCAACGACGCGATGAGAAAACGTCGCCGGTAAGACATTCGCTGTGAACGCGTACGAGAACTGGTTCGTCGGTGTCTACGTCGCCACGCACGAATGCAAGGTGTTCCACTTGATCAAGTGTGCTGCGATAGGCGACGCAGGTGAATTTGCCATAGTCAGTAGGAACATCGGCGGCTCCCATGCGCTCTACCAAACGCTCGTGACGGCGACGGTATTTGATGAGCTCTGCAATGGAAGACATCAACAGACCATGTTCTTTGCAGAACTTAAGCAAATCAGGTACACGCATCATGGTGCCGTCATCGTTTTGAATTTCACAGATCACACCGGCGGGCTGACACCCTGCAAGTCGGGCAAGGTCAACAGCTGCTTCAGTGTGGCCGGCGCGCTTCAACACACCACCGGCGCGTGCGCGAAGAGGGAAGATGTGGCCAGGGCGTGCAAACTCTGCATAGCCAGCCGATGAATCAGCAAGTGCTTTCAGAGTCATTGCGCGATCAGCGGCGCTAATACCTGTTGTTGTTCCCTCGATGAGGTCAACGGTGTCAGTAAACGCCGTGCCCTGGCTTTCGGTGTTTTGATCAACCATGAGGGGGAGGCGTAATTCATTGCAACGCTCTTCGGTGAGTGGCGCACACACCACTCCTGATGTGTAGCGAATGATGAACGCGAGTTTTTCTGGTGTTGCAAACTCGGCGGCCATGATGAGATCGCCTTCGTTCTCGCGGTCTTCATCGTCGACCATCACCACGATTTCACCGCGGCCAATGGCTGCGATGACGTCTTCAATGGGTGCTAATTGGCTGCTCATACTGTGGCTGTTTCCTTGTGTGGTTGAAGAATTATTTCGATGTCGTCATCAAAACGCGTGGCACTCACCAGGTGTCCGCGAATCAAGTCTTCGATAGACGAGATTGATTCGCCGTAAAACACCGGCGCAGCATCAGGATGACCGCTGATGGTGGGTGCAACGTGAAACACATAGCGGTCAACAAGCCCTCGTGAGTGAAACGCGGTGGCAATGGTGGGTCCGCCTTCCACCATCAACTGCAACACGTTGTCTGCACCGAGGTGGTCAAGAAGATCATCAAGTGTTGTGTCCCACAACAGTGCAGGCTGCACCGCAGCATCATCGGGAATGGAGCGCGAGCGCGACAATACGATGCGACGAGGTGACGGGCCGTGTGCGTCGCGCACCGTGAGCGCAGGATTATCGGCAAGAACTGTGCCCATACCCACTGCAATGGCGTCGCTTTCGGCGCGCAATTCATGGACGCGCACACGTGCTGATTCACCGGTGATCCATCGTGGACCGTCTGGTTGTGTGGTGCGCGCGTCAAGTGTGCATGCAGTTTTCAACATCACAAACGGACGACCTGTGCGGCGATGGTGAACATACGGTGCGAGTTGTAGTTCAATCTCGTCTGCGCACACGCCACTCACTACTTCAACGTTGTGGTCACGCAAATACCGAAATCCATTTCCGGACACTTTGGTGTCGGGGTCTTCAATGCCTGCAACCACACGTGTGATGCCTGCTGCAACAATTGCCTCGCAACATGGTCCAGTGCGTCCCACATGTGAACACGGTTCGAGAGTGACGTACAAGGTGGCACCATCAAGTGATGCACCCGATGCACGCGCTGCATCCATCGCCACAATCTCGGCGTGGCGTTTTCCGGGTTCTTCTGTGGCGCCGGAAAACTGTGTTCCATCTGCACACACAACAACAGCTCCGACCCAGGGGTTCGGACGTGACCGCAGACGCGCAGTATCGGCGATCGCCAATGCATCCCGCATGGGTGCGTCAAAAATGTCGCGCATACGCGCGGCGTTACGGTCTGTCATGTTGTTCCTTGCTCGTATCCGGACTGTTACCGTCGGCCTCAGAATTTCACTGAGTCGGCCTCACCACTGTCGTGGATTGGTTCGCGGGCTATAACCGCCGGTCGGGATTTGCACCCAACCCCGCAAGGGTTCTGTTGTGGATCTTCAGGCTATGCCGGGTGCGTCTTTGCTAACAACCCGAGAACCTCGCCCCAACGGTTGCGCAGGGTGGACGTGTTGTCACCCCAGTTGAAGGTCTTTTCAAGAGCGAGGTGACCCACAGCGAGCGCAACCGCCATACGGGCTGCGTCACGAGAGGCGTCGTTTGCCATCTTGTATTCCTTTTCAAGGCGCTGAGCAACGGCCGAGACAAGCGGGCTCGACATTGGCATTTCAATGCCCTCCACACCTTCCACCTCAAGCCAGATGCACAGGCGAACGAGAAGTCGCGAGTCGGGGTCGGTGAGTGCACCGAGGCGTGGACCGCCAAGGGTGTCGGCGTACTGGGTGATGATGCGGTTCATTAACTCGTTGCGTGCAGCCATAAATAAAAGGTGCTTTGAACCAAACCACACGTGAACAAAACCGTGGTTGATGTCGGCGCGTTTGGCAATGTCGCGAACGCCTACCTCGGAAAAAGGTTTCTCGCGGATGAGTTCAATCGCCGCGTTAATCATTCGGCGTTCACCTTCCTCGCGGGAGATGGGGGAACGACGCTTGGTTTGCTTTTGTGGAGCCATGACCCATCGTGGCACACACAGAAGTCCATCGAACAGTCAAGACCCAGTCAACATCAAGTCTGAAGATAGACACAAAATAGATACAACACAGATACGGACACCGAATAGAGGCATGGAATCGGGTGGGAACGTGAGTCATGGGGACTGAGACGATCTCCCGCCATGACAACCACGTGATCTGGGAGCTGCGCGATGACAACGAACATCCTCGCAGCGATGTGGTGATGTCTGTGGTGGTGCGCACTCTCGATGGCACCACTGTGGCACTGACGCGTGATGGGTCGTTGGTGCGAGACGACAACACTGTGCTCGCGATGGAGTTGGTGGGAGTAGATCCGCAGTCGGCGCTCGTTGTAAATGGCGTGCGAATTGTCGTAGATGATTTTGGTCGCGGGTCGCTCGTGGTTGACAATGCAGATGAGTTGCGTGTCTCGTTTGTGAATGACGGTGTTGCACATTCCATAACCCACGTGACGAAATCACCTTCTTCAACATCATTTGCATCGGCACAGGTAATGGATGTGCCGATTATTTCTCTTGGTTTTGTTGCGGTGATGTGTGTACTCGCGTTATGCGTCCCCACGTTTCGATTGCGACGGTCGTGTCGTGTATCGATATAGTCGCCGACATCGTGTTGCAAGTAGTCACGACATTGCAGGTTGGTTGTATGCCGATGTGTTTCTTGCTCTCATGATCATGGGAGTGGGATCGTCGGTGGTGGTGAGGCAGATGCTCCCCTCCGATTCTGCTGTGCCACCACCGACAGCTACCCAGGCAACTGTGAGTTGTCGCGAGTTTGCCGTGCCGGTGAACGGACAATTAGCTGATGGATCAGATACTGCATTGGCCGAATACGTAACCGCAGCGGTTGATGGAGAGGTGATGCAACGGGGTTGGACATCAGATGTGGCTCGTCCGGCGTTGGTGATAGTGCTTGGTGGTTTCGAATTGTATGAAAGCGCCGGTGATGGCGATGCAAATGCGCGGGTCTTGCGTGCGCGACTACGTCGCGTCGTGCCCATGTTGGCAAACGTAGAGATGCGCACTGGTGGATCACGTTCAGCACTTGTTGACAGCAACCAAATTGCGGTGGGAAATAATGGTGATTTTGTTTTAGTGGTGTATTTGTTGCATAGCAACAACGTGGAAGAGGAATGTGTATGACAACTCCGCTTGTGTCTCATGATGATGTAGTTGCAGTGGTGACACGATGGCGCGACACGCATGGCGCGTCATCATCTGTGCTGACGAGATCATTTGTTGATGATGTGTGTGGGGGTCGAGATCTCGAACGCTGGCAAGACGTTCGCGCTGAAGATGTGTTTGTCTTTGTGTCACCGCGACCACGGATGTTGCTCGCAGTGCGATCTGCCATTGTGTTGTTGCCCATTCTTCTCACGTGGCTGGCGTTATCGCAGGTGATTGATCCGTATGCGACGTATGTGCAAAACGTGGATTCGTCTGCGAATTTTTTATGGTTCTGGCAATCAAACCCCGAAGGCGCGTTCGCATCGCACTGGCGATTGAGTCACGTGGCGCTTGTTGACGCGGGCCTTATCGCGGCTCTCGTGGTGTTGTCTGTGCGTATTTCACGGCACGAAACGGCGGTGCTGGAGCGCGATGAACGTGAGTATGACGAACTTATTCAGGTGGTAAATGTGTATGTGGCGCAGTATCAGGCTGTGCAGCAGGTTCTTCCGATGCGCGAGCAGCCTGAGCCATCATTGCAACACCAATCACCACCAAAATTGCACCAAGAACTCGCACCGCAGTAATCGATTCATTCAATGCGATGACACCAACAGTGATCGACACAACCGGTTCGATGGTGCTGAGTACAGACGCTTGTCCGGGCCCGATGCGTTGAATACCAATGAAGAGGAAACTCAACGCAATGACCGTGGAAATGATCGCAGCTGCAAACGCCGCCGACCATCCTTCAATATCTGATGGAAGTTCGGCACGCGTGAATAACCAGAAGACGATGTTTGCAAATGCAGCACCAATCATGATCACGGTGACGGACATAAAAGCATCAACGTCGGGAAACACGTGGCTTACCACGATGATTGATGCTGCGTACCACAGTGCAGCAATGAACATGAGTGTCACGCCCATCCAGGACCCTGTTTGAATTTGTCCTGCGGTCATTGCAGTGCCAACTAGTGCAGTCATCAATGACACCACTACTGCGCGGCTAGGAACATGTTTGAGGATGAGCCAACTAAGGAGCACCACCATCACGGGATAGGTATAGAAAATGATCGTTGCAAGACTGATGTCGATGCGTTCGACACCTGTTGCAAACAACAGTGATTGTGGCGCGTATCCAATGGCACCAAATATCATCAGCTTCACAAACATTTTGCGAGATGGCCACGGGATGTGTCGTCGAATAAGTAAGTGAAACAACACGAGACATGTCATGGCGCCAAGAAATCGAACCGTGAGAAGACCAACGGGTTCGACACCATGGTTGAAAGCGATGCGTGAAAACCAGGGGAGAAGCCCAAAGGCGATACCACTGATCAAGATGTAGACAACGCCCACGTCTGCTGACGGTAGTGGCTCGTTAGTTGTCGGACCGGTTCTTGGTGTCTGTTGGCGAATCGGTCGGTGTGGAAGGCGTGGCGTGCGGCGCGTTCATGGCGCGGTCACGACGCACGATGTTTCGTCCGATCACTGTGCCGATGAGTCCAAGTGCACCAAGCATGACCGCAAACGTTGCGTATTGCAGTGCACCACCGCGTTCGCCCGCATCTTCGGGTTCTTTGCCGCAGCCAGGTTTAGGTAAAAACCCGATGCACTCAGATGGGTCGTTTTCTAAGTCGTAGTAATACACCGTGTCGTCGGTGATTTCCGTGTCATCTTGTGTGTCAACAGTTGTGTCCGTGCCGGCTGCTAACAGTGCAGTGGGCGCTGCAAACGACATGATGCCAGCAAGTGCGATCGTTGCAGTCATGCGACGATGGGAGTAATGCGGACGTGGCATGTGGTGATGGGGGGCGGGCACGGCTCCATCGTCACACTCTCCACTAGGGTGAGACAAGTCATGAACAGCGCCACGACACCTGTCACTCATCAACACGATGTTGTGCTGGTGGTTGATTTTGGGGCGCAATACGCACAACTCATTGCGAGACGGGTGCGTGAGGCCCAGGTGTACTCAGAAATCGTGCCCCACAGCATCACTGCCAGTCAGGTCGCTGCCAAAGCCCCCACAGCCATCATTTTGTCGGGCGGGCCAAAGAGCGTGCATGTCGATGGTGCACCACGCCTCGACCCTGCCATCTACGAGCTGGGTATTCCGATCCTTGGCATTTGTTATGGCTGCCAATTGATCGCTCAACAATTAGGTGGCGACGTGACCCGCGGTGGTCGCGGTGAATATGGTCGTACCACTGTTACGCGCGCTACAACACCAAGTGAGTTGATGCCTTCTTCCATGGCGCAACAACACGATGTGTGGATGAGTCACTTCGATGCAGTCACCACCTTGCCCGATGGTTTTGTGAACACCGCAAGCACGCCCGATGCACCAATGGCGGTGATTGAGAACAACCAACGCCGCATATTCGGAGTGCAGTACCACCCCGAAGTGGTGCACACAACAGGCGGTCAAGATCTGTTGCGTCGTTTCCTTATCGACATTGCCGGATGTCGCGGTGACTGGACAATGGCATCCATTGTTGATGATCAGATCGCAGCGATTCGCGCACAAATTGGTGACCAGCGTGCCATCTGTGGTTTGTCGGGTGGTGTTGATTCATCTGTTGCGGCTGCGTTGGTGCATCGCGCTATCGGAGCACAGCTCACGTGCGTGTATGTCGACACGGGGCTGATGCGTCGGGGCGAAAGCGAACAAGTTGTTGAAACATTTCGACGCAGCATGGGCATTGAACTCATTCATGTTGATGCAGGCGAACGTTTCTTCACCGCATTGAAAGGCGTGACCGAGCCGGAAGCCAAACGTAAAACCATTGGCGAGTTGTTTGTGCGTATTTTTGAAGAAAACACCGGTGGCATCACCGACGCACAGTTTTTAGTACAAGGAACGTTATATCCCGATGTCATTGAAAGTGGCGGGAGCGACGGCACGGCATCGGTCATTAAAAGCCATCACAACGTTGGTGGATTACCAGAAGACATGACACTTGAACTCACTGAACCACTGCGTACGTTGTTTAAAGATGAAGTGCGCAAAGTGGGAACAGAGTTGGGGTTGGCAGACGACATTGTGTGGCGTCAACCGTTTCCTGGTCCGGGTCTGGGAGTGCGCATTATTGGTGAAGTCACGCCCGACAAAGTTGCAACACTGCAACATGCCGATGCAGTTGTTCGTGAAGAGATTGCCGCAGCTGGTGTAGAACGAGAGATCTGGCAGGCATTCGCAGTGCTCGCTGATATTCGAAGTGTTGGAGTGATGGGCGATGAACGCACCTACGGTCACCCGATCATTATTCGCGCGGTGACAAGTGACGACGCAATGACAGCAGACTGGGCGCGCTTGCCATACGACTTGTTAGAAAAGATGTCGTCGCGCATTATTAATGAAGTACCAGGCATTAACCGGTGCGTGTACGACATCACGTCGAAACCGCCTGGCACTATCGAGTGGGAATAATCGTTCGCTATTTATAACTGAGTAGCAAGAATTGTGAAGGTGGCGATAAAGCACGCGCTCATGAGTGAAGCAAGCGCCCACATTGCATGTTGAAGACCGCGAATATTTTGATCGAGAAAATCGAAACGCACGTCGAGGTCGGACTTGCGTGCGACGTCGCCCCATCCCGACGGCGGGAGATGTTCCATCAATACATCGGCCATAAAACCCCGAAACAGTGCGATTTTAGGCGGAAAATGGGCGACGGAAATCGACCGTGGTCTGGCAGTACCCTGTAGAGGTCATGAACTCGGTACGCAGTCTGGTTCAGCGCTTTCAGCGTCGTTCGCGGCCACAGTCTCGCTCTCGAATCTTTTTGGGAACGTCACTGGCCGTGGCTATTGGCGTCACCGTGGTGGCGTTTCCTTCGGGCACCGCAACTGCAACCGGATCTGACTCGAAGCGTCGCGAGGTAGCAGCTTTAGCTGATGAACTCGAGCGCCTCACTGAACGCATGGACGCCTTGGGCGAGGATTACGTCGAAGCAATTGCGTTGCAAGAAGAACTCGGGCTTGAGGTGCAGCAGGCGCGCGCCGAGTTGAGCGAGACCGAACAAGAGATCTCACAAATGCGCGGCACGTTGTATCAAGCCGCGCTGAGTCGTTTTATGAATGGTGGTCGTAACAGCACGCTCACAAACTTGCTCACTACCACCGGGAGTGTGCAAGATGCATTGCAGCGTGAAGAGATGACATCAATTGCTCTCAACACTGGTGCACTAACAACCGACCAGCTCGATGCGCTTGCATACAAATTGAATAAGCAACGCCAAGCGTTGGAGAAAAAAGAATCAGAAGCTGAGAAACTCGCGGAAACCGTGTTGTCACGCCAGAGCGATGTCGAGTTGCTTGCTCTGCAATACGAGTCGCGACGAAACAGTGCACAGGGTGAACTAGCCGACTTATTGCGAGCCGAACAGCAACGTCGCGAACAGGTGGCGTTTGAAGATTCAAAGCGTGTTGCTAATCAGTATCAGTCGACGCAACAGAAGTACTCCAACTTGCCGAAAGTCTCGGCGCGCGCACAGACTGCAATCAGTATCGCGTTGAAGCAATTGGGTACCCCATATAAATACGCGATGAGCAAACCCGGTGTTGGTTTTGACTGCTCGGGTCTTACGACGCACGCGTGGGGCGGTGCGGGGGTTGGACTGCCACGCAATTCACGCGCGCAGTACTACGCATTACCGCGTATTCCGAAAGAAGCAGCGGCTCCTGGAGATCTCATTTTCACCGGTAATCCCATTCACCACGTGGGCATTTACTTAGGTGGTGGACGCATGGTGCATGCTCCACAAACAGGTGATGTGGTGAAAATCAGCCCTGTGAGTTGGTACAAGGTGGTTGGCGTCGGGCGACCACGTTAATCACGTCAGATACCAACTACCGTTGAGCGCATGCATGACGGAATCAATGAGGCAAAAGTTGAAGCGTGGTTGAACGCCAACGTTGAAGAACTGCACGGGCCATACACCTACACACTCATCGCTGGTGGCCGCAGCAACCTCACGTTCTTAGGGACAGATTCCAAAGGCACGCGTTTCGTACTGCGTCGCCCACCGCTTGGCCATGTGCTTGCAACAGCACACGACATGGCTCGTGAGCACCGCATTATTTCAGCAGTTGGCAAGACCAATGTTCCCGTGCCACGAACACTCGGTGTGTGCACCGACGACGACGTGAACGGTGCACCTTTTTATGTCATGGCGTATGTCGATGGCATTGTTCTCGACTCACAAGAACGCGGTGCCGCAGTGCCAGAAAATCTTCGTGAACAAGTTGCTTTCGATCTCATCGACGTTCTCGCGGCCTTGCACTCTGCAGATATTGACGCCATTGGTTTGGGAGATCTCGCAAAACGTGAGGGATATGTTGAGCGCCAAGTGAAGCGCTGGACAACGCAGTGGGAAAACTCAAAGACACGCGAGTTGCCCGAAATTGAAGAAGTAGCAAAGTTGTTGAAGGCGAGTATGCCCGTGCAGCAAGCAACAGCTATTGCACACGGTGACTACCGCTTAGGAAACTGTCTCACTGATGTCACGAAAGGTCGCGTTACAGCTGTTCTCGACTGGGAGTTGTGCACGCTTGGTGATCCGCTCGCTGATCTTGGATACATCGGTGTGTATTGGTCAGAGCCTGGCGAGAATCTGCGACATAACGATCCGTCGGGTCTTGCAGGTTTCCCCGGATACGACGCACTGGTATCGCGTTATGCAGACAAGACAGGTTTTGATGTGTCAAACATCAACTACTACAAAGCATTTGGTGCGTTTCGTCTTGCCGTCATTAGTGAAGGTGTCTACGCGCGTTACATCCACGGTGCCATGGGCAAACAGGATTACGACCCCACGCCACTAAAGGAAAGCACCGATGCTCTTGCCCGTATGGCTTTGTCCACGATGAAGAAGAACTAGAGCGTTTATGTCGACATCTCGCGAACGTCACGCAGCTGCATTGGATGGTTGGACAAAAGCATCATTCACCAGTGCAAACATCACGCGCGATGTGTATCGACGTGGAACTGGTCCCGCTGTCATTGTGGTGCATGAAATACCTGGCATCACACCGACAGTGTTGCGATTTGCACAAGACACAGTGAACGCTGGTTTCACAGTGTTTCTTCCCGATCTGGTGGGCACTCCTGGTCAAATGGTGTCACAGAAGTATTTGATGTCGTCGATGGCCAAGGTGTGCATCGCACGCGAGTTCACCACCATGGCCATGAAGAAGACATCGCCGATTGTGTCCTGGTTGCGTGCACTTGCACGAACAGCACACGACGAAATTGGCGGCAAAGGTGTGGGTGCAGTCGGAATGTGCTTTAGCGGCGGCTTTGCGCTCGGGATGATGGTTGACGACATCATGGTTGCGCCCGTTCTTGCACAGCCGTCGTTGCCATTTGCCGTCGGCTCATCTCGCGGCGCTGACCTTGGTTTGTCACCAGACGACGCTGTTGTTGTGGCAGAGCGCGCCCGTCAGGGTTGCGAAGTTCTCGGGTTGAAATTTGCCGATGACAAACTGGTGGGTGACAGGTTTGCGTCACTTCGGGAGTTGTTGGGTGATGCATTTATTGCGGTGGAGATTCCGTCTCAACACAAAAAAGATCACAGTGTGCTGACCGAACAACGTGATGACGCCAGTGTGGAACGCGTGATTTCATTTTTTCAACAAAAACTGAAGTAACGACGTACCTCATCTCGCCGCTCAGCGGGATTTATTTGGGCCCACCATCAATGTTGAGCAATGTGCCAGTGGTGTAGCTGCTTGCATCGCTCACGAAATACAAGGCGGCACCAACAATTTCGTGTGGTTCTCCACCACGCTGCAGCATGTATGAACCTTTTGCGAGGGCCTTGAACTGCTCCATGTCCCACGCTTTCGAGATGTCGGTCAGAAATGGTCCCGGCACCAAACAGTTCACACGCACATGTGGCGCAAATGTATTTGCTAGTCCCACTGTCAAATTATTGACGCCAGCTTTTGCAGCACCATAAATGATTTCACTTTTCGTGGGTCGTTGGCTCGCAATAGATGACACATTGAGAATTGCTCCGCCATGAATCTTTCCTGATGCGTCAGGCGTGCTCATGTGAGTTCCGATTAACGCGGACAAACGAAATGGTCCTTTTAGGTTGACGCCAAGAACTTTGTCGTACAACTCTTCGGAGATTTCAGTCACGGATGGATACAACGGCGACATGCCAGCGTTGTTCACCAAAATGTCGACACGTCCGAATTTGCTGATTGATTCGTCGGCTAGTCGTGCGGCGTCGTCCCATGATGCTGCGTGATATGCAATAGCCATTGCTTTGGTGCCGCGCTTGCGCACTTCTTCGGCCACCACTTCACAGTTTTCTAACTTGCGACTTGCAATGATCACGTTTGCTCCGTGTTCGGCAAATGCAAGAGCCATCTCGCGGCCAAGGCCTCGGCTACCGCCGGTGATGATCGCGGTTTTTCCGCTCAGGTCAAAGATGTCTTTACTGCTCATGATGCAACCTTTGCAGAAAACTCGGGGTGTCGAAATGTTGAGAGAGCGTCTCGCGCTTTTGCTGGCGTTGAACCTGCGGTGATGATGTGGCGTGCAAGGAGTCCTTTTGCAGCTTTCGCGTTGTGTCCGCCCATGCGTCCACCCGACTTTGTCACCAGATCAACTCGAAGTGTCTGTGGTAGTTGTGACCAATCAATTGCGGCGCGATGTTCGTTTGGCAACAGATCAATAACCACGGCTTTCTGTGCGTAGGTGAGTAACGCCTGTGTCAACGGCTCGCGCCACCAGTTCGCAAGTGTTCCCATTGGCGATAGGCGTGCTCCCATTTTCAGTCGATAGTCGGGGATCTGGTCGCCTGCTGCCACAAGACCATGTAATCCCGACACCACCACAACAGAGGCCATCGCACGTGTTCGTTGCGTAGCCGTGAGACTCGCGAGATCTAGGTGGTCCCACACCACGCCCGTGTAGCGCTGCCAGGCCGGCAAGGTCGGTGCGCCCACGAGATGAAGGTTTGCTTCTTGTGCCCGTGTTAGCAATGTGCCCTGCACCCCGAGGAGTGCTTTCCCACCGCCTTTTGTCGTGGCAAGGGCCGCCACCACTTCTTTTCGCGGCCCGTTCAATGCCTTCCCAAAAGTGCCCGATTGCGTCGACCATTTGGACTTTGGCGTGCCGCCTATGGCCTTTCCTTCAGACGGGGGGAGCAGGATGATGACGTTGGGGCTTCCCATTGTTCCAATGTATTACTGATTGGTATCTCTTAATGTTTTTAGCCTTACCAATTGGTAATACGATGGGGGCATGCGAGTACGTGTCATCAAAGAGAAGTGTCAGGGACACAACCGGTGCTATTCGTTGGCGCCCGAGCTGTTCGACGTCGACGACTTAGGCAATGCCTTCGAGTTGAACGACGGCGTGGTTCCTGCCGGTCTCGAAGACAAGGCGCGACTTGCAATGAAGAACTGCCCCGAGTTCGCAATTGAAATAACGGAGGACTGACCATGGGTTCGATTTATGGTCCAGTAACTGACTGGCAAAACGATTTCGATCACACCGATCCGGAATACAACGAGCGCATTCACGAGATCTGGGATGACCTTCTCAATGCAAAGAAGTGCCCAGTGGCACACACCGAGCGCTTCGGCGGCACATGGTTGCCAATGACTCACGAGCACGTGCGAGAGATTGCATACGACACCGATCATTTCACCAGTCGCGCCGTTGTTGTGTCAACTGTGAAACCAGATGATGCACCGATCCCTCCACTGCCAGCACCAATTGGTGCAGCGCCTCCGATCACTAGTGATCCACCGTTCCACCAAGAAGCACGTCGCCTTCTTCTTCCAGCGTTCGCGCCAAAGATGATTGAACCGTGGGAAAAAGAAGTTGAGAAAATTTGTCATGACCTCATTGATGCAATGGGTGATCGCGAATTCATCGACGCAGCTGTCGATTACGCACAGCACATTCCCGTTCAGGTCATCGCGCGAATGTTGGGATTCCCTCTGGAAGATGCCGACAAATTCCGAGGCTTTGTGCACCTCGTGCTCGAAGCCGTCAACGAATCCCCAGAGGCTCGTCAGGCTGCTTTCGAATCATTCAACGAATATCTCGACAGGCAAATTCAAGATCACAAAGACAATCCACGTGACGACCTCACCACGTACCTCATGAACGCAGAAATCATGGGGAACAAATTGCAAGACGAGCATGTGCGCGGCACCATCGTGTTGATTCTCATTGCGGGTATCGACACCACGTGGTCCGGTATCGGTTCATCGTTGTGGCACTTGGCTGGTCATCCCATCGATCGCGGTCGTCTTGTCGACAATCCCGATCTCGTTCCAAGTGCAACCGAGGAATTCCTTCGTGCGTATGCGCCTGTCACGATGGCGCGCATGGTGAAAGATGATCATGATTTCCACGGTTGTCCGATGCAAAAAGACGACTGGGTATTGTTGCCGTTCCCTGCAGCAAACCGTGACCCTGAAGTATTCGAAGATGCCGACAAGGTGATCATCGACCGCGAGGAAAACCGTCACGCAGCATTTGGTCTTGGTATTCACCGTTGTCTCGGATCAAACCTCGCACGTCTCGAGATGAACGTGGCAACACGTGTGTTCTTGCAGCGTTTCCCCGACTTTGAATTTGCTCAAGGCGAGCAGACAAAGTGGAGTATCGGTCAGGTGCGCGGACCACGCAAGTTGCCAGTGCGCGTGCTTGCACGTCGGCCACGCCCTTAACGCTGACGCGAATAGTCCACAACGCATACACAGCGTTACATAACTTGTTGTGACACTGTCCAGTTCTACACTGGCTAGGTCATGACAGATCTCAATCCCGATCAACACGAAGCGGTTCATCATCTTGGTGGGCCGCTTCTTGTTGTCGCGGGAGCAGGTTCCGGCAAAACACGCGTTCTCACACAGCGCGTTGCGTGGTTGATCTCATCGGGTGTTCACCCCATGAAGATTCTTGCCATCACCTTCACTAATAAAGCCGCCGACGAAATGCGACATCGTGTGGCCGACCTCGTAGGTCCGGTTGCACAACAAATGTGGGTGAGCACGTTTCACAAGGCGTGTGTGCGTATTTTGCGCTCGCATGCCGATCGCCTTGGCTATCCGAAAACCTTCACCATTTACGATTCACAAGACAGTAAGCGCCTCGTCGGATATGTCATTCGCGACATGGGTCTTGATCCGCGCAAGTTCCCATCAAATGCAGCACAAAGCCGCATCTCGTTGTGGAAAAACGAATTACTTACATGGCAACGCGCTTCAGACGCTGCGGTGTCAGTTGTAGATCAAAAACATGCCGAGGTGTATCGCGAATACCAAGAGCGTCTCTTGCGCGCTGGCGCAATGGACTTCGACGACTTATTGGTCAATGTGGTGCGACTCTTTGAAACCTGCCCCGACGTGTTGGAGATCTATCAACAACGATTCGAGCATGTTCTCATCGACGAATATCAAGACACCAACCTCGCGCAAAACAAAATTGTGTTGATGCTCGGTGCAGTGCATCACAACGTGTGTGTGGTGGGCGACACCGACCAAAGTGTGTACCGGTTTCGCGGAGCCGACATGCGCAACATAAACGACTTTGAAAAAGCGTTTCCTGATGTCACAGTGGTGGTGCTTGCGCAGAACTATCGCAGTACGCAAACCATTTTGTCCGCAGCCAATGCCGTCATCGCGCACAACCGAGATCGTCGTCCAAAAGATTTGTGGACCTCTCAAGATGGTGGTGATCGCATTGTTCGCTATTACGCAGAAGACGAATACGACGAATCAACATTTGTCGCCTCAACTCTTAAGAGCTTGCATGAAACAGATGGTCGTCAGTGGCGAGAGATGGCGGTGTTCTACAGAGCAAATGCGCAAAGCCGTATTCTGGAAGATGCGTGCATGCGTCATGGCATCCCGTACAAAGTGGTGGGTGGCACCAAGTTTTATGATCGCCGTGAAATTAAAGATGCATTGGCGTATTTGAACTGTGCGGTGAACCCACACGACGAGGTCAGCATCAAGCGCGTGATCAACGTTCCCAAGCGCGGCATTGGCGACACGAGTCTCGGCAAGATCGATGTCTACGCCAAAACACACAGCGTGAGTTTTTTCGACGCGCTGCAACACGCATCCGAAGCCGGAGTCGGTGGTGCTGCAACAAAAGGGGTTTCCTCGTTCGTATCGCTGATCACCGAATTGAATGACTCGTTAAGCGATGGGCCAGCCGCAATTTTGCAAGTGGCATTGGAAAATAGTGGCTACATCACGGCGTTAGAAGAAGAAGATTCCATCGAATCCGCGGGTCGACTCGAGAACATTTCCGAACTCATTGGTGCAGCAGAAGAATTCACTGTTGTTGATGAGTTTCTCGAACAAGTTGCACTGGTTGCCGACACTGACGATATCGATGGCGACAATCGCGTAGTGCTCATGACATTGCACGCTGCAAAAGGTCTTGAATTTCCGGTGGTGTTTTTGGTGGGATGTGAAGAGGGCGTGTTCCCGCACAACCGTGCGCTGCTCGACCCGCACGAATTAGAAGAAGAGCGACGTCTTGCGTATGTGGGCATTACACGCGCAAGAGAGCAACTATTTGTCTCTCACGCCTGGCAGCGTATGTTGTTTGGACAAACCCAATACAACCCGCCATCACGTTTCTTGTCGGAAGTCCCCGCCGAGCTGTTTGATCGGCAGGGCCATATCGATGCCGGGTTCGATAGCGAACGCTCCTTTGGTCGCTCGTCGTCATCGTGGCATGACGATGAGGTTCCCGCATTTCGCGAGCGACGCGACCGGTACGTGTCGCGTGCAGTTGATGCCGCAGCAAAAGTACGTCCGCAGCGCGAACGTCATTCGGCTGATGATTTCGCACATCTTCGTGTGGGGGACGACGTTGAGCATTCCATTTTCGGAGAAGGCGTCATTTTGGAATTGCGAGGCAGTGGCGACAAAGCCGAGGCCACCGTACGTTTCAAAGACAATGGCACTAAGCACCTAGCGTTGGCATGGGCGCCGCTGAAAAAACTGAATGAATCTGGGTGAACACTTTTTCTACAGCGGGCAACTCCTTTTCGTAGCAAAAGAAGTAGTAGACATATACGTATGAAGGCAGCGATTCTTATTGAGAGTCTGACGGGCAACACGTGGAAAGCTGGCGAGAAAATCGCGGCGCGTTTGCAAGAAGAAAATTGGTCGATCAGTGGCTTTTCATCTGTGAAGCAGCCCGACTTCGCAGGTATTCAAGAAGCCGATATGGTCATCGTGGGTACGTGGGTGCATGGGTTGTTTGTCGTCGGTCAGGCTCCATGGGCTGTTGATCGTTTGCGTGCACTTCCTGCGATGGCGGGCAAGCAAGCAGCGGTGTTTTGCACATTTGCGTTGAACCCCGGCAAATCACTTGATGTCATGACCAATGCGATCTCGTCGCGTGGTGCAGATGTCATCGGTGGTCTTGCATTACATCGCGCAAAACTTGATGATCACACGTTGCAGTTCGCGACGCGTTTGGTCGACAATGTTGCCTCGCGCTAATTAATTATTCGACCACTAATTATTTGATGTAGTCGAATTGCTATTTAATTATTCGACGTACTCGAATTACCGCGTAGGTCGATGAAGAGTGTGGTGCGGTTTTCCACCACTGGGCGGATGCCCTCTGGCAATGCAAGGTCGTCCACGCCGAGGCTTCGAGACTCGCAATCAATGAAAGTTCGGGTGTCGCGCACCTGTGTCACTAGACACGTCGAGTCGCGGTCAGCTGGGTATCCCATGTACACCTGCCATCCAAGTGTGGGGTCATCGCCGGTGTGATCGAGAATGATCGAGCGGGTTCCCTCGGGGCTTTTGAGGTCAGGGAACAGCAGTGGCCCACCTTCGTCCACCTGCGTTGCCAGTGATTTCACAGGGCCAACCTCAAAAATGCTCGTACCCACGCGGATCGTGTCGCTGGGGTTTCCCGAGATAAACGCGGCAACACCCCAGGTAGCGAGGAACAAGAGGCCAAAGCCAATGATGCCCGCGACCACCGGCACGACGGCGCGGGCAAATGCGGACTGAGGACGGGGCAGTGGCACCCCCACATTGTGGCGGGTTAGGGCTGAAATGCCATGACGGCGTAGGGTTTTCTTTCTGTGAAGCGCACCTACCGAGTTGTTGTAGCCAAGCCGGGTCTTGATGGCCATGACCGTGGCGCGAAGACCATTACCCGTGCTCTCCGTGATCATGGCTTTGAAGTCATCTACACCGGCCTGCATCAAACTCCCGAACAAATTGGCGAGACGGCGTTACAAGAAGATGCAGACGCCGTTGGACTGTCGTTGTTGTCTGGAGCACACAACACCTTGTTTCCGCGCGTGATGGAAGAACTTCGTTCACGCGATCTTGGAGACATTCTCGTTTTTGGTGGCGGTGTTATCCCCGATGCGGATGCACGCGTGTTGCGCGAACAAGGTGTTGGCAACATTTTCGGACCAGGTTCGTCGCTGAAAAGCATTTGTCAGTGGTTAGAAGAAGCACTCGATAACAGGGAGTAATGAATGGACCTTTTTGAGTACCAAGGAAAGCAATACTTTGCGCGCTATGACATTCCAGTGTCTGCTGGAGGTGTCGCTGTCACCGTTGACGAAGCGGTAAAGGTTGCTGAATCTGCTGGTTACCCGGTCGTGGTGAAGGCGCAAGTACAGGTCGGCGGTCGCGGTAAGGCTGGCGGTATCAAGTTGGCAAACAATGCCGACGAAGTGCGCACGCATGCAGGGAACATTCTCGGCATGGACATCAAGGGTCATCTTGTGAAGCGCATTTGGGTCGAGAACGCCTCGGATATCAAAGAGGAGTACTACGCATCGTTCACTCTTGATCGTGCTGCAAAGAAGCACTTGTTGATGTTGTCGGCTCAAGGCGGTGTCGACATTGAAGAGGTGGCTGCGAAAGATCCCGATGCAATCGTGAAGTTGCATGTGAATCCGGTTGAAGGCTTGTCGGTTGCTGTTGCAAAGAAAGCAGCCGTTGACGCAAAGATTCCTGCTGGTGCTCTAGACGGTGTTGCCGACATTCTTGTGAAGCTCTATCGCTGCTTTACCGAAGGCGACTGTGACTTGGCAGAAATCAACCCACTCATCTGGAAGCCAACAGGCGAAGTGCACGCTCTTGATGCCAAGGTCAGCCTTGATGAAAATGCTGACTTCCGTCATCCGGAGTGGGAAGAGTTTGCCGCAACTGTTGAACTTGACGCACGCGAGAAATTGGCTCGCGATAAGGGACTTCAGTACATCGGTCTTGACGGCACGGTGGGCATCATCGCAAACGGCGCTGGTCTTGCAATGAGCACTCTCGACGTGGTGAACCAAGTAGGTGGAACCGCCGCGAACTTCTTAGACATTGGTGGCGGTGCAAACGCCGACCTTATGGCTAGTGCTCTCGAAGTGATCAACTCCGACCAGAACGTAAAGAGCATCTTCATCAATATCTTTGGTGGTATTACCCGCGGTGAAGAAGTTGCAAAAGGCGTGGTGGAAGCGCTTGGTCGCGTCGACCTTCGCGCACCGATTGTGATTCGTCTTGACGGCACAAACGCAGAAGAAGGCCGTGCGATTCTTGCAAACGCAGGCATTCCTGAATCAAAACTCATCAGCAAACCAACAATGCTCGAAGCTGCGGAAGCAGTTGTTGCTCTTTCGAAGAAGTAGGACTCGCCATGGCTATTTTTGTAAACGAAAACACCAAAGTGATCGTGCAGGGTCTCACCGGCGGTCAAGGCAAGTACCACGGTCTCCGCAACAAGGCATACGGCACGCAAGTTGTCGGTGGTGTGACACCAGGTAAAGGTGGCACCGATGTTGAGGGCATTCCAGTGTTCAATTCTGTTGCCGAGGCAGTGGCGGCAACTGGTGCCACAGCATCGTTCGTTGCTGTGCCACCAAAAGCTGCACCTGCTGCAATTCTTGAAGCAGCGGCTGCTGGTATCCAGTTCGTTGTGTGTATCACCGAGGGCATTCCTGCACAAGATGAAGCACGCACCTACAACACGCTTGTGCGCGACTATCCAAAGACACGTTTGCTCGGACCAAACTGTCCAGGCATTATCAGCCCAGGGAAATGCAACATCGGCATTACCGCCGGTGAAATCGCACAGATGCCATCTGCAAAAGGGCCAAACGTAGGCATCGTGTCACGTTCCGGAACACTCACGTATCAAGCGTTGTATGAATTGAAGCAGTTGGGAATTGGCGTATCTACATGTGTTGGTATCGGTGGTGACCCAGTTCCTGGTACATCGTTTATCGATTGTCTTGCAGAGTTTCAAAAAGATCCTGAGACACACGCAATCATCATGATTGGCGAAATCGGTGGTTCAGCCGAAGAAGAAGCAGCCGACTTCATCAAAGCAAATGTCACCAAGCCAATGTCTGCATACATTGCCGGTGTTACTGCACCTGCTGGCAAGAAGATGGGTCACGCAGGCGCGATCGTGTCTGGCGGTAAGGGAACAGCGCAAGGCAAGATGGACGCGTTGCGCGCAGCTGGTGTGAAAGTGGGACAAAACCCCACCGAAGCAGGCAAGCTCATGGCCGACATCATCAAGGGACTGAGCTGAGTGCCACGCGCACTCCTTTCTGTTTTTGACAAGACCGGCATCGTCGACTTCGCGTCGGCGCTGCGCGGCCTTGGCTGGGACATCGTCTCAAGCGGAGGAACCGCAAAACATTTGTCAGAAGCGGGGATCACTGTCACTGACGTTGCTGACATCACCGGTCTGCCACCCATCTTGGATCACCGTGTTGTCACGTTGCACCCACGTATTCATGGCGGGTTGCTTGCCGACCTTGACAAACCGCAACACGTCGACGAAATGAAGGAACACGGCATTGAGCCATTTGCGCTCGTTGTTGTCAATCTGTATCCGTTTTCGACTAATCCCAGTGTTGATCTCATCGACATTGGTGGTCCAGCGATGGTGCGTGCATCTGCAAAGAATTACGCCCACGTTGGTGTCATCGTCGATACAGCTGATTACGACATTGTGCTCGACATGATTCGCAATGACGATTTCAATGTCGAGGCGCGCAAACAACTTGCTCATAAAGCGTTTCGTATCACCAGCGCATACGACGCAGCTGTTGCGTCATGGCTTGGTGATGATGTGCGGGGAAGTGTGGAAGCAATTGTTCCACCGTTTCTCACCATCGTTGCCGAGCGTGGGGAAGTATTGCGTTACGGCGAGAACCCACATCAGATCGGAGCGCGCTATCGCTTGCCTGGGGCACAGAGCTGGTGGGATTCAGCTCTTCAACTCAACGGCAAAGAAATGTCGTATCTCAACGTGTACGACACTGAAGCGGCATGGCAGTTAGTGAGCAAATTTGATCGCCCGGCCGCAGTCATTGTGAAGCATGCCAATGCATGTGGTGTCGCATTGGCATCAACAATTTTTGATGCTTATACCGCGGCAAATGCTGCTGATCCAGTGAGTGCATTTGGTGGCATCATCGCAGTGAACGGCACCGTTGATGGCAATACCGCACAAGCAATTTCTGACGTATTCACCGAAGTTGTTGTGGCGCCGTCGTACACGGCTGAAGCACTAGAGATTTTGTGTGCAAAGCCGTCTCTGCGTGTATTTGAAGCGAGTGCTCCGTACAGCAGCATAGGAATCAATGTGCGCAGCATCGACGGTGGCTTGCTTGTTCAGTCAGTTGATGAAGTTGATGAGCCACTCGATGATTTTGAAGTTGTCACTACTCGCACTCCCACTGATGCAGAGTGGACATCGATGCTTCTTGCGTGGCAAGTGGTTGCGGCAACATGGAGCAATGCAATTTGTTTGGTGAACGGCGATGTCACCGTAGGTATTGGTGGCGGACAACCAAATCGCGTTGACGCTGCGCGTATTGCTATCAATCGTGGCGGCGACAAGACACGGGGTGCTGTCGCGGCAAGTGATGCATTCTTCCCATTCCGCGACACGGTTGATGAATTGGCACGTGCCGGTGTCACCGCAATTATTCAGCCTGGTGGCAGTGTGCGAGATCAGGAATCAATTGACGCTGCCAATGAGCATGGCATTGCAATGGTGTGTACAGGCACGCGCCATTTCCGCCACTGACGACCTGTCGTCTTTTACCTCATGTCGTAGAATGGCTCAAATGGCACGGATTAGCGATCTCTTGGCGGCGGGCCGCACGTACTCTTTCGAGTTCTCGCCCCCCAAGACACCTGCAGCGCAGTTGACACTTGGTCGCACGATCGCCGAGCTTGAACCGCTACGTCCATCTTTTGTGTCGGTCACCTACGGCGCGGGTGGTTCTACTCGCGAACACACCCGTGACGTGGTGTTGTGGATGATGCGTGAGACCAGCATCCCACCGGTCGCACACCTCACATGTGTTGGACACACTCGTGATGAAATTGCCGATATCGTATCGACCTACGTCGATAGTGGCCTCGAGAACGTTCTCGCGCTAGCTGGTGATCCACCGGTTGATCCCGCCAATGCTCGTCCCAGCGATTACAACTACGCGCTTGACTTGGTGGAACACCTTCGTGAAATCGCCAACTTATGTATTGGAGTGGCCGCTCATCCAGAAGGTCATCCGCGTTCACCTGATCTCGCCGCCGATCGCCGATTTCTCGCCGACAAACTTCGCGTCACCGACTACGCCACCACACAGTTCTTTTTTGAAGCGGAGCATTACTTGTCGATGGTGAATGATCTTGCCGACCTCGGTGTGACGAAGCCCATCATCCCGGGCATCATGCCAGTGACTAACTTGGCTCAAGTAGAGCGAATGGCTCAGCTGTCGGGTGCTGCGTTCCCGCAGTGGTTGTGCGACAAACTAGAAAGCGCGGCGACACCAGAAGACGTACGTCGCATTGGGGTGGAAACTGCGACCGCATTGTGTGCGCAACTTCTTGAAGCGGGTGCACCGGGTCTTCACTTTTATACGTTGAATCGTTCAACAGCTACTCGTGAGATTTACGAACAGTTGGGACTTCCGGTCGCGTAGTTCGACATTTTTCTCAATATGACGATGACGCAAAATACTCAAGGGACGCCTTCTGGTGGCATGCGCCGTGGCCCCGTCGTGCCATACATGCCAGGTCTTGATGGTTTGCGCGCACTTGCTGTCATCGCAGTGATCGTCTATCACGCCGATTCACGTTGGTTGCAAGGCGGCTTTCTTGGTGTCGAAGTGTTCTTTGTTATCTCGGGTTACTTGATCACGTTGTTGCTTCTTGCAGAACGCGAACGAACAGGCGCGGTTTCATTACTTGATTTCTGGAAACGTCGAGCACGGCGATTACTGCCTGCATTGTGGACATTGCTCGTGGGCATTGTTGTGTATGCGGCATTTTTTGACGACGAAAAGTTAGGCAATTTGCGCGGCGATGTGATTGCCGGATTTTTGTACGTTGCGAACTGGTTCCAAGTGTGGACTGGGTCTTCATACACAGATGACTTTGCCTTTGCACCGTTACGACATTTGTGGTCGCTTGCAGTAGAAGAACAGTTTTACATTGTGTGGCCACTTGTGATGTGGGTGCTGTTGCGCAAAATGCAGTCGCGCTTTTTACCACTGTTGGGTTTGTTCTTTTTTGTTTCGGCAGCGGCAATCATTGTGCTTTCAGCGATCTTTTATCAGCCAGGTGTTATTGGCACCATCGAGCAAACTCCTGAGCAATATTTTGAGTTGTTTGGTCGCGACATTTTGCGTACTGATTTTCTCTATCTCGGTACTTTCAGCCGTGCCAGTGGTTTGTTTCTTGGTGCCGCGCTAGCAACGATGTGGCGTCCGTGGTCACTCGTGCGTGGACGCATTGGCAACACTGGATACGGCTTTGACATTGCGGGAGCGCTTGCGATCGGCGCTTTGGCCTACATGTGCTGGCGTTTTCAAGACGTAGTGAGCGATGTTGAAGGCGGGCCGATGGGCTATGACCTTTTGTATCAAGGTGGTCTGGCACTCGTTGGTCTAGCAACCATCGTTGTCATTGCATCGGTAACACGTCCCCGTTCGGTGCTTGGTCGTTACGTCATTGGTAACCCGGTATTTGTGTGGATTGGTCTTCGTTCCTACGGCTTGTACTTGTATCACTGGCCGATTTTTCAGATCTATCGCGAATACGCAGGAGTGCCACTGAAGCCGCATGAGTTTTTTTTGTTGATGGCTGTCACGTTGGTGGTGACCGAATTGTCGTATCGCTTTATCGAGACGCCATTACGTCGTGGAGGCTTTGGCAAGTTGATGGCGATGTGGCGATCGCCAGCGTCGCTTGAGCGCTTGGCAATGCGCCGTCGCATCGCGACAGGAGTTGTTATCACTGCGGTGTTGCCAATCTTTGCGGTGGTATCGATGTCCACTGCCAAAGTGGTGCAAGACGACATCACGCAAAGCCTCGATGACAATGAAGATGCGGTGGTCGACATCATCCCCGACTCAACAGTGCCATCACCAATCACCACGGCACCACCTGCGTCGGTTCCGGCGACAACCACGACGGTGCCCGTGAATCAAATCGAAATGCTTGCACTCGGCGACTCGGTCATGCTCGGTGCGGCAGAGACATTGACTAGCCAGGGCCTCACCGTTGATGCACAAAAGAGTCGTCAATACATCGATGCATTGCCGATTGTGAATTACTTGAAGTCAGTGAATGAGTTAGGCGAAAACGTTGTGCTGCACTTGGGCACCAACGGACCAGTGAGTGTAGAAACACTCGATTCGATCATGGTTCCGCTTGTTGATGTAGATCGCGTGGTGGTGTTGACTGATCACGTTCCAAACAGGGGTTGGGAAAACGACAACAACAAATTGATTAGGGCGCTTCCCCAAAGATATGCAAACGTGATCATTGTTGACTGGAAACGCATCGGTAAAGACCATCCCGAGTACTTCGCAGGAGACCAGACTCACCTCAATAAACCTGGTGTCACGGCATATGTCACAGAGATCATGACGGCTCTCGGACGTACCTACACACCAACTGAAGCCCCGAAGTAGTTCACGTCGCTGAGACGCCCTCGGAGACGCTGTGAGCGGCTGTGAGTATGACTCAGCGATGCACGCTCCGTTGTGGCCTGAGAGCCTTGTACGCCTAGGGTTACATGCCATGACAACTCCCGTTCGTGTTGCCGTCACCGGTGCTGCCGGTCAGATCGGCTACAGCCTCTTGTTCCGTATTGCCTCTGGCGCCGTGTTCGGCCCCAACACTCCAGTGATCTTGCAGTTGCTGGAAATCACCCCAGCACTTGGTGCGCTGGAAGGTGTTGCCATGGAACTTGACGACTGTGCATTCCCACTGCTGCAAGGAATAGTGCGCACCGATAGCGCAGAGACAGCATTCGGCGATGCAGACGCAGCGTTTCTTGTCGGCGCGATGCCACGCAAAGACGGTATGGAGCGCGGCGACTTGTTGTCGGCAAACGGTGGCATCTTCAAGCCACAAGGTGAGGCACTTGCAAAGGCAGCGAAGAAGAACGTCAAAGTGCTGGTGGTAGGCAACCCCGCAAACACCAACGCACTAATCGCGATGAACAATGCAAAAGGCCTTGACCCACGTTGTTTCACAGCAATGACTCGCCTCGACCACAACCGCGCAATTTCCCAGTTGGCAGCAAAAGTGTCAAAGCCTGTGTCATCGATTACGAAGATGACTATTTGGGGTAACCACTCGAGCACGCAGTATCCAGACCTGTTCCACTGTGAGATCGATGGAAAGAATGCTGCTCAAACAGTGAATGATCAAAACTGGCTTGAGAACGATTTCATTCCCACTGTGGCAAAGCGTGGCGCTGCCATCATCAAGGCACGTGGTTTGTCATCGGCAGCATCTGCAGCAAATGCCGCCATCGATCACATGCGCAACTGGGCACTCGGCACACCAGATGGTGACTGGGTGTCGATGGCAATTCCGTCAGACGGTAGCTATGGCGTTCCAGAGGGAATCATTTCCTCATTCCCATGCGTGTGTAAAAACGGCGATTACCAGATCGTGCAAGGTCTCGACATTGATGCGTTTAGCCGCGCAAAGATCGATGCGTCAGTTGCCGAGTTGATTGAAGAGCGTGACGAAGTCAAGAAACTCGGTCTGATCTAACACAGTTTGATCTCACTCGGTTCGATCTCACACAGATGTATTACGCGTACACGGTGTGCGCGCGAACGTCTTCAAAGACAGAGTCAAGAGCTGCAAACACTGGTTCACTTGCGATGAGTTTTTGCACATCGCCAGTGATGCGTACTTCACCATTGATGAACACATCTTGGGCGTTTGTTTCACCAGTGGCGATCGCGATAGCAGTATCCCACGACTGCTCCATGCGCACGTCTTCGTTTGCTGCCGCGCCTGCACCAAATGATGCACCACCGTTGCCTACAGACAAGTGGTAGGTGATTGTTCCTTCCGGACCGTCTGTGACTACTTGAGTGACGTTGATGGAGTAATCGTTGGCAAGCGTTGATAGGTCTGTGCTTGCTGCGACTTTGTCGCGTAAAGCTTCAATCCACTCGAGACTCAAATAACGCATCTGTCTAGTCTGCCGTTCAGTGAACCATATGCCCACGTTTTAGTTGTGCAGCGAGGTCGCCTCGAATAACAAAAGCCCCGGGGGTTTCCCCCGGGGCTTTTGCAGCGTTAGGTATGGATCACACAAATGCGCTGGCAAATACCAGTGCAACGATTGTCATCACCTTGATAAGGATGTTCATCGCCGGGCCAGAGGTGTCCTTGAATGGGTCACCCACCGTGTCGCCCACGACGGCTGCTTTGTGTGGCTCTGAGCCTTTGCCGCCATGGTGACCTGCTTCGATGTACTTCTTTGCGTTGTCCCACGCGCCACCTGCGTTCGCCATGAAGATGGCGATGGCAAATCCAGTGACGAGTGCGCCAGCAAGGAGACCACCGAGTGCGTCTGCGCTAATGAAACCAACGACCAACGGAACAACAATTGCGAGTGCGCCAGGAATAATCATTTCGCGTAGTGATGCTTCGGTAGAAATAGCAACACAACGTGCAGAGTCGGGGATCACGCCTTCTTTGCCTTCACGAAGGCCTGGAATCTCGCGGAACTGACGACGCACTTCTTCGATCATCTTGTTTGCCGCACGACCAACAGCGTCGATCGTGAGAGCAGCAAAGAGGAACGGAAGTCCGGCACCAATGAAGAGACCGATGAATACCTCAATCTCACCAATGTTGAGATTGAGAGAAGATGTCGGGTCGGCTTTGTTGATTGCGTACTGGTAGCTCTTGAACAGCGCCAACGCGGTGAGCGCTGCTGATCCGACAGCAAAACCTTTTGCAATTGCCGCGGTGGTGTTGCCGAGCGAGTCGAGTGCATCAGTGACTTTGCGAACGCTTGGGTCAAGGTGAGCCATTTCAGCAATACCACCAGCGTTGTCAGAAATTGGTCCGTACGCGTCAACTGACACAACAGCGCCGGTTGTTGCGAGCATGCCGATTGCAGCAACGGCGATGCCGTAGATGCCACCAGGAACTCCGAGGTATGTCTCACCGAGTGTTTGCTCGGCACCCCAATACGCAAGACCCACACCAATAACGATGAGGATGACCGACGAAGCCACCGACACCATGCCGGCAGAAATACCCGAGAGAACTGTTGTGGCAGGACCAGTTTCAGATTGCTTTGCAATCTTTTTCACTGTGCCGTAGTGATCAGAGGTGTAGAACTCGGCTGTTTTTCCAAGAGCCCAACCAACAACAAGACCACCAACTACTGATACCGCGAGACCCCATTGATCATCGTCAAACATGATGTACGACAACACAACGGTTCCGATTGCGGTAAGGCCCATTGCAACATTGGTGCCCATGTGCAACGCACGCGAGAGAGCGTGTGAATCGGTGGAGCTACCACCGCGCACGAAGAACGAACCAATGATCGATGCGATCATTCCGATAAATGCAATAGCAAATGGGAACATCAACAGTTCGATGATGTTGCTTTCACTTGCTTGAGTTGCATCAATACCAACTTCAGTCGCGCCAGCGGCAACCGCTGCGAATGCAACCAGTGAAATTGGAGCGATGATCGATCCAGTGTATGACTCGAATAGGTCAGCACCCATACCGGCAACGTCGCCGACGTTGTCGCCAACGTTGTCTGCGATCGTGGCGGGGTTACGCGGGTCATCTTCTGGAATACCAGCTTCTACTTTTCCTACGAGGTCAGCGCCCACGTCGGCAGCTTTGGTGTAGATACCGCCGCCAACACGTGAAAACAGTGCAATAGAAGATGCACCAAGACCAAACGCAGTCAAGATTTCAAAAGCATCGTCAACTTCGGCCCATGAAATAAACACGAGGTAGACACCGGCAAGTCCAAGCAGTGACAGACCCGCCACTGTGAATCCCATGACAGCGCCACCGCGGAATGCGATGGGGAGCGCTTTGCCTGGGCCATCTTTGGCGGCTTCAGCTGTTCGTGCGTTTGCCATGGTCGCAACGGTCATACCGATGTACCCGGCAGTGGCCGACAATACAGCGCCCAAGACATAGGTAACTGCCGCAAGTGGAGCAATGACTATGGCAAGTACCACTGCAAGTATCACGACAAAGACAGCAACCCAGGAATACTCCTTTTTCAAAAAGGCTTTGGCGCCCTTTTGAATTTCGGTCATCAAAAAGACCATTCGCTCGTTACCAGGGGAGGCTTTCGCCACCCACTTGAAGAAAAAGACTGCCAGCAACAAAGCCAAAATGGCTGATGCCGCAGCAAGATAGAGAATTGATTCCATGGGATTGTCCGTCCTGTATGTGAGACCCGGTTATTGAACCTCTTCAACAGTAGTGAACTACGGCACGCCAAAGCGAAATCTGTTTGTCTCTATGCTCAGGTTTGCACAGAAAGTCAAAAACAGAGCACTGTCTGCGCGGGTGTCAGCGGCAACGCTGGCTAATTCCCTTGTGAGGGGCCCGTGGGACTACGGTTTTTAACCGTTGTGACAACGCCAGTTACCGGGGAGACACGCATGGCACAGATTGTTAATCAGCGAGGACCGGTCAGCGGCACTGCTACCGGGTCGCGCAAGCGCCGCATGTTTTTGGTTGATTTTTATTCAACCGCAGTTGGCAAGAAATACGTCATGGCCATCACTGGCATTGGGCTCATGGGATTCGTGTTGTTTCACATGATCGGCAACCTGAAGATGTACTTCGGTCCTGCCGACTACGACGCATACGCGGCATGGTTGAAGAAGTTGTTGTATCCCATCGCACCGAAGGAATACGTGTTGTGGGGTCTTCGCGGCGGATTGCTTGCAATGTTGATTCTTCACTTGCATGCGGCGTACTCACTCACCATGTTGAATCGTCGCGCACGTCCTGTTCGTTACCAGTCGTCACGTGACTATCAAGTAGCAAATTTCGCAAGTCGCACGATGCGCCTTACCGGCATTGTTGTTCTTGCGTTCATCGTGTGGCATCTTCTTGACCTCACCTTCGGTGTCGTGAATGAAGTGGGAGCAGACGGAGAGTTTGTTCGCGAAAACGTCTACGACAACGTGGTGCGCAGTTTTGAACGCGTACCAGTGTCCATTTTCTATATCGTTGCCAACATCTTGTTGGGTATTCACTTGTTCCACGGCGCATGGAGCATTTTCCAATCACTCGGTTGGAATAACCCGCGCTTCAACAAGTGGCGTCGCGCCTTTGCCACTGGCTTTGCTGCTGTGGTCGTGGTGGGCAACGTTTCGTTCCCCGTCGCGGTGATGGCCGGAATCGTCGGATAGTTCGCAGAATCGAAGAGGAAGAAAACAACCATGACACTCACACAAGATCTGCTGGCTCAAAACCACATTCAACTCAACTCAAAGGTCCCACAGGGATCTATTGATGAGAAGTGGGACAACTACAAGGCCGACATGAAGTTGGTCAACCCAAATAACAAGCGCAAGTTCAAAGTCATCGTTGTTGGCACCGGTCTTGCCGGCGCATCAGCAGCAGCGACACTTGCAGAGCTGGGCTACCAAGTTGATGCCTTTACATTCCACGACTCGCCACGTCGTGCGCACTCCATTGCTGCTCAGGGTGGCATCAATGCGGCAAAGAACTACCAAGGTGACGGCGACAGCATTTATCGCTTGTTTTACGACACCGTAAAAGGTGGGGACTTCCGCGCGCGTGAAGCAAACGTGCATCGCCTTGCGCAAAACAGCGTCGACATCATCGACCAAATGGTTGCCCAAGGTGTGCCATTTGCTCGCGAATACGGCGGTCTTCTTGATAACCGTTCGTTTGGCGGTGCACAAGTAAGTCGCACGTTCTATGCCCGTGGTCAAACCGGTCAGCAGTTGTTGCTTGGCGCATACCAGCAGCTTGCTCGTCAGATTGGTCTCGGCGGCGTGCGTTTGTTTAACCGCACCGAGTTGGTTGATGTCGTTGTGATCGACGGTCGTTGTGCCGGAATTGTTGTGCGCGACTTGATGACCGGAGAGGTCGCATCGCACTCGGCACACGCTGTTGTATTGGCAACTGGTGGATACGGAAACGTTTTCTTCTTGTCGACAAACGCGATGGCCTGCAATGTCACTGCAGCATGGCGCGCGCATCGTCGTGGTGCGTTGTTTGCAAACCCTTGTTTCACTCAGATTCACCCCACGTGTATTCCGCAAAGTGATCCATCACAATCCAAGTTGACACTCATGTCAGAGTCACTACGAAATGACGGACGCGTGTGGGTTCCCACGAACTCCAATGAGACACGCGCAGCACACGAAATCCCGGAAAATGAGCGTGACTACTACTTAGAGCGTCTCTATCCATCGTTTGGCAACTTGGCTCCACGCGACATCTCTTCGCGCGCTGCAAAGCGTGCCGTCGATAAGGGTCTCGGTGTTGGTCCACAGAAAAACGGTGTGTACCTCGACTTCGCAGATGCGATTAATCGACTCGGCCGTGATGTTGTTGCGGAGCGCTACGGCAACTTGTTCGAGATGTACGAGCGCATCTCTGGCGAGAATCCATACGACGTACCAATGCGTATCTACCCTGCAACCCACTACACCATGGGCGGCGTATGGGTCGACTACGAACTCGAAACAACAATCCCTGGCCTCTATGCAGCAGGAGAAGCAAACTTCTCTGACCACGGTGCAAACCGTCTTGGCGCAAGTGCGTTGATGCAAGGTTTGTCAGACGGCTACTTCGTGTTGCCATACACCATCGGCAACCAACTTGCTCCGATGTTGAACAAGCCAATTCCAGGCACCGATCATCCAGAGTTCAAAAGGGCCGAAGAAGAAGCGCGTCAACGCTTCAACGGATACCTTGCAATCAATGGCACACGGTCGCCAGACACGTTCCATCGTGAACTTGGCAAATTGATTTGGGAACACTGTGGAATGGAGCGCACTAAAGAGGGTCTCGAGACCGCGTTGCGCGAAATTCCCGCGCTGTATGACGAGTTCAAGACCGACCTGAAGGTCACTGGTGATGGCGACAGCCTCAACCAGACGCTCGAAAAAGCCGGTCGCGTTGAAGACTTCTTTGAATTGGGAATGTTGATGTGTCGTGACGCGCTTGACCGCAATGAAAGTTGCGGCGGCCATTTCCGTTCTGAGTATCAGACAGACGATGGTGAAGCACTTCGAGATGACGACAACTTCTGTCACGTGTCTGCATACGAATGGACAGGTGACCCCATGAAGGCACATCTCAATGTGGAACCACTCGAATTCGAAACCGTTCACCTCGCGACGAGGAGTTACAAGTGAGCAACACCATTAAAAACCTCACGCTCAAGATTTGGCGTCAAGACAACCCGAACACACAAGGTCGTTTTGAAATACACCGAATCAATGAGATCACCGACGAAGCGTCGTTCTTGGAGATGCTCGACATATTGAATGACCAGTTGGTGCACGAAGGCAAGGAAGCTGTGGTCTTTGACCACGATTGTCGTGAAGGCATCTGCGGAACCTGTTCGCTGATGATTAACGGACAAGCACACGGCCCGCAGCGTGGCACAGCCACATGCCAATTGCACATGCGTAAGTTCAAAGATGGTGATGAGATCGTCATCGAGCCATGGCGCGCATCGGCATTCCCAATCATTAAAGACTTGATGGTTGACCGTTCAGCGTTTGACCGCATCATCGAATCTGGTGGCTTTATCACCTCCAACACTGGTGGTGCACCCGATGCAAACCTCATTCCCATTCCAAAGACAGTTGCAGACGCAGCGATGGACTCAGCTGAGTGCATTGGTTGTGGTGCATGTGTTGCTGCGTGTCCAAACGGCGCCGCCAACTTGTTCACCGCTGCCAAGGTTGCACACCTCAACCGATTGCCACAAGGTCAATCGGAGCGTTACAAGCGTGCTGAGGCCATGGTTGACACGATGGATGAGTACTTCGGTTCATGCACCAACCATGGTGAGTGCGAGGCTGCATGTCCGAAAGAAATCTCAATCGACGTTATTGCGCTGATGAACAAGGACTACCGCAAGGCCAAGTTCGCCAACCGTAAAGACCTCGCTCGCGATTAACGCTGTATCACGCTGTGACTGTTGCGGCGTAGTGATTGCTGGCGGTGTGTTCACCGGCTTGCACGCTGAGATGTAGATCAAGCGTTCCCACGGTGACGGGAACTTCCATGCGGATGTGTCCGACACGGGCGCAGCTATCGGCTACAACATCGCCCATCCACTCGCGTTGAATGCGTCCACCTGGCCACGACAGCGTGGCTGACACGCGCGCGTTCGAGATGTCATGGCGTATGTCGCTTACCACGTGAATGTCGAGATCGAGCAGCTCGCCTGGGCGCATCACGTGCGGCAACGGGTCAGACGTGACGATGAGCGGGCGACAGGCATCCACGAGCGAAAAGTATGTGGGTTTGGGCTGTCGATCGACAGACAACACGCCGTCATCGGCCAATACTGATGTATCGAGCAAACCAACGAAACAGAAACCACCAGTTGGTGCGTACTTGGTGCGACGCAGGTGCTCGATAACCAGACGCAACTGGCGTGGGTCGCTCATGTTGTGATGAGAATTGATCAGGTTCGTCTCTTCGTGGGTGACAAAACGCGCGAGGTTTGGCGCCACTGCTGTGGCCGATACAAACTCGTCTCCAATTGCACCAAGTGAGTCATATACCGACGCGAGTTTTGGATGCATGTTCCATTGACGTGGAATTGCGGTACTGACGTGCCCCACTGCTGGTCGTGTTGGGTCAGTGCGAGTGAGATGTCGATGCGAAAAACGATCGAGTACGTTGTGGTGCCACATCACTACAGAAGGTCGGTGACCCAACGTATCGACGATTCCTTTTGCCCATCGTGCGGCCAATTTGCGTCCACGTTTACCGTTTGGTCGTTCGGGCATGTCTTGCCACAACAACATGCCGATGTCGTCAGCAGTGTCATAAATCGCAGGGTGGGCAACATGGCGTCGCATACGAATGAGATCCAGCCCCGCGTCTTTTGCAAGCGTGACATCGTGCTGTAGATCATTGAGATCTACCCGACCTAAATCGGTCTCGTGTTGGCGCATGTACGCGCCTTTGAGATACATTCGCTCTCCGTTGACGGTGAGTACCCAATCATTCATCGACACTTCACGGATGCCAGTACGACAGCTGTAACTGTCGCTTGTTTCACCATCGATGTCGACTGCAACATCAATCGATACGAACCGTTGATCCCCGAGAGCCCATGGCCACCACAACGCAGGGTTATTGATGTCGACGGTCCACGACACCACATTCTCACCACGAGACAATGATTGACCCCGCGTTGAGATCGCAACACCGTCAGCACTAGTGCGAATTGTGCTGACACACGATGTTGCTGCATCGATATGGGCGGTAATTAAAAGATGGGCGCGGTTGTCGCTCGCGTCGCGGCAGAGAACTCGTACGGATCGAAGAAGGGCTGAGCCTGTGCGCCGTAGCGATATGGGTTGCCAGATTCCAGCGTGTCGACCGCCGTTCACCTCTAGGAGAAGCTCGTGGTGTGTTTCGAGACGAACGAGGGCGGTGATGTCGTGGTGGTGTCTGAGAAAGTAATCGTCTTGATCGCCGAGATAGGCACCATCTAGCCACAGGTCTGCTTGGTTGAAAATGCCATCGCTTTGAACAAACAGACGATGGTGGTCTTCCATTGGTGGTGAATCAAAGGTGGTGCGATACATGACAGATGATGAATGGTCGGCAGGGTTTTCCTCAAAACGCCACTCGCCAGGAACACGTGCGTCAAACCAATCAATGGGGCGCTGCGGGTCGGCCACACTGCGGCGAACCTCGTCAGAAGACGGCACCATGAACCACTGACGGTCGAGAGGCAGGAGACGGCTGACATTGTGAACATTGCTGATATTGCCAACATTGCCGGCGTCACCGACTTGGTCGCGAGGAGATCGTTCCGACGTGCTCACATACACACGTTAGTGCGCATGACCTTTTCGGCCACTGCGGTGGCATTAGTGGGGATTTATGCGTGTATTTACGCGTTGTGTGCTTTACGGAGAACTCCGATACTGTGCGGGCATGAGTGACGTCGTTGTTCCGCCACAATCGCTACCCACAACGCTGGGCGATCTAAAAGCTTCTGGTTGGCAGTCAGTGCCGGTGAAAGAAGAGATGCGGCGCAACGCGGTGAATTGCATCATCCAGGGGCGTCCATTGTTTGAAGGTGTACTCGGGTACGAAGATACTGTCATGCCACAACTTGAAAATGCACTGCTTGCTGGTCACGACATTGTCTTTTTGGGAGAGCGTGGTCAGGCAAAGACACGCATGATTCGTTCGCTCACCGGATTACTCGACCAGTGGATGCCCATTATTGAGGGCAGTGAAATAAACGATGATCCGTATCACCCCGTTTCACGTCATGCTCGTGACCTTGTGGCGGAAATGGGAGACAACACTCCTATTGGATGGGTTCATCGCGACGCGCGTTTTGGCGAGAAATTGGCAACTCCTGACACTTCAATTGCCGACCTCATTGGCGAAGTTGACCCAATCAAAGTTGCTGAGGGACGTTACCTCTCCGACGAACTCACATTGCATTACGGACTTGTTCCGCGCACCAATCGCGGCATCTTTGCAATCAATGAGTTGCCCGACCTTGCAGAGCGAATTCAGGTCGGACTTTTGAATGTGTTGGAAGAACGCGACGTACAGATTCGCGGTTACAAGATCCGACTCCCACTTGATGTGTTGCTGGTGGCCTCGGCAAACCCCGAGGACTACACCAACCGCGGTCGCATCATTACGCCCCTGAAGGATCGTTTTGGAAGCCAAATTCGCACGCACTATCCACTTGATGTCGATACCGAAGTCGCGATCTTGCGGCAAGAGGCACGTACCGCAAGCATTGGTGAAGTTAGCGTTCGTGTCCCAAGTTTTATGGAACACATTGTGGCGATGTTTTCTCAACTCGCTCGCGAGAGCAACCATGTGAATCAACGAAGCGGTGTGAGTGTTCGATTATCAGTGAGCAACTTCGAAACCATGAACGCAAATGCGGTTCGTCGAGCGTTACGTGCGGGAGAAAAAGAAGTTGTGCCGCGTGTATCAGACCTTGAAGCACTCGCTGCAAGCACAAGTGGCAAGATCGAAATTGAAGCACTCGAGGAAGGTCGCGAATCGGCAATTTTGCAACAACTTGTGTCAGCGGCTGTCTTAACGGTCTACAAGCAACTTGCCGCGCACGACAAGATGGCGCCTGTGATAGCTGCTTTTGAAGAGGGCACCATTGCTCATGTCGGTGAAGATCTCACGGCCACTGAAGAAGCAGAATTACTGCAGCGCATTCCCTCACTACGTGAACCAGTTCTTGCATTGACAGGCGGCGATGATTCTCCGACGATGGTTGCTAGTGCGGTTGAATTCATTCTTGAAGGTTTGCACCTGTCACGTCGTTTGAATAAAGACGTATCGGGTGGTGCCGCAACGTACCGTTCACGTTCCTAAATGGAGTAATCGTTAGCCAACAAACGGCGAGCGTGTCCATAACTCACCAGTGTCATTACGTGCAGTGTTGACAGGTTCTCCTTCAAGCACACACACAGGGAGAGCTTCGGGAAGACCACGCAGGGTAAGAGATTCATGCGGTATGGCCACGACACCTTCAGGGAGATCTTCAATCTGTTCACGAGGAATAAGAACTTCAAATGGCTCAGCTGCATCACACAGACGCGCCGCTGTGTTGACAGCGGTTCCGATGTAGTCGTCGCCTTCAAACAACAGCGCAAGACCACTAGCGACGCCAACACGTATCGACAATGGCGCACAGGCCTTATTGGAGCGTTTTTGTAGCTCCATCGCAAATACGATGGCGTCACGTTGCTCTACGGCCACGATCATGCAGCCATCTCCTAACCACTTTGCGATACGAACACCGGTTTCAGAGGCAACATCGCGAGTAACTGCTCGCCACGACGCCAAAAGTCGCCCGGCGGCGTCATCACCATTTTCGGTGGTGAAATTGGTGAAGCCGGAGATGTCTACAAAAGCGAAGGTGCGTGGTACGCGCATGGCGTGTACCACGATAGAGCACTAAGTTGCAGTTATGCGTCAGCGTTTCACATACTCCCGTTGGGATGGCACCCAGAAGGGCTTCGACCTTGATGCCGACGCCATCCTCGGTGAGATCACCGACGACCTCTTGTACCACGGGGACTTAAACGCAGCTCTCAGGCGACTGATGCGCTCGGGTATGACCGACCAAGACGGCAATCGCATCGAGGGGCTCACCGAAATGCTCGAACGCATTCGTGACCGACGTCAAGAGATTCAAGACTCAGGTGACCTTGGTGGTGTCTATTCCGAGATAGTTGACGCCTTGCAAGACATCGTTGACGAAGAGCGTCATGCCATTGAGCAAGCGTTACGAGACGCCGAACAATCAGGAGACGATCGTCGTGCGCAAACCGCCCGCGACTCGTCGATGGATCGCAATTTCCGACTCGACATGTTGCCCGACGACTTGGCGGGCAAGGTGAAAGAGTTGCAGGCGTACGACTTTGAGTCCGCAGACGCGAAGCATCGTTTCGATGAATTGATGGAAAAGCTGCGCGAACAAATGATGCAGCAGTTCCTTGATCAGATGAAAGGCGACATGGAAAGCATGTCGCAAGAAGACATGCAACGCATGAAAGACATGATCGCTGAGCTCAACCAAATGATCGAACGCCGCAACAATGGTGAAGATCCAAAGTTCGAAGAGTTCATGGAAAACTACGGTGACTTCTTCCCCGAAAATCCCCAGACTCTCGATGAGTTACTTGAGATCATGGCCCAGCGCATGCAAGCAATGCAGGCGATGTTGAACTCGATGACACCCGAACAACGTGCGCAGTTACAGCAACTCTCTGATCAGTTAATGGAAGACATGGATCTGCAATGGCAGATGCAACAGTTAAGTGAGCACCTTCAAGGCATGTTCCCTCAGCAGGGGTGGGGACGCGAGTACCAGTTCGATGGCACCGAGCAAATGGGCATGGGAGAGGCCATGCAGGCCATGCAGAACATGGGTCAATTGGACCAGTTGGAAAACCTCATTCGCAATGCTTCCAACCCCTCTGCACTTGCCGAAGCAGACCTTGACCGAGTGAGGGACTTGCTTGGTGATGATGCCGCTCAATCAATGGAGCGACTTGCCAAGATCGCAAAATTGCTCGAAGAGGCAGGTCTCGCAAACCGTAAAGAAGGTCGACTCGAGTTGTCACCACGCGGACTGCGTGCGATTGGGAACAACTCGTTGCGAGAATTGTTTAGCAAAATGTCGAAAGACAAGTTTGGGCAACACCGCATCGAAAAAGATGGTGTTGGTCATGAACGCACGTACGAGTCAAAACCCTATGAATACGGTGACCCGTTTCGTCTCGACATTCAACGCACCATTCGTAATGCGGTGACGCGACAGGGTGGTGGCACGCCGGTGCGGTTGTCGCCTGATGATTTCGAGATTGAACGCACCGAACATTCGACTCGATCATCGACGGTTCTTATGTTGGACTTGTCGATGTCAATGCCGATGCGTGGCAACTTTGTGCCGGCAAAAAAGGTCGCGATGGCGTTGCATTCGCTCATTAGTAGCCAATTCCCACGTGATTATTTGGGTCTTGTGGGCTTTAGCGAAACCGCTCATGTCCTCACTCACGAACAATTACCTGAGGTGTCGTGGGACCTTGCATACGGCACCAACATGCAACATGGGTTCCGACTTGCGCGCCAATTGCTCGCGCGTCAAACCGGTACTAAGCAGATCATCATGATTACTGATGGTGAACCCACTGCCCATATCACCCGTAGTGGGGATGTGTATTTCAATTATCCACCAGTGAGAGAAACAGTCGAGGCAACGTTGCGTGAAGTGATGTACTGCACGAAAGACGATATACGGATAAATACTTTTGTTCTCGATGCAACGGGCGCATTGCGAGCATTCATTGAACAGCTCACGCACATCAATCGCGGTCGTGCGTTTTTTACTGATCCTGAGTCACTTGGCGATTACGTGCTTGTGGATTTCTTGGAGAACAAACGCCAGATGAGTCGTTCTGGCGGCCGCCACTAATCCACGAACGCACGTTCGCTCCCAGCAAATCACATGAGAACTTGCGTTTTATTGGGCATTTTGTAAGAATGACACGACTGTAATTACAGGGGTCGCATTAGTCACTAGTGCGTCAAGGCTGACAAGGTCGGCGAGGCCCAACGGGCTCGTTCGTACGTCGGCTTGGCGAAGTGGTTGTGAGGGATCTGAAAGAGCGGTCCGTTTGTCGCAGATACGTCTGCGGGAACTGCGGGGGAAACCTCGGGGAGGCGCAAAATGCAAGAGAACAACATCACAGAAGAACCGGTGGCTTTTTTTAGTCAAGAGCGCGGTTGGCAAGACAACGCAAACTGTCTCGGCGTAGATCCTGATCTCTTCTTTCCAGAGCGCGGTGCAAGTACTCGTGAAGCAAAAGAAGTATGTCGCGGCTGTGTCGTGCGCGAAGACTGTCTCGAGTTCGCATTGGTTAATGGCGAGAAGTTTGGAATCTGGGGCGGACTATCAGAGCGTGAACGTCGTCGCTTGCGTCGTGCTCGCGCTCAAGCCAACAAGAAGGTTGTAGCTGGCTGAGAAAACATCGCAGGCCAAATAAAACACAGTTGGCTAGTCGCGATTGCGCAGCCGCTCCATTCGTTGGGCAATTTGCCATTCAATAGTCTGCTGAGGCGATACATCTAGTCGTTGCCACTGATCTCGCGGAATCGGCGCCAGTGCGCGAGCTGGTATGAGGCCAACAAGTTCTGCATGGTGAATCTCAACATGTTGTGCCACTAAGTCATACACGTGATGTGGTCCTGTGATTTCTGGTTCCACCAAATTCATACTGACCTGGGTGAATTCGCTCACCTGCAGCCCAAGAGCGCGAACCGTGTCGCTGCGGATAGATGCAGCAATACTCATTGCAACATCAAGCGGACTTGTCAGCCACAAGTTGTACGCAACGAGCGGACGACGTACACCGACACACATTGCTCCCGCGGTGGGATGAGGCGATTGTGGGCCAATGTCTGGCAGTAGCCCTTTCCACGCGTGCTTTCGAATAAATGGAAGTGTGCGCTCTGGTCCATACAGAAAACATGGAACGTGTAATCGTGAGGCTGCCCATTCGGCAAATTCGTTTCGTGCCTGTAATGCGTCTTGTTCGGTTGATCCGTCAAGTGCAATAAACGGCACTACGTCGACAGCACCAAGGCGTGGATGGACTCCATAGTGGTCATTGATGTTGCACATATCAACAACGTGGGTTGCCAATTCACGAGGGGCCCATGTGCCCACGAGTGTGAAAACACTGCGGTGGTGGTCGGGATCGGAGTGCACATCGAGTAGGTCATCTGCCACAGACTGGGCAAAAGTGGCCACCGCCTCTAGATGAGTGCCCTCGCTCACATTGATGACACATTCCAGCACCCATTCTGCCTACCAAAACCGCATCACTACTGCTACCGTCAACGTCATGATCTCGTTTGTCAACGGCCCAGAGCTCATCATCGTGCTTGTCGTTGTTCTGGTCATCTTTGGTGGGTCGCAACTCCCCAAGTTGGCAAAGAATCTCGGCTCTGCACAAAAAGAGTTCAAGAAGGCTATCGAGGATGAAAAGTCCTCTGATTCATCCAACCAGTAATCGATACGTTCCACGCGTGGTGTTGTGTCTGAAGCAACAGAAAATCGCGTCCTGTTTCATGTCGGGTGGCCAAAGACGGCGACCACATCATTGCAGCGTCAACTTTGTGATTATCCAAACCTCGCTGGAAAACCGTTCAATCGCAACGGCGGAGACGACGCACTAGCTGTTATTCACGAGTTGTGCACTACGAGTGCATGGAATGTTGATCTGCTCAACAATCTGTTATTGCAATCTCGACGTGATCCACAACTTCCGGTCATTCTGTCGGATGAGGGCCTTATTGCCATGCCTCAACGTGTGTGGTTTGAAGGTTTGGTGTCTCCGACAGAGCGGGCACATCGTTTAGCGAGTACTTCGTGGTCGGCGTCGGTATTGATGATGATGCGTGAACCTGTCAGCCAATTGCGTTCCACGTGGATGCACTGGGTGCGTGAAGGGTATGCAATGGATTACGAGACATTCCTTGAACGTGTACGTGAAGATCGTGCGAATGACACGGGAACTTTTGCGATCTCATCACTTGTCGAGCGTTATGCATCGTTGTTTGGGTCGCGCAACGTGATTGTCTCTGATTTCGAGGCTTTCATTGCACAGCCAGAACGTTTTTGGCGACAGTTGTCGTTGGTGCTTGATACGTCGTTGACATCGCATGTCAACACGAACGATTTGCAGCGACTCAACGCGATGCATTTAGGTCCGTTGCGATTGGAACTGGCAATGAACTCTGCACTCAACTGGTATGGCGAAAGTTTTGGTGGTCGCGACATGTTGCGCACACGACGGTTCATTACTCGCCGTGTATCACAGCGTTTCGCTCCTGATCACACGAAGTATTTCTCGCGCTATCAGGTGTTGGAGGAAGAACTTGGGTCAGCTATCCACACCGAAATGGATGCTGTGAAGAAGTGGACGACCCGAATCGGGACTTAGGCGACCTCTGCCTCTGCCTCTGCCTCATTCCGACGCCGCTTTAAGATGCGGCGACGCTCGCGTTCGCTACAGCCACCCCAGACACCGTGTTCGATGCGGTGCTCGAGGGCGTATTCGAGACAGGTGCCTGCTACGGGGCATCCCTTACAGATGGCACGGGCACGGTCGACGCCCACTCCATCGGAGGGGAAAAAGACCGCAGGCGCATAGTTGCGACAGTTGCCGTCAGCCATCCACGCAGTGGGGGAATCGTCGAATGGACGAGGGGCCACTGCGGTGACCTCTAAAGATTTTCTGAACATGGCTCCTCCTTCGCGCTATTTGCGCTGGTTGGTTCGTATCAACATCTGACGTTGATCCATGGCGGAAAGTTCCCGCACATCCATTCAAGCATTGTGGTGGGCCGACAATCAGTTTGAGAAGGTAAGGATTACTGAAGAAAGCCTTGAAACTAAGGGGAAAGAAGGGGCAGGGCATGTGTCACGCATGCCCGATAGCATGAAGGGCGGTAATTCTCATTCGTTCTCATACCGTCACAGCCCAGGAGGCTTTCCATGTCAGACGTCGCAATTCACGAGCCACCAGTAGCCCATGCGCGCATCGTCTTTCTTGGACCCATCTCTCCCCACTGGGAGGTCTATGGCGACTATGGCGACCGCACTCTGCTCGAGGAGTTCCGCGCCCGGGTGCTTGCACGCCTTGTTTTGTTGCCACGAGATGACCCACAATTTCGCCGAAACATGGCACGCATTGTGCGTGACGCTGAACGTGAGCGCATTTCCCTGGAATGGGACATGGGCGATCCGAACTACGAGTTCTAGATCCTCTCGCACAGGCACGATGTGTCAGGTGACGAAAAGGTTGCCGCCAGGTGAATTCTCGTATGAGACTCCTAATAAGAAGTGATGACTGCCGTTTACTTCATTACCCTTCGTTTCTATGAGTGACCGGTTCGGAAACCGCGAACTGAGTTGGCTTGATTTCAATGCACGCGTTTTGGCGCTTGCCCACGAAGAGTCGATCCCGCTTCTCGAACGAGTGAAATTTTGCGGAATCTTTTCCTCCAACTTGGATGAGTTCTATCAAGTTCGTGTTGCAGCGCTGAAAGACCAAGTAGCAGCCGGAATCGTAAAGCCAAGTCATGACGGGCTTTCGCCATCGCGACAGTTGAAAGAAATTGCCAAGCGTGTCGAGTCACTCATAGACGAACAAGAAGAATTGCTGTTGAACACGCTGTTACCGCAATTGGTGGAACGTGGTGTTCGACTGTGCGACTGGGACGAACTAGACGAAGTTGAACAAAAGCAACTTTCGCGTGAATTTGAACAGAACATCTACCCAGTGCTAACACCCATTGCGATTGACACGGCGCATCCATTCCCATACGTGTCGAGTCTTGCGCTCAGTATCGGTGTCACAGTGCGAGATCCGCGTACTAAAGAAGAACGTTTTGCGCGAGTAAAAGTGCCTACCTTTTTGAAGCGTTTTCAAGAAGCATCGCCAGGTCGATTCATCCCTGTTGAACGTGTCATTGGAGCCCATCTTGATTGGTTGTTTCCAGGTATGGAGATCGGACAAGTTGTGATGTTCCGCGTCACTCGAAATGCCGACCTCACAGTTGATGAAGACGAAGCAGAAGATTTGTTGCAGGCCGTTGAGATGGAGCTTCGTCGGCGCCGTTTTGGACGTGCCGTAAAACTGGATGTCAGCGACAACATTGATGAGCGAACGTTGGCGTTGCTAACCGAAGAAATGGATTTGGAGCCAGTTGATGTGTCGCATCATCGCGCACCGCTTGCTTTGTCAGCATTGGCGCAACTGGCGTCGCTTGAAATTGAAGATGCCCGTGACGAACCGTGGTTACCAGTGGTGCCAGGGCGCTTGGCGGTCGCCGAGGCCACCGGGCAATCAATGTTTCAGGTGATTAGGGAACGACAGATTTTGGTTCATCATCCGTACGAGTCGTTTGCTTCGTCAACCGAGAAATTCGTGGAGCAGGCTGCTCTTGATCCACACGTGCGCGCGATCAAGATCACCTTGTATCGCACATCGGGCGACAGCCCCATTGCGCGAAGCCTGATTACCGCTGCCGAGCGCGGAGTACAGGTAGTGGTTCTTATCGAACTGAAGGCGCGTTTTGATGAAGAAGCGAATGTGCATTGGGCCAAAGAACTTGAACGTGCGGGCGTACACGTGATGTATGGGCTCGTGGGCTTAAAAACTCATAGCAAATGTGTTTTGGTGGTGCGCGAAGAAGCAGGTGGCTTACGACGGTATGTGCACATTGGCACGGGCAACTACAACTCCAAAACCGCGCGCGTGTATGAAGATTTGGGCTACTTCACGTGTTCAGAAGACATTGGCGAAGATGTCACCCAACTATTCAACACTTTGACTGGTTTCGGACGTGACCCTGAGTATTCGAAATTGGTAATTGCGCCTCAATACTTACGACCTGAAATAGGTCGTTTGATTCGCAATGAGACAGCTCGCGGAACAGATGGTGAAATCACCATCAAGGTAAATGCAATTGCTGATCCGGAAATGGTTGAACTCTTGTATGCGGCCGCAGAAGCCGGAGTCCGTGTGCGACTTTTAGTGCGAGGTATTTGTTGCTTACGACCTGGCGTAGTTGAGCAGGGAAATATCCAGGTACGTTCCATTCTCGGTCGTTATCTCGAACATTCGCGTTTGTACCGTTTCGGGCACGGATCACCCGATGGCTCTCCGTTGTATCTCATTGGGTCGGCCGATCTCATGCCGCGAAATCTTGACAAACGAGTTGAAGTATTAACTCCTATCGAACATGAGAAACACCAACGATGGCTAGATGAAACCATTGATCACCTTTTCGCCAATGACATTGTTGCGTTCGAGATGCAACATGACGGACGTTGGTTGCGCGTGGGGCCTGATGATTTCACAACATCAAATGATTCGCAATTTCAACTGTATTCGTGGGCGGCCGAGCAACAAGTTCGACTAGGAATTCCAGCCGGTGAACAGAGCCTTACATGAGCAGATGGCGTTCTCGTAAATCCATCGCCACAGGCAGTGATCGTACACTTGCCACAGACACTGCTATCACGATGGTGCCACCATCAACTTCATCAAACGCGAATCAACTTTCTGCGGTTCAACTGCAGGAAGTGTTTGATTCATTACCTATTGGAGTCTTGATCACATCGGCCAACGGCGTTCAGCGTTGGACAAATAGATCGTTTGCACATCTCTTTGAACCAGGTGCGCCAGGCAACACTCGATTTCAGCGCAATGTCGAATCTCTTCTCGCCGAAGCACGTTCTGGTAAGGAAAGCCAACTTACTCTCGACATTCAAGGGAAGCGCCCACGCATGCTTGACATGCACACGATGGTGTTGACTCAAGGCGACGTTGCACTTTTTGTGGAAGACCTCAGTGAGCGAGCATTGATTGATCGTATTCGTACCGATTTTGTGGCAAACATCAGCCATGAACTGAAAACGCCAGTGGGTGCTTTATCAATTCTTGCGGAAACACTGGCGATGCAAGTTAATGACGATGTTGGAAAGCGACTTGCCGAGCGCATGGTGATGGAATCACAACGAGTGGCACACACCATCGATGACTTGCTCGAACTTGCGCGCATTGAGTTTGGTCGTCGAATGATCAACCAGTCTGTTGACATTGAACGGGTCACTCGCGAGGCGGTGGCTCGTGTTATTCCATTTGCCAGCACACGTAACGTCACGATCAATGTGGCAAACAAGATGTCTAAGATTGGCCTTATCGCCGGCGATGATCGCCAATTAGTGTCTGCTATTGCGAATTTGGTGGAGAATGCTGTGAAGTACAGCAACGAGAACGCGTCGGTTGATGTCGATATTTCCGATACGAATGATCAGGTTGCAGTGCGAGTGACCGATACTGGTGTCGGTATTTCTCCCGAACACATTGATCGTATTTTCGAGCGGTTTTACCGAGTAGATGACGCGCGCAGTCGCGATACCGGTGGGTCAGGGTTAGGCCTTGCAATTGTGCGACATGTCGCGATTATTCATCGCGGCGAAGTTGTAGTGGAATCGGTATCTGGTCAAGGATCTTCGTTTATTTTTGTTCTGCCTACGACTGTGCGGTCGGGTTCAGGATTACAAGGTGAAACACTCACCGAAGCACCGCACCTCAATCAATCATTCACGGAGGCGTAAGTGTCGAACCCCATTGTGTTACTAGTAGAAGATGAGCCTTCATTTGTAGAAGCGTTACAGATTGGTTTGTCGCGCGAAGGGTTTGATGTTGTCGTGGCCCGAGATGGAGAAGAGGCGCTGGCAGTGTTTGCTGCGCACTCCCCGGACCTTGTCTTATTGGATGTGATGTTGCCGAAGATGTCGGGCATTGATGTGTGTCGAGAGATACGTAAAACCAGCCAGGTTCCGATCATCATGGTGACCGCAAAATCTGAGGAAATTGACACTGTCGTCGGCCTTGAAGTTGGAGCCGACGACTACGTGACGAAGCCGTACCGGATGCGAGAACTGGTTGCCCGTATGCGCGCTGCTCTTCGTCGCATCGCAGACGCAACTGGCGAGATCGAAGTGATTACAACCTCGGTGGTGGAAGTTGATTCGATTGTCATTGATCCCGATCAACATGTTGTGTCGGTCGATTCGGTTGAAGTCAACATGCCGTTAAAAGAATTTGAACTGTTGTATTTGTTGGCAGTAAATGCCGGCCGTGTTCTCACTCGCGAGGTGCTGATTGATCGCGTGTGGGGAAGTGATTACGTTGGCGACACGAAGACACTCGATGTTCATATCAAACGGATCCGCGCGAAAATCGAAAAAGACCCAGCTAATCCCAAACGAATCGTGACGATCAGAGGTTTGGGATACAAATTCGAAAAGCGACGTTCCTGATACGCAAATATCTGACAGATCTGTCACAAGGTCAGCAGGGGATGAATCAGCACGATCGCTCGGCGTAGAGTGGCACAAATGAATGATCGGCCCTCACGAATGGTGCGCGGACCGGGCCTACCGGACGCCACTCCTTTCCAGCGTTTAGGGCGTGTTCATGCATTGATGATTGCTGGTGAGGCGATTATGGCCGTGTCGTTGGCTGACTCGTTGTTTTTGTCTATCAGTCCAGACGCAGCTCGAACACAGGTCATTTTGTTTCTTGCGATGTCCATGGCGCCATTTGCTTTACTCGCTCCACTCATTGCACCGTTTCTCGACAAGATAAAAGGTGGTCAGCGATTTGTCGTGATGTTGGTCGCCCTTGCTCGCGCCGCAGTGATGATTGCGATGATGTATTACTACGACAGTTTGGCTATCTTTCCGCTCGCATTTGGCGCATTGGTCTTGTCAAAAACATATGCGATCAGCAAGTCTGCTTTGGTACCAGCCACGGTAAAAAACGATAAGGCACTAGTGGAGGCAAACAGTCGCCTTGGACAAATAGCTGGCATCGTCGGATTTATGGCTGTTGTCCCAGCTGGCATCATTCAGTTTGTGAGCACCGAAGCGACGCTGTTCATGAGTTCGGTGGTCTTCGTTGTCGCCTTTTTCAACGCCATGAAATTACCGAAGATTCGTATTGCAGATAAACCAATTGAAGAAATCGAATGGCAGGAATTGCACTCTCCTGAAGTGTTACGAGCTGCTCGCACAATGATGGTCTTACGTGGCACCACTGGATTTATGTTTTTCCATCTTGCTTTCTGGCTACGCACCGAGATTGCCGGCACTGTGTGGTTTGGAGTGGCGATCGGTTTTGCATCGCTGTGCACATTAATCGCAAACTTTACGGCCCCCAACCTGCGTCAACGCATGAAAGTGGAGAACATGTTGTTGCTATCGGTGGCGATGGTTGCAGTCGGTGGTTTGTTGAGCGGATTCAGCGGTCGCTTCTTTGCAGGCATCTTGCTTGCTGGTGTCGTTAATGCATCTGCTGCAATTGGCAAACTCGCGTTTGAAGCGACAGTGCAAAGTGGAGCACCCGATGCAAACCGAGGTCGTGCATTTGCTCGTTTTGAAACACACAATCAGATGGCGTGGGTTCTTGCCGGACTAATCCCGGTGATTTTGACTCCCAGCGGAAGTCGCGGTTTTTATATGGTGGGGCTGGCAGGTGTTGGAGGGTGTCTGTATTTTTGGCGCGCGACAAAGAGCAGTTCGTGGCACAAACCGCCGAGAGGTTCTACTGGATCTCGAGTCTCGCAAGCCATAAACCGGGTGCGTCGATCTCGTTAGGGGTGGGCAAATTGTCTGCCTTTTCCACCAGTTGCGACACCGCTGTATCACCCGATCGTTCCACAACGCCTTGAACGAATGCTCGGCCACGCTGTAGTTGTGTCGAGTTCAGTGAAAGACCTAATAGTTGTTCGATCATCGCGGTGTCTTCGTGTAACTCGATCCGGCGTCGCCGCGCCGCTTCTGCAATGTGAGCTGATGATCCGAGAACACGCGAGCACACCTTGTCGACGACAAAATCGATGTAGGCAATAACTGCACTGACATGAGCGTCGAGGAGTGGCGCCATGTGTTCTTGTTCGGGTGATCGCACCGCACCCAGCATTGCGGCTGGGCTACCAAAGATATCTTGTACTTTTGTCAACGCTTCTGGATCAGATGGATCGAGCCCCGAGAGTTGATCAATGATTGCGCCGGGATCAGGACGGAACGCGCCAACATGTTTAGTCACTAAATCAGTAATACCCATTGCAACTGCGTCGGTATTGAGAATTGCATGCGAGGACAACTCGTGAATGAGCACCCACATGCGCACGTCGTCGGCGGACAAACTCCATTCACTTGCGAAGCGATCAATTGTTGTCGGCACTACAAGGATGTCTGATGACAATGGACGGGCCAATGGCAAGTTGTATTGTCCAAAAGCTTTCTGTGCGAGTGCGCCAATCATCGAACCAATGGACATTCCCATCATGGCAGGCGCCATCATGGTCGAGAGATTGTTAAGCATCGCTGCAAGCGGGTCGGTGTCTGCAGAGTCATCAGCGGAATTAGGTTGCTGTGACAGAGATGTGGCAAGTTCGGTAAACAAAGGACGGAAATCTGTGAGGGTGCGGTGTGCCCATAGCGCGCGAGTGGTGGTGTGTATCTCGCTGTGTGTGTCACGAGTGCCAGTTGGCAAACCGGTGACGTCGCGTACGTGCATGTCGGCGACATGAGCGAGATCGTTGAATACAAAACGGATTGCTGGATCGGGTTGCGGGTCTGGTGTGTCTCCCACAGCGGCCATCGCGGCGGTTTGAGTTGCGACGTCCCAGTTCAACGGCCCTTGGGCGGACAGAGATTTCGCAAGATCAGCAAAAAAGGGCATTCCACCAAAAGGAAATGGATTGTTCTCTTCTGGTTCATCGCCCATGCTGACAAAGGCTATGGCGCGTTAGCCTCAGTTGCATGTCGACTACCACAGTGCAGATCAACGGCGTCTCGCCAATTTTTCGTTGTGACGATGTGGTGGACGCTAACGGCAGCGATATTTCGACCGACAAGGTGCGTGCCTTCTTGGAAGATGCCGACCGTGGCGATCACAATCACGTCATTTTGGTCTCATCAGCGATGGTCTATGGCGCGTGGGAGAACAATCCATCGCCACTCAGCGAAGACGACGTTGTACGTCCGGTGCCATCATTTACCTTTGCTGTCTCGTGTTTGACGGCCGAAGCGTTAGTGGAGCAATGGCGCACCTTGCGACCAGGACGAACGGCAACGGTGTTGCGTCCGGCGCCCGTTGTTGTGCCACGCGGTAATTCACGTCTCGTGTTGGCGCTTGCACATGCTGTGAGCAGTGAGTCTGTGGGTTCTGTGATGTCTGCACAATTCCTGCACTTTGATGATTTGGAAAGTGCCATTGCGCTAGCGCAAATGGTGAAACCAGATGGCGTATTCAATGTTGCGCCTGATGGGGCAATTAGTGGTGAGCGTCTCGGAGAACTTGCCGCCCAGCCGTTGCAGGTGAAATTACCAAGTTGGGCGCGCGACATAGTCGATGTCATGCGTTGGCGTTTGCAACGTGGCCCCATTCCACCGGGTCTTCGTCAATACACACGTCATAGCTGGGTTGTGTCAAATGAAAAACTGCGAGCACTTGGCTGGTCGGCACGAGTAAGTAACGAAGAGGCCTATGTTGAGGGCACTACTGGTTCGTGGGTGAGTACGTTAAGTGCGAAACGTCGTCAAGAACTTTCACTTGGCGCAATGAGTGTCACCGCACTTGCAGTTATTGCGTCGATATTTGCTGCTGTACGGCGCGTGCGGCGTGCGCGTCATTAATTAGTTTCCGCACGGTTTTCATTGGCAACATCCACGTTGCATGATTACGAGTGAATGCCACTCCGACAACTTTTGATTTCTTATTGACTACTACCGCAACACCATTGATTTGAATGTCGACATCTAGAGGGACTGCACCAGTAGTTGTTGCGGGATCAATCGTTGCACTTGAAATACTTAACTGTCCCGACACCGCAATGCCAGTGATTGGTTCGATGACCATCAAATCGTTGATATCAAATTCGTTGACGGCGTCATCATCTGCGATCCCCACCCAGCGTGGGGAAGAATTATTTGTGTTAGGAAGATCAAGAATCGCAAGCCCAGTTGCCTCATCACGAGCGAGTATGTGGCACTGAATAGTTTCGCCATCGTCGGTTGTGATCGGAATGGTGCCATCTGCATTCATGGTGTCGGTTGATGCAATCATGAGATCACTGTCGCCAACGGCGAGGGCCCGTACTGAATCATTTTCGTTCGATTGTCCAACGGCCGCCGTGGCATTTTTTACTTTTGTTGCAATCGGAGAACGAACCACTGTTGTGTCGGGAACAGAGTCGTCCGATGTGAGACCACCGACACCCTTCGGGATAGTGACAGAGAGCAAAGCTAACGAACAGACGAGACTGACAGTGATAGACGCCAACGCAATGCGTTTACTGAGTGGTGGTGCAGACACTGCGGTTTCATATTGACGTCGCTGGTCGTGAGCTACTTCGCTGGGATGACGCCATTGGCGATCATATGGAGGCACTGGGGCCGAGTTGGGATTATCAAACTCATCGTGACTCACAGGGATAACAGGCTAATCATCAATCGTTCTGCTGTGTCGTCGGGGATACGCTGTAATTGTGCACCGCCCTTTTTCTGCAACCACACCACCCTCGGCACATGAGTGGTATGAGATCACCAGTGACGAGTTGCCGGTTGGGGTCGCCTATGAATGGGCTGTCTTGCCTCAGTGTGGAGCAGTGGTGCTGTTTTCGGGCACTGTGAGAGACCACGCCGATGGTCGAAGCGATGTGGTCGCACTCGACTACGAGGCCTATGTAGAGGCTGCCATTGAACGATTCGCACAGATCGGCGATGAGACACGTCGGAGGTACCCCACCGCTGGACGAATTGTGTTGTGGCATCGCATCGGCCACCTGGGCCTTGGTGAGTCATCGGTGATCGCCGTGGTATCTGCTCCTCACCGTCCTGAAGCGTTCGAGGCGGCACGATTCGCCATTGATGCGCTGAAAGAGAGTGCGCCTATCTGGAAGAAAGAACATTGGAGTGGCGGATCTGATTGGGGCACTGATGCTCATGATTTGGTATCACCACGAGATGTCGCAGGTTCACAATGACGTCGCTCATCGCACTCTCTGTGCTGACAACTGTGTTCATCGTGTTGTCGGTGATGTCAGGTGTGGCACTGCTAGTCACCGTGTATCTCGATTACCGCCGTAGCCGCATCGACGACGGCATTGCCGCGTTTCGTCGCCATATTGATGCTTTGTCTCCGGAATCCCGCCGCAGCTCCGTCACGCGTGATAGTGATGATGGCGCTGACTGGCGTTATCGCAAATAGGAGATACGGAACAGTTTCATGGCAAGAGACCTTGCAATTGACCTAGGCACCGCGAACACCCTTGTGTACATGAAGGGGCGCGGCATCGTTTTGAACGAGCCAACTGTGATCGCCGTAAACCGTCAATCAGGTGAAGTTCTTGCAACTGGTCACGATGCATGGGACATGATCGGACGAACACCCAGTTACATCGTCGCGGTACGACCATTACGCGGCGGCGCAATTACCGACTTCGATATCACCGAGCGAATGATTCGATTGTTATTGCAGCGTGTAGGTGTTTCGCGTTTCACTCGACCCAAAGTGGTGATCTGTGTTCCATCTGCGATCACCGAAGTAGAACGCCGTGCCGTGACGGACGCAACCCGCCGAGCGGGTGCATCAGACGCACAACTTATTGAACAACCAATGGCGGCTGCAATTGGGGCGAATCTTCCTATTGATGAGCCCGTCGGCAACATGGTGATTGATATCGGCGGTGGTACAAGCGAAACAGCAGTGATCAGTCTTGGTGGTGTTGTGGCTCTTGAAGCTGTTCGCGTTGGCAGTTTCGATATTGATGAAGCAATTAAAAATTATGTGCGACGTGAGCACGGCATCGCAATTGGTGAGCGGACTGCTGAAGAAATCAAAATCCAAATTGGTTCTGCAGAGCCTGGAACTGACGATCGAGAAGCAGATATTCGTGGACGTGACTTGGTCTCTGGATTGCCCAAGACCGTTCGACTTACCGCCGAAGAAGTGCGTTTTGCAATTGACGAACCCGTTGCTGCAATTGTGATGTCTGTGAAGCGGTGCCTGTCAAAAGCACCACCTGAGTTGGCACAAGACTTTTTGTCGCGCGGCATGTATCTCGTTGGTGGTGGGGGAATGTTGCGTGGTCTTGCTCAGCGCATCGAACGCGAAACACAGGTGCCTGTGCAAATGTCGCCACAACCACTTGAAGCAGTGGTGTTAGGTGCGGGTCACTGTATTGAGAACTACCAAGCATTGCGCGGTATGTTCATGGGCGCGCGACGTTAGATGGGTTGATTGCGCTAGTTACATGTCGATGCGATAGATCGCGCCGCCGTATGCCAGAGCAAATACTCCTCGTGACGTTTGTTGCACTGAGATCACTGAACCTAATGATTCGGTGAAAAAGCGACTATCTGTGACCGTTCCGTTTTCTACTTTGATACCAGCCACTTTTCCGTGGCATGAATCGCTGTAGAGGTACCAGTTATTAAGAGCCGGGATGTTGCCACCCGTTACAACTGCACCACCACTTACTGCACATGCGCCTTCTATGTGTTCGTACTCAAAAATAGGAAGAGTGTGATTTTCTGCAGTCATTTCAGGATTCATCACGTGTGTGCCTTCAAATGCACTCCAACCAAAGTTGGCGCCCTTGCCACCAACTTTGTCTGATCCAGTCGGAGCAGACATGCTGATTTCTTCCCATCTATTTTGACCAACGTCGCCAATCCACAGAGTTCCTGTTGGGTCAATGTCGATGCGCCATGGATTACGTAATCCGATGGACCAGATTTCACCGCGCGCAGGGTTTCCTTTTTTGTCAATTACGCCAACGTATGGATTGTCTGCGGGGATGTTGTAGGTATCGGCGTTGCGAGTGGTTGCCGTGGGAGCGGGATCAATACGTAAAATTTTTCCGAGCAAGTTGTCGGTCTTCATTGAATAGCGTTTGGGGTCACCGCCATCGCCACCGTCACCTGATGCGATGTAGAGCATGTTGTCGGGCCCAATTTTGATGTCACCACCATTGTGATTTGGATATGGTTGTGCAAATGTCAAGACGGTGCGACGTGACTCAGTTATGAAATCGCCAGCGGCATTTAGTGCGTATTCGTCAACGTATGTATTCGTAATTTCTCGGTCTGTGTAGTGAACATAGCCATACCACGTGGTGTCTACTTTGAGAAATGCAAGGCCCAGTAGTCCACCTTCAACAGCTGCGCGTGTGCGGTTCGACATGTTGAGGCTCTCGGCGATTCGGGTGCCGTCTAATCCGTATCGTGCGACGTATCCCTTACGTTCCACCACATACACGAATGCATCCTCTGGTGAACGTTCCACCAGTGACATTGGCGCATTCGCCTTCATCACTTCAGTTGCAGTGAGTGTCTCTGGTGCTGGCAAGTCGGGAATTGTTGTAGTGACAACCGTTGTGTCAACAGCTATCGAGTCGGGTGGGCTCGTATCTGAAGACGAGGTGCCATCGCCACCACATGCGACAATCGCAAGTGACGTTGCAACGACAAGGGACGTAGTGATGGACAGTTTTTTGGTGTTCATGTGGTGTATGCCTGCTCTCGATGAACTGCTGCATCAGTATGCGGGTGAATTAGTTCCGTTTCACACGGATGAGACCCTCTTGCACGACTGTCACAACGAGGTCACCGTTTTGGCTAAAGATTGACCCAGCGGCAAGTCCACGAGATCCAGATGTTGACATTGCAGATTGGTCATACAACAACCAGTCATCTGCACGAAATGGACGGTGGAACCACATGGCGTGGTCGAGGCTTGCCATTTGCACATCGCTGTCGGCCCACGTGAGGCCGTGTGGGAGCAGCGTGGTGTCGAGGAGGGTCATGTCGCTTGCGTACGTCACGATGCACGCGTGTAACACGGGATCGTTGGGAAGTGCACCGTCGGCACGCATCCATACTTGTTGACCATGTGCAGTGCCTGTGCGAGTGAACGGGTCCCCACTCACGTAACGCAGGTCAATTGGTCGTGGCCGCTCGTACCACTCTCCAATGAGGTGTTTGTGTGGCTCCATGCGTGTTTTGAAATCGGGAAGAGTCTCGGGCGCTGGAACGCCAGAGCGCATTGGTATTTGATGATCTAGGCCAGGTTCATGGGCGTGAAAGCTTGCTTGCAAGTTAAAGATGGGCTCGCCATTTTGAATTGCAACCACACGACGCGTAGAGAAACTACGACCATCACGGATGCGGTCAACTTCATACACAATGGGAACAGTGGGGTCGCCAGGGCGAAGAAAATACGCGTGGATTGAGTGAACAAAACGCGTTGTTGAATCAACGGTGCGTGATGCAGCAACTAGTGACTGACCGGCAACCTGTCCGCCAAAGACACGTTGGCGATTTTCATCGGGGGAGCGACCACGAAAGAGGTTGACTTCGATCTGTTCAAGATCAAGCAGGCGGACAAGTTCATCAAGGGCAGAGACCACGTCCCCATAGTACGACCCCGTAGTAGGGTCGTCCCGTGTCACTTTTGCCTTTAAACCCGGATCAACTCCTTACCACCACCCGCGCCGTCCGTAAACGCCTGGACTTTTCACGACCCGTCGAAGACGAGGTCATCCGCGAATGCGTTGAAATCGCGATGCAGTCGCCATCTGGCTCAAACAACATGTCGATGCAGTTCATGATCGTGAAGGACCCCGCAAAGCGAAAAGCGGTGGGCGAGGTGTATCGCGAATGCTACGAGATGTACAAAACATGGGATGGCGTGTACATCGGCTCGATCGACAAGGGATCCGACGAGTTCAATGCCCAGCAGAAGCGTTCTGCAAGTTCGGCGGATTTCCTCGGCGAAAAAATGGGTGAGGCACCAGCGCTTGTCATTGGTTGCAATGCGGCTGGTCGTGTCGACGGAGTGCCTGCAGTATCTGCTGCTGCACAGATGGGAAACATCTTGCCTGCGATGTGGAGCTTTATGTTGGCCGCCCGAGCTCGCGGCCTTGGTACTGCATGGACCACCTTGCACCTTGTGCAAGAACAACGCGTCGCAGAGATTTTGGGTATTCCGTTTGATGCAGTGCAACAAGCGTGTTTGTCGCCACTTGCGTACACAGTGGGAACCGATTTCAAACCTGCAAAGCGACCACCAGCTGACTCTGTTATTCACTGGGATACATGGTGATTCACACTGGTGGAACACGTACCTTCTGACATTCGAGATCGCGCACTAGCGACGACAGGTTTTATGCCTGCTAACGAAGGTGACGCCTTGTATGTCGCGGCATGTGAGGCAGCGTCGCGGTTACCGAATCTTGCGATGGTGGAAGTGGGAAGTTATTGCGGTCGCTCAACGGTGTGGCTAGGCGAAGCTGCCCGTCACTCACACGTAACGCTATTTGCGGTTGACCATCATTTTGGGAGCGAAGAGAATCAACCAGGTTGGGAATGGCATGACGCCTCTCTTGTTGACCCACGTACTGGGAACATGGACACATTGCCGTTTTTCCGTCAGACAATTATTGACGCTGAACTTTCAGACGTTGTTGTAACCATGGTGGGTAACTCCGCAACAATTGCACGTCATTGGTCGACCCCACTGTCGTTTGTATTTATCGATGGTGGTCACGGAGTGGAACCAGCAACACGTGACTACGAAGGGTGGACGCCGCACGTTGCTGTTGGTGGCACGCTTGCTATTCATGACGTCTTTGAAGATCCCAAAGATGGCGGACGACCACCGTATGAAAACATCTATCTTCCCGCGATGCGAAGTGGGCTATTTATGGAAGAGTCTGTTACAGGCTCTTTACGTGTTCTACGCCGAGTGTCGGAGTAAACACCGAACTTGTGCGTGACGATGCACAAATTGCATCAGCAGCAAGAATCACTGCAGCTGATGTATACGAACTGCGTTCATTTGCCGGAAAGTGTTCCATCTCTCTATCGGGATCAACTGAGTACACAACACCTGTCCAATACGCGCCATCTTCATAGCGGTGAGACAAGGTCCACAGAAGTAACTCGCGTGCGGTGTCTCGGTCACCCACTGCGCAATGTGCAATGGCGCATTCTGCAGTTTCTGCAGCCGTCACCCACGGTTCATCGCTCACGCATTTCACGCCTCGGTCGTCGAGAACAAACGTGTCCCAACCTTCTGCTAGTCGGGCTTTCGCTGCTGGCCCCGCAAGTGCGCCGGCAAGTATGGGGTAGTACCAGTCCATCGCCCAGCGCGTTTTCGGTTCGAATGCATCAGGCTCGGTGCGAATGATTCGCTCAAGTAGCGCTGCAGCATCGCGCCAGTGTGGTTGAGGATCGCCAACAAGTTCACCAAGAAGTGCGCCGCAATGAAGTGCGTGTCGAATGGACGAACATCCGGTGAGCAATGCATAGTCCCACGGAGAGTGATCGACCTCTTTGGCCCACACGATAAGACCATTTGATTTTCGCATCGACAACACCCATGTCATTGCACGCTTCACAGTTGGCCACATCTCGATGGCGTCATCAATATTGTTGCTACTTAGCCAGTGATGCCACATTCCTGTTGCAATGTATGCGCATACATTGGTGTCGAGCTTTGCTTCTTCAACAGAGCCGTCTGGCAGGTAGTAATTGTGCCAACTTCCATCGTCACGTTGGATATTTGCAAGCCATGAGTACGCACGCATTGCAGCGTCATGACGCCCCATCACATCAAGCGCCATTGCTGTTTCCACATGATTCCAAGGGTCGCAATGACCATTTGGATACCACATGATCATGCCGTTATCGAGTTGCAATCGTTCGATCGAGTCGGCGGTACGCGCGAGATCGGCAGTCGACAAAATGCCTGGCAAGTGTGGGAAAGACTGAGTGTTCATGCGTGTACTCGTGTCTTTTGTTTCGTGGCATACACCACGTAACTTTTGCCAAGTACTGGGCTCAGAATTTTTTCGGCAATGCGAGTAGAGCGTGGTCCTTCAATGATGTCCCACTCGAGAAACTTGCGGTATTTCGCAACAAGTGGATGGGAATCATTTGATGGACCCACTGCACACTTCAGCCACCAATAGGGCGAGTGCAGTGCGTGTGCATGGTGAGTGGTGTCGACATTGAGGCCTGCAGAACGCAACTTGGCTTTGAGTTCCGTCGAACTGTAAATGCGAACATGACCGCCAGGGCTAAGTGGTGCGTGGTATTCCTCTGACAACATCCAGTTGATTTTTTCTGGCCACATCGTGGGAACGGTCACTCCGAGGCGACCACAGGGTTTCAGAACGCGCGTGAGCTCAGAAATTGCGCTGACGTCGTCTTGAATGTGTTCGAGAACTTCTGATGTGACGACGCAGTCAAACGTGTTGTCAGCAAAAGGTAAGCGAGTTGCATCGCCACGCAGAACTCCACCGAATGATTGTCCTGAAATCTCTGATGACGTCAACATCGCTGCAAACGTATTGCGTGTTGAGACCAATTCGTCTTCTGCGTAGTCGAGAGCGGTGACCACAGCCCCCATGCGTGCCGCTGCAAATGCATGACGTCCAAATCCGGCGCCGGCATCAAGAAAGCGATCGCCGGCCTGAAGACCGAGTGTGTCAAAACGAATCGTCAGCATGAGTCAATGACCTACTTGCGTGCATTTCTGCGCGACTTGTTGATGTTGTGTGGCATTGCAAGCACTTCGCGGTATTGCGCAACAGTGAGTTCAGCACAATGACGCCAACTCCATCGTTCGGTCACTCGTTGACGGCCAGCAGCACCGACTCGCGCACGCAACTGCGCATCATCGAGACCGCGCGCAATAGCTGCAGCGAGTGCACTTGCATCGCCGGCGGGACAACTGAGGACGGTGTCGCCGTCGGTGCCAGTGACTTCGGGGAGAGCGCCACCATCTGTTGCGACGAGACACGTTCCCGTGCACATTGCTTCGATGGCAGGCAGGCTAAAGCCCTCGTACAAACTGGGCACAACTGCAAGCTCTGCCTCTGCGTACAACTCGACAATGCGCTCATCGGGAACCCCAGAGACAAACGAGATGCAATCGGACAAGCCAAGGCTTTCGATGAGATCAGCACTCTTTCCAGACTTTGGTTTACCAATGATGGTGAGAGAGACGTCACGCTCAGTGCGAAGTTTTGCCATTGCTTCGAGAAGGTAGGACAGGCCCTTTAGAGCAACGTCAGCAGAAGCAGTAGTAATCAGATGACCAGGTTTACGTTGTACATGAGGAATTGGTGAGAACAACTCTGGGTCGACACCAACAGGGACAAGACGCATGCGATCAAGCGATACACCCATGTCTTCGTGAATGTCTTTGATGCTGTTTTCACTCACCACGACAATGCGTGGCATTTGGCTGGCAACCTTTCCTTGCATCTTTACAAACGAATACCAGCGTGAGACACCAGCGCGCTTCCACCAATTTGGTGCATGATCCATTTCCAATTTGCGGTCTTTTGTGATCGGATGATGCAATGTGACCACAGTGGGAATCATTTTTTCGATTTTCAAAATGTCAGTACCAAGACATTGGTTGTCGTGAACAATGTCAAAATCACCACGACGTTTTGACAACGCACGGCGCGCGCGAATGCTGAATGACTTTGGCTCACCAAAGCTTCCGCGTAAAAACTGTCCTACCTCGACCCAATCGGGCCAGGTCCGTAGTTCCCAATACGCGGGGAAGCGTCCGGGGTATTGATCGTTGAAGATGTCGAGACTTGGCAACTCATGCATGGGTATTCGTTCATCAAGTACCGGATAAGGCTGGCCGCCATAGACCTCAACGTGGTGGCCGAGATCGACAAGGGCCTTTGTGAGGTGGCGGGTGTAGACGCCTTGGCCTCCTACGTGGGGCTTTCCTCGGTACGTGAGATAGGCAATACGTAAAGGACCGTTGGGATCCACCGAAGGAGACATAGGAGTCTCAGGCTACTGGTCGGTAGCCACCTTGGAACGGGGGCGTCGTAGACGTGGTGCACTCAGGGCACCCCATGCGATAACGAGAGCGACCACAAAAGGCGCGTTACCGAGACGCGAATACAACGTACGGCCTGTTCGCATTGGAACATCCGCAGTGATTACTTTCCGCTCGCTCACATCGGTGCGGTTGATGACGCGTCCTGTTGGAGTGATGAACGCAGAAAATCCGGTGGGTGACACTTGTGCGACCCACCGACCTTGTTCACGTGCACGCAAAATTGATGACGCAACTTGTTGCGTTTGCAAAATTGTCCATGTGTAACTAGATCCGTTGGTGGGGTTCATGATGAATTCGCCACCGTGTGCGACGCCTTCATTTGCTCGACCACCAAAGAAGACTTCCCACGAAATCACAACACCTGCTTGTGTTCCCGCTATATCAAGAACAGCAGGACCTTTTCCTTCAATAGCGTTTCGAGGAACAAGATCTGTGGGTGCACCTAGCGCAGAGAGAAAGCCACGCATCGGCATGTACTCTCCGAATGGCACTCTGCGAACTTTGTCGACACGATCGGATACGTCGCCATTTTGTTCCACTACAACCTGCGCATTGAGAAATCCGTCAACATTTCCTTGCTCTACGTCTTCTGTTATGCCCACAGAAATTGGCACACCTAGTCGCTTGGCTTCTTGCGCAACTTCCATGCGTTCACGGCTCTCTTCGAAATTGGCAACGTCAATAACGTTTTCTGGCCAGATCACCAAATCAACTGATCCTGCTTCAATGGATGCGGTTGCATCGAGATGTCGTTCAAATACGACGCGTGGATCAGTGTTGACCGCACGCGTACCTTGCTCACCGCCACCTTGTACTAACGCGATACGTAGAGAGTCGCCGGTCGGAGAGGTGGGACTCCATATAAGCGCAACGAAAAATAACAACAACAGTGCTGCAAACGCCCGTAATCGTCCCGGGCTAATACACACACGAAACATCATGTACGTAATAAGGATCACACCACCCAACGACGCAAGCCACACCATTGGACTACGTGCTTGGCTAATTGCCAATGTTGCTAAAGGAACACCACCAAATGGAAATGACAATCGAATTGTTTCGACAAGAGTGTGAGAAAGAGCAAGACCAGCTGCATGAGAGCGGGGAGAGGCAGACATGTATGTGCTCGACCACCATGCGGCTAACGCGTGAAGAGCAGCAAAGAACACAACGGCGACTACATAACCAGGTGCAGTCATAAACCACATCCATGCGATAGACGGCAAAAACCACCCAACCCCAAAAACGAATGCAGTAGTTGCTCGTTGTTTGTGTGTGAGCGAGTCACGAAACTGAGACGCGCCGTAGAGAACAATGCCCACGAACGCAAGGGGCCACCAACCCCACGGTGGCATCGATGCGGCCACACACAACCCGGCAATCAAGTTGCGAAGTAGTAGTGGCGTCATTTTTTCAGAAGTGCTTGAATGACGTAGCGCTGTTTGGTTGAGTGCCGCGGATGACAACTAAACAATGTGAGCATGCTGCCCGATGATTGGTGGGCGATCCACAAAGCAGTCGGTTTCACAATGCGTTTCGAGATCACGCGGTATTCGACCTTTTTCAACCCCTTCAGAATAATGATGGGGTCGCCCACTTGAAGTCGTTCCACGTAATACAACGGTGCAGGACCAGCAGTGCGGTGTCCGCCGTAGACAGCGTTCCCACGCTCACCAGGCATTGCCGTGCCGGGCCAGTGACCCATGCCGATATCAAACATAGGGTCGGTGACGCCTTCAACGATAGGGCTACGCATTTTGAGACGAGGGATAAACATCATGCCGAGACGAGTTCCTTCAGCAGGAAGGCGCGCGTTCGAGCGCTGAGATTTCTTGCTACCGGCGTTGTTCGCGGTGTCATTCTTTTTCGTTTTCTTGGTCTGCGGCACAGACTCTTTTTGTGTCTCGCTGCTGGAAGCATTAGCGCGGACATCTGATGCCTGCACCGAGGATGCCATGGGGTCCATGGCAAGCGTGCCAGCCACGCTGAACACAGAAACGGTTCGAAGCACGCGCAAGAGGAGTCGAGACATCGCTCCCTAGTCTGCCAGATTGGAGAGATATTCCGCTGCGGTGTCTGCAATGTGGTGCGCCTGTTGCACACACGCGGGAATTCCTATTCCTCGGTAACTCGCACCCGCAAGGAAGACCCCCGGTGCAATGTCATGCAGAGTTTTTTCTACGTTTGTAAGTGTCGCAAAATGATGTGGGCGGTATTGCGGGAACGCGTCGACCCATCGAGTGATGCGAGTTTCGCGTGGTACAAAATCCCGCCCTAAATGCAACGTGAGATCTGCAAGAACAAGATTGATGACTTCTTCGTCGGAAAGGTGCATCACTTCGACGCCGTCACGACCTAGCGATACGCGCAAGATCATGTCGTTGTTGTTGTTTTTCCAGTGCGCCCACTTGTTAGAACCAAACGACACCGCAGTCACCCATCGCTGATCTGGTTTCGGAACCAAGTATCCGCTACCAGTCAAAGTGTCGGACCATTGTGATCGAGGAATAGCAAGAGTCACCAGGATGACGTCTGCATGATCCCATTGAGATAATGCACGTGAAATATCTGGGTGTAGTGATGACGTGAAACGTGCCGTGTGTGCCGCAGGTGATGCAAGTATCACAGCGTCTGCTGTGATCTCGCCGTTTTCGATTTCGTTTCTCTGTTTGATGTCGCCTTGTGTAGCGATGCGATATGAGTTTCCGTCGCGCACGATATTTGAGACGGCGGCATTTGTCTGGATACGCACACCAAGTGCGATCGTGCGTTGCTCCAAAGTAGAAATCATTGCACCAACACCACGAAGTGGTGTGGCAAATACCGGTTCATTGCTGACAACTTGAGAACGTGCTTTTCGAGCTGCGAGCAACATGCTTCGTGACTCTGTGAGTGCAGCAATTTGTGGCACTGCTTCAATACTGAAATTGTCGGTATCTGCGGCATAGATGCTGCCGACAAGTGGATCAACTAGTCGTTCTTGTACTTGTGTACCAAAACGGTGACGAATGTAATCACCAATGCAGTCGTTATTTTTTGTTTGCGGTAGCACAAGATCTAAACCTGCGCGCAGTTTTCCACTTATTGAAAACAATCGACTTTTGCTAAATGATCCCACTGATGCGGGCACACCCAGCATGATGTCACCAGGAATTGGTTGCAAAGTGTTGTGCCAAATCCACGCATGCGAAGCAGACGGTGATGTGAGTGCACCAGTGAGGCCAATATCATGTGCCAGCTCAGTCGCCCATGGAACGCGCGCCAAAAAAGCATCTGCTCCTTCATCGACTGCATCAAGTCCTGCAAAAGGTGAGGTGTGAATGAGCCCGCCAGTGCGCTCGCGCGCTTCAAGCACAGTGATATCTAGTGGTTCAGCGGAACGTGAGGCAAGAGAAAAGGCAGCAGTCAAACCCGTGATGCCACCTCCGACGATGACAACGCGCCGCGCAGGTGTCATGCCGAAATAATGCGAGCAGCGAGTGCCGCCATTACACCAGCGTCATCGTTCACGCTGGCAGTGCGGGCAAATGACAAACCGCGAGCATTTGCATGGTGTGCTGCTTCGATGTCGAGGTCATACAACACTTCGAGATGGTCTGCGACAAACCCACATGCACTGACAAGCACTCCATCAATAGGTTCATCGGTGGTGCGTGTGGCAGCGAAGTCATCAATGACAGCCAAGATGTCGGGCCCAATCCATGGTTCTGGAGTGCGTCCAGCTGACTGCCATGCGATTGACCATTGCGACCACTGAGACAAACCCAATTGCGCTGCGACCGCTTCGGCTGTGCTGCGTAGTTCGTCGGGGTATGGATCGCCACCATCGATGATGCGCTGAGGTAAAGAATGTGCGGTGAACAACACTTTTGTGCGCTCGGGCATTAACGCCAACTTTTCTTTCATGTCGCGTGCGAGGAAGTCGATGTACGCAGGTTCTGTTGCCCATGACTCAACGCCGCGCACATTGATGTCGTATTGCGCAGCGGTGTCGCGCACTCGACCGATGTATTGACCAATGGAATACGACGAATAATGAGGCGCAAGCACCACACCCACGATGTTTTTGATTCCGAGACGCGCCACTTCATGTACAGCATCTTCAACAAAGGGTTTTGCATGCTTGAGCCCTAATACAACGTGGTACTCGCCGGGCGCAACATTGTTGAGCGCATGTTGAATTGCGTCAGCTTGTGCATCAGTGATCTGAGCAAGCGGAGATAAACCACCGATTGCTTCGTAGCGATCTTCAAGTTCTTTCAGCAACTCAGGAGTTGGGGCACGACCTCGTCGAATATCGGTGTAGTAGGGGAGGATGTCTTCACGTGAACGGGGAGTGCCGTACGCCATGACGACAACTGCGGTGTGGGCAGTGGTCATGATTGAGCTGTCCTTTCATGAACATGTTTCACGACTTCATGTAAAACATCGGGGTCAGTGTCGGGTTGCACGCCATGGCCAAGATTGAAGATGTGTCCCGGATGACCATCGTTATCTGCAAGCACGTTGTCAGCACCCGAGATTGCAATGTCACGTCCAGCGAGCACAAGAGCGGGATCAAGATTTCCTTGTACGACGGTGTCTGATCCCAATCGGGCACGCGCGTTACGAATTGGTGTTCGCCAGTCCAAACCGATGACTTTGTTACCAACGGCGTTCATTGATTCAAGAAGATGGTCACATCCGATGCCAAAGTGAATACCAGGAACATCTGGATGGCGGTCACGAAGTTGCGCAAACACGTTTGCACTGTGTGGGCGGACGTACGTGTCGTAATCGGCACGTGACAATGAGCCGGCCCAAGAGTCGAACAATTGAAATGCTTCTGCTCCGTGTGAAATTTGTGTGGAAATAAATGTGACCGAGTGTTGACTGAGTCGTTCCATTAATGAGTGCCACAACGCGGTATTTGAGCGCATTAACTTCTTCGTATTTTGATACGTGCGACTTGGTCGTCCTTCAATGAGGTAACTCGCAACAGTAAAAGGTGCACCTGCAAACGCAAGGAGTGGAATCTGTAATTCGCGAACAAGAAGATCAACTGTGTCTGAAACGTACGACACGTCTTCAGGAGTCAATTCGCGCAAACGCGCAAGGTCAGACTCGGTGCGAAATGGTTGTTCTGCAACCGGGCCAGTGCCTGGTGCAACATCAATCCCAAATGACACGGCGTGTGGGGGAACAACGATGTCTGAATACAAAACAGCGGCATCTACTGCGTATCGACGGACCGGTTGGAGAGTAATTTCTGCAGACAAGTCGGGCTGTTTGATCGCGTCAAGAATGCTCCCGCTTCCGCGCACTGCCCGATACTCGGGAAGGCTGCGCCCCGCTTGCCGCATGAACCACACGGGTGTGCGACTACTGCGTTGTCCGCGAGCTGCGGCAATAAAGGGATCGTTAGCAAGGCTGGTCATGGGATTCTTTCAATTACCGGTGCTTTACTCTGCCGCGCAGTGCGGCAAACGCCAATGTGAATGACACCGCACCCACCAAAACAATGGCGAGGGCGGCTTGGAACAGTGCGGTGCCATCCCATCCGGTGAGGATGAGCGAACGCATGCCCGCCAACAAATAGGTGGTGGGGTTGTAGTCGGCCACGGTCGAAAGCCAGCCGGTCATCTGTTCTTGAGGGATGAATGCGGTGGTGAGAAATGCAAAAGGGAAAAACAATAGGAATGCATTGTTGACGGCAACGGGGTTCCCGGTGCGGAGGGCAATTGCGTATGGGAAACCAGTGAACGCGAGTCCCCACGTAGCGGCAATGAGAATGAACACAAGCTGACCAGCAAAGCCAGTTGCAAATGAGACGCCAATAAGTGCACCGAGGATGATGACGGGAATAGTCATGAGTATCACAACAACAAAGTCGGCAACCATGAGACCCATTAACAATGTGGAACGACTAACAGGTGTGAGTAACAAACGGTCGAGGTATCCATCTTGCACATCGAGCACTAACGAACCGGCGCGTGAGATACCGGTAACAGCGAACACAACAGACACAGGAATTTGAAACCCTTTGAAGTCGAAACCAGGAGGAAGATTTTCTTCGACGAAGCTTTGTAGTGCGCCGATATTTACGAGCAAAAAGAATATTGGGATAATGAGAGCAGGTAAAACTGCTTCTGAATCTCGTGACACCAGACGTAGTGCACGCAAAGCGACTGATCCGAGATCGCGAAAAAACCCTGCACGACGAGCGGTGACACGAGACTGTTCGTGAGAGTCAAGTGTTGACGTAGGTGTCCTGGTGCTGTTACTCACGCGGGCACCTCATCTGCTTGCATACGTGCACCAGTGGTGTGAAGAAACACGTCGTCAAGAGTTGGTGTGCGAAGAGTGAGCTCGGCAACAGCGATGTCGTTCTCTGACAATGCAACAGCTACGGGGCTCACAACGGCTGCACCGTTTGCAGCGCTCACAATAAGTTGCTCACCATTGACTTCTACCGCGTCGACCCCTGCGATGTTGCCTAGACATTGACGGGCACGTTCACCATCAGATGATGAAATGCGAACAGCTATGACATCAGAACCGATGGAACGTTTCAGCTCGGTCGGAGTACCTTCTGCGACGATGCGACCTTTTGCAATGATGCCGACACGATCAGCAAGTGCATCGGCTTCCTCCAGATATTGAGTTGTGAGAAAAATAGTCATTCCAAGTTCGCGATTAAGATATCGCACTTCGTCCCAAACGGTTGAGCGACTCACGGGGTCTAGCCCAGTGGTGGGTTCGTCTAAGAACAACACTTGTGGTTGATGAACGAGTGCTGCAGCTAAGTCGAGGCGTCGCTTCATTCCACCCGAATAGGTTGAGATGCGGTTGTCGATTGCGTCGTCGATGTTCACAAGAGTGAGAAGTTCCTTCACGCGGGTGTGGCGCTCTGTTTTATTGAGTCCATACAGCCGGCCCTGCATGTCGAGAATCTCACGCCCCGTTTGTTTGGGATCAAGAGCTGCATCCTGCAATGCCACACCGATGCGCAAACGAACATTTTCGGTGTCATTTTGTATGTCGTGACCCGCCACGAACGCCGTGCCCGATGTGGGATTCAAGAGGGTGGTGAGCATGCGCACTGCGGTGCTTTTGCCGGCACCGTTTGGTCCGAGAAATCCGTAAATCTCCCCACGGGGGATAGATAAGGACACTCCATTGACAGCAGCATTGTCGCCAAAGACACGCACAAGGTCGGTTGCGTGGATAGCGAGCGTCACGTATGCCAACGCTATCGGGAGTGTGGCTAACGGCGATTTTGTGATTGCCGTTGACGCAAATCGGCGTCAATACGCGCCACTCGGGTGCGAGCGGGTGGGTGGGCGCTGATCAATTTGTCGCGCCAGTTGCTGGGACGCTCTCCCATACCGCTATCAACGACATGTCGAAGCGCAGACGAGAGTTCCTTACCAAACCCCATGTCAATTGCCCGCTGGTCTGCTTTGAATTCAGTTCCTTTGCCAACAACGTTGCCGATCTGCTGAGAAGCAGTGAGGGCAATAAGAAAGATTTTTGAGATCACTGTGAGCACTGCCACGAAGACGCGTTCGAGCGTGCCAACAATTTGTGATCGCGGTGCAAACGATGCTGACGCGGCGCGTGCAATGTTCTGTAGAAGAAATCCGATGCGAGCCAGCGCGACTATGGGCAAACTCAACCATTGAGCCACTGTCAATGCAACGGTGTGAGATCCGAGATGGTGGCTTAATTCGTGTGCGAGCACACCCGTCAATTGTTCGTGTGACAAATTATCGACTGCAAAACTTGAGACGACCACCAAGTGTCCGCCAGATGCAAATGCATTAACATCATCAGCATCAATGACGGCTAAAACAAATTGTGATGGTCGTATGTGGTTTGCTTGAGCAACAACGTTCCATGCACGCTGCAACTTCTCACTTTCTCGTTGTGACGGTTTACGCGCACCAAGCAATCGGCGTAGAACAAGTTTTTGTGTTGGTTGCAGAAACAAAATGACACCAGCAAGTAACCAGACTCCCGCAAACACGAAATAGGGAACGTCGATAAACCATGTGGTGATCCACCAAAAAACGGCAACGGCAAGAGCCCATACGGGGAAAAGTGCAATGACTGGAGCAACAGCGGCAAGAGCGTAGCCATCGATGCGACGCGTGCGAGATGAAGATCTGACGCGAGGCACGAATCAAGTCCACCAGCCTGTTGGTCCCACGTCAACCACCTACACTCGAAAACATGCAATTCACCTCCGCTATTGCTGGCGTACTCAGCAGTATTCCGAGTCCATCAAGTGGCTCAATCTCCATTGGCCCGATGACGTTCAATGCGTACGGACTCATGATCGCCCTTGGTGTGATCGCTGCGGTGATGATTACTGGTCGTCGTTTCGCGCGTCTTGGCATCGGCACAAGAGAAGACGTCACCTCAATTGGATTATGGGCAGTTCCAGCTGGCGTGATTGGTGGTCGGTTGTATCACGTCCTCACCGATTGGAGTTCTTTTGACGGTCGTCGTGGCGACATGTTCAAAGTGTGGGAAGGCGGCCTTGGAATTTGGGGTGGCATCGCCATTGGAGTTCTCGTCGGGTTATGGCGCGTGAAGAAAATGGGAATTGATCCACTCATGGCATTGACCGCAGTGGCTCCCGCATTACCAGTGGCGCAGGCGATCGGACGCTGGGGGAACTGGTTCAACCAAGAGTTGTTTGGCAAACCGACTGATCTTCCATGGGCACTTGAGATCAGCGATATGAAAACAATCGCGGCTGGTTATCCGCCAGGCACCACTTTTCATCCAACGTTTTTGTACGAATCAATCGGGTGCTTGCTATTGGCGGGATTACTGCTTGTCATAGAGCGACGAGTCGCATTGCGCCCCGGGCGACTATTTGCGGCCTATGTCGCTGGCTACACCGCGATGCGCTTCTTCATTGAAGGTCTACGAATCGACAGAGCCCACGAAATCGCAGGATTGCGCTTCAATCAATGGGTATCACTGGTGGTCTTTGCCATATCTACTGCAATCCTTGTGAGGGGTCGTGTTCGCCCCTCGGATTCTGATGGCGGGGCTCCAGCGTCTACGGTGAATCACCATGAGTGACGAAGTTCTGTATGAGTTCCGTGAGCCCGGTATCGGGCTCATTACGTTGAATCGCCCCGACCGCTTAAACGCATGGACGTCAGCGCTCGGAGAGTTGTATTTCAAATACATCGATCAGTGTGTTGCAGATCCAAAGGTACGTGTCATTGTGGTGACAGGTGCCGGCAAGGGATATTGTGCTGGCGCTGACATGGGAAGTCTGCAAGAAATTCCAAGTGGCCCGCGCAAAGAAGAAAAAGAAGAGAAGTCAATTCTTGATGGCCGCATGCAAGACGAGATCACGCGTATTCCAAAGCCAGTGATCGCTGCAGTGAATGGCCCCGCAGCTGGACTCGGAATGGTTCAGGCGTTGATGTGCGATCTTCGTTTTGCTGCAGCGGGCGCAAAGTTCACATGTGCTTTTTCTAAGCGTGGACTTATTGGTGAATACGGTTTGTCGTGGGTGTTGCCCCGTCTTGTTGGTCAGTCAAATGCACTTGATCTCATGATGTCGAGCCGCGTCATTGTCGCCGAAGAAGCAGCGGCAATGGGCATGGTGAACAAAGTGTTGCCACCAGATCAACTGATGGAATTCACTATGGCGTATGCCGCAGATCTTGCAATGAACGTGTCGCCATCGTCTATGGCGGTGATGAAGCGTCAGGTGTACAGCGATTACGGCACCGATGTAAAATCCGCAAGCCTCAATGCGCTTACCTTGATGCGCGAGTCATTCACTCGCCCAGACTTCAAAGAAGGCGTACAGAGCTTTTTGGAAAAGCGCCAGCCGGATTTCCCACCGGTTAATCCCAATATCTAACGCGCATTTCGCTCGTAGGCTCTGAACCGTGCCTGACACTGGTTCCTCCATTACTCCAGCAGACGTTGCCAAAGTGGCGCGTCTTGCTCGTCTCGACATAGACGACGCTCACATTGACCATTTCACCGAACAATTGGCGAAAGTGTTGCAACACTTCCAAGATGTTGATGCCTTGGATCTGAGCGCGGTCGAGCCAATGACACAGGCGTATCCACTCGTCAATGTGTTGCGCGAAGACGTGGTGCAACCGTGTCTTGATCGGCAAGAAGTTCTCAGCGCAGCTCCAGACACAGAGGACGGACGATTCCGTGTTCCACCGATCATTGGATTAACGGAGTAGGTGATGTCAGAGATTCCACGCACGGTTGTAGACATCGCAGACGCGGTCGCTACGAAGCAGATCAAGGCACGCGAAGTCGTTGATCATTATCTTGCCCAAATCGAAGCACGTGATGGCGAGATCAATGCTTTCAACATTGTTACCGCAGATCACGCACGGGCTCAGGCCGACGCGATTGATGCCGCGTTGGCGTCTGGAGAAAAGGTCGGTGCACTTGCAGGTGTTCCAGTTGCATTGAAAGACAACTTGTGCACTCACGGTGTCCCCACAACATGTTCGTCAAAAATTCTTGAGGGCTGGAAACCGCCGTATGACGCAACGGTTGTTTCAACATTGCGTGGTCTGGGAACAATTTCTGTTGGCAAGACGAACCTTGATGAATTTGCAATGGGGTCTAGTACGGAGAACTCTGCATTTGGTCCAACACGCAATCCGCACGACACATCGCGCGTCCCAGGCGGAAGTAGTGGCGGTAGCGCTGCTGCAGTAGCAGCTGGATTTGCGCCCGTGAGTTTGGGAAGTGACACCGGCGGAAGTATTCGTCAACCTGCTGCGTTGTGCGGTGTTGTTGGTGTGAAGCCGACCTACGGTTTGGTCAGTCGTTACGGACTGGTTGCTTTTGCCAGCAGTCTTGATCAGATTGGTCCCTTTGCAACAACGGTGACTGATGCTGCAGTGATCACTCACGCTATTGCGGGATACGACCCCATGGATTCCACGTCTATCCCGAAAGACGTTCCCGATTTTCGAAGTGCAGTGTCTGCGGGCGTTGCGGGTATGCGTATTGGTCGCGTTACTGATCTTCCCGAGGGCGCCGAGCCAGAGGTCACCCAGCGACTAGACGAAGCATTTATTGCTTTGGAAAAAGCAGGTGCAACCATCGTTGATGTGCAACTTCCATCATTTAGTTATGCACTTACCGCGTACTACTTGATTGCGCCTGCAGAGGCGAGCAGCAACTTGGCGAGATACGACGGTGTTCGCTACGGCATGCGGCAACAGGCGTCTGATGTCAACGCGATGTACGGTGTTACTCGCGCTGCAGGTTTTGGCGATGAAGTGAAACGCCGCATCATTATCGGCACCTACGCGTTGTCGGCTGGTTACTTTGATGCGTATTACGGCAAAGCATTGAAAGTGCGACGCTTGATTGCACAAGATTTTGATCGTGCATATTCACAGTGCGATGTCATCATGATGCCAACATCGCCAATGGTGGCGTTTCCATTCGGTGACAAAGTTGATGACCCGATGTCGATGTATCTCTGTGACATCTACACCATCCCCACCAACTTGGCTGGCCACGCCGCAGTGTCTGTGCCATTTGGTACTGGTGCCGCCGGTTTGCCTGTTGGTGTTCAGGTATTGGCACCAGCACTCGGCGAAGTGCCGATGTTTAAAGTGGCAGGCGCACTGGAAGCAGCTCAGGGAGGCAAGTGATGAGTGAATCGTTGTTGCCTGAAGGTTGGGAACTTGTCGTTGGACTTGAAGTCCACGTCGAGCTTGACACCAAAACAAAATTGTTCAGTGGGTCACCGAACCGTTTCGGTGATGAGCCAAACACCAACATTGATCCGGTGACGCTGGGGCTTCCCGGAGCGCTACCTGTTCTCAATAAGCAGGCTGTTGAATTAGCGATGCGCATTGGTCTTGCACTGAACTGCACCGTGCAATCGTGCACGTTCCATCGTAAGAACTACTTCTATCCCGACATGCCAAAGGCGTATCAAATCAGTCAATACGACCAACCACTAAACGTCAACGGTTATTTGGACTTGCCAGGTGGAGTGCGCATTGGTGTAGAGCGCGCTCACTTGGAAGAAGACACCGGAAAGAGCACTCACATTGGTGGTGCAACGGGGCGAATTCATGGCAGTGATTTCTCGCTGATCGACTTCAATCGTGCGGGTGTTCCGCTGGTAGAGATCGTGTCGCATCCAGACATTCGTACCAGTGAACAAGCTCGTCAATACGTGAGCGAGTTGCGCGCAATTTTAGTAGCGATTGGTGCCAGCGACGCGAAAATGGAAGAGGGTTCGATGCGTTGTGACGCCAACGTGTCAGTACATCGCTTTGGCGAACCATTTGGAACACGTTGTGAAATTAAAAACGTGAACTCCATTCGATCACTCGGTCGCGCAATTGAATATGAGGCACGTCGCCAATACGACATCATTGAAAACGGTGGCACTATTCGCCAAGAGACGCGTCACTGGGATGATGCTGATGGTCGCACACATACCTTGCGGTCAAAAGAAGATGCCGACGACTATCGCTACTTTTTAGAGCCAGACCTTGTTCCACTTGCACCGAGTGCCGAATGGATCGAAAACGTACGCACGGCGTTGCCAAAGTTGCCTGCGCAACGTCGCGTCGAGTTGTCTGCTTTAACGGGCGCCGATGTTGAAGGTGAAGCAGTCACCGTTGTTGTGGAACGCGGACAAGATGCATACGTGGCCGAAGTGGCACAGGTGGGCGGAGACGCAGCAAAGACACTGATTTACGTGTTGCAAGCGTTTGCTGAAGTTGGCGCACAATCATCTATTCCTCCGGCAGATATTGCAGCTCTCACAATGATGGAGCGCGATGGCAAGGTCACTGCAACGCAAGCAAAAACAATTCTTGCAGAGATTGTGGAAAAAGGTGGCGGTGATCCTGTTGTGATCGCACAGTCACACGGCTTTGAAGCAATGGATTACTCGGCGGTAGAAGCAATGGTTGATGCCGCAATTACAGCGCAACCCGATGCATGGGCAAAGTATTGCAATGGCGAAGAAAAAGCGGTGGGAGCCCTTGTGGGCGCTGTAATGAAAGCATCGCAAGGCAAAGCCGATGGGAAAATCGTCACAGCGTTGCTACAAAAACGCAAAGGCTGAAGACACAAATCACGTATTCGCAACTAGGTTGGAGTAAAACAACCACAGGGAGCGTGACTCATGCGTGTTGCTTCTAATCGCCAAAAAATTGCTGCTATTTCCATTCTTGTGGTGATGGCATCAACATTGATTCTTGGAACATTTGCTCAACTGGCATCGGGCGCGCCAGTGTCATCTCAATCCACGACAGCGTCGACCGAACAGATTCATGTTGTAGCGGGCGACAAGTTCTCGTGCGCATTGTTGAACGACGGCACGGTGAAGTGTTGGGGCGACAATGCCACTGGTCAACTTGGTCGCGATAACACAGCTGATGTAGGCAAAGCCACGGGAGATATGGCCGCACTTACTGCGATCACGCTTGGTGCTGGTCGTACTGCAACTGCAATTGCAGCGGGAACACAACACGCTTGTGCGCTGCTTGATAACGGCATGGTGAAGTGCTGGGGAAGTAATGCCTTTGGCGCACTCGGACAGGGGAGTACCACCAATGCTGGTGATGGTGCAGGTACTGCAATGTCAGCACTGCCCGCTATTGATCTTGGAACCGGAGTTATTGCACGCGCAATTGGCGCAGGTAATCAATTCACATGTGCACTGTTGTCGGACGGCAAGGTGAAGTGTTGGGGCGAGAATGGATATGGCCAACTTGGTGTTGGCGACACGAATGATCGCGGTGACGGTGCCAGCGAAATGGGCGTGAATCTCACAGCAATTGACTTTGGAACAAACAAGACAGCCACTGCAATCGCGGTGGGATCAGAATCTGTGTGTGCCATTCTGAACCTTGGTGAAGTGAAGTGTTGGGGCCGCAATGACGACGGAGAGCTTGGTCAAGGCAATACGAACAACCTTGGTGACGGCGGTACGCCGTCGATTGCAAACGCTCCTGCGCTCGACCTTGGAACAGGCAAGACAGCAAAATCAATTGCAGCGGGCAGTAACCATTTTTGCACTGTGTTTAACGACAACACGGTGAAATGTTGGGGTGACAACACTGATGGTCAACTTGGCCTTGGTGACACGAATGATCGCGGTGATGGTGCCAGCGAAATGGGTGATGCGCTCACTGCGGTCAACCTTGGATCTGGCCTCACGGCAACCGCTGTCTCAGCAGGTGGCAACACAACGTGTGCAGTGTTGAGCGATTCCTCTTTGAAATGTTGGGGGAAGAATTCAGATGGACAACTTGGTCTCGGCAACACAACAAGCCCAGCAACGTCAGCATCTACAGCAGTCAATCTCGGTACGGCAAAGACCGCGGCGTCTGTAGCCGTGGGAACCAACCACGTGTGTGCAGTGTTACACGATGTGTCGGTGAAGTGTTGGGGGGCTAACGCCGAGGGGCAACTTGGTCTCAACAACACCACGGCACTCAATGCTCCATCAGCAACAGCGATCACAATCGACACCACGGCGCCATCACTCACAACCACTTCACCCGTTGCTGCCACACCGGCACGTAATCCCACGCCCACATACACAGGATTGTGCGAATCACGTATTCCGGTTGTGGTGACAGTGTTTGCTGGAACTACCTCAACAGGTACCGCACTTCAAACATTGAACGGTGCGTGCGTCAACGGTGCGTATTCAGTGGTTGCGACACAAGCGCTTGATAACAACGCATACACATTTGTTGTGTCGCAAACCGATGCTGCAGGGAACATTGGTCGCACGCTTCCAGTTACGTTCACACTTGCTGCAACGTTGTGGAGCACCACACCTGTAAACGACAGCAGCGTGGCAATTCGTGGAATAGTGACAACACCAATTCAGCCAGGCAGTATCTATGTGGCCAAAGACTTTGGTTTTACGATGGACACTAGTCGTGGGTTGAAGGCGCGAATTCGCATGAAAGATTACGTGGGCTCAATGAAACTCACCTTGACCGCTAATTATGTGCGCAATGGTCAGACCCGCACATACAAGTGCACATATCGTCCATTTGGACGCACGCAAAAAGTCAACAAAGTGCAGTGGCGTTGGACTGTGTCATCGCAGCGTTGCGTATTGCCAGTCGCTTTGCGCGACCAATTGCTTGCCGGACAAACAACTCTGCGTGCCAAAGGAAGTGTGACTCGTTATTGGTCCGCTACCGGATTGCGCACACGTCCTGATGGCAGTGCCATTGGAGTACGCAAGATCAACGTGGTGCTGAAAAACGGCTAACGGTAAAGATCTTCACTAACGGTCGCTTCTCCCAAAATCATTATGAAGATGCCCATCTAGACAAGTTTCAGCGGAAATCCACCATTCGCATGTGATGGTTGACTAGTACTTACTGCATGAAATCATCAAAATTATTCCTCGCAGAAGCACTGGGAACATTCATCCTCATGTTGGGTGGTCCCGGTACCGCCATCTTGGTGCCAGGCTTTGAAGGCAAGATCCTTCTCGTTGCATTGGCATTCGGACTGTCACTTCTTGTTGCTGCGTATGCCATCGGACCCGTGTCGGGATGTCACATCAACCCGGCGATAACGATCGGCATGGTGGCGGCTAAGAAACTGCAGCCCGCACTTGCACCTATCTATATCGTTGGCCAAATCGCTGGCGCCGCCCTTGGTGGTCTAGCGATCTGGGGTATCGCTAATGGTGGTCCAGGAGATTTTGATGCAAGCCCGTCGAACTTTGCAGTCAACGGTTGGGCCAACTTGTCACCAGCAGGCTTCAACTTCAGCGCAATGTTGATTGTTGAACTTGTGCTCACTGCAATCTTGATGTACGTGGTGTTGTCGACGACTCACGCGAAGTTTTCAGCTGGTTTTGGTGGACTCACCGCTGGTATGACACTTGCACTCATTCACATGATCAGCATCCCGGTGGATAACACCTCGGTGAACCCCGCCCGTTCGTTTGGTGTTGCAATCTTTGCGGGTGGCGATGCAATGGAGCAACTGTGGGCCTTCATTGTGTTCCCGATTATTGGTGCAATCATCGGCACGGTGGTCTACAGAGTCATTAACGACTGACGTTCAACCACACGTATTTCAATCGCACTTATTCCTTGGTGAATGGGGCGGTGCATGTGCGCCGCCCCATTTGCCATATTTCCCGTGTATTTGGTCTGGCCCATACGAGTATAAAAAGCCGAGGTCTGCTCCGACTGATTCGAGCCATGAGTGCACGGAATAGGGTGGGCGCATGGATTTTTCGATACCCGCCGACATTCAAAAAACGCTCGATGAACTTGATGCGTTCATCGAAAAAGAGATCATTCCGTTGCAGAACAGCAACGACAACATGCGCTTTTTCGACCATCGTCGCGAATGGGCACGTACCGACTTTGAAAACGACGGCCAGCCTCGTGATGACTGGGAAGAGTTGTTACGCGAAATGCGTCGTCGTGCAGACGCTGCTGGTTGGTTGCGCCTTGCATTGCCAAAGGAATACGGCGGTCGTGATGCCAGCAACTTAGAGATGGCAATTATCCGCGAGCACTTGGCCACCAAGGGTCTTGGCTTATTCAATGACTTACAGAACGAGTCAAGCGTTGTCGGCAACTTCCCAACAGTATTGATGATGCGTGATTTTGGTACCGAGGCACAAAAAGCTGCATGGATGCCAGGTTTCTTAGATGGCACCAAGCGTCTTGCATTTGGTCTTACCGAACCAAACTTTGGGTCCGATGCCACGCACATGGAATCCACTGCATATCAAGACGGTGATGAATGGGTGATCAACGGAATGAAGCGTTGGAATTCAGGTCTTCACTCTGCAACACACGACATCATCTTTGCGCGCACAAGCGGCAAGCCTGGTTCACCACTTGGTATCACTGCGTTTCTTGTACCAACGAATGCGCCTGGTTTCAAAGTGGAGTTCTTTTGGTGGACATTTAACATGCCCACCGACCACGCCGAAGTGAGCATGAAAGATGTTCGCGTAGGGACAGACGCAGTGTTTGGTCGCGTTGATCACGGACTTGAACTCGCGCAGCACTTCGTGCACGAAAACCGTATTCGCCAAGCTGCATCGTCTCTTGGCGCTGCCCAGTTCTGCGTGAATGAAGCGGTGAATTATTCAAACAATCGCATTACGTGGGAGAAGCGTCTCAGCACAAACCAAGCCATCCAGTTCCCGTTGGTAGAGCTACACACCGAAGCTGCCGCTCTTCGTCAATTGGTGCGCTACACCGCGTGGATGCTCGATCATAAGCATCACATGGAAGTGACCCATCTTGTGGCGATGTGTAACTACAAGTGCAACCGTTTGGCATGTGAGGCAGCCGACCGCGCCATGCAGACCTGCGGTGGCGTGGGCTATAGCCGCCACATGCCGTTTGAGCACATCTATCGCCATCACCGTCGCTACCGCATCACCGAGGGAAGCGAAGAGATCCAGATGCGTAAGGTTGCAAGCAACTTGTTTGGCTTTGCGTCACTTCCTGACCGCCGATAATCACAGCGTCGCCCACTAGCGTTGGAGTCATGGCTCCAACACCAGATGGCACTCCAATCGATATCAAGCCGCGTAGTCGCGACGTCACCGACGGCATCCAAAAGGCAGCCGCTCGTGCGATGCTGCGCGCAGTTGGTCTAGGTGATGACGACTGGGTCAAGCCGCAGATCGCAATTGCATCAGCATGGAATGAAGTAACACCCTGCAACATGTCGCTGCGCCGTTTAGCTGCATCGGCGAAAAAAGGTGTGAAAGACGCAGGTGCTGTTGCGCTCGAATTCGGAACCATCACCGTGTCAGACGGTATCTCGATGGGTCACGAAGGAATGCGTGCGTCGCTCGTGAGTCGCGAGGTCATCACCGACTCGGTGGAGACAGTGGTACATGCCGAGCGCTTCGATGGTTTCGTGGGACTTGCGGGGTGCGACAAGAGCATTCCTGCAATGTTGATGGCGGCTGCACGACTCAATCTTCCATCTGTGTTTGTGTATAACGGTTCGACATTGCCTGGTGTGTACAAAGGTCAAAACATCGACATCACAACCGTGTTCGAAGCAATCGGTGCCTGCGGCGCAGGAACAATCACCGAAGATGAATTATCCGATGTGGAGCGTGCGGCGTGTCCGGGCGAGGGTGCGTGCGGAGGAATGTTTACTGCCAACACGATGTCTTCTATCGCGGAAGCACTTGGTATGTCACTGCCGGGAAGCGCATCTGCGCCTGCAGTTGACACATCTCGTGAAGGCGATGCAGAGCGTGCCGGCGCAGCTGTTGTCAACTTGTTGAAGAGCGGTATTTATCCGCGCGACATCATGACGAAGAAAGCATTTGAAAATGCGATCGCTTTGGTGAACGCATTAGGCGGCAGTACAAATGCAGTGTTGCACTTATTAGCAATTGCAAATGAAGCTGATGTTGATTTGTCGCTAGATGATTTCAATCGCATCGCAGAAAAAGTGCCACACATCGCCGATACGAAGCCCGGTGGTAAGTATCACATGACAGATGTTCACCGTATTGGTGGTGTACCTGTTGTGTTGAAACACCTTCTTGATGCAGGTTTGCTACATGGCGATGTCTTGACATGCACCGGCAAAACGATGGCGGAAAATCTTGCAGAAATCAATCCGCCACAACCCGATGGCGACGTGATTCATCCGTTAAGTGATCCGATCAACCCTGAAGGTGGCATCAATATCTTGACGGGCACATTGGCTCCCAAAGGTTCGGTTGTGAAAGTTGCTGGCCTCACTCGTGATCAGTTGCATTTCGAAGGAACCGCTCGCGTGTTCGATGGTGAAGACGGTGCAATGGATGCAATTATGAAAGGTGAGATCGAGCCCGGCACGGTGCTTGTCATTCGATATGAAGGACCAAAGGGTGGCCCTGGTATGCGGGAAATGCTTGCTATTACCGGTGCATTGAAGGGTGCTGGTCGTGGCTATGACTGCGCGCTTATTACCGACGGTCGTTTTTCCGGTGGTACGTGGGGCTTCTGCATCGGACACGTTGCTCCCGAAGCTGTCGATGGTGGCCCCATTGCATTCGTGCGCGATGGTGACAGCATCCTTATTGACGTGTCATCAAAGAGACTCGATCTCTTGGTTTCGGATAAAGAGATGGCTAAACGTAAGAAAGGATGGGTGCCAAACCCGCCTCGTTACACAAGTGGCGTGTTAGCCAAATTCGCCAAGTTGGTACAGGGAGCTGAAACAGGCGCCATCACTAACGTCTTTGGATAAGTAGGTGCGTATGTCTCGTAAAACAATTTTGGGGGCCTTTGGAGTCTCGGTCATTGGAGCAGTGTTGTATGCATGCGGAGGCGGGAGCTCGCCGTCTGCCGATTCATTGTCCCCATCAGCTCAAGAAGGACTTGAAATAGCGCAAAACAACGGTTGCGCATCATGCCATGGCTCAGATTTTGCCGGCGCATCTGGTCCGTCGTGGAAGGGGCTAGCTGGTTCGGTCAGAAAACTCACCGATGGATCTGAAGTAGTGGCCGACCGTCAGTATCTGGTGACGGCGATTATGGATCCGGGCGCGCAAGTAGTGCGCGGGTACTCGCTCATGATGCCGGTGAACGGGCTGAGCGCAGCAGAGGTGGAAAAGATCGTCGATTACATCGAGGAACTGAAATAACCATCGACGTTCGGTTCGAGGGCGCGTTCGTACTACCGTTGAAACATGACTCAAACGCAAGTCCGTTCACGTTTCAAAAAAATCTCAGTGGTACTTGCCGCTTCAGTAATCGTTGTCGGTGGGGGGGTTCTCACATCGTCGACAGCAAGTGCAAAAAAGGGATCAACAGCTACGCCTCAGGCACCGACTGTCATTTCGATTGAGTCAAAACTGGCGAAGAATAAGCGCAAAGCAAATGTTATTGTCACTTTTGCGTTGCCGACAAATGTGACAAAAAAGTCAATTCAATTGACCGAAGTCAATGCGGATCACCTCAAGTGTTTGGCAAAGAAGGCAAAGACAACGTGCACATTTAAAAATGTTGATGCACGTATGAGATTTGGAATTACGCTGAAAACAAAGGCCAATGGGAAATTCAGTAAGAGCACGAAACGAATCTATTTCGGCGTGAATTCGCTGAACAGGAAGTGGCTTAATCCGTCTTCTCGACAGCTTTTGGCTCCCGCAGTGAACAGGGGACTTGCAGGCGTGCTGAAGTCGTCCGGCGGCAAGGTCACCAATCTTCAAGGTGTTCAACGTCGAGCACGAGCCAGTTCGATGTCGATGCTCCGACCTGCGGTGGTTGCGGCACAATCGAGCACGCGGTTTACCCTCAATGTGTCTAATGCAGTTGCATTCGCTCAGCCAGAAGGGTCGACGAGCAACTCTTCAAGTGGTCTCGTTGCGATTAGTGCGACCGGCGAAGTGAGCGAAGCCATCACAATGCATGAGATCACTGATTCAAATGGTTTTGTCATTCCGATTTCGACACCAATCAGGGTGTCGAAGTTCTACACGGGTCCCGATGGTCAAATTTATTTATTGTTGGTGTATCAAGTGCAGTACTCAAGCACACCGGAATCTTGTGTGTTCTTCCGAGTCAGCCAAGACACAGGAATACCAACTTGTTTGGATAAGAATTTGACTGGAATGCACTGGTACGGCGGGTGGATGAGTCAGCGATATACGAATCCTGGTGTGCAGTTCGATGCTGCTGGCAACGTGTATTACATGGGCTATAACGCTTCAATCGGTGCAATGTCTACCGTGCTACGTAAATATGACATTGTTACGGGAGTAATTACTGATCTTGTTACCGAAAACACAAGAATTGATGACTTTGCAGTTCTTCCGAATGGGGCAGCGATCATTGTTGGGAATACAACATCTACCGGACAGCAATGGACGCGAGTAGTGGGTGGCGGTGGCGTACGTTCATTAACGGGAGCCCTAAATGGTGTTAGCGCACGCTTTGTTGCCAAATTTGCGGACGGTAATTACTACTTAGGTCGATTCGCCTCAGTTGGTCCGACGTCTACCGTGGCAAATGGAGTTGTCCGTTACAACGTTTCTTCGGGACAACTTGAAACAAAGTATTGGATTAGTGCACCACGTTGGGGGACGAACGGCCAAGCAGTCACGTCAGATTCGTACAACATTCTTAGTGATGTGTGCTTGGATTCGAACGGCAACATTCAATACAGCAACCAAATTTGTCAGAATGGCGGCGCTGGAGTCACTCAAATAGCGACAGCTGGTGGTAAGACCTTTGCTGTTAATCAAAGTGCTCCCGGTGAGGATGCAGTCCTGATGGAGTATTACCCAACCGTAAAAGAGGTTCCGCTTTCAATAAAGAAAGTGACTCTTCTCGTAGCTGCCGGATCCAAGGTGGTTATCGCGGGGACAAATACTGATGGTGTCAATGTCATGTCGATTTACGATCCTTCAACAGGTGTGGAAACTGTAGTGATGGACGGAACCACCGAGACGGAGATGTACTCAATGTCATATGTTCCAGCCACAAACAAAGTGATGTTCTCAGGACTACAGTTTGCGACAAACAGTTTCGTGGTCGGTGAAATCAACATTTCCTAAGGTTCAAGTCGAGAAACACATAACAACGAAGACGTATCGCGATAAGACGATTTCAATGGCTACTGTTAGGTCGTGGCCTTCTCATATCGCAACCTGGGACGTAATGGTCGGTTAGGAAACCAACTGTTTCAGATCGCGGGCACGATCGGAAAGGCGCACTCAGAAGGCGACATTTCGCAAGATCAATGCACTCAACGAGTCATTGGCCAACATCAAAGTGGTTTTCCGTGATGATGAGGTGTACGCAATCATCGATGTGCATCCTGCTAATCACGAACTCATTCACGATGCGGTTCGTCGCCTTGGCGAGACCATCACCCGCTTTGAAGGAATCGACACTCTCTTTGCGACGTACGCATAGCTGGGAATTGCGTTATGACAGAGAAAGAAACAGTCCATTACGTGCGTGGAATCGCAGTGTCGATCATCGCTGGGCCTCTCTTTGTATTCTTTGGTCTCAATGCAGTCGCGGCTCTCGCGTCTACCTTCATTGGAGGGTGGTTACCAAGCCAGTGGTTCTCCGATAATCCCGTCGATTGGCTGTTTGCCTTTGGGCAGGTTGACGGTGCAGCGAACTATTTCACCTTCATGATTAGCGCCTTGCTTGCAAGTGTGAGTGGCTACGCCATTCGGTGGGCGTTCACCGGCGCGTCATAGGTGGTTAGTCTGAGGCCATGGCTACAGCAACTATCAACGGTGCATCTATTTATTTCGAAGACTCCGGTGGCTCTGGCCCCGCTGTCATTTTGAGCCACGGCTTTTTAATGGATCACTCCATGTTTGACGCACAGGTTGCTGCATTAAAAGCAACTCATCGCGTCATCACATGGGACGAGCGCGGTTTCGGTGCAACACAGTTCACTGGTCCATTTACCTATTGGGATTCAGCAAACGATGCATTGGGGTTACTTGATCATCTCGGGATCGACAAGGCCTATGTGGGCGGAATGTCTCAGGGCGGTTTCATCAGTTTGCGTGTGGCACTGACGGCTCCCGAGCGCGTGCTCGGTCTCATTCTCATCGACACCCAAGCAGGTGGTGAAGACGCGGCATCAGTCGAGGGGTACAACGGAATGCGCGCTGTCTGGATGGAACACGGACCAACTCCCGTTCAAGATGTCATCAAGGGTCTCATCCTCGGGCCAGGAGAATGGAAAGAGTGGACCGACAAATGGGCTGCTCTCGACCGTGACAATTTCAGCTTGGCTTTCGACTGTCTTATTCATCGCGACGACATCACATCGCGACTGGGTGAAATCTCAGCGCCTGCATTAATTGTCCACGGCACCGCCGACCAAGCAATCCCGGTGGCAAAAGCCGAGATCATGCGTGATGGTTTGGCCGGCTCCACGCTGGTGTGTCTTGTTGATGGCGCTGCGCATGCTCCCAATGTCACTCATCCCGATGTTGTGAATCCCGCACTCATCGACTTTTTGAAAACCAACTAACTCTCACGGTGAGTGATACCTCTCGCATCCAAGCTTTGCTCAAGCTTGCGCAACATCCCAATACTCCCCAAGCCGAGGCTGAATCTGCGTTGGCAATGGCGTCAAAGCTCATGCAAAAACATGGCTACACCGATGCTGATGTGGCCGATCGCAATGTTGACGACAGCAACGTTGTTGTCGAACGAGTGATCGTGGGAGGGAAATATCGTGTTCGTCGATTGTCACTGTTGCATGCAATTGCAGGAATTCATTCGTGCGTGGGTTATCGAGACGACGATGAAAACAACGCCTGCATCATGGTGATGTACGGATGCCCTAACGACATTTTTGCCACCAAGACACTGTTTGCTGCAGCAGATGCATTAGCCATTCGCACTATCCCCAAAGGTGATCGGTCGTGGCGCGTGTCGTGGTGGAAAGGCTTTCAACGAGGCATTGAAGAGGTGCTCTCTGTTGCACGTCGAGACTATGTAGAAGAAACTCCCGGCGCCGGATTGGTGTTGGCTGATAGGGCAGCGCGCGCGCAAAAAGAAATGCGCGCCACAGCGCCCCCGCTACGCGGTACATATTCATATGTCGACACAGCCCAAGGCGCGTACAAGAAAGGTAAAGAGGCGGGACAGCGCTTTGGTGCGTCGGGGCGATCATTTACATCTGGCGTTCGTGGTGAATTGCAGTGACTCACATTCGTGAACTTGTTGAGTTAGTGCAACAACGCTTCCCCGCGTATGAGCAATGCAGCCATGAACAAGCACTCACGTATGCATGTGAAGATGTTGTGATTGACGTTCTCGGATCGCGTGCCATGGCTTTTGCTGAACTTGAAGAGTGGCTACAAGATGTGTGTGAACACGAAGATCTCGACATGCCGGTGTTGGTATCGACAGCCCGGCGCGGTCATGTCGCAGGATCAACAGACATAGAGAGAAACGTGGTGTGTCTTCGGGGCAGTAATCCAACCGTGGCTATTGCATTGCATGAATTAGCACACGTTGCATCACGGGCAGAAACGCATGACCAATCATTTCGCGATGGGTTGGTGGGTCTGTGGCGCCGACATCTTTCTATAGAGCACGCCGCGCTTCTTCATCAACTGTTTCTACAGACGGAACTGTCGGTTGAAGCTTGGAAATAAGAAACTACTGCGTTAGTTCACACGCCCATGATGCGCCAGCGCGCTTCGGCGCGGGTAAGTACATCACCTGCTGCATTGCAGATTTCACCTTCCGCAAATACCGATGGCAATTCCAGTTTCGTGATGCGAGAGCGAATGACTAACTCTTCTTGCGTGGGACATGGGGCTTTGTATTTCAATTGAAACGTCGCTGTGACAATCGGCTTTAGTTCGCCATAATTGTCTTCAGACACTTTGCGCACGGCAAACCCGAGAACCTCGTCGAGAAGTGTGGCCTGAATGCCACCGTGTACAACACCTTTGTCTCCGGCGTACTTTTCTTCAATGGCAATTCGCGACACAACACTGCCATCAGGCTCGTACTCACGTTCCATTTTCAATCCCGAAGGGTTATCTTCACCACAGCCAAAACACGTGTTGTACATGGCTACGAGATTATTGGGTTCGGTTAGTACTTTCCGCGTTCCGCGAACCATGTGCAGTACCCACACTCTGGTGTTGGGTCGGGCATAGGCCCATCAAGCAGTGAAATCACGGTGGTAACGCGCTGCAAGAACGCGTCTTCGTTTCGCTCAAGTGGTTGATATGCGTGATCAAGTTCAAGATGAAAGCCGTCATCGTGAGACCCGTTGGTGCGAACAGGAGCCCACACCATGAGGCCAGTTGTTGCCACTTGGCGTTGGTCTCCCTTTGCAGGGTTCTCTAATGCGTAGGCGTATGCCTCGAGCTGAGGTGAATAGAAATCCGTTTTCTCTTTTAACGTCCCCGAAAACTTTGTGTCAACAATGCCCCATGTCATGTCGTCATACAACAGCAAGAAGTCGTACTTGCCGCGAATACGCCAGCGCGTCTTTTCTCCATTCACCACAAGTGCCGTGCTTTCCACCCATTGCCCTGTTCCATACACGTGTCCTGAAGGAAGAGTGGATGAAAAATCATGCGAGTGGGCATGTTCGTATGCGGCTTCTTGCATGTTGGACAACGTTGAGACAAGGCCTGGCATTGAAAACGGCCTGCGCAAACCCTTGTTGTATCGCAACCAAAAACATCGTTCACATTCAGACCATGCAAAGGTGAGATCAGACGGGCTAATCGGAGTGGTGTCTGATTTTGACGATGCCATGATTACCGCGAGCTCTAGTCGTTGCGCGTGGAGATAATGCGCCAGCCGTTCATGGTGATTGCCAAAAACACCGATGCGACAACAATGAAAGCGGCTGCGGTTCCACGGTCAAACACCAGATTGCGAAGCACCATTCCGAGCGCCACTGTGATGATCCACACCAACACACCGGTTGCAGTGGCATTTGATGATCGATGCGCGCGTGTGACGAGCCAACCCATAACTAGTGCAATCCAAAACGGTGCTGCGATATACAGAACACCACCCACGCCAGTATCTGTGTCGTGATTGCGCGTGCCAATGATTACTAGTGCAAGTACACACAGTGCGTCGTAGACGAAATGCCGAACAGGTGTAGTGCTCGTGTCTTCAGTCTGAATGGCAGTCATGGCGCCCCGTTGCAAGTACGTATTTACGGCTTGTCGTAATACTCGCGACCGAGGTGAGTGATTTGGTCTTCACCCATCATCCATCGCAATGTGTTCATCAACTTGGTGAGTTGTGCGAACAAGTCGTGCTCGGGATAGAGACCTGGTGCAACCTGTGGACTCTTGTAATAGAACGACAGCCATTCTTGAATGCCACCGAGTCCAGCGCGTTGTGCGAGGTCGGAGAACAACACAAGGTCGAGTGCAAGCGGTGCAGCAAGAATGGAGTCGCGGCACAAAAAGTTCACTTTGATTTGCATGGGGTAACCCAGCCATCCGAAGATGTCGATGTTGTCCCAACCTTCTTTGTTGTCACCACGTGGTGGGTAGTAGTTGATCTGCACCTTGTGGTACACATCGCCATATAGGTCGGGGTTCTTTGTCGGTTCAAGGATGTCTTCCAACACACCAAGTTTCGACTCTTCTTTTGTCTTGAAGTTTTCTGGTGCGTCAAGCACTTCGCCGTCGCGGTTGCCCAAGATGTTTGTGGAGTACCAGCCAGAGAGTCCAAGTTGACGAGCTTTGATCATTGGCGCCAACACTGTCTTCATCAGTGTTTGGCCGGTCTTGAAGTCTTTACCACTGATCGGAATGTTCTTTTCGGTCGCGTATTCGCGTAACGCTGGTGTGTCGACCGCCAAGTTGGGTGCGCCATTTGCGAACGGAACACCTTCTTGCAGTGCTGCGTACGCGTACAAAATTGATGGTGAGATAGTCTCGTCATTCGCGTCGATTGCTTTTTCAAGCGACTCGATTGTTTGATGTGCCGGGCCTGGTTCGATGTAGATCTCGGTGCTCGCACACCAAATCATCACCACACGATCCACTTTCTTTTCTTCGCGGAATCGATTGATGTCAGCGCGAATTGCATTCAGCATTTCGCGCTTGCTGACCGTTCCCATGATGTGTTCACCATCGAGGTTGCGCGCGTACTTACGCTCAAAGGCTGCTTTCATCGGGCGGATGTCGCGCAAAGTTCCCGAAATCGCCTCAAGGTGACGACCCTGTTCGAGAACGCCAGCGCGAGTTGCGGCAACGTATGCATCGTCGGGGAACACGTCCCATGCGCCCCACTCAATATCTTCGAGACGAGCAAGTGGTACGAAATCTTTCACCAGCGGGGTGCGCTTGTCGGTGCGCTTGCCGAGACGGATTGATCCCATTTGGGTGAGCGAGCCAATGGGGAGACCCTGGCCGCGCTTGGCTAGCTCAACGCCGGCGATGAGGGTGGTTGCTACGGCGCCAAGGCCCACGGTGAGGACACCGAGTTTTCCGTCGGCGGGAGCAATCTTTTGAGGAGCAGACATATGTATGTAGTGATCTTTTGTGAAGTGGCGCTGCGTCAAAAGGCGCGCGCCGTTTGAATAAGACCCTCACAGGCTAGGCGGTGCGGGACCCGCTTTAGAGGCTCAACATACCGATGCAAAACTGTCGTTTTGGGGGCATGGCTGCGGCGGGTCGTATAACTCAACTGAGTTAACGGCAATCGCGTAGATGTTGCCCTCAAAATTGATCCGATGTGTTCCCGTGTTGTTCTTGCATAAGACGTTCAATGCGCCGTCATTTGCGAGAACGAAGTGAGTCTGTAGTGAGATTGTTCCTCCACCCGGTCCCGCATCAACTGCATTTTCGTGCGGGGGCCCGAGAAGCCAGCCCGCACCTGGCGGATCGAATGTGCATTGAGCCTTGGTAACTCCCGTTCCGGAACTCCACGCCCAAATGTTGGAAAACACAACGTACGTACCAGCGGGAAGTTGGATTTCGTCCATTAGCGTATACGTCGAGACGCCGCCGTTGAGGTATCCGCCAGAGAAGCCATCCCAGTAACTGACGCTCAAACCGTTTTCTCCAGCGGGACCTTGTGGTCCGGTATCACCGATTGTCCCGGGGGCGCCCGTATCACCCTTGGCTCCAGTCGCACCTTGGGTTGCTGGCGATAGGCCCGACGGCCACGACACCGGTGTTTCCGATTTCTTGCATTTCTTCCCGGTCATGATCCGAAGATCGCCGGTTTTCTTATGGGCACAGGCCCGAACAGTGTCGGTGGACCCTGATGCGACTGCATAGGTCACGCCCGCGGAGACGATCGTGGCCACAAGAGCTCCCGCTAAAAACGACTTCATTCCGACAAAGTAGTCCAAGATAATTTGCCGAAAATCGCCCTGTGGAAAAGGGGGTTGCCAAGGTGGGGTGGTGGTGGCAGACTGACAGGGCTATGAAAAAGGACACCAGCGCCCTCATCGTCGACAGTGACCTTGTAGTAGTAGTTCTGTAGCGCGCCGACCCCCGAGTCTGTGCGCTACCCGCCACCCAAATAGGGTGGTTTTTTCAGTTTTTAGCCCAAAATCCACTCCATACTCATCACGAAGGACCTTCACAGAGGACACACGACATGTCAGGCAAAGAAATCCTCACCGGCGCCGAAGCGCTCATCCGCTCTCTTGAAAAAGAGAGTGTTGATGTGATTTTCGGGCTTCCCGGCGGTTGCATCCTGCCCGCATACGACCCATTGCTCGGATCGAGCATGCGTCACATCCTCGTTCGTCACGAACAAGGCGCTGGGCACATGGCAGAGGGCTATGCGCATGTGACTGGTCGTCCTGGTGTTGCCATGGTGACAAGTGGTCCTGCTGCCACAAACATGGTCACGCCGTTGTGCGATGCGTACATGGACTCCATTCCGATGGTGTGCATCACTGGTCAGGTGTCAACAGGCGCGATCGGCACCGATGCATTCCAAGAATGTGACACGGTTGGCATTACACGCAGCGTCACCAAGCACAACGAATTGGTGATGCGCGCTGAAGACATCCCACTTGCGATTCGTCAAGCGTTTCACATCGCCACAACTGGTCGTCCCGGTCCGGTTCTTGTTGACTTGCCGAAAGACATTCTGCAAAACAACATGACATGGCATTGGCCAAGTGATGACGACGTTGTCGATTCACTACCTGGTTATCGACCCACCACAAAAGGTCATCCAAAGATGATCAAAGAAGCGGCAAAGTTGATCTTGTCGTCGCATCAACCCGTGTTGTATCTCGGTGGTGGAGTGTTGAAGGCGCGCGCTGCAGAGATCGTTCGCGAACTCGCCGAGCTCACCAACATCCCTGTTGTCACCACATTGATGGCGCGCGGTGCATTCCCCGACAACCATCCGTTGTGTCTTGGTATGCCCGGTATGCATGGAAATGCAACCGCAATTACTGCGATGCAAAAAGCCGATTTGCTGATCACGCTTGGCGCACGTTTCGATGACCGTGTCACCGGCAAGGTGTCAACGTTTGCGCCTGATGCAAAGATCATCCATGTCGACATTGACCCTGCTGAGCAAGGCAAAGTGCGCAAGCCCGATGTTCCCATTGTTGGTGATTGTCGTTTGGTTGTTGAAGAAATCGTTCGTGCGATCCGTGAATTGATGTCGGGTGGAACCGCGCAAGTCGACATCACACCGTGGCGTAGCAAAGTGAGTGGATGGCAAGAACAATTCCCACTGGAATACGAACAATCTGTTCTCGGCGAAGCATTGAAGCCGCAGTATTGCTTAGAAAAAATCCGCGATGCAGCGCCCGAGGGAACAATTGTCGTATCGGGTGTTGGCCAACATCAGATGTGGACCAGCCAGTTCTGGAATTTCAATGAGCCCTACACATGGGTGAACTCTGGCGGACTCGGAACCATGGGTTTTTCTGTCCCTGCTGCAATCGGTGCAAAAGTTGGTCAACCTGATCGCACCGTGTGGGCAATTGACGGTGATGGTTGTTTCCAAATGACCGCACAAGAATTGATTACCGCATCAACAGAGAACATCCCCATCAAAGTGGGCATCCTGAACAATGGTTATCTCGGCATGGTTCGCCAGTGGCAAGAGATGTTCTATGGCAATCGCTACAGCGAAGTTGATCTTCGTGGCGGTATTCCAGACTTTGTGAAGTGGGCCGAGTCAATGGGATGCATCGGCATTCGCGTTGACTCACCTGAAGAAGTTGAATCAGCAATTGATAAAGCAAACAGCATCAACGATCGCTCTGTTGTTGTTGACTTCCGCGTTGCTGAAGAAGAAAAAGTGTTCCCGATGGTTGCTGCAGGTTGCAGCAACGACGACGTCATGTTGCAGCCATCGCAGGAATCGCGTCGGGAGTTCTTACGATGAGTTTGAACACCAATAATCCCTACGGAGATTCACGCAACCATCACATCTTGTCGGTTCTCGTGCAGAACCGCCCTGGCGTTCTCGCGCGGGTGTCGAGTCTTTTTGCGCGCCGTGGATACAACATTTTCTCTCTCACGGTTGCACCAACCGAAGACGCTGATTACAGCCGAATCACCATTGTTGTCGATCTTGCGTCGGCTCCCCTTGAGCAAATGGTGAAGCAGCTGTTCAAGTTGATCGACGTTGTGCGCATTACTGAGATTGATCCGCGCCGCTCCGTCGAGCGCGAATTGATGATTGCCACAGTGTCGGTAGACGCTACGACTCGTGGTTCGATTGTCGAACTCGCCAATATCTTCGAGGGAAAAATTTTGGCCGTGGGAACAGATGCCATCACGGTCTCTCTCGATGGAGCACCCTCGAAGTTGGATGACTTTGAGGAACTGCTCCACACATATGGCATCGTGGAAAGCCAACGCACAGGACGTGTAGCGCTTCCTAAACTCGATCGTGAGGCACGTCCGCGTGTCGCAAAAGGAAAGGCAAGTTGATGGCAGCAAAGCTGTACTACGAGAAGGACACAGACCCTTCAATTATTCGCAGTCGTAAAGTGGCAATCATTGGATACGGCTCGCAAGGCCACGCGCATGCGTTGAATCTGAAGGAAAGCGGCGTCGATGTAGTAGTCGGATTGCGCGAGGGCTCAAGTTCAAAAGCCAAGGCAGAAGCCGCTGGTCTTACTGTCAAGTCCATCGCCGATGCTGCAAAGTGGGCCGATGTCATCATGTTGACAATGCCCGACACCGAGCAAAAAGCCACCTATCAAGACCACATCAAGCGATACATGAAGCCAGGCAAAGCACTTGCGTTTGCTCACGGTTTTAACATTCGCTTTAAGCGCATTCGCCCACCAAAAGGTGTCGACGTGATCATGATTGCACCGAAGGGTCCGGGCCACTTGGTGCGTCGTACCTACACAGAAGGTGGCGGTGTGCCATGTCTTATTGCTGTTGAGCAAGACGCGACAGGCAAGGCAAAAGATGTCGCATTGGCATACGCAGAAGCAATCGGTGGTGCGCGCGCGGGAATTATTGAAACAACATTTGCTGAAGAAACCGAAACAGACTTGTTCGGTGAGCAAGTGGTGTTGTGTGGTGGTTTGACCGCACTCGTACAAGCCGGCTTTGAAACACTTGTTGAAGCTGGTTACCAGCCAGAGATGGCCTACTTCGAGTGCTTGCACGAAGTGAAGCTCATCGTCGACCTTATGTACGAAGAGGGCATCGCAGGTATGCGTTACAGCATTTCTGATACTGCTGAATACGGTGACGTCACACGTGGACCACGCATCATCACTCCTTCTACAAAGAAGCAGATGCAGCGCATTCTGAAAGAAATTCAAAGCGGCAAGTTTGCTCGCGAATGGGTTGCTGAAAGCGAAAGCGGTCGCGCAAACTTCAATGCATTGCGTGAAGCAGGTGCAAAGCACCAGATTGAAGAAGTGGGCAAGAGCCTGCGTTCGATGATGCCATGGATTTCTGCGGGCAAGCAGAGCGTGTCTGAAGCGTCCGGCGGCTGATTTATCTCACGGGTGTGGGGACTGTCGTGGTGTTGCGCCACGACAGTCCCCACATTGCGTTTCAAGCGAATTTTTCAGGGATTTTTAATTCCGACTTGTTTGGTCGGGAATTAGGGGCTAACGTAACCGCCCTATGACGAATCCACATTGGGGTTTTGAGACCCGCCAAATTCATGCCGGACAAACGCCCGACCCCACTACCGGGGCACGTACCGCTCCGATTTATCAGACCACCTCGTATCAGTTCCGCGACTCAACTCATGCGCAGAACTTGTTCGCTCTCGCTGAGATCGGCAACATCTATACGCGCATCATGAACCCAACACAAGGTGTTCTCGAAGCGCGACTGAGCTCTCTCGAAGGCGGCGTCACTACCGCTGTCGGACTTCCTGGCGCACTTGCAGTGTCATCTGGACAAAGCGCAGAAGCACTCGCAATACTCACACTCGCAGAAGCTGGCAGTCACCTCGTTGCATCACCATCGCTTTATGGCGGTACGTACAACTTGTTGCATTACACCATGCCAAAGATGGGCATTGAAGTGACGTTTGTGAACGATCCACACAATCTTGAAGAGTGGAAGAGCGCTACTCGTCCAAACACGAAAGCATTCTTTGGTGAAGTACTTGCAAACCCACGCAATGACGTTTTTGATATTGAAGGCGTGTCAAAAGTTGCACACGATGTTGGTGTGCCGCTGATGCTCGACAACACAGTGCCGACGCCGTACGGCATTCGTCCTCTTGAGTGGGGCGCAGACATTGTTGTGCACTCACTTACCAAGTTCATCGGTGGTCATGGAACATCTATCGGCGGTGCGATTATCGATGGTGGAAAGTTTGACTTCTCTGCAAGTGGTCGTTTCCCGAACTTCACCGAACCTGATCCGTCGTATCACGGTCTTGCGTATTGGCCTGCGCTTGGACCTGGCAGCTACATCATCAAAGCACGTGTGCAGTTGCTGCGCGACCTTGGAATGGCAGTGAGCCCATTCAATGCATGGAACTTCTTGCAGGGTCTCGAGACACTGTCACTGCGCATGGATCGTCACTGGTCAAATACGCAAAAGGTGGTGGAGTTCCTGCAAAAGCATGATCACGTTGCAAGTATCAACTACGCGGGTCTGCCTTCATCGCCATGGCATGAGCGTGCCAAGAAATATTTTGGTGGCAAGGGTTATGGGTCAGTCATCGCGTTTGTGTTGAAAGGCGGACGCGAGGATGGTCAGAAGTTTGCAGAAGCGCTGCAGCTACACAGCCACGTTGCAAACATTGGAGATGTTCGCAGTCTTGTGATCCATCCAGCATCAACAACACATAGCCAGCTCACCGAAGATGAGCAGCGCTCAGCCGGTGTTGAGCCAGGCTTGGTGCGTTTGTCGGTCGGACTTGAATCAATCGACGACATCCTTGCCGACCTTGAACTCGGCTTCGCCGCAATTAAATAGCTTCGCCGCAATCAAATAGTTTTGCCGCAATCAAATAGTGTTGCCGCAAATACATAATTGAGTTAGTCGTCGTCACCTTGCTCGCGCAAGAATTCTTCTAACTCTGCTGCGAGATCTTCTCCCGTTGGCATTTGTGCCTCGGTTCGCTGGTCATGGGTTTGCTCAAGCATCGCGACATACGCCGATGCCTGAGCATCGCCTTCAACCGCTGCGTCGTGCAGTTCTTGCCAGCGACCAATCTCGTCGACAAGTTGTAGGTGGTCGGTGGGGATACCCAACACGTGTTGTAGGTGTTGCAGTAGCGCAGCAGCACTCTTTGGATGTTGTGCGTTCATGAGGTAGTGCGGCACGCCAACGCGCAGGCTGACGTTTGCAATGTCTGCAGAATCCAGCGCTTCTAACAAGACGCCGGCAACACCTGTGGGGCCTTGATACTGAGGACGGCTGAGGCCCAAGCGTTGGGCGAGTTCATTGTGTGTGGTGCTGCCCACAACGAACGGAACGCGGGTGTGTGGCACTTGTTCGGCGGCTGCACCCAAACTCACTACCAAACTGCATTTCAGTTTCTTAGCAACTTCCACAATGCACTCGGTGAACGTACGCCAATTGACATGTGGTTCTACGCCATTCAATACGACGATGTCACGTGCGCCTTCTGGATAGCGGATGACTAGAAACTCGTTCTCTGGCCATCGCAGTTGACGGTCGCCATCCTCATCGAGATATACCTCGGGGCGTTCTTGTGTGAAATCAAAGAATGGGTCGGGATCAATGTCGGCGACAATGACATAGTCGCGTTCTTTGATCATCCAATCAAGAGCTGATGTTGCTACTCCGCTGATATCAAACAGACCTCGCAATGCCACGAGCAATACTGGGTTGCGCAATGCTCCGACATCGTTCCACTCTGCATTGAGTACTTCGTCGATTGTGATTGGCATACGGTTCGTGTCGATTTCTCAGTGGGTATTACGACCCCAGTCGCTCAACCACGTAGTCAATGCATTTTGTGAGTTGAGCAACGTCATGGGGATCAATTGAAGGAAACATACCGATACGCAATTGATTTCGTCCGAGTTTGCGATAACTGTCGGTGTCCACCACGCCGTTTGCGCGTAGCACGGCAGAAATTTCATTGGCATCAACACCGTCAATGTCAATGGTGCCGACGACGTTTGATCGCTTCATCGGGTCTGCGACAAACGGAGTTGCGAACGAACGGGATTCAGCCCAGTTGTACAACGTGATTGCCGACTCTTTGCTGCGATCCGAGGCCCATGTGAGTCCACCGTGGGAATTCATCCATTGAAGTTGTTCATCAAACATGATGAGTGTTGCGAGGGCAGGCGTGTTGTAGGTCTGGTTTGCAACACTGTTATCGAGTGCGATTTTGAGATCGAGCGATGCGGGAATCCAGCGCTTTGCGGAATTGATATAGCGGATTCGCTCCAAGGCAGCAGGTGAACACGCTGCAAACCACAATCCACCGTCTGAAGCAAAACATTTCTGTGGTGCAAAGTAATACACGTCAACTTCATTTGGATCAAACATCAATCCGCCAGCGGCGCTTGTTGCATCGACAACCACAAGTCCGTCTGAACTGGGGCGTTTGAGATGCATCGATACTCCCGTGGAGGTCTCGTTGTGTGTGAGTGCGTACACGTCACACGATGGGTCAGCAACTGGATCGGGGTGAGTGCCCGGGTCGCTCTTCACCACAACAGGTTCTGCAATGTGGGGAGCAGCATGAGCAGCCTCAGCGAACTTTGAGGAGAACTCACCAAACACAAGGTGCTGACTGCGTTGGTCAATTAATCCGAATGTGGCAACATCCCAAAACACTGTTGAACCACCATTGCCCAACACAATCTCCCAGCCGGCAGGAAGTGAAAACAATGCAGTGAGCCCCTCGCGTACCGAGCCCACAATGTCTTTAACGGGTGCCTGGCGGTGTGACGTGCCCATCACTGACCGACCACGTGCCACGATTGCATCAATCTGTTCGGGACGCACTTTGGATGGCCCGCAACCAAAGCGACCGTCGCGGGGAAGAATGTCGTCGGGAAGTGTTATTCCGTGCAGGTTCTTTTGGTTCACTGTGTAAGCATTGCACCTATGACCTCCCAATCGGAACTGCGACGGGTATCGGCTCGACTCGGGGCTATCGCCGAGTCTGCAACATTGGCTGTTGACGCCAAAGCAAAGGCTTTGAAGGCGCAAGGACACAATGTCATTGGCTTTGGAGCCGGCGAACCCGACTTTCCCACGCCAGAGCACATTGTCGAAGCTGCGGTGAAAGCATGTCGTGACGTGAAATATCACCGTTATACGCCTGCGAGCGGGTTACCCGAACTGCGTGAAGCGGTGGCTGCAAAGACCCTGCGTGACAGCGGATTTTCTTGTACGGGTGACCAAGTATTGATTACAAACGGCGGAAAGCACGCGGTGTTCACCGCTTTTGCAGCGCTGTGTGATCCCGGCGACGAAGTGATTTGTCCCGCACCGTATTGGACGACGTACCCCGAAGCGATCACGCTTGCAGGGGGTGTTCCGGTCATTGTCGATACCGATGAATCAACCGGATTTCGCGTCACTGTTGAACAGCTCGACAAAGTAAAAACAAGTCGCACCAAAGTTTTGCTATTCGTATCGCCTGACAACCCAAGTGGTTCGGTGTATCCACCCGAAGAAGTGGCGGCCATCGCGCGTTGGGCGGTCGACAACAACGTATGGGTGATCACCGACGAAATCTATGAACACCTCGTCTACGGCAAGAACACGTTTTCGTCAATGCCAACGCTGGTGCCAGAAGTTGCTAATCAATGCATCATCGTTAACGGTGTTGCAAAGACATACGCAATGACCGGTTGGCGTGTGGGTTGGATGATTGGTCCAAAAGATGTGATCAAGGCGTCGATTAACTTCCAGTCTCACGCCACATCAAATGTGAACAACGTTGCACAGGTCGCTGCACTTGCAGCGGTGAGTGGTGATCTTTCTGCAGTTGCAATGATGCGTGAAGCATTTGAGCGTCGTGGTCGACGAATGCACGAGATGCTCACGTCGATTCCTGGCGTTAGTTGTTTAGAGCCAGAGGGTGCGTTTTATTGTTTCCCGAATTTCTCGTCACTATTGGGTCGACCCATCGGCGGTCAATCAGCTGCCACCACTTTGGAGTTGGCTGACAACATTTTGGGACAAGCACAAGTTGCCTTCGTACCGGGGGAAGCATTTGGTGCTCCCGGGTTTGCACGTTTTTCGTTTGCGTTATCGGATGCTGATCTTGAAGAAGGTCTCAATCGATTGATTGCGCTCGCAACGGCTTGATGGCATCCGTTTCTTTTGTCGCCAGTTCACCAGCGACAAAAGAAATGAACTACAGTGACAACATCACATCGCAAGATGTGTAGTACAGATCACAGCGAAGTTCGGCGAAAATCCGACACTGTCCCGCAACGGTGATGCTGATACAGAACGTGAAGCGAGCAATTGCTCCACACTCTGAAGTCAGACAAGTCCGGTCGCCTGTTTCTGTATGCGATAACCGATCCTCGAAGGAAGGGCGGTCCGCAAATTGATGTGTCATTTTGTTTGACGGCATTAATAGTGTGACTCCACCTTCTTTCTCCATCATCTTCGGAGGAAGAACATGTTCAAATTACGGTCGCTACTGAAACGTGGCCTGATTGCTCTCATAGCGTCCACAATGATCTTCGCCGCCTGTGGCGATGACGGTGGATCTGAGTCATCTGGCAGCGACACCACTGTCGCGTCATCTGATTCTGAGGCCACATTCCCATTGACAATCTCACAAGCAGAAGGTGACCTCACCTTCGATGTGGCACCAACTCGCATCATCAGTTTGTCGCCAACGGCAACTGAGATGTTGTGGGCAATTGGCGCTGGTGATCAAGTTGTCGCAATCGACAATATGAGTAACTACCCAGCTGAGGCGCAAGAAAAGGCGTCTGCACTGTCGGGTTTTGAACCAAGCATCGAAGCAATTGCTGAATACGAGCCCGATTTGGTGTTGGTCTCGTATGCGCCAGAGGGAATGGCAGATGGTTTGGCCGCGCTCAATATCCCTGTTTGGTACGGGTATGCGGCAACCACTTTGGATGACGTGTACGCGCAAATTCAAACACTCGGTGCAATCACCGGACAAGTGTCGAACGCAGCAGCAGTTGTCGAAGGTATGAAAACCCAGATTGACGAAGCAATCAAGAGTGTCGATAAACCAACTGGTGCGACGTACTTCTACGAATTAGACAACACGTACTTCAGCGTCACGTCAAACACATTCATTGGTTCTTTGATGACTGCGTTCGCAATGACGAGCATCGCCGATGGCGTGGAAGACGGCAATGATTATCCGCAATTGAATGCTGAAGTCATTGTGGAAAGCGATCCAACGTTCATCTTCCTCGCCGACACCGCCTACGGCGAAAGCGCCGAGACAGTTGCGAAACGTTCGGGCTGGTCATTGCTCAGCGCGGTGACGAATGATCGGGTTGTTGAGCTCGATAGCGACATTGCATCACGCTGGGGTCCCCGTGTGGTTGATCTTGTGAAGTCGGTAGCAACTGCACTGAACGCTGCCTACGTGCTTGCGGAATAAGAGTCGAGAACTCAATTTATGTTGCAATCAAATAACAACGTGGCCACAGTGATGGCGTGGAAGTGGATAGTTGCTTCTGGCGTTCTCTTGTGTGCTGCGTTGTTGTTTGGCACCATGATTGGACCTGCTGGTCCAACCTGGTGGCGCGTGCCGCTTGAATTACTTGATCGGCTACCGCTCATCTCAGTTGATTCTGGGGTCACCGATACTCAGTGGTTGATTGTGTGGCAAATTCGAATGCCTCGTGTGGTACTAGCAGCGCTAGTGGGTGCGATGTTGTCTATTTCCGGTGCTGCGTATCAAGGAGTTTTTCGTAACCCACTTGTCGACCCGTATCTCCTTGGCGTTGCGGCCGGAGCTGGCCTTGGCGCCACCATGGTGTTCACCATCAACCGTGCGGGAACAACATCGTGGATCATCGATCCATTGCCGCTTGCTGCATTCGTTGGTGGCCTCACGGCAGTTTTGTTGACCTATTTAGTGGGCGCTGCGTTTGGAAGTGATCGCGCTTCTACAACTCTTGTACTAGCGGGTGTTGCGGTGACATCACTTGCAACGGCTTTTCAAACATTTCTGTTACAGCGCAATACCGACGTGGTGCGTCAGGTGTATTCGTGGATACTTGGCCGATTATCTACCGCAACGTGGGGAGATGTGCGGTTGATTTTGCCCTATGTCATCGGTAGCTCAATTGTTCTTCTCATGCACCGACGTTTACTTGATGTGTTGCGTGTTGGTGACGATGAAGCAACTGCTCTCGGCATCCCAGTAGACCGCGTGCGACTTATCGTTGTGATTACTGCAACGCTCGGCACTGCATCGGTTGTTGCAGTGAGCGGATTAATCGGGTTCGTGGGCATCATTGTGCCGCACGCTGTGCGACTTATTGCGGGTAGTTCCTACCGCATCGTGTTGCCCGTCTCGCTCATCATGGGCGCATCATTCTTGGTACTTGCCGATATCCCAGGGCGCATTCTTAGCGATCCAGCAGAGACCCCTATTGGCGTAGTCACTGCCTTTTTTGGCGCACCGTTTTTCCTTCTTATTCTCCGAATGAGAAAGGCACGTGTATGACATCGCTTGCATTTGACAATGTCTCAGTGCGCTACGGAAATGACACTGCTATCCACGGTTTCTCCGACACGGTACGACCAGGAGAGTGGGTCTGTTTCATTGGTCCCAACGGTGCTGGAAAGTCTTCGTTGTTGCGTTCCATTGTGGGGGTCATTAAACATGAGGGTTCCATTCTTGTAGACGGATCCCCGTTGTCTGCTCGCTCGTCTCGTCGTCGTGCACAACTGATTGCCTACGTTCCACAATCTCCGGTATTACCACCTGACATGACCGTGTCCGAATATGTGTTGCTTGGTCGAAACCCGTATGTCTCACATTTCTCGGTCGAGACTGATCACGACCACGACATGGCACTTAATGTATTGGAGCGACTAGATCTACAGAATTTTGCGTCGCGGCGTTTAGGCACACTCTCTGGAGGTGAGCGGCAACGAATAGTGATTGCTCGAGCGATCGCACAAGAAGCTCCGGTACTTCTGCTTGATGAACCCACTAGCGCTCTCGACATTGGTCACCAGCAGCAGGCGCTCGAACTTGTTGATCGCATCCGCACAGAACACGGTCTCACGGTGGTGTCAGCGATGCACGATCTCACACTTGCTGGGTTGTACTCGGATCGACTCGTGTTGCTACATGAGGGGTACTGCGTAGCGTCGGGTTCGGCTCGTGAGGTCTTGCGGCCCGAGACCTTGGGCGAGTTTTATGGTGTGTCGGTGCGAGTGCATCATGAGCCTGATGGCACTGTGGTTGTTGTGCCATACCGAAACGTCAATGAAGGACACGGCTAGTACCGTACATAGGCGTGTCAGTGACTTTCGATGCCACATGGATCAATCGTTGTGTTGAGGGCTGTGCACAATCTCATCAATTGCTGCTATCCATCGTCGACTCATTGAGCAACGACGGTTGTCGTGGTCCATCACTTCTTGACGGTTGGTCACGCGGCCACGTGCTCACACACCTTGCACGCAACGCTGAACGACACGTCCATCTTTTCGAATGCGCTGCCCGTGGTGAAGTGGGCAATCAGTATCCGGGCGGGATGACACAGCGAAATGCCGACATCGAATCGGGCGCACTACGCGACGTTGCAGAGATCGTGGCGGATCTTCGTCAGCACGTATGGGGTCTGGAAGCCCAATGGGCCCACGCCACGTCAGATGCATGGCAAGGTTCCGCACGCCGGCCCGGTGGGCAAGTGGTTCCTGTGAGTGATCTGGTGTTTTTGCGTTGGCGAGAAGTAGCAATTCACATTGTGGATCTTGATCTTGGGGTAGGTCCTGAGTCATGGAGTGATTTTTACGTCACGCACGAATTGCAGCGACAAGAACAAGCACATCTGAAAAATGGCATCACTGTGGATCCTGCGAGTAACAGTCTTGAAGCTGCACATCGTTTGGCATGGATGATGCGTCGATCTCATGTGGAATCCATGGGCTTGGGTCCGGGGTTTCAGGTATGACGATCATTGCCCGTTGGTTTGGACGCACTGTTGTCGCGATAGTGATGTTGAGCGCATTTGTGTTGCCCCTTGACTCGGTCTTTGCGCATGCCCAACTTGATCGAACATCGCCAGCGGCATCGTCGGTGGTGCCTAATTCACCTCAGCAGATTCTTCTTGATTTTTCCGAACCAGTAGAAACAAAGCTAAGTGGTATTCGCTTGTTTGGTCGAAACGATGTTGAACTACGGGTGGGTGTTGTACAGCATCAACCAAGCGATACATCCATTGTGTTTGTTGAAGTTCCTTCGCTTGATCCCGGACCCTATGTTGTTGTGTGGAATACCACGAGCACCGACGGGCACGCGTTAGACGGTGCCTTTACGTTCGAGGTCGGTAATCAATCATCTGGGGAGTCTGCCGAACTACTTGAAACTGTGATTACCACAATCAATACGGAGTCTCCACTTGAGCCGTACATGAATGTCCTTCGCTATTTCTCATTCTTGGCCGTCGTGGCGATGATCGGGTTGGTCGTCTTGGTGGGGGCGGGTGATCTCATGCGGGAGACCCGCATGTTGGCCGTACTGAGCGCATCGCTTGCATTGTTGTTCACCACAACATTTGGCCTTCTGTTACTACAAGGTCCGTATACAGCACAAAAATCGTGGGGCGCAATCGGAGATGTTGATCTGTTGAGTTCAATTCTCGACACCCGTGTGGGGCTATCTCTCGTCTTGCGACTCGTTACAACAGTCGTTGGAGCATTGTTGTTATTTGGGATTTTGCGTGGTTGGCACCAATCGCCATTGTGGTCAAACATCGCGGCATTCAATGGCATCGTTTTGATTCTGACGTTTGGATTGTCAGGTCATCCAAGCACCGCATCACCGGCTCTCGTAGCAGTGCTTATCGACAGTGTTCACATGTGGTCACTGTCGGTATGGATTGGCGGGGTCATTGTTCTCGCGTTGGGCTGGAAAATGTTCGTTCGGGCAGATGCATTGGTGCATGACATTCACGTTGTCAATCGTTTCTCACGCTTGTCAACGTATGCGATGCCGTTGACAGTGGTGAGTGGACTAATTTCTGCAGTCATCATCACCGGTGGTCTCTCGTCCATTTTCGACAATCGATACGGCAGTATTCTGCGAGCAAAAGTCATCCTTGTTGCGATTGTGATTGCACTTGGTGCCACAGCTCGACGAGCGTTACGAAAAAAAGGTGCCTTCTCTATTCGGCGCGCTATTTTGCTTGAAGCGGGGCTCGGATTTGTTGTCTTTGTCTTGTCGGTTGGTCTTGTTGTGACACCGCCCGACGGAATAGATACATCGGCAACGTCTGTACACACCGCCACGTTGGTACAAGACGATGTTGTGGTTGACCTCACGGTGTCTCCAACTCGAGTTGGGCCAGCAGAAGTTCATGTGATCTTGAGCCCTCCTGGTGGAAGCTTGGATCCTGTGCAAAGCGTTGTTGTTGGGTTTGTCTCGCAAGACACGGGGCAACAGTTGCCGGTGGACATTATTGAAGTAGGACCGAATCACTGGAGTGGTTTTGTGGAAATCCCTACCGGCGGCTTGTGGGACATGACTGCCCAGGCGACCCGTCAAGATGGTGCGTTACTCGAGTACAAAACCACCGTCGATATTTCCAGGTAGTGAACTGCGCGGCACGAGTTGCGCGATCTTGTCGGCCATGATCTCTGCTTCTTTGCGGTCATGGGTGACAACAACTGTTGTGATCCCCGTGTCGTGAAGGATGTCGGCAAGTTCTTGAGCAAGGTCGTAGCGAAAGTCTTCTTCGAGACCAGTTAAAGGCTCATCAAGCAGCAACACAGGCGGTGTCGGTGCCAGTGCACGTGCTAACGCCACACGACGTAATTCACCGCCAGACAGGGTTGGCACGTCACGATCTTGGTAGTCGGGGAGATGAACAAGAGCAAGTAGTTCTTCCACTCGTTTTTGTTGTTCTGTCTTATTCTTATTTTGCATTTTTAGGCCAAATGCAATGTTGGCGCCAACAGTCATTGTTGGGAATAGTTGGCCATCTTGAAACATGAGACCAATATTGCGTTTATGAGATGGCATGTGTGTGATGTTGCGGCCATCTACATGGATAATTCCTGTGTCTATTCGAATCAGCCCTGCGATGGCACGTAATAGTGTGGTTTTTCCAGAGCCACTAGATCCAAGTACAGCAGTGACTGATCCTGTTGGTACAACAAGTGAAACGTGGTGAAGAATCACACGTTTATCTCGTGACACAGTGAGGTCTTGTACCTCAAGCACGTGACATCACCACAGCAGTCATGATCGCAAGTATCGCAGCAAGTGCAAAACCACTTGCCTGGAGTGTCGTCCCTGGTCGACTGAGTAATTGACTTATCGCAATTGGCAAAGTTGTGGATGACGAGCGGCTAAGGAATGTGGTTGCACCGAATTCTCCCAGTGACACTGCAAACGATAAAGCAGCTGCTCCTGCACATGGCGAGCGCATCGTCCGCGCGTCAATGTGCCACCACACTTTCATTGGTGATGCACCCAGCGTGACCGCGGCTTCGCGCTGCGTTGGCGAAATTGCTTGGAGGGCGGGGACAAGGAGGTGGACCGCAAGGGGCAAAGCAATGAGTGCATGAATGACCGGCAGTAGCCACGTGTCACCTCTCCAATTGAAAGGAGCGTGATCAAAGGTCACGATGATTCCAAAACCCAACGTGACCGCCGAAATAATGATGGGCAGCGATGTGAAAGATCGTATGAGTGACGCCCCCCTTGGCATATACGTAGAGAGCGAAGCGGTGATGTATGCCATCGGCACCGCAATGACAACAGTGATAAGCGCAAAAAATAGTGAACGAGCGATGATGGCGGGAACATCGAGGCCCACTTGTTCCAACGAGCCGTTCCACAGAGCGCGCCATGCGTTGAATGTCCACGTATCGCCAGCGCGAAACGACCGCACAAAAAGACCAATAAATGGCAGAGCCACGAGTATGGGCGTAGCAATTGCAATAGACAAAATAGTGAATCGATGTCGTGGATGGTCTTTCAGAGAGACTGGTTGAAAAGTTGTTCCATGCGTGGTGCGAGTATGTCGCTGCATACTTGCGCTAAGCGCAAACACCACGGCAACTGCACATAATTGAATCACCGCGAGGGTCATTGCAGTATCGAAAAAACCAAGACGAATCGCATTGGTATAGATCTCCACTTCGATGGTTCGGCGTGTGAGGCCACCGAGAACAGAAACAACACCAAAAGACGTAAAAGTAAAAACGAACACAATAAGCGCAGCGCTATACAGCGATACGCGGAGCTGAGGGAGTGTGATGTGCCACAACGTACGCATGGGTGAGGCGGCAAGAACCTGCGCTGCTCGCATCTGATCAGGAGAGATAGAACGCCAACGAACTCCCACAATGCGGACTACTACCGCAATGTTAAATAGAACATGGGCAATGATGATGCCATGCACACCGAATTGATACTGAAGGGGCAGTAGCGTCATCACTGCACCAGCAACGACCACCGTGGGAAGTACAAAAGGCGTGCTCACAATTGCGCGCACCCAGCGACTACCTCTGAAAGTGAAACGCGCAAGTATCCATGTGAGAGGCAGCGCTATGACAAATGTGGCACCAACGCTCAGTAACGCTTGCCATGTGGTGAACCACAAAACGGTCCAGGTGGTGCGTGATGACAACGTGTGCACAACGGTGTCCCACGACATGAGTGATACAAAAGCGTGGAGTGTTGGCCACATAAAAAACACTGCAAACCAGACTGTGGGGAGTACAGAGAGCATGAGAAAAACACGCCGGAACACGACGGTGACATCACTCTGAGGTGAAGCGTTATGAGAGAACAATCTCACGCCATGTCTCGAGCCACATATCACGGTTATCGGCAATGACGTCTGGCGCCAGAGTTAATGGGTTGGTGGGCTGAAGTGCAAACTTCATAAATACTTCAGGCAAACGCGCATCAGGATTTATCGGATACACAAACAACGTGAGTGGCATGGATTCCTGAAATTCGATGTCAAGTAAGTACTTCACTAAGGCTGTCGCACCAGCAGAGTTACGCGCACCACGTAAGGCTCCTACGTATTCGATTTGACGGAAACAGCTCGATTCCATGACAGATGTTGGGGGAGTATCTATTGGCGGATCACTAAACACCACTTCGGCCGGTGGGCTAGATCCGTAACTCACCACGAGTGGCCGGTCGCCGTTACCTGATGAACCAGAGAAGTTTGTGTAATACGCGGTCGTCCAGTCTGGAACAACAAGCACGCCATTTTTTGTTAGTGACTCCCAATATTTCGGCCATGCATCATCACCAAAGTGAGCGATCGTGCCAAGAAGAAAACCTAAACCAGGGGAACTAGATACCGGGTCTTGCACCACCAACAGGTCTTTGTAGTCAGGACGAACGAGATCCTCGAGTGTTGTGGGAGTAGGGAGATTGCGCGAAGCGAACCACTGCGTGTCGATGTTGATGCAAATGTCTCCGGTGTTGACTTCGTCATACGATGCGAACACATCTGCGTTATTAACTCGCGACAATGACGTGTTGTCGACGCCCCATAACACGTCGCCTTCGGGATTCCCAGCGGTCAGGATGGCTTTAGAGATCACGGCTCCCGAATCTCCACCGGTCACTACTGTGACCGTATATCCGGTGTCTTGTGTGAAGGCATCAAAAATCCCATCTTCTGGCGTGAATGAGTCATAAGCGAGCAGAACGACTTCTTTTCGTTGGCTCGTGTCGGAATCAGAGTTGTCTCCAGAGCACGCAGTGATTGTGAGTGCTCCAGCACAAAGAATCGCAATCCATTTTTTCACGACGCTGTCTCCTTTTGCGGCGGGAAATAGTGGGGTTGCAATACTGCGAGATGACCATTTGTTATTGACACCGAAAATGTTTCTTTCATCGCAACATTGCTCACACCTCGAGATTCACTGGAACGCAAAATCTCGTCGTGTAACGACCATCGCAAACCTGATGTAGAAACACCGCCCACTTCGCCGCCAAGTGGAACAAGACTGACGAGTTGTCCATGATCAGATGAGATAACAAGTGGGTGAGCGGAGGTCACTATGTCAACACGTGTGTCACCAATCACCGCGCACCGTTGGATGTCTGTCAGAGTGCTGTCACATAGGGCGTGGAGCATCGACAGCACATGATCGAAACGATCTCCGCCACCAGAGATGAGAAGTAGGGATGTCGCATGAGAGTCGGCGACATAACGAAGTGCAATTTCTGCGTCAGTGAGATCTTTGTCGCTTGGGTATTCAAGTAGCGGCACATCTGCTGCTTGAGCGGCATGCAGTTCGTCTGCGGTAATACTGTCAAAATCACCCAACACAACTGTTGGTGTGACACCAACCGACAACGCATGACGCCAACCTGAATCTGCGGCAACGACTGTGTGACAACGTGTAACGACTGGAGACACAAATACATGTGGTGCGTCTCCGCCGACAAATACGCACGCATCAAAGTGTTCTGTAGAGAACCTGTGTGTTGTCGGATGTGATTGGTGTGACGAACGAGTCACGGTGCTCCCTCCGCTGGCATTACCCAGATCAGGTTGTGGGTCGGTGGAGGCATCCACCCTCTCAGCCCGCTGTCCCGCGAGCTCCCCATGCTTTTACATTTTTCATACATACAGGGCAGTCAGCCTGATGCATGCCAGGCGAATGGTATCGCTTTTTACCTCGCATAGCGTATTGCCCTCACGGGTCGGCATAGATAGCCTGACGGCGTGAGTCCATTAGCAACCAATAGCGCCGACACGATTATCGATATCACGCCTGAAGCGCTGCAGACACTGCTGACGCTTCGCGATGAAGAACCAGAAAAAGAACGACTAGGTTTACGCATCGAAGTGCTCGTGACTCCCGGTGAAGATTTCCAGTACGACCTCGGATTTGAAGTAGTAACGCAAGCAGCTTTTTCCGACGAGGTGCGAACCATTGACGGACTAAAGGTGATTATTCCGCAAACAAGCATCGAACACATTCACGGTGCCACGCTCGATTGGAACGAGCGTCAACAACTCATCATGCGTAATCCCAATAAGCCGCCAGCGCCGATGATCGAAGGTTTGACATCCGATGATGAAATGTCGGCCACGATTGAAGCGATTATTGGAACAGAAATCAATCCATCGCTCGCTGCTCACGGTGGTTTCGTCACCTATGTCGGTCACGACGGCGAAGGCACGGCGTATCTCACCATGGGTGGGGGTTGCCACGGTTGTTCGATGAGCAAAGTAACGATGCTTGAAGGTGTGCAGACCACTCTTGTGGAACAAATTGCGGGCCTCGAGCACGTCCGTGACGTCACAGACCACGCCACTGGGGCCAATCCGTACTACAAGTAACGATGACTTCGTACATTACAAATGTGCAAATGACAGTGACTTTGTCACCGGAATGACCTACTAAGGTCGTTGTAGTCCCTACAGGGGGACGTTGTTGTTGAGGGGGAACAGTGAAGATTGACAGCATTTGGCAATATCCCATCAAGTCATTTATTGGTGGCACGGTTCAGTCAGCGGAGTTCAACGAACTTGGAATGCTGGACGACCGTATTTGGGCAATTCGTGATCTTGAAAAGGGCGGCATTCGCGGAGCCAAAAAGATTGGCGAATTAATGAAGTTCACCGCCAAGCGAGTGGATGCCTCATCAAACACCGTTCTCATCACGTTGCCAGATGGCTCTACAGTGCGTACCGACGATCCCGCAGTGAACGATGTGTTGTCACGTGCTCTTGGCCGCAAGGTGCAACTAGATGCATTACGCCCTGCTTCAGATCTTGCACACTTTGAACGTGGTGCCCCAGACTTTGATGATCCTGAAAAAGAAATACGCGCTGTTCTTGGTCGTGAACCAAATGAACCGTTGCCAGATTTCTCGGTGTTCCCTGAAGTGGCAATTAAATACGGATCGCCCCCGGGCACGTACTACGACTGCTATCCGTTGATGGTGATGACAACCTCGGCCTTGCGCGCAATAAAAGAGGCGTTACCCGATTCAAATCCAGATATCTTGCGTTTCCGCCCGACTTTTGTCGTCGACACTGGAGATGCAACTGGTCATCCAGAGTTCTCATGGAAGGGCAAGAAGGCTCGTATCGGCACGGCCGAAGTGGAGTTTCGTGATCCATGTCCTCGATGTGTCATGACAACACGTGAAGTCACAAAAGACATTCCCGAGGATCGAGCAATTTTGCGCTACATCGTGCGCGAGCTCGATCAGAATCTCGGTGTGTATGCCACCATTAGCAAGCCTGGTCGTATGAGTGTCGGCGACACCGTGGAACTTATGTAACGCAATTCGTTTACGCGAGTAAGGCTTTCATCGCATCAATCTCAGCTTGTTGGGCTGTGATGATTGCACCAGCAAGTGTTTTCACTTCTGTGTTGACTCCATCTGTCTCAACATCTTGGGCCATCTGAATCGCACCTTCGTGATGCTTAATCATGGCCTGGATCCAAGCGGTATCAAATTCAGATCCGCGCAAGGATCCGAGTGCATTGATCTCTTCGGCAGTCAACATCCCAGACATCATTGACGAGTGGTCCATCGAGGAATCCATTGAGGTGGGTTGACCCCAGGCCTCTAACCACGCGGTCATCTGAGCAATTTCGGGATCTTGTGCAGCTTTAATGTCTTGTGCGAGAGACCGGACTTCATCGCTTGCTCCAACTGTTGGGTCGAGTGCGATGTCGCTCATCTCAATTGCTTGCTCGTGATGAGGGATCATCATTTGGGCAAACATCACGTCAGCGTCATTGAACTCAGCGACATTTGTTTCTGACGCGGCCGTCATGTCAGATGATGATGTTCCACTTGATCCACAACCAGTAAGAAATAATCCGAGTGCTCCCACGGCCAACAACGACACCATCTTTTGTTTTTTTAGAACTGGGTTCATAGTGTGATTCCTTTGTAGTTGTATTTGCAGAAAATCGACCGAAATTTTTAGTTAAAAGATGAGGTCACCAAAGCTGCGGTGACAGCAAGGACGATGCCTCCTGTTGCAATTTCTGTGACACTGGCACGCCATAGCAAACTAATGCGTTTCTCTGTCGCTGGTGCATCGGGGTCGAGGCGACGCAAGAGTCGCTTTCTATTGATGTCTGCAATCTTCAACATGCCCGCGACCACCGCAATCTTCAACAAAAGAATGCGACCATGGCTTTCGGTGAATAATGACACTACGTCTCCGTGTAGTCGTAGCGTCTGAATGATTCCTGTCACCACAATTGCGATCACCGCATAGCGAGCAAAGTATCCAAACTGTCGATACGTGGTGACAGATGTGGCGATTGACGAATTGGGGATGACGAGAAACGCTAAGGCAGCAAGACCCCCCAGCCAAATGGCCGCGGCTCCGGTGTGCACAATGTCTGTGGGAATACCAACAACTGGCCACGCCATTGTGCGCGAGTGCCCACTAAATGCGAGCGCTATGAGATACATGGCAAATAAAGCAATGAGAAACTGTTGATTAGTTTTGCTAATCACCTGAGACGACGAGTTGTACATGATGTAACTCACCACAAGTCCGATGACGGTTTGCGTGATCAACATCGCACCAAGAGTGAGATCAAATGTTGAAAAGAAGTGTGGTAGCGCGGAAAAGATGTTGGTGCTGCGGATATCGCCAACCAAAAAGAGATTCTGTAAAAACGGAACTGCTGCTAAAGACAACGCTCCCGTTCGCGCCAGCAATACGCCACGACGTCCAATCAATGTGGGTGTTGCAAGCATCCGTTCGACAAAGATCAACCCGCCCATCAACATCACTGCGGCAAATCCCATGGATCGCACGACCCAACGAACCGGTGTCGGTGCGGGGCTGGTAATCGATGATCCCGCGCTAGACCCAGCCACTACGTCATCTGATGACAGCAACGGTGTTGTGTCTGTTGTTGAATCGCTCGTCACCCCAGTGGGTGAAATCACAAAGTTCACTCGACCTTGTACAACGTGGCCATCTTCGCTGGCCAATTTCCACCGAGTCGTAACGGGTCCCGTGAGATCAGGGGGTAATGCGAAACGCACAATGTTGGTAGATGAGCCGTAAGTTGGCGTGGGCAATGTGGTGCGAACACCATCTGAATTCACAACCTCGCCCGATGCAGTTTCCAGTGGGACATCTTTGGTGAAGGTGATTTCCCACTCAGAAGGAGCCGTTGTGAAGACATCACCATCAGATGGCGTGCTCTCTACAAATTCGTTGTGTGCTAGCGCACGACCTGGGTTCAACATGCTTCCTGCAAGCAATGCGAGCAGACATGTCAGAAAAACAGCACGAACCGTGAGGGGGAATCGGATGGTCATAGAAGCGGCCAATAACGACCGCACATCACTATATGCGTTGGTAGATCGAAGCGGTACTCACCGCACCACCACAACACATGGTGACAAGGGCAAATTCCTTGTCACTGCGCTCCAATTCGTGCAATGCAGAGGTGATGAGGCGTGCTCCTGTTGCTCCCACAGGGTGACCAAGGGCGATCGCTCCGCCATTGACATTGACTTTTGTAGTCATCTCTTCTTCACTGATGCCATAGACCTGTGCCCACGACATCACGATTGATGCAAATGCTTCGTTGATCTCAACAATGTCGATGTCTTTAATGGTCATGCCAGCCATTTCAAGAACTTTGGCAGTGGAATCAATGGGGCCGTCCAAGTGGTAGTACGGATCGCTGCCAACAAGAGCTTGCGCAACAAGGCGAGCACGAGGACGTAATCCTTCTGCCTTTGCGCGTGCTTCGTCCATCCACAACACGGCCGCTGCGCCATCGCTTACTTGGCTAGATGTTCCTGCGGTGTGAATACCATCTGGCAGTACAGGCTTCAAGGTGGCGAGTTTCTCAAGAGTTGTTTCGCGAAGGCCGCCATCACGAGTGATGAGATGTTCGTTACCGTCAGCATCTTTCACAGCGAGTGGAAGAATTTCGCGTTCAAAGCGTCCTTCTTCGGTGGCTTTGATTGCCTTTTGTTGTGACAACAAGCCAAATTTCTCTGTGTCTAGTCGGTTGAAACCACGGCGTTGTGCGATGCGCTCTGCAGCCAAAAACTGAGAGGGGAGATCGTGCGGGAAATCATCGGGGGTAAAAAAACCAAAGGGGCGTTCGTCTCCGTTAGTAGGGATGTTTGATCCAAGAGGAATGCGCGACATGATTTCGATACCGCAACCGATTGCCACGTCAACTGACCCTGAGGCGATCAGGCTTGCAGCAACGTGGTTTGCCTGTTGTGAAGAACCACACTGAGTATCAATGGTCATTGCACCAACGTGAATCGGCATGTTCGAACTCAACCATGCGTTACGGGTGACGTTTGTGCTTTGCATTCCTACTTGGTTGACACAACCGCCAACCAACATCTGCACTGCACCTGGGTCAACGCCAGCGCGCTCCACAACCCCTGTTTGCACTTTGCCCAGCAAATGTGCCGAGTGAAAATCGGCAAAGTATCCACCGCGTTTTCCAACTGCCGTGCGGACTGCTTCGATAATGACTGGAGTACCCATGGTGTTCACCTTTGCTCGCTATAGACAGCGTCGCCATTGTGGGGCGGCGAGTCGGGATAACAAAGGCTTGAGCGTAGTTCAGCGTTTGGCTGTTTGTTTTGCCCGAGCGGCGCGTTCGCGATCTTTACGCTCTTTGCGGGCTGCACGTTTTGCGGCCTGAACTGCTTCATCTTTTTCAAGAACCCCAGGACCTTCTGGTGGGCGCGCGACGGCGAAGCGTTCGTCTTGACTCACGAGTTGACGGAAGCCTTTCAACGCGCGTGAGTATTGAATGGCCATAAGACGAACAGCATCAAGTCCAAACTTTTCAATGATCTCGGGCAGTAACTCCTGTAATTCTTCAAGACTTGGATCTTCAGATGAGTCGCCGAGTTTTTCAATGCTGTACTGCGTGCAGGGTTCTGACAGCAACACTCCGATGTCGTGAGCCATACGGCGACGTGCAATGCCATCGCGCACTCGACCGCCAAGTTCTTCGGGAGAATCAAATGCGTCCGCCGAGAGTCCCGCCACTTTGGCGAGTGCGTCACGAAGTTCGCCTTCAAGTGCCAGGGACAGTGATGACAGCGTTTGGTCGTCGATGGAATTGAATGCTGCGATGTAACGCTGATCCAAAATGATGCGTTCTTTGTCGTCGCTCATCGCAACAGACTAGCGAGTAAGGGCCTGAATCTCGAGAACGCGGATGGGAACATTTGTACTGGTACGCATCGATGTGACACGCCGTTTGAATTTGATGGGAGATTTTGCCAGCGACATCTTTACTGATATGTCCCACTCAATGGACACTTTCGCGTTGTACACACCGCGTGGCTGCCCGTGAGATGCGTGCTTGTAGGTGTACATGCACGAGGTGCCCATGGTGTCTCCAAGTCCTCGTCGCCACGGACGTCCGGGTCCATCGCACATCACATCTCCCGTGCCTCGACGTCCATCGCCAGGGGAGAAGATCACCTTCTTGGGAGTCGCAGATGTAGTAGCAGAAATGGCGCCAACTTTTGTAGGGACATACGCAGTCACGGAAATTGTTTTCCACGCTGACTTATCGAGCCAAAACCATGAACCAACGTTCACAACATTTCGATCAAATGTTGGTGCGAAATGAATAGCGGGCTTTGGAACGAGACGATCAACCGCATCTTCTGCAACATTGCCAATTGTGTGAAACACCGAGTCATGAATCCAATGCAACGACAGTTCACGTTTGGGTTCCGTGCATGTTTTTACATATGCGTCGTATCCAATATCTTCAGGCGGTGTTGCGTTATGAAACATTGGATAATGCGCGGGCATCGTGCTCGTCCATTCCGTTTTCGACCAGTTGCAGTTGTCTTCTGTGCGAGGTGGTGTGCCTACCCGTACGCGTGCCGCAATGTGCTCACCACGTAATCCGCCATCCACTTCGATTTCTGAATCGCCACTAGCAAGTGCCGGTGGTGTCGTTTGCGTGAAGACAACGGTCAACGTGGTGATGATGACGGTCAGTGCGAGGATCGAGATCCATCGAACAACATTTCGGGGTCCACGTAGGTGGTAGGGAAATTGTGGACCACGGGATAGATGTGGGTGAGGCACGGGGAATCCTTTCGACAGGGGCGGTGATTGTGACCAATTGCGCTATAAAAGTGCGGTCGGGACCCCATGTGTGCCTATTTCCGGTGACCGCTAGCATGGCAAGACCCCGAAAACAGGTGATTTCGCAATCTCCGGTTTCTCCATCCACAAGGTGGGCCCATGACCCAGCAACATCCCGAGTTTGCAGAGGAACAGGCTTTTATCGACCATGCCTACGAGTGTCTCGAGATAAGTCGACAAGATGCATGGAAATTGCGTGGGATGACAGAGACCGGCTTGGGCGGGACCATGCAAAATCGTTACGAGCGCAATGTGTTCGATGAGGCTCTGGTCAGTCGTCTCGAGAACCTTGAGATTGGTGATGCCGCTCTTGTTTTTGGGCGTATTGATCGTGTTGCAGAAAGCCCCGATCAATTCGAGAGCTTCCACATAGGTCGACTTGCCGTGGCAGATGCTGCACGCGAACCTGTTGTTGTCGATTGGCGTGCACCAGTGGCTGAGCCCTTCTACCGCGCAACAGGTCGCGAGCCAATGGGACTTGCGCGCCGGCGTCACTTTGCAGTGCAGGGACGAACTCTTCTTGGTATCGAAGACGAATTGTTCGGTGAGGGGCATTTAGGGGTTGGCCACGATGAAGGTCTTGATGGGTCTGAACCAGGAAGCGGCCTACGCGGATACAGCACGTTGCTATCGGTACTTGAACGTGGTCGTACCGGGCAGCTAGGCGACATCGTTGCAACAATCCAGGCCGAACAAGATGAAATCATTCGCTCACCACAAGGCGGAGTACTTGTTGTGCAAGGTGGTCCCGGAACAGGAAAGACAGTGGTGGCGTTACATCGTGCCGCGTACCTGTTGTACACGTTCCGCTTTCCGCTCGAAGATCAAGGTGTCTTAGTGATTGGACCAAATCGTGTGTTCCTCCGATACATCGAGCGCGTGTTGCCATCTTTAGGTGAAGCAGGTGTAGAGCAAGTTGTTCTTCCCGATCTTGTGAACGACGTCGAATACGGGGGAGTTGATTCACCTCATACGGAACGCGTGAAAGGTGGCAAGAAGATGGCCACCGTGATTGAAAAGGCAATCTCTGATAGAGAGCGACCTCTGAAAGAAGATTTGGTTTTGCCGTTTCGCACTGGGTATGTGCGGCTTCGCAAAGATGTCACCGTCGACATAGTGAAAACAGCGCGACGTCGGTATCACCGTCATAATCCTGCACGAAAGTTTGTGGAGTCAGAAGTGTGGAATGCACTTGCGGCAACGTGGCGTACCGAAGTTTCGTTTGAAGAACTTCAAGATGCCATTCGTCCCTTGCCAGAGTTTCGCGCTGCCCTCGAGCGAATGTGGCCAGTGTTAACACCAGCACAACTACTGCATGATTTATTTGGTAGCAAAGCGTTGCTGCGGTTGGCGGGCACTGGAATTTTGTCTGAGTCCGATTATTTAGCGCTGTATCGCGAGCGATCCGCGAGTGTGGATGAAGTGAAGTGGTCGCAAGCCGATACCGCATTGCTCGATGAAGCACGATTCTTGTTGGGTCCAAAGTCAAAGCGCGGCGGGAAAAGCACCGATGCAGATGAAATTCGCACCTACGGTCACATTGTTGTTGACGAGGTGCAAGATCTCACGCCAATGCAATTGCGTATGGTCACACGTCGGTCGCTGAATGGCTCAATGACAATTGTTGGCGATATCGCACAAGCCACTGGTTCTGTTGCACCCAATAGTTGGGATGATGTTCTTCAGTATTTGCCCACAAGAAAGAAACCGCGTGTCACCGGGCTATCAGTGGGATATCGCATCCCCGCACCCATTATGGAATTGGCCGACAAAGTGATGCACGCTGCAACGCCAGGTTTACGTGCGCCACGCAGCGTGCGAACAGGTGGAGAGCCACCACACATCACACAAGTCGACACCGCTACTGGAATTGGTGAAACAGTGGCACGAATTACACGTGATGTTTTGGCGTCGCGAGAATTTGGAAATGCGGCAGTGGTGTGTCCAGACAACATGGTGTCTGCAATGTCTGATGCACTTACCGCTGCCGGTGTGTCGCACGGCATCGCTAACACCACTGGATTGGGGGATGATGTCACGGTTGTGCCAGTCACTGTGGTGAAGGGTCTTGAATTAGACGATGTGATTGTGGTGGAACCCCAACGCATTGTGGATGGCTACGAACAAGGAATGCGGTTGCTGTATGTAGCGCTGACGCGTTCAACACAATCTCTGCATATTGTCCATCACGAACAATTGCCCGACTGCATGCGCTAAATCGCTGTAACAGCGTGCGATTTAGAGAAGCAGACTTAGAGAAGTGATGGAATTTCTTTGGCAATCAAAGAAATAAAACGAAATGCTTTGTCGGCATCTGCTGGTCGATTGCGATCAACCGCGGTTTGTATGAGTTCAACCATGCGGTCGAGATCTTCCACTACATCAATTCCAGAGTCCATCAGTTGCGGTTGTAGTGCAGTCCAGATGGCGAGTGCATTGGCTGCCTGTTGGCGCGCTTGCTCGTTGTCGCGGTTGGCAATTGCTTCGCCAAGACCGTTCGCACTTGCAACAAGTTGCCCCAACAGAGATGTGATATCGCCGCTTGGAATAGTTGTGGTGACGACAGTGGGAACACTGTCAGTGGGGGCTTCTGTCGATGCGGTGTCGTTAATGACGGTTGAACAAGATGACAACACTGCGGTTGTAGCTACAGCAAATGACATGGCACGGAGCATGTTGCGCGAACGTGATGTGGCGTTGCGACCAAACATTGACCTTTGTCTCCTCACCGTGACAACAGCTCAATAACGTTGAACTGTTACAGCGTCACAAGTATGCGCTGTGTCGCAAACGATTCAACGTCGACCTGTGTGCCATTTACCTCAAGGGTCATGTCTCCGGTGGTGGCGAATCCGGCAACTTTTCCACTGCCGCCTGGAATGAGGTTGTATTCCTCAAGAAATTCGAGCATGCCCGGTGTGAACTCCAGTTCTTCTGGGATGCGTGAGACCGTAAACGATTGCCCGATGCCTACTTGTGACAAGGGCATGGCAGCCGGTGGCTGATAGTTGGTGCCAGGTATGGGGTTGCCATGTGGACAGGTGGTGGGATTGCCAAGTATCCGTTCGATTGCTTTTTCGACATCTTCTGACATCACGTGTTCCCATTTGCCGGCTTCTTGGTGAGCTTGTGCCCACGACAGATCCAAGATGTCGGTGAGGAAGCGCTCGGCGAGGCGGTGGCGACGAACGACGCGGCGTGCCAACTGTTCACCGTGTGGTGTGAGCAGGATGTGGTTGCCATCCAGTCTGATGAGACCCTCGTCTTGCATACGGCGCACCATTTCAGACACTGACGGACGCGACACGCGCAGGCGGTCAGCGATACGGGCTTGAATGACCTCAAGGTTGTCCTCGCGGAGGTCAAAAATGCACTCGCAGTATTCTTCGAAAGCGGGGTGGTGTTCGCCGGGGTTTGGCATGCCTTACAGTCTAACCGCGGTGCAGTTTCTCGGTACCCTTCGCCCATGGCCGACCACCGCGTGCTTGAAGCATTTTCTCCTGCAGTCCGCGAGTGGTTTGCCTCTTCATTCCCCGAGCCGACCCCCGCACAACAACAAGGTTGGCCAGTCATTGTGGGTGGTGCACACAGTCTCGTGTGCGCGCCAACGGGAAGCGGCAAAACGCTCACTGCATTTATGGCGTCCATCGACAAGTTGGTGACAACGCCACCACCGCCTGACAAACAACGCACACGAGTGATCTACATTTCGCCACTTCGCGCGCTTGCTTTCGACGTTGAGAAAAATCTGCGTTCTCCACTTGTTGGTATCGCACACGCTGCAGAACGACTCGGAGTGGATTATCGCGAACCATATGTCGCAATGCGTACGGGCGACACGTCAGCAAAAGATCGTGCGGGGTTAGTACGTCGACCACCTGATCTCCTCATCACCACTCCAGAGAGTTTGTATCTCATGTTGACGTCGGCTGCACGTGAAACGTTGATCAACGTCGACACTGTCATCATTGATGAAATTCACGCACTCGCAGCCACAAAACGTGGTGCACATCTGATGTTGTCGTTAGAACGACTAGAAGAAATCACAGCAACGCCACCACAGCGCATCGGTTTATCTGCAACACAACGACCCCTCGAAGAGGTAGCTCGTTTTCTTGGGGGCCAACGCGACGGGCAGCCACGGCCCGTCACCATTGTCGACACTGGCATTCGTAAACCACTCAATCTCAGCGTGGTGGTGCCTCCGGGCGACACCACGGGCGTGTGGCCTGGCATCCATGAAGACATTCTGAGCAATATTCTGTCGCATCGCTCCACGATCATCTTTTGTAACGCGCGTCGACAAGCCGAGCGATTAGCTGCACAACTCAACGAATTAGCAGTGGAAAAAGAAATCAATTCTTCTGCTGGTGATCTTGTGAAAGCACATCATGGTTCGTTGGCTCGCGAGCAACGTGTCGTTATTGAAGACGAACTAAAGAGAGGTGTCTTACGAGCGATAGTTGCCACGAGCAGCCTCGAGTTGGGTATCGATATGGGTGCTGTTGACCTTGTTATTCAGGTCGAATCTCCAGGAGCCGTCAGCAGGGGATTACAACGCATTGGTCGCGCAGGACACCAAGTGGGTGAACCGAGCTCGGGCATTCTGTATCCAAAGCATCGACATGACGTTCTCGAGTCCGCTGTTGTCAGTCGATGTATGTACGCCGGCGATATTGAGACAACACGTTATTTGCAAAATCCACTCGATGTATTGGCGCAACACATCGTGGCTCACTGCGCGATGACACCAGAGATTCATCTCGATGCGCTATTAGCCATGGTGAAACGATGTGCAAATTTCACTTCTCTCAGCGATGACATTTTTTACAGTGTTCTTGATCTGTTGTCTGGTCGTTATCCGAGTGAAGAATTCAGCGACCTACGTCCTCGTATTGTGTGGGATCGCATCACCGGAATCATTCGTGCCCGTGACGGGGCACAACGCCTTGCTGTCACGAACGGCGGCACCATTCCCGACCGCGGGTACTACGGAGTGTTTTTGCCCGATGGTGTTCGCGTTGGCGAGCTTGATGAAGAAATGGTGTACGAGACTCGTCCTGGTGAAGCTTTTCGTCTCGGAGCCACTACGTGGCGCATTGAGGACATCACTTTCGATCGCGTGATCGTCACCCCAGCTCCTGGTGTGCCTGCCAAGATGCCGTTTTGGCACGGTGATCGATTGGGTCGCCCCGTTGAATTGGGCCGAGCAGTGGGTGCATTTGTGCGTGAGATGTCGCAGACAACACCCGCCAAGATGATCACCACATTGTCGGGTGATTATCACCTCGACGTTCACGCCGCCGAGACTCTGTCGACATACATCGAAGAACAACGCACCGCAACAGGTGTTGTGCCCGATGACAAAACCATCGTCGTAGAACGATTCCGTGATGACATTGGCGACTGGCGCATTTGCATCCACAGTCCATTTGGGACTCCCGTGCACGCACCGTGGGCAATGGCAATCGAGCACGTGTTCTTGAATCGCCACGACATGGTTATTGAAACCATGTGGGGAGATGATGGCATTGTCATTCGACTGCCAGAAGCACACGATCATTTCGACGTGAATGACTTTCTGCTGGAACCCGAAGAAGTGCGCGATGTTGTTGTGGCAATGCTTCCGCAGACGTCATTGTTCGCGGCACGTTTTCGTGAATGTGCAGCGCGGGCTCTGTTGTTACCAAAACGCCGTCCTGGCCAGCGCACACCGTTGTGGCAACAACGGCAGCGTTCCGCCGATCTCTTGGCTGTCGCATCGAAGTATCCGTCTTTTCCCATACTTCTCGAAACAAGTCGCGAGTGTCTACAAGACGTGTTTGATGTGCCCGGCTTATGTGAGTTACTAACTCAACTTCGTGCGCGCAGCGTGCGGATCGTCAGTGTTGACACACCAAAGGCGTCACCGTTTGCACAGAGTTTGTTATTCAACTGGATCGCGGCGTACATGTACGAAGGTGATGCACCGTTGGCCGAGCGTCGTGCCGCCGCATTATCACTTGACCGCGATCTTTTGAACAGTTTGTTGGGCGTCGAAGAATTACGTGAGTTGCTAGACGCGGATGCGTTAGTGAGCCTCGAAGCAGATCTGCAGTGTTTGTCAGATGGTCGTCGTGCACGAAATGCCGATGAGTTGCACGATGTGCTCCGCAAGATTGGGGACGTATCTATCACAGAAGTCGACCTGAGATGTGATGGCGACGGATCACAGTGGGTGCGGCAGTTGGTGGCGGATCGTCGCGCAATCGCGGTGCGTATCGGAGATGACGAACGTTTTATCGCAGCTGAAGATGCCGGCAAATATCGCGATGCACTTGGCTGCGCGTTACCACTTGGGCTGCCTATCGCGTTCACCGACCCTGTCGCGCGACCACTAGAAGAAATAGCGGGACGGTATGCGCGCACCCACGGCCCATTTCTCACGCGCCATGTTGCGCACCGACTACATGTAGGCACTGAACGCATTGATGGCGTCTTGCTTGCATTGGAACACGACAAGCGCATTGTGCGTGGAGAATTTCGTCCCGATGGTACCGAACGTGAATGGTGTGATGTATCGGTACTCACTCAGTTGCGTCGCCGTTCTCTTGCAGCCTTACGTCGCGAAGTGGAACCAGTTGAACAGCAGGCACTTGCGCGATTCTTACCGCAGTGGCATGACATTGGATCACAGCGCCGCGGAGCAGACGCACTAGTAACTGCGCTCACCACGTTGCAAGCAACATCACTGGTGGTATCGACATTGGAAATTGATGTCTTGCCTTCTCGTGTGCGCGGTTATCGCCCTAGCGACATCGATGAACTGTGCACGGCAGGAGAAGTGGTGTGGGTTGGCGCCGGTGCTGTAGGGGCAAGTGATGGCCGTATCAGATTCTTTTTTGCCGATCAACTCGCAACACTTGCGCCGTCGCTTGAATGGCCTGAAGCACCAGTGGGTCCATTGCACGACGCAGTTCGACATGCGTTGTCAGAGCGTGGAGCGTTGTTCTTTTCGCAGTTGCGTGTGGCTATTTCTGACGCAACAGAACAAGAAGCGCTCAATGTGTTGTGGGACTTGGTGTGGGCTGGTGAAGTTACAAACGATTCCCTTGCGCCACTTCGTGCGTATATCACTCGTTCGTCGACACCGGCCACGTCGCGACGAAACGCACATACCGGACGCGTTGTACGTCCACGTCCCGGACGGCTCTCGCGAATCGGGCCACCAATGGGTGCGGGCCGATGGAGTCTTGTTGCTCCCTTGCGCGAACCAACACCATCACCTACTGAATCATCACATGCGTTAGCACTACAGATCCTCGAAAGATATGGAGTGGTGACGCGCGAAGCAGTTCTCAGTGACAACGTTGTTGGTGGATTTGCTGGTGTGTACGGGGTGTTGAAGTTGCTTGAAGAACGTGGCAATGTTCGCCGCGGATATTTCGTAGAGGGTTTAGGTGCGGCGCAATTTGCTGCTGTCGGTGCAGTTGATCGTTTGCGAGATGTGCGTCAATCTCGTGCTCAATCTCTTGATGACAATGTTCTTGCACCGATCATCCTTGCAACAACCGATCCCGCACAACCGTACGGAGCAATGTTGCCGTGGCCGATGACAGAGGGGCGTCCTACGCGCAGCGCAGGCACTCTCGTAGTGCTTCATGACGGTGAGCCATTGGTGTGGATTGATCCACGTAGTTATCACTTGGTGACTTTTCCGCACACCCTCGAGCAAAACGTGTGGGCTGATGCGCTAGCAACACTTGTGAAAGATGGCAGACGAAAGTCGCTTGAGATCAGGAAAGTAAACGGCGAATCTGTCGGACATGACCATCCGATTGTGGCCCAGTTGGAACGAGTGGGGTGTGTGGCGAGTTATCGCGGCTGGGTGTTGCGCGACTGACCAAGGGATCGCAACCCGCCCCATGCAAGGCCTGCTAACTCGGTACCCAGTGCTCCAGAGTCAAACGGGGTTCCCTGTGCAATCACATGACGACTCACGGCTTCCACCATTCCGACCAGTGCCATCGCAAGAGTACGACGGCTGTCCTCAGGCAGATCAACCGTGATGAGTGGTGCAATTGCAGACGATGCCGCTTCTTCAAATTCGCGAACCGTCGTAGCAAATTCTTCATCGACTCGTTCGCTGCTTTCAAAAAGCAATGCAAACGCGTCACGATGTTCGTTCACCCATGTGAAATAGGCGATCATTGCGCGCTCAGTTTGTTCACGTCCATCACTAGATGTTGCTGCATTGCTGGTGACCGCAGTGACCAGTGCTTGGCCGACAAATCGAAGAATCTCTAAGTACAGAGCTCGCTTGCTATCGAAATGTTGGTAGAGAACTGGTTTGGTAACACCAACAGCATCGGCGATGTCAGTCATTGAAGTGTTGTGATAACCGGTTCGAGAAAAACATGTGATGGAGACATCGATGATGTGTTGACGGCGGTCGGAAGGAATTTTTGTTGCCTCGCTCATAGTCCGCGCTCACGATCTTCTCGTTCGGCAGCTTTTACTGCGTATCCCAACACAATTGATGGCGCAAGAAGAATTGAACCAATGATGAGCGACACGGTGACGAGAGTGACAAGTGGTCCTTTGAATCCGATGGCAAAGGCCATGACAAAAGCAGAAATCGCCAGCGCGTAAAACAAATATCCAATGCGGTTGGCAAGCAATGTCCACTTGGCCACTTGGGCGCGCTTGGCTCGCACCGGATCATTGTCCATTGAGTTGCCGCTAGGCGGTGCGCTGGAGTTCATTGGATTACAGCGTAGGAAGATTTAGACACCGGCAGGCAATAGACGGCTGAGATTCACATAAAAGAAGTACAAGCAGAAGATGAAAGGCAGCACTGCGACGGGATATGCGATGTACCACTTGGCTTTGAGGCGGCGCACCGCGAGCGTAGCGATGAGCCAAATGCCAATGAGCAGTAGTGCCCAAAAGAGGGTGTGGGCTATGCCGGACGTGTCAGAGAACCAGCCACCTTCAAATGCGGCAACTTCATCGGTGACCTCATTTGTGGCCAGGGGCGTTGCCGGAGTGAGTACAGCATCACCTGCATCAACGAGATCAGCAAACACCACGATGCGTTCGCGTGATGTCCACTTCGGATGACAGGACACGAGGGTTAGTGTCGCTTTTTCAGGATTGACGGTGTCAAGTACTTCTACTGCTGTCGCCGGCACGATTCTTGTTTCGGTGACGGCGTATGTGAAAGATCCGCGCGGTGTCACCACTGTGATGTCATCACCGGGGTCAAGTTGATCGATTCGAGAAAAAGGTGCGCCATATGAAGTGCGGTGACCTGCAATCGCGGAGTTGCCGAGTTGACCTGGCAAGGCTGTGTTTGCAAATAGCCCTGGACCACGTTCGAGCATGTCCATCGTTGCGCCAGCCACTATCCATTTGTTGACACTGATGTCGGGCATCACAATTCGACCAATAACGTCGCCTTCATTTGTTTCACTCGGCAATGGAGGAGTGGAGGTGGAAGGTGAGTCACTGTGTGGATTCGTTGTGGCGGTGAGTTGTTCATATTCTTTTGCCAACTCACGCTGAGCCTGCTGAGTTTTGATGCCGGTTCCCCAAAGTTGGTACACGACAAATCCAAGCATCAGCAAACCGACCGTAATCATCAATTTGCCGATGACACCAAGAACAATGGACCACATGGGGGCCTTTTGGGAAGCACTTTGTGGCACGTTACGAGGATAGTGAGGTACTGCATTGGTGAACAGCCAGGGGGATCACTAGCGTTATGTGCGCATGGAAATCGTCGTCGCACTGCGTGGTGCTGTTGCAGTTCTCGGTCGATTTCCCGTCCTTGCCGGAGCAGACCTTGATGTCGCACGTGGTGAGATTGTCCTCCTGCAAGGACCAAACGGCGCAGGCAAAACATCGTTGTTGCGCGCTCTCGCGGGATTGCTACCAATTGAGCGCGGTACTGCAACCATTTTGGGAACAGACATCGTCGTATCCAGAGAAGACGTACGGAGCAAAGTCGGTCTATTGGGCCATGCCAATGGCTTGTATCTCGATCTGACGGTGCGTCAGAACGTGGGATTTTGGGCACAGATGGTGGGAGCAACTGATGTTGAAGTGTCATTTGCAATGGATCGAATGAAATTGTCGCAACGACTAGCTGATGTTCGTGCGTCACAGTTGTCTGCTGGGCAGCGACGCAGATGTGCACTTGCTTCGCTAGTTGTGAGACGCGCTCAACTCTGGTTATTAGACGAGCCGCATGCGGGTCTTGATGCTGCAAGCCGTGACGAACTAGATGCCACCTTGCATCAGGCCGTGCAAGCAGGTGCAACTGTTGTGCTTGCATCGCATGAACATGAACGCGCTTCAAAATTAGCAACACGTATCGTGACCGTCGATGGGGGCATTGTTCACGGAGGAACTCTGTGAGCATCAACGCGTCGCCACATTCGCGATGGAAAGTCATTCGATCTATCGCTCGGAAAGATGTGCTGGTCGAATGGAACAGTCGCGTTCTGACCAATCAAGTTGCGCCATTTGCGCTCGTTGTCATGATCATGTTTGCCTTTGCGCTGGACAATGAGGGAATTTTGCAAAGAGTCGCGCCGGGACTGGTGTGGCTTGCCACCTTGTTCTCCATGTTGATCGTGGTGCAGCGATCATTTTCTGTGGAAACAGCCGATGGCGCTCTTGACGCACTGCGAGTAGCTGGGGTTTCCCCAAGTGGCATTTTCTATGGAAAATCGTTGGCGTTGATGGTGCAATTGTTCATTTTGCAAGTGCTACTGATGTCGGTTGCGCTGGTGCTATACAACGTCGAAATTTCTGTGATGGGGGTGGTTGAGGCCATTGTCACCATGGTGGCCGCTACCTGTGGCCTTGCCTTCGTCGGTACTCTTTACGGAGGTCTTGCAGCTGGTGCGCGAGGACGGGAGACACTTCTTCCGTTATTGCTGCTACCAGTTGTGGCACCTGTGTTGATCGGCGCAACTCGGGCAACCGAGGCAGCGTTCGAGACAGCAGGCACAGACGTATCGGAAGGTTGGCCATGGATCGGTCTTCTGGGGGTGTTTGCGGTTGTCTTTGGCGCGGTCGGAAGTGTTGCTTTTGGACCGTTGATCGACGAATGAAGATGACACAACAAAAGGAGGCAGCGGTGACACACACGGCTTCGACCGGCACCGTTGCGACGCGACGATTGGGCCTTTTGTCTATTGCGCTGTTGGCATTGACGGTCATCCTCGGATTGTTTGTTTCTGACGAGGACGTCATTCAGGGTTCCACGGTGCGAATTATGTACGTGCATGTGCCCACTATCTGGGTGGCATACATGGCGTTTGCATTCACAGCAGTGTGTTCCGCCATTTATTTAAGTGGCAAAAACCGGTCGCTCGCATGGGATCGAGTCGGTGGAGCGTCTGCAGAGATCGGCGTTTTGTTTGTCGCTATCTCGCTGGTAACGGGAAGTTTGTGGGGCCGCATCACATGGGGTACGTACTGGGTGTGGGATGCGCGTCTCACAAGTACTGCGTTTTTGTTCATCACATATGTTGGCTATCTTGCGGTGCGCCGGTTAGGCGGCACGCAACGTCAACGAGCCAAGCGATCCGCAGTGCTTGCTTTGCTTGCGGTGTTAGAGATTCCGCTCGTGCATTTCAGCGTACGTTTGTGGCGATCGCTACATCAGGAAGCATCGGTGGCAAATAGAGGTACAGATGTTGAGCTTGATGGTCTCATGTTGTTCACATTGTTTCTCGGACTCGTTGCTTTCACCGTGCTGTACGTGTGGATGATGTTGCATCGTCAGCGCGGAATCGCCTTAGAAGATGCCCTCGCCGACAAGGGACTTGATGTTGCAATTGAGCAGCGTCGTGCTGAGAGTGTGGTGAACTAATGGAACACGCAAGCTTCGTGATCGGAAGTTACATCGTGACGTTTGCATCCATTGGTGCATACATTTGGTGGTTCTTACGGCGCGCTAAAAATCTGGCGCAAAACGCAACATCTGAGGACATGCCATGGACCTGAGTCCACGCGAGGTTGTCGAGCCCGCGCGTCGTCGTCGGCGTCGTTGGGCGCCCATTGCCATCGTCGTGTTGGCAGTCGTCGCAGGGGGATTCGTGGTGAGTCAATTCCTCACCAGCGCAATCGACTACTACTGCAATGTCGATGAAATTGGTAAACGCGAGGGATGTGAAGAAGATCGGCGTCTTCGAGTGCAGGGTGTTGTGGTGGAAAATTCGATGCGCAAAGAAAATGGAATGACCAAATTCGATCTCACTTTTAATGATGAAGTTGTGCCAGTGACGTACTTTGGTGATCCAGGAGGGATCTTTCAAGAATGTATTCCAGTTGTTGCACATGGTCGAATGGCCGGCGATGTTTTCGATAGCAATCGCATTGAGGTAAAGCACTCAAACGAATACCAAAGCAAAAATGAAGCTCGTCTCGGCGAATCTGACGAACAAGCTGCCGCCTGCGCTGCGCAGAAGGGATAACACGTGTTGATCGCCGCGGGATTAAGTGGACCGTTGGGCCGCGCCGCGTTGCTCATCGGAGTTACGGCGTGTGTCTTTGGGATTGTGGCGATGGTCGTGGGAACACGCCAACGCGATGCAAAAGTGTTGCGACTCGGCCCACGTTTCGCATTGCTCGCGTTTCTTGCGGCGCTCGCCGCTTTTGCGATCATGGAGTATGCGATGATCACGCGAGATTATTCACTCGCGTATGTTCAAAAAGTTGGCTCAAATAGCACGCCAGCGTTTTATAACTTTGCCGCGGTATGGAGTGCGTTAGAGGGATCCATCTTGATGTGGGTACTTGCACTCGCTGCCTTCACATTTGTCATTGCATGGCGTTATCGCGACAAACTTGACGACGCGCTGGTTGCGTACGCGCTTGCGACGATGTTTGTTGTTGGCTTGTTCTTTTTTATTCTCACTATTGGTCCCGCGAGTCCGTTTGCAAGTGGTCCGCCCGGAGTAACTGACGGCCCTGGGCCAAACCCGCTGCTGCAAAATCACGTCTTGGTGATGTTTCATCCACCGATCTTGTATCTCGGGTATGTGGGTTTCACGGTCCCATTTGCGTTTGCAATTGGCGCTCTCATCACTGGTCGTTTAGGAGAGGGCTGGTTGGTTGAAACACGTCGTTGGGCATTGTATTCGTGGGGTTTTCTCACCATCGGAATTTTGCTCGGCGGTTGGTGGAGTTATGAAGTGCTTGGTTGGAGCGGTGTATGGGCGTGGGACCCAGTAGAAAATGCATCTCTTGTTCCGTGGCTCACTGGTACTGCCTACATTCACTCGGTTCTTGTACAGGAGCGGCGTGGCATGTTGCGTGTGTGGAACTTGTCGCTTCTGATTGCCACATTTAGTCTCACCATTCTTGGCACATTTCTCACACGATCAGGAGTGCTGAACAGCGTTCACGCCTTTAGCGAGTCTGATATCGGCGCATACTTATTGGTATTTTTCGCGATCATCGTTGTTGTATCAATTGGTCTCATCGGATGGCGTGGAGATCGGTTGCGTTCGCCAGGAACAATTGATTCCCCAGTGTCGCGAGAGGGAGCATTCCTTGCAAACAACGTGCTGTTCAGCGTGTTTGCATTTGTGGTGCTTCTTGGAACAGTCTTTCCGCTCATTGTTGAAGCGTTACAGAACAGGCAACTGGTAGTGGGAGAGCCATTCTTTGATCGTCTTGCAACACCTCTCGGTATCGCATTGCTGTTTCTTATGAGTATTGCGCCGGTGCTGCCGTGGCGAAAGGCGTCCACAGAGTTGTTAAGTCAACGATTGTTCTGGCCGGCATGGATGGGCATCGCGGCGCTTGTTGTCGCAATGTTGTCGGGAGCCACCGGACTTGCACCGTTGCTCACGTTCACGCTTGCTGGATTCGCGGGTGGCGCCGCATTGCGTCAGTTGGTGCTTGCGACACGACGTCAAGGATGGCGTGGATTTGTGGGACGTGCAAATGGTGGAATGGTGGTGCACATCGGTGTCATCTTGATTGCGGTTGCGCTTGCAGCCTCAAACTCATACACGCGCAGTCAAGAGTTGTCCTTAGAGAAAGGACGTCCTGCTGAATACGGTGGACACACGTTCGAGTTAGTCGACATCATTGAAGAGACAGATGATCGTTCAACATCGGTCAAGGCACTCGTCAAGATCGACGGTGGGCAAGCGTACGCACCAGCAATTACGAAGTATTTGCAGATGGGAATGAATGTGGGAACGCCATCTGTGAAGACCACTCTCACAAAAGACATCTATCTCACTGTTGAACCTCCCATCCGTCCCACTTCTGGGACCGCGCAAATCAAAGTGTTCATAAAGCCAATGATGGTGTGGATGTGGATTGGCGGCGGCTTGATGGCACTCGGGACTCTCTTGTCGGCGTTCCCAGGTCAACGTCGACGTCGTCCGACAGATCCTGTATCTGCACCGATTCCTGACGAGGTGTCGGCGTGAGCACCGAGGTTGCTCCACGCAAAAAACGCATCGCGCCATACATTGCCGCTGCAGTCGGTGTTGTCGTTGTCGCGTTTCTCGTAGTGCTTGCAATGTCGTCACCATCAGAGAGCACAGTCTCTAGTTCGCCACTGCTTGGTCAGCCAGCACCAGAAGTGAAGTCCACAACGGTTGAAGATGAACCTTTTGATCTTGCACGTCGACGTGGAAGTTGGGTGGTATTTAACTTCTTCAACTCCACGTGCGTCCCATGTCGCCAAGAGCATCCGTATTTGTTGTCGTTTTACGACAATCAGACAACTGCGTCCACGCCTGCTGAGTTGTACACCATCGTGAACGACGACACTGACGGAGCAGTCGAAGCATATTTCGAGCAGAACGGTGGCAGCTGGGACAAGGTGCGTGATGACGACGGCGCCATTGCGGTGGCTTTTGGAGTTGCAAAGGTTCCTGAAACATGGATCATCGATCCGAACGGATTTGTGCGGTTACGTATTCTTGGTGCACTCACAGAGAACTTTCTCGATGAGCAGCTAGCGAGACTGCAACAAGAGTTTGAAGGTTCGCAATGAGCCGCGTAATGAAGACGTTGAAATCATGGCCAGTGTGGATGGCCATGGGAATACTTGTTGTTGCATTGTTGGCTGTCGGTTCGACGCGATCTGATGGACCACGTACTCAAGAAGACCGTATTGATTCGATTAGCAGACGAATTGCGTGTCCGACGTGCGATGGCGAGAGCGTATTTGTCTCGCAAGCATCTGCATCGCAAGCCATTCGTAATGAGATCGCGCGTCAAGTGGCTGAAGGCTTGCAGTCAGATGAAGAGATTGTCGGGTTCATTGAGCAACGGTTTGGTGGGCAAGTTCTTTTGGTCCCGAAAGCGACTGGTCTAGATGCACTCGTGTGGGCGTTGCCGGTTGCCGTGTTTGTGTGTTCGGTTGCCGGACTTGCTGTTGCATTTCGTCGTTGGAGAAAACAACAAGGTGGTGAGGCAACAGATGAGGATCGTGCCATCGTCGCTGCGCTACTGGCCGAGGATCCCACCGACGAGGATTACCGCTGATGAGCAGCAACGATGCCGAATTTGGTTCGTTAGAAGAAGAGCGCGAATTTCTGTTGAATTCTTTGCGTGATCTTGAACGAGAGCACGAAGCTGGCGATGTTGAAGATGACGATTACGTCACGCTGCGGGATGGGTATATCGCTCGTGCGGCCGCTCTCACCCGTGAAATTGACGGCACTGCGGTGGTGTCTCGGCAAGAGGATCCTGCACCCGGAAAAAAATGGATGAAGATTGTGGGTGCTTCGCTGGTGGTGATCGCCATTGCGATTGCTTCTGGATGGTGGGTAGCCGATCAGTCTGGGCAGCGACTTCCTGGTCAAAGTTCAAGTGGTGGAATTGAAATGAGTTCGTCAGTTCGTTTGTCGCTAGCGCGTTCGTTGAATTTCAGTGATCCTGCGCAAGCGATCCAGTTGTATACCGACGTATTGAAAATCGAACCGGACAATGTGGAAGCGCTCACCTACAGGTCGTGGCTGCTCGCACTGTCTGCGTCTGGCGCGAGTGACGACATAAGAGATGCGGCCTACGCAGCTGCATTGCAGGATCTGTTGCGTGCAACCCAGATAGATGCAACGTATCCGGATGCACAATGTTTTACTGGAATCGTATATTTCCGAATTCTTGATAATCCCGAGCGTGCAGAACCGTATCTCACAACATGTCGATCAATGAATCCTCCACACGAAGTGATGAGTTACGTTGCCGCAATTGTTGATGCCGTCGAAGAAGAAGTAACCAGCACTACCACTCCTTGATGAGTTTTAGATGCCAGGTGGTGGCCAGCACTCTGCGGTGATGAACTCACCACTAACGCGATGTAATACAAAAGTTGAGGCTTTTCGCCAATCGGGTTCCCCTTGTACATTCATGCCGCGACGGATCAGAGCATCAATAGTTGCCGGAATGACGTCGCCATGACTGCACAGCACCGTGGCATCTGCAACCTCGCAAAGTAGATCCAGCGTGTCTTCAAATCGTGCGCCTTCAGTCAAGGCGTCATGGTCGGCGATGTCAAGCGACAGCGTTTCAGCCAGGGGTTCCAGCGTTTGGCGGCAGCGCACATACGGGCTTGAAAGCAGAGCAACCGGCGAGTGAAGAGTGAGTCGCAATGCAAGAGCACGTGACTGGGCCCAGCCTTTTTTAGAGAGTGGACGCACGAGGTCGTCGTCATGCCAGTCGGAACGGCTACCAGCTTTGGCGTGTCGTACAAGGAAAATCGGCACATTTCTAACGTAACAGCGCTCGATGACATACGAAAAAACTGTAGGTGAACACAAAGGGTGCATGAGAGGAAAAAACAGGGCACAATACGTACATGGTGATGAGTTTTTTCGATCGACAGCGAGAGATCGTGAAAGAGATGGGTTATGACCCCAATCGGTTACCGCCTGGGCAGTACATCACCGATCGTTTCCCCGTTCTACATGTTGGCGATGTGCCTACCTACAAAGAAGGCGAGTGGTCGCTGAAAGTTGGAGGTCTTGTCGACAATGAGTTCGTCATAACGTATGAGGAACTTGTGGGAATGCCATCAATCACAATGACGGTCGACATTCACTGCGTCACTAAGTGGTCGCAGTTCGACATGACATGGAAGGGCGTGCGCGTGCGCGATATTTTGCATCGCGCTGGCATCGCATCTGATGCAACGCATTTTATGGGGCACGCAGAGTTTGGATACACAGCGAATCTTCCTCTTGAAGATGTGATGGGTGACAATGCAATTGTGGCTTATGAGTATGACGGCGAGCCACTGGAACCAATACATGGTGGACCGGTGCGACTTGTTGTTCCACATTTGTATTTTTGGAAATCTCCAAAGTGGTTACGCGGCATTGAATTGCGTAACAGCGATGAGCCTGGTTTCTGGGAACGAAACGGATATCACATGTACGGAGATCCGTTCAAAGAACAGCGTTTCTGGGGCGATTAAATCGCTAACTGGCTTTTGGGGCGATTAAATCGCCAATTACACAGTTGTTGTGCAAAAAGTGTCGCCTCGAGGAACCGAGTTCACCGTGACGGGTTCGGCATCGCCATACAACGACTTCAACATACCCTTCACCATTCCGCGGTCGACAGCGCAAATCACTGGGTTTTCGATAGCAACATCACCAAAGGGACAGTGGCTCGTAACAATGCGTAACTGATTGTTGCGTTGGTCAGCGTGGGCAGCAAAACCGTGCGCAGTTAGCGCATCAGCCACCGATTGCATTGCAGAACGCAGTGATCGATGTCCGGTTCCTTCATCGCCTCCGTTGAGACCAGCTGCAAGCGCTTGTCCGTACTCTTGTCCGACTTCTTCAGCAAGAGTCTGTGCAATATCTGGGGGAAGCGCGGCGAGAGTTTTTCCGAGAAGAGACAACACAAGGTCATCACTTTTCACCGGAAATTCGAGATCAAGTTTCTGTGCTGATCGATAGTGCTTTGATGGTCGGCCAGCTTTTGCGCCATCAATGCGCTCAACTGACACTTCCAGATAACCGCCGGCAGCCAATTTCTCGAGGTGATGTCGTGCAACATTCGGATGAAGGTCAAATTTCTCTGCGACTTGAGCCGCTGTGACACCTGTATTGGCTGTCGTGTGGTCGCGTACATACAAATAGACCGCCCGACGCGTTGGGTCACCAAATGCCGAAGTAATCGCTGACACAGTCGCGGTAAACGCTTTTGGTGTCATAACGGAGGTGGGGGTTCCTTCGGCCACGTCGGTATTATACCTATCACCGTAGTGCTAATTATCGGCATCGATCAGAGGCACTGGGCACGTAAGGCACTCGGTGCAGATACCGAGTCAGGCACACAAGGAACCCACATGGCAGCCCCCACTACCGATCAGATCATCGAGGCGCTTCGACCAGTGGAGGATCCCGAA
>JBIITN010000032.1:0-17556 GCA_044340485.1 Ilumatobacteraceae bacterium | reverse complement strand
TTGATCTCGGCATGGTGCGCGTCATTGATGCTTCAGACTCTTCAGTGACTCTCACGGTGGTGCTCACCGTTCCTGGATGCCCTCTTCGCAACGAAATCAACAATCGCGTGAGTAATGCACTCACTGCACTTCCTGGAGTGTCGTCGGTGAATGTGAACTTCGGTGTGATGACCGACGCCGAACGCGCAAAGGTGCGTCAAATTGTGCACGGCGACGCCGCCGCAACGGCAGGTTCCACACAAGCGCATGGCCACGCAGAAGGTCGCGCAATTCCATTTGCACAGCCCGATTGCAAGACTCGTCCTCTTCTCATTTCCTCTGGAAAAGGTGGAGTAGGCAAAAGCAGTGTCACAACAAACCTCGCGGTCGCCTTGGCTGCAGCCGGACACTCTGTTGGTGTTGTTGATGCAGACATCTACGGATTTTCAATTCCGCGAATGCTCGGTGCTGATCGTGAGCCAGTCGCAATTGATCAAATGTTGTTGCCACCAGAGTCTTACGGCGTTCGCTGTATCTCTATTGGATACTTTGTCCCCGACGGACAAGCCGTGATTTGGCGTGGACCAATGTTGCACAAAGCACTCGAACAATTCCTCACCGATGTGTATTGGGATGAACCCGACTATCTACTAATCGACATGCCACCGGGAACTGGCGACATCGCATTGAGCCTTAGTCAGTATTTGCCCAAAGCAGAAGTGTTGATCGTGACAACGCCGCAAGAGGCTGCACAAAAAGTTGCACGCATGTCCGCATTCATGGCAAAAAAGGTCAATCTCCCCGTGCGCGGTGTTATTGAAAACATGTCGTGGTTCACCGGTGATGACGGCAAGCGCTATGAGTTATTTGGTAACGGTGGCGGTCAGGAACTTGCCGACGAACTCGGTGTGCCACTTCTCGCACAGATCCCTCTCGTGCCGGCCATGCGCGAGGGAGGCGACGATGGGCGCCCCATTGCTGCGGTCGCTCCAGAGTCTGAGGCGGGCCAGGTGTTCCACGACCTCGCGGCGAAAGTTGAAGAAATGCGCCCAAAGAAAGTCTTTTCAAAAAAACTGAAGCTGTTGTCGTAGTCGCAACAAGGCGAGAGGCACTACGGTTGAGTGCAAACGACACAGGCATCGATCAGTCGAATGCCAAATGTTGAGAGTGAAGGAGTTATTAGACGTGGACATTCGGATTGGCGTGACACAGGCACCACGAGAAATTTCGCTTGAACTCGAAGATGACGAGAAAGCTCGCCAAACATTAAAGGCGGCGATCGAAGATGCTCTGTCCGGAAAGACGAACACCTTATGGATTGTCGACAAGCGCGGTCGCGACATCGCGATTCCGTCAGCAAAGATTGCCTACGTCGAGATCGGCTCTTCTGGCGCCGACCGCCGTATCGGTTTCGGTGGCTGACACGGCCGGCATTCCCGTAGCCGAATATTTCAAAAGCCAACGTTTATGGCAAGCATCACCGAACTACTTCGACAACACACCAACTACACCAAGGAACAAACATCGCATTTGGTGAATTTGGTGGGCGAATGGGGGATGCTCGCCGATTTTTGTTTCGCCGACTTGCTGCTGTATGTCCCGGTGAACAATGACAAGTGGGTTGTTCTTGGTCAAGTTCGTGCCGCCACCGGACAAACGCTGTATCAGTCCGACTGGGTTGGCACATTTGCCAGTGATTCAGAAAAGCCATTGCTCCGCGAGGCGTATGCAACAGCGGCGATAGTCGAGGGCGAGATTGAAGCACCACAACACATTGAGGACTTCTCACCTGAATATTCAGGCGAGACACGAATGATGGTGATTCCCGTGCGCCACAACGGTGAAGTTATCGCTGTGATGACACGGGAGTGGAACACACGCAGTGGCCGCGCACCGGGAGTGCTTGAACGTACATATCTAGAACTCTTTGGCAAGTTTGCTGTGATGGTCAGCAATGGGCAGTTTCCATTCGCCGGACGCGTTCCTAACGCAAGTGTCGCGCCACGAGTGGGTGACGGTGCGATTGTGTTCGACGCTCAACATCACATCAAGTACGCATCACCTAATGCGACCTCTGCTCTTCATCGGGTAGGAGTCAGCACAAATGCAGTGGGGCAAACATTGGCAGAACTGGGAGTCATTGACACCGCTGTCACCAATGTTTTTGAACGCGGATTGCCTGTGATTGAAGAATTCGATCAAGGACACGACGTGACGTTGTTGACCCGCTGTATTCCGTTGGTTGATACCGACGTAAGTACAGGTGAACGAAGTGTTGCTGGTGCTGTGATGTTGTTGCGTGACGTTACTGAACTACGTCGACGTGATCGTCTGATTTTGTCGAAAGACGCGACCATTCGAGAGATACATCACCGCGTGAAGAACAATCTGCAAACGATTTCTTCTCTGTTGCGACTGCAGGCACGCAGGCTTGAATCTGACGAGGCAAAAGCAGCCGTTGCAGAGTCCGTGCGCCGCATACGCACGATCGCACTCGTGCATGAAACGTTGTCGCACGAAGCAGGTGATGACGTCACATTTGTCGACATTGTTCGTCCGCTCGTGCGTTTGGTGGAAGAGAGTTTGCAATCACCTGATCGACCGGTGCGGTTTACCGTGTCAGGCGACGGAGGTCGTTTGCCGGCACACATCGCCACGCCATTGTCGGTGGTCCTTACCGAGTTATTGCAAAACGCTGTCGATCACGGTTTTCCGCCAGGCGAGGGCGGCGGAAACGTCGCTATCCAATTGGGCGCATCTGATGACGAGTTGCGAGTTCTTGTAGTTGATGACGGTAAGGGAATCAATGCCGACTTTGATTTAACGACAGCAACCGGTCTTGGTCTGTCAATTGTTCGCACGTTGGTGACAACCGAACTCGCTGGATCTATCGAGATTCGTCCAGCACAACCAGAAGAATTGCTAGAGATGCAACTGACGCGTCACGCAGGACGCGCTGGCACGGTTATTGATCTGCGAGTTCCTCTGCAGGGAGAGGACTAGCGGCCACTACGTCGCCTGGCCCCGAGTTGTTCGTTGAAATTCGGGCGGCACGCGCGCGAGCAGCTGCTTCACGACGCATCTGACGGCGCTCTTCTTCAGAGGTCCCGCCCCAGATTCCGGTGTCTTGGTTCGTCTCCATCGCGAAGTCGAGACATTCAAACTTCACTGGGCACTCACAACACACTTCTTTTGCTCGTGAGATTTGGAGCAAAGCCTGTCCAGTGGTTCCGATAGGGAAAAACAATTCGGGATCGGTGTCGCGACAAAGCGCGCTACGACGCCATGTGTAGTCGGCGCCTCCGAGAGCAAGACTGGACGCAAGGATTGACACTGTGGTGTTCCTTTGTATGTCAAGTCGGCGCAAGCGCCGAGGCCATTCGAAATGGTGGTGAACCACCACTCGGTAACGCTACGTGCACTCAGGCAAACTCCAACACGTTTCGCCGACAAATAATTTAAAGATGTTTCGCGGTGCAAGTTGCATCGGTGTGATTCCACTGGTACGTGTGGTCACTGCGCTATGCAACAGGTGGGTCAAAATCCTGCTAGGAACAGTGGCTAATGAAAACAGATGACCGGGTCGGGAACACATCTGGCGTCGCAGTGATTGCGCACCGAGGCGCATCGCGGGTTGAGCGTGAAAACACAATTGCTGCTTTTCTTCGAGCACGCGAGTTCGGTGCCGATGCGGTCGAACTCGATGTACGTATCACTATTGATCGAGAACTCATCATCCATCATGATCCGATGTTGCCAGATCAACGAAATATTTGTGATGTTGCAAAATCTGATTTACCGCCTCACATTCCATCATTTAGCGATGCACTTGATGCCTGCGAGGGAATGTGGGTGAACATTGAAATTAAAAATGATCCACGAGAACCAGATTTCGACGAAACAGACCGAGTCGTGCGCTTGGTCGCTGAACACCTTCATCAACGGAGCACTAATCATCGTTGGCTGGTCTCGTCTTTTCGCCGGGAAACAGTCGATGTGATGAGGGCGATCTCACCCGAGGTGCGCACAGCGTGGCTGACCGTTGGCGTGCCAGATAACCAACTAGACCTTGTGGCGCGTTCACTTGCGCACTCGGGTCATTACGGGATCCATCCGTGGGAAGCCACGCTGACCCGCGAAGCAGTAGATGTCTTTTGCCACCACGGTCTTGTTGTCAATGTGTGGACATGTGATGATTCAGAAAAGATGGCCACATTCAAAGAGTGGGGAGTGCACGGAGTGTGTACGAATGTCCCCAATGTTGCTCTAGATGTATTGCGCGGCTAAGTCAGATTTTGACTACGCGCGGACAAGGCGCAGTGCAGCCGGAACATGCTCAAAGTGCAGTGATCCAGTTTCGCCCAGGTAATCACCGTCAAGCTGGTATGGAAATGGGGTGGTTGATGTGATGTCAACGTGTGAGACGTCGTGACGGATATCGAGCCACGGTGCAGGAGGCACTCCACCACCACGCAGGGCAGATCCGAGCGAGCGAAGAATATGTGTTGCTTTTAGTGATCGAAATGTCACAACGGCTAGCCCGCCTTCGAGGCTGGCATTAGGGACAAGATCAAGTGGCCGATTCCCAAGAAATGTGTATGGATTCGTATTGAGAACAATAGTAAAGTACCCATCATTGACGTCTGCGTCAGTGTCGGCATCGTGATCACCAAAGCGCATTTCGAAGTGTGGATGTTTTCTGCTGTAGTCAAATGCCCAAGTGCGAAGCGCGGCAGCAACAAAAAGTGGGTGACCGGCATATCGTTTGAGAGACGCGCGCTGTTCTACTCGTTTCACAACAGAAGCGTCATATCCGATGCCCGTATGAAACGTAAAGTATCTTCCGTTCACTTTTCCGAGACCAATCGGAGAGATGTTGTCTCGTTCAAGCGAATCAACGATGACATCCACCGCTGCAAGGGCATCGTTTGGCAATCCGATGGTTCGTGCAAAAACATTGGTGGAACCGCCAGGAAGAACAGCAAGTGCGGTCTCGGTGCCGGCAATTCCGGTGGCGACTTCATTCAATGTTCCGTCGCCGCCAAAGGACACGACGACATCTATGCCCCGACGTGCAGCATCCTGGGCAAAACGGGTTGCGTGCCCACGACGGTTGGTCTCCACAACCTGAACATCGTGGTGGCGGGCCAGTCGCTGGTGCACGACCACGGTGTTACGGGCCGTGACCGACGAGGCAAATGAGTTGACAACGAGGAGTAAACGCAAGGTTCTTCACGATATCAGCGTTGTGCGACGAGGGTCACGACCGAGAAACATTCTTCATTGCCATTGCGGGTGGAAACAGGCCCTACTCAGGGGTAAAAATGACCCCACTATGAACGTAATCGTGTGCGTCAAGCAGATCCCCGACCCCGCGGTGCCAGGCGCACTCGACGGCGGTACCAATACCCTCAAGCGTGACGGAAAGATCGTCATTGACGATTCCGACATGTACGGCGTCGAAATGGCGTTGCAACTCGTTGATGCTGCTGGTGGTGGCGAGGTCAGTCTCGTTTCTATGGCGCCAAACAACGAGACATCAGGTCTTCGTACCGCACTTGCAATGGGCGCAGTGAAAGCTGTTCTCGTATCTGATCCTGCATTGCAGGGAAGTGATGCGTTGACGACTGCAAAAGTTCTCGCAGGTGCGGTGCAGCGTTTGGGTGGAGCAGATCTCATCATCGCCGCAACTGAATCATCAGACGGTTACACCGGAACAGTGCCAGAGCAGATTGCAGAAGTCCTTGGTCTCCCATCGGTGACATTTGCAAAGAAGATCAGCATTGACGGTTCAACGATCAAAGCAGAACGCCAGACAGAAGCCGGATATGACGAAGTCACATGTCCGATGCCAGCAGTTATCAGCGTGACAGCTGGTGTTGTGGAACCTCGTTACCCCTCGTTTAAGGGAATTATGGCTGCAAAGAGCAAGCCAGTTGATGAGGTCACCGCGGGAGATCTCGGCATTAATCCCGTTGGCTGGGCCGGTGCTGGTCAAAAGATTTCAAAAGTTGCAGAAGCAGAAGCGCGTCAAGCCGGTGAGATCATCGAAGACGACGGTGAAGCATTCAGCAAGATTGTTGGGTTCCTTGAGAACCTGAAGGTCATCTGAGGAAACGGGAGCAAATCATGGCAATCAATAGCGTCTGGGTTTTTGCCCAAACAACAAATGGTGTTCCCACTTCAGGAACACTCGAACTTCTCACAAAGGCTCGTTCACTGTCATCAAACGTTGCAGCCTTCATCGGTGGCGACGGAGCAGCAGTAGCTGGTGCACTTGGTGGATACGGTGCAACCAAGGTGTATGCAACTGGTGATCTTGGCGGAAAATTGCCAGGTGTTGCTGTTGCAGCAGCAATGAAGGCAGTGATTGACGGTGGAGATACTCCTGACGTCATCATGTTCCCGCAAAACTACGAAGGTCGTGACACCGTGTCGCGTTTGTCGGTCAAATTGGATCGCACTGTGTTGACAAACAGCATCGACATTGAAGACGGTGGCGATGGAATTGCCGCAACAACGCCGATCTTTGGCGGCAACACTTTGGTGACCACTTCGTTCACCGGTTCGGCTCCGTATCTCGTTGCATTCCGTCCAAAGAGCTTTGCTCCTGAATCATCTGGTGGCGGTGCAGCTGAAGTTGTCGCCGCACCTGTGCCAGACCTCGGCGCCGCAGGTGGTGCGCAAGTCACTGCTGTTCACGTTGAAGAAGTCTCCGGACCAAAACTTGACGAAGCAGACGTTGTTGTTTCAGGTGGTCGCGGACTTGGCGAGCAGGCAAAGTTCGCGATGATCGAAGATCTCGCAAAGTTACTGAAAGCAGCCCCTGGCGCATCGCGTGCCATCGTGGATGCCGGTTGGGTGCCCTACTCATACCAAGTTGGCCAGACCGGAAAGGTTGTGAAGCCAAGCGTGTACATCGCAGCGGGTATCTCTGGCGCGACGCAGCACATGGTGGGCATGAAGGGCTCCAAGAACATCATCGCGATCAACAAAGACAAAGAAGCACCAATCTTTGGTGTCGCTGACCTTGGCATCGTTGGTGATGTCAACGTCGTGTTGCCAAAGTTGATCGAGGCTTTGAAAGCTCGTTAAGTACTTACTCAGCGCTATCAGAGGCGTTGATCACAAGAGACACTCCAGTTGATGGGTCGTGCACCGCAAGGTGTACGGCCCATCCTTTTTGTTCGAGATTGGGGTGTGTGTAGCGCTCCCACTGAAGACCAGTCATCACCTGTTGAGACTGCGGGTTTGTGAGTGGCCATTCGTCAACAATGTCTGTGATGGTGGCACACAGCCACCACGCTCCGAAACGCCCCGTTGCCATGCCTCGGCGCGCGCCGTGTGCGCTACCACTTGCGCCAGCCCACGCGAGGATTGCGAAAGCGTCGCGCGTGGTGAGCGGTGTTGTATCAGACGAGGCGATTCCGTGCACAGCAAGTGCATCACGAATGGAGCCCTCGACCACCGTCATGGATACTTTCCCGTTTGATTCAGTTGTCCATGCAGAGAGCAGTTCGCGCACTGCAGTCTCGGTGTCATCGTCGTCTATTTCACAGTTGCTGTTGTGGTTTTCATCGTGTGAAGACGCGGTGGCGGTGATAGGGGGCAGTGTTGGCGAGTCGCAGTGAACTCCATCATCGTCGTATGTTGCGACGTTGTATTGCGGTTCCCATGGTTGTGGCATCAGTGGTATGTCGAGAGCCTCTGTTTCATCTGTTGAAATAATGTCGCCACGTAATGAACGTTCGTATGCAACGAGAGATCGGTCTGGTCCATTTGGTAGGTGTTCGGATAGTTCGTCCCACGAATGATGAACCGAGAGAATTTCACTCAGTGGTCCTGGCATAAAAGTGCGAACAGTGTCGTCAAGTGAGCGCACGGCAAGGTGGGCAGGAGCATAAAGGGCCAGTCGATAGTTTGCAAGTGTTGCGATGGGCCATAGTTGTCGCCCGGTGTGTACTGCTGCACGTGATTGGTCTCTGATCTCGATGAGATGTTCAAAGTCGCGCGCAGCACACGTGGTGTCGACATATCTCACTAATTCATCGAGGTCAACTCGGTGAATGAGGGATTCGAGAAATTCGCTCAACGATTGCTCACTTGGTGGCAGTTGCTATTTATTGAGGTGTGCAAGTGCTAGCCCTGGACGCGGCCACGGTGTGGTAACGAGACGACCAGAGCCAGACAGCGTGATGTACGCGGTCTGTAGATCAGGACCACCGAAACACACGTTGGTGGTGAGTGGGTCTCCGGTTGCGACAAAATCAATTAGTTCTCCGTCGGGTGATACCACGGATACACCTCCATTCATCAACGTGGCTACGCACACATTGCCTGCTGCATCAACCGCCAGCGAATCAAGTAATTGAAATCCTGGAAATCCGTGCAGACACATGGACAAGTCCCCAGGCGGGTAATTCTCAATCACCCCAGGCGCCGACAACTTACGACGAATGATGCGGCCCGTCCATGTCTCTGCCCAATAGAGAGTTGCTCCGTCAGGAGATAGTCCAATTCCGTTCGGATCACGTGCTGGGAAGACAATTTCCTTAATCATCGACCCATCTGCTTTTGCATAATAGATACCCGTCATAACCGCAGTACGACCATGAGCAAATCCGTGATCGGTGAAGTAAAAGCCACCGTGATCATCAAAGACGATGTCATTTGGTGCTGTGAGTGCAACGCCATCGCATTCGGCGTACAAGTCGGTTACTTTTCCTGTTTGTGGATCCACGGTCTGAATGCGTCCACCGATGTGTTCGCTGGCAGGGGCGTGCACTGGAACCGTGTTTCCATTCACGACCATTGGTTTAAACACTCCACCGTTATTACAGACATAGAACAAACCGTTTGGACCCAATGCGGCTCCATTTGGTCCACCCGGAATTTCCGCGATGACCTCTTTGCTTCCATCGGTATGAATTCGACTGAGGCATGGTCCAAACATCTCAACGAGTACGACTGACCCGTCTGGCATGGCGATTGGTCCCTCCGGGAAAAGTAACCCCGTTGCTACGTCAGTAATGCTGCTCATTGTGTGTCCACCTTGTAATCCCACCTGTTATTCGTGGCGTTCGCTTTGACACTAACGGAATAACTCTGACAGGATTCGCAGCGGGGATCGGGGGTCTACATGTTGCTTGGCGACATCGTGCGGCGTAACGCGGCAAAACATCCACAAAAACCAGCATTGATTAATGGTGATGATGTACTGACGTTTGCTCAACTCAACGAGCGCTGTAATCGCGTAGCTAATGCAGTGGCCGACTTGGCAAAATTTGGTGATCGAATCGCGATTCTCGCGGAAAACATTCCTGAGTATGTCGAGTGTTACTACGGCGTTCCAGATGCAGGTATGGCCTTGACGTTTCTTAACTACCGTCTGCACTCGAAAGAATGGGCATGGATCATGAACAACGCCCAGGTCAGCACTCTGCTGGTGCAAGACAAGTATCTCGATGCAGTTGAGCCGCACCTGGCAGACATTTCAACACTCACGACCATTGTCGTGATCGGTGATCGGGGTTCATCTCAGTACCCGACGTATGCAGATCTCGTTGGCTCTGCTTCGCCGGACTTCGTACAGCGCGAAACCAGCGACGACACAATTGCATGGTTGTTGTACACCTCGGGAACGACGGGCTTTCCAAAGGGTGCCATGTTGTCCCATCGAAACTTGATGGCAGCAATTGTCAGTGTGTCGATGGAAACACTTCCACAACATGATGATGTCAACTTGCTTGGTTTCCCCATGTGTCACATTGCGGGGTATCTGATTCCGCTTTATCACCTGCGGGGCGGAACAAATGTTCTGTTCCCACAATTTGAACCTGAATTGTGGATGCAGACAGTCGATAATTATGGAGTCACCATCACATCACTTGCTCCCACCATGTTGAACATGGTGCTCGAGCACCCGAAGTGCAGAGAATACAAGTTGACGTCATTACATCGATTGGCATACGGATCAGCTGCTATGCCTATCGAAATTTTGAAACGTGCGATGGAACGCTTTGGCCCTATCTTTTGGACCGCATTCGGCATGACCGAGACATCCGGTAATAACACGTATCTGTCGTCAGCTGACCATGAGCGGGCGGCAAACGGAGCGGAACATCTCCTCGCATCGTGTGGCCGGGTGAATGATCTTTCTGAGGTCATGATTGTGGACGAGAACTTCAATGAATGTGCTCCGGGTGTCATCGGTGAAATCGTGTGTCGTGGTGAACAAGTGTTGAGTGGTTATTTCAACAACGAGGAGGCGACGCGTAAGTCATTTACTGGTGAGTGGTTTCATACCGGCGATGCGGCGTACAGAGATGAAGAGGGATATCTCTACATCGCGGACCGCATCAAAGACATGATCTTGACCGGAGGGGAGAATGTCTACAGCCGTGAAGTGGAAGACGTGATCTATAACCACCCTGCAGTGTCAGAAGCAGCAGTGATTGGTTTGCCTGATGTGAAATGGGGCGAAAACGTATGTGCAGTGATCAAGTTGAAAGACGGGATGACTGCAACCGAAACAGACATCATCAACACTGTTCGTGACCGATTGGCTGGTTACAAAAAACCCAAGAAGGTGTTCTTTATTGACGAGATGCCAAAAACAGTGACTGGCAAAATCATGAAACGCGAGTTGCGTGACCGCTACACCAGCGGCCTTACCGAATAGGCCACTTATACAAGTGGCTTTACCCACGGGCCACTTATACAAGTGGCCATGGATAAAAGTGGCCGCTGCGGTTGATGGGGAAGCGTTCTTGTTCGCAGATCCATTCGGCGCGTTCTTGCATAGCCGTGATCTCTTCTTCAGACAGAAGCGCAGCAATATGGAGTGGAATTGCATTGGTCAATGCACGAGTTGCATTGTGAAGACGTTCTGGAATGTCTTCGCCACCAAATTCCCAAATCACGGTACGTAGTTTGAAGTCAGCGGAAAAACATACGCCGTGGTCGATGCCCCACACATTGTTGTCGGCATCTGCGAGAACAATGTGTCCCGACTTTCGGTCGGTGTTGTTTGCGACAAGATCAAAAACAGCGAAATCGCGAAAGCGGTCGTGAAGGTCGGGTCGACTTTCATATAGTGAGAAGTAGTGCTCGGATGCGTCATTGTTAACGTAGAACTGCACAGAACCTTCACCGAGTGGTCCGTCGCGAAGAACCGTGGCGGGTACAAGATGTAATCCCATTGCTTCAGACAGTAAATAAGCGGCGACTTCGCGACGATGTAATCCCGGTTCAAAGTCCCAGAGGGGTCGCTCCAGTTTCATGGGCTTATAGATCGCCTGACATACATTGCCGCCAAGACTCACGGTGGTCATAAAAGTGCCGTTGCTGCTGTGTGGCATACGGTGTTCCACAGCCAGATCACCGTGAGTGAGCAAGTCAACGAGGAGTGGGTCGTTGGGAGTCATGTACGACTATTCAGTTGAAGCGGGGGCAAGCGTGACCGTCTGGATCGATTGGCCCACCACACCATCGACATTGCTCACGCCCGGCTTGCACGATGAGTTCAGCGCGCTCACAAAATGCAACCGCTTGTTCGGGGGTGAGAAAGACACGCATGCGACCAACTTCGTCATCGGCTGGGACTTCGAGAAAATCGTCGTCTTCATCAAGCAGTTGTAGTTCATCAAGTTGAATCACAACTTTTCCTGACGACCTATCAAGACCTAGGCCCACGGTGCCGAGCACAAAATCTTGTTCTACTGGTGAACGCAGACTCATGTCTTTTGTTATGGATGATGATTCAGGTGGTGGCAGGTCAGACAAAATGTTACGCAAATACTGGGCAAGTGCTGCAACCTGTTGTTTTTCACATTTTGCTGAAATGACTTGACCGTCTGCAAGTGCTTGAACGTAAAAAACTCGTTCTCCTGGTTGGCCAATTGCTCCAGTTGTGAAGACTTCAGTTGGATCGAACTCGTAAAAGAAACTCATGGCGTCTCCAGTGTGGCAGAAGTGTCAGGAGGGACGTAGGTCGGCAAGCGACCCGCCAGTTGAGTTCACAGTGAGAACGACAGGCCCGCCGGTGCTATAAGCGATGGCACTGACTGAACAGGTACTGACAACTATGCGCTGAAAGAGATCGAGGTGGGTTCCCATAGCGTGAGCTACCGCGGCCTTGATTGGATCGGCATGGGATACACACACAACGACACCGCCGGGATGAGCCACACGTATGCGGTCAAGCGCCGACACAATACGTGTTTGCATCTCAGTGAAACTTTCACCATTCGGGAAACGGAATATGCTCGGCGCTCGTTGCACGGTTGACCACTCGGGAAGTTTCATTAATGCGGTTAGTTCTTTGCCGGTCCAGTCACCGAAATCACACTCGAGCAAGCCTTTGTCGATGTGCACGCGTTGTTTCAACGCTTTACCAATCGGTGCCGCTGTTTCTCGTGTGCGCTCCAGTGGAGAGGCATAGATGGCATCAACACGTGGCAACTCGGCAAGACGAGTCGCCACCGTTGCGGCTTGTTCGTGGCCGGCATCGGCGAGGTGGAGCCCAGATGCACGTCCGGGCAACAACTTTCCGGTTGTGGGCGTTTGGCCGTGGCGTACCAGCAAAACGAGGGTGGAAGTCCCATGAGGTGAGGGAGATGTTGATTTTTTACGTCCTGCCATAGTGACTTCAACCTACTGTGGAAACCGTGACGAGGAACTTGCCGCGCCAATTACAGATTTTGCATGACGAGATTGCCAACTGCCGCACCTGTGATCGTCTTGTTGCATGGCGCGAGGCAGTCGCTGTTGAAAAACGTGCATCTTTTCGCGACGACGAATATTGGGGCCGCCCGGTACCAGGATTCGGTGACGCGTTTGCGCGTTTGTACGTGGTCGGACTTGCGCCAGCAGCACACGGAGCAAATCGCACGGGTCGCATGTTTACCGGTGATCGCAGTGGGGATTGGTTGTATCGCGCACTCCACAAAGCTGGTTTTGCAAACCAGCCAACGTCTACACATCAAGATGATGGACTGCAGCTTTACCGCGCGTGGGTGGGAGCTGCTGTGCGATGTGCGCCACCTGATAACAAGCCCACTCCCGATGAACGACGCGCATGCGAGCCATTTCTGACGCGGGAGATGTCACTTCTTTCCGACATACGTGTTGTGGTGTGCCTTGGGTCTATTGCCTATGAGGCAATGTGCCGTCAATTAGAGATTCGTCCACGACCAAAGTTTGCTCATGGATTGGAAATTGTTCATGGCGCACTCACGATTCTGTGCTCGTATCACCCGAGTCAGCAAAACACCTTTACGGGAAAACTCACTGAACCAATGTTTGACTCAATTTTTTCGCGCGCACGCGAACTGTGTATCTGATTTATTCGCTGGCTGGCGCTGGAGCAGCATCAGTTTTTTTCTTTGGCGGTGGCACGCCAACTACTGGAGCGGGATGTGCGCCAGAAGGCCAACGGCGACGACTTACAGTGCTCAAGAGTTTGAGAAGTTTCATCGCTGTCGCATCGCCTTCTGCAGGGCGAGTAGTCACTGCGCCGACTGCTTCCATGCGCTTCATTACTTCTTCACCAAGTGGTGTGCGAACAACACATAATGTCCAGTCGTTGTCTTCACCGATTCCGCCGGTGGAGATGTCGGCATGTTCAGCAGAGAAGTCGGGACATGTCTTACAGCCCTCGCGCGTCCATGCATGGCACTCTTTGAGATCGATCTCGTGGTACGAACCATCTTTCATCCAGATCTGAAAGACGCCCTTGATGTTCATCTTGACCATGTCTTCTTTTTTCAGTCCGTACTTGGCCCAGAACAATTCTTCGAAGATCGCGTCGTCGAATGTCTTTGAGCACAACAAGCCAATGTTGAACAAGAAACCCTTGCTGACTTTTCCGGCTTTGCGCGCCCACATCACTGGCGGTACCGACGACTGACAGCTCATACCGACAAGCGCGAGGCGATTGAGGCCTTGCTCTTGGGCTTGTTTAAACGCGAGTGTGTTTGCCGAATAGGTGTACCGACTTCCAGCGCCACGCAAGACGTCATCGCGGTTGCGTGCCAAACCAGGAACTGCCTTCCATGAAGAACCGTCACCTTCGAGATAACTGGTGAGAGCGGCGTCGATGTAGTTGTTTTCGATCAACCAAATGAGCATGGCCGAAACGAAACCACCATCTTGCCCAGATTTGTGAACAAGATCTTCACTTGCACGAACTAATAGCAGTTGGCGGTATTGACCAAACATTTGCTCTGGCTCTCGCAATTTGCCAAAAAGATGCATGTCGGCATCTGGCTCCCACGCACGAAAACGTGGACACGCGCGGGTGCAAGTGGTGCAACCTTTTTCGCCGTGGATGCAGTTATCGAGACCGAGTTCTTCCTCAAGGTGGAAAGGTTTGTATCCCTTTTCCTCATGCTTGTACCCGATGACTTCATGGGGGCAAGTGACGACGCATCCAGCACAACCGGTGCATAGCCCTGTATCAATGACTTCCTCGTAGAGCTCTTTCCATTGGGCAGTCCATCGCTCGGCTTTTGCTGGAGCTGGTTCGGTCATCGTCATAACACGAGATTAGGTGGTGGAGTAGCGCTTGTCACTAGCCAACATTGACGTGGGCCCTCAATCATTAGTGCGAATAGTTGACAGACGGAATGGTCTTTAGTGGGTATTCAGCAACAATTCAAATCGTGTGCGATCTTCACCAGTTATTTGCTTGTTCGCCGAATCACTTACTTCAAACCGGTCAGACATCAAGATCCCATCGCCTGATATCTGAGCGTGATGCACGCTGATGCCCGCTGCGGCAAAGGCACGCGCGATGTCTTGAAGTGCGCCCGCCTCATCGCGGCCAGTCACAGTGACAATGGTGTGCCACGGCAAGATGGTGTCGTCGTAATGCACCGTGAAATGTCGCGACTGCGATTTTGTCGTTTCTAGGCTGACATCAAAACTTGATTCGATGTCGGTCGCTAAAGCTCGCTCATCTGGTTTGGGCGCGCATTTCACAACGAATGAGTCGATAACTGTGCCGTCATCCCAGGTTGCAAGATCTGCGCTTAAGACATTCATATTGTTAGATGCCAAAGTGGCAGTGATTCGCGCTAAGAGACCGGGCATGTCGTGGGTAACGACGTCTACAAGCCATTCACCTGCCACCGCCGTTTCGTACACTCGAGATCGAACACTGACATGTGGCACCGATGGTTCTGCCAGCATCACGTGTCGGGCAATCACTGTTGGTTGGTGTGACAGCACATACGTGCTTGAGGCAGCGTCTATTCGCTGATGAGCGTTTGGATCAATTGTTAATTCCCGTGCCTCGCGTCGACGTAGTGAATCAAGTGATGAATCGTTTCCTTCAATTAGTTCTGGATGAGCGAGCACCGCTTGAACTCCGGTTGTGACGGTCAGTAGCGCAAGGTATTGGTCTTCGTCTAGTTCTCCGCGAGCAGTGGTGAGAATGCGACACCATTCCACCATGAGAGGAGTACCCAAGTATCCCGCGAGATGCACCAGTAAACGCGGTTGTTCGTCAGTGGTGTGAAGCGATAGAGCTGACCTCAACAGCGTGGAAGCGTGAACAAGAGATGTTGTCTCTTTAACAACAGATGCGGGAAAGTCGTATGAACTGAACATCGCATCTATATCAATACCGGCGTGTAGTTCGTCAATGGCGTGTGCTGCAAGCAGGGGCGAGCAATTGTCGACTGTGACGTCACGCAATTTCGTTCTCACCACCGAAGTGACATCACCCACGTTTTCTGCGGTCATGAGTTGTTCAACAAGAGATGATGCGAGCATCACTAGCGAGGCTAACTGGCATCAATGAATGTGCGAGCGGCCGTTTCAAATTCAGATTGCAACATCCAGCCACGACCTCGAACCGTAATGACGGCATCATTTCCCATGACGCGTCGTATTGCGACAATCGCAGAATCACAGCGACGCTGACTGAATTGCCGTAGGTCGGCGAGGCGTCGAAGGGTGTCACGACTAACAACGGCGCCGGCTCGGTCGGCGAGCACCTCAAGAACCGCGATATCGGTCACGGTGAGTGCGACTGTGTCATCGGTGCGGTGGCTAACCATGGTCTTACGATAAAAATTGGAGTTGACGGCTCTGTTTGCCCCATGTAACAAGGGTGTAAATAATTTGTCCATTGGCAATTCAGCTCTGGCGCGGCAGTGGGGTCATGTGACCGATGTAGCGGGTCTTACCGGGCGGTAGGAACATCGACATTTTGGGGCAGAATGTGCCCTATGGATTTGACCTACCCCCCCGATGCCGAAGAATTTCGCACTGAAATCCGCTCGTGGCTTGAGCAGAACCTTCCGAAAGGTTGGTTTGAGCCAGGCTTTGAAATGAGTGCTGAAGAGCGCAAGAAATTCAACGAAGAGTGGCCGCAGAAGTTGTACGGCGGCGGTTGGATTTGTGCGACGTGGCCAAAGGAATACGGCGGCAAAGGTCTCACAACAATGCAAGGTGTCGTGCTTGCTGAAGAGTTTGCGCGTGCAAAAGCTCCTATGCGCGCTGACTTCTTTGGTGACACGCTTGTTGGTCCAACAATTCTCGCTCACGGCACAGAAGAGCAAAAGAAAGAGTTCTTGCCAAAGATCTTGCGCGGTGAAGTGCGGTGGTGCCAAGGGTTTAGTGAGCCCAACAGTGGTAGCGACTTGGCGAGTTTGAAAGCAACCGCCGTGCTTGACGGTGATGAATGGGTGATTAATGGTCAGAAAGTGTGGACCACTCAGGGTCACAACGCCGACTACTGCTTCTTGTTAACTCGTACCGATCCTGCAGCCCCAAAGCACAAAGGCATTTCTTACATGCTGGTGCCGATGAATCAGCCAGGTGTTGAAGTGCGTGGTATCACACAGCCAGACGGAACCGCTGAGTTCAACGAGGTGTTCTTTACTAACGCTCGTTGTCCGAAGGACAACATTGTTGGCGGAGTAAATGGTGGATGGGCAATTGCGAACGCCACTCTCGGATTCGAGCGCGGTATGAGTGCAACCACGTCGTACCGTCGTTTTGAAGCGGAATACGAAGAGATGGTGGCAGCTGCCAAAGTAAACGGCGCTATTGGTGATCCGATCATTCGTCAGCGTCTCATGATGTACTACAGCAAGATTCAGCTGTTGCGAGTAAATGGATTGCGTTCGTTGACACAAACATTGAATGGCACCAAAGACATGGGTGTTATTGCACTCGGTCTTACCAACAAGATGTTTTGGTCAGAGATGCACCGCGATGCATTGGAATTAGCACTCGACATTTCTGGCACCAACGCGTTGATGGTCGATTATTCATACAACGGTGATGGCTCATGGCCCGGTACTGGTCGTGAGCGTCGTCGCCCTGGATATCCAGTAAGTGCGATGATGTCGGCGTTTTTCTTCTCGCGAAGCGAAACCATTTGGGGTGGCACTAGTCAGATCCAACGCAATATCGTGGGTGAACGCTTTCTCGGCCTTCCCCGCGAGCCCAAAGCAGCTGGCGAGTAAAGCGGTAGCGGAGCTCGCCGCGTTGGGTATAGCAGCTGGCGAGTAAAGCGGTAGCGGAGCTCGCCGCGTTGGGTATAGCAGCTGGCGAGTAAAGCGG